>MFLE01000001.1 GCA_001781205.1 Candidatus Kaiserbacteria bacterium RIFCSPHIGHO2_02_FULL_49_34
TTACCTGCTAGGGTTCATCTTTCCAGATGATTCTTCTATAATACACATTTTTGACTCTCCGCAACTAAATGCAGACCTCGCCCTACAACCCCGTACATATAAATATGTATGGTTTGGGCTCTGCCCTTTTCGCTCGCCGCTACTTAGGGTATCGCAAGAAGCTTCTTCCCGTGTGTAATGGTTTTACGCCGAAGCGTATTACCACACAGAAAGAAACTTCCGTTTATTGCTTTCTTTTCCTCTTCTTACTAAGATGTTTCAATTCAGAAGGTTTGCTCCTACATACATAGGTTACGTGCGTAACACGTAGAGTTTCCTCATTCGGAAATCCCCGGATCGCAGACTCATTGGCGTCTCCCCGAGGCTTATCGCAGCCATTACACGTCCTTCATCGCTCTTTGAAGCCAAGGCATCCACCATACACCCTTCTATTCCTGCAAGGAATAGTATACACCGCTGTATATATTTTTTTGAGTGATGCGAATTCTTGCGCGACATGGTTACTCACCATGTCCTCGCTCATTCGCACTCATGCCTTGATGCTACTTTTTGTAGCATCAAATTATTTTAATTTTGCTCGATTTTATTCTGGTGCGCTGCCGACGAAAAGACCCGTTCAATCGAACTAAAATCTTTAAGCAGCGCACCTACCTAATTCTCACTTCTTCATGGAGATTCAGTTAAGAAGTATTCCAATCATCAGAAGTGAGAACTGTTGAGATATGTAATTGTCAAACATCGACAGGGGAGGCTTCAATCGGGAACTCCTGTTCCCTCATGTCCTCCTCAGGTGCGCGTCATTATATTCAGGTCAGAGAAAAAGTCAAGCACCTGACAGACAACATCTTCTTCACACGACACCCCTCCCCTACTGTCAAACAAAGCGGAGTATTCTGCTGGTGTTTCAATGGTCTGCGGGCTTGTTTTTGAAAGAGTTTTAACAAGGATTCACAATACAACACTCCCTGTGTTCGAATAAAAAAATCACGAGTATTTCTACTCGTGATTTTCTTTTCATGACCGCATGCCGATGGCGTGGGCTTTTCTTTGTTTTTTCTGTGTTTCGGTGAGGGCAGTAGCTGCTTTGTGCTTCATCATCTCATGGAGGTGTGATGCGGACTTCCCTTCGGTAGCTGCACGGTGCGCAACAGAACGGTTGATGCGAATGAGTGCATCGAATTTCTCACTCACCCATGCGAATGCTGTGCGGCAGGCAGTGAGTGCCATATGCACAAAGTAATGCACGGTTTGGCGGAAGGTGTCACTTTCGAATGCATGAGACGCGCGTGCGTGGGCATGCGCTATCTTACGTGCAAGCGTATCAAGGTGCGCGCGGGCATTCGGCAAAAACCGTTCGCCACGCGTACGTTCGACATGGAAGAGCGCAATCAAGAGCCCGACGGAAAGCACACTACTACTAAACCACAGCATACAGATTATTTAGCAGAGAAACGCTTCATTTCAGTGATTACAATGCGTTCACCGAATTTCTGTGTTGCTGACGTGATGAGATCAGCGATGGTCTTGGTTTCATCCTTGATAAATGCCTGCTCCATGAGCACGCGGTCCTTCCAGTAGCTCGCGAGCTTTCCTTCGAGGATTTTTTCCTGCATTGCTTCTGGCTTGTCCTTCACTTCTTCAAGGAATACACCACGTGCCTTTTCGACAGCGTCTTCAGGCACGTCTTCACGAGTAATGTACTGTGGGAACATTGCCGCAACATGCATTGCGATGTCCTTCGCGAGCTGGACGTATTCTTCATTCTTTGATACGAAGTCGGTCTCACAAGAAAGTACGACAACCGCCGCGATTTCGTTGTTGTGCACGTATGCGCCGATTGCGCCAGCAGCAAGTTCACGGTCTGATTTCTTTGCAGCAAGCTCGCCTGACTTCTTAAGCATGAGAATACGCGCCTTTTCGAGGTCGCCGTCTGCTTCTTCAAGCGCCTTCTTGCATTGCATGATTGAAACGCCCGTAAGGTCGCGGAGCTCTTTGAGCATGTCCATGGTAATTTCCATATATAGTTTAAGTTATTTTTTCAAATGAAAACGTACGAATAGTATCGTGCGCAGAAGTATAGCATACTTTTGCACTCATACTTCTTCGTACGTTTTCTAATTTTCTGCTTTCGCTACGTAAAGCTAGGTAAATTCTTTCTAAATGGGATGAAATTATGCTGACTGGAGGGGGCGCGCAACTGAGCCGTACCTTAGTACGGTGAGGGCGTAAGCGACTGAGTCAGTATAAGTTCGCCCATTTTGAAAGAATTTACGCTTGTGCCTTTGGAGCGCGTGCTGCCTGTGGACGTCCACCCTGCGCACGTGGTGCGCGAGGATGTTCACCTTCCTTGCGGGCAGTGAATGGCCGACGTGGACGGTCACCACGATCGCCGCCACGTGGCGCACGGTCGCGGAATGAACGGCGTTCACCAGCCTCACGCGGAGCGCGAGCGATAGCGACCGGCGGAACGTATTCTGCGCGTGCTGTCTTGTAGGTAGTAGCAAGTTCGCCGAGGACTGCCTTTACGGCACCAACGAGCGAGTCGTTCATGACAATTGGGAACTGAATCTTTGAAACATCATTGTCCGTACCTGCGATAGCGAGGATCGGGATGTTGAGCTTCAAGGCTTCTTCAACCGGGATGGTGTTGTGACGTGCGTCAACAACGACAATCATCTTTGGAAGACGTTCGAGCTTGCGTACACCACCAAAGTTGTACGTAAGCTTCTTCATTTCATGGTTGATAACACCGCGTTCCTTCTTGGTGTATTTACGATCGAGTTCGCCCGTCTCACCTTGTGTGATGAGATCAGCGAGGCGAGCAAGGCGCTTGCGAGCTTCTGCGAAGTTCGTGAGCGTACCGCCAACCCAACGGTTGACAACGTACGACGCACCAGCTTCGAGAGCCGCTTCACGAACGATAGTCTGTGATTCATCCTTCGTACCAACGAAGATGACATCGCCACCGTTACGTGCAACGTTTGCAAGTGCTGCCTTTGCAGCCTCAATCGACTGTGCAGTCTTTTCGAGATCAATAATATCGGTTCCCTCTTTGTTACCAAAGAGATATTGCACCACCGATGGGTGGCGACGGCTCTTTTGGAATCCGAAGTGTCCGCCTGTTTTGAAAAGGCGATCAACGAGCTGTTGTGTTTCGTTCTGCATAATATTTTTAATACGAGCAGTGCTTCTAAGTTGGCACATTTCGTCCGCGCACATTACCATGACTTCCCTATTTGCGCAACAGTGGGAGTGTTGTGTATTATAGCGCAATGAAATCAGTTTTGATGGTACAGTTTCGAACAACACCACTTCGTATTGAGGTTGAACAAGCACGGCATTTGCGCGCATGCCCAAAGGATGTCGCACTGACGTTTTGTTCGATTTTTGAAGTTGCGAATGCTCAAGAACTCCTCGAAAAAGCACGCATGTTTGATGCAGTAATTTTTGGTGGCTCAGGGGATTTTGACATCGACGGGGGGCGGCATGCGGATGATTTCGGCCGTTCTGAAACCGTTCGTATTCTTGAGCTTATTCAAAACACGGTTGAAGACATCATAAAGCGCGATCAACACTTTTTTGGTATCTGCTTCGGACATCAACTTGTTGCTGAGCTTCGCGGCGGCAGTGTAACGAACGATCATCGCCAGCAAAAATTCGGGACCCACACGGTACTCACCCTCGAAGACGGACGAACCGACGTGCTCTTTGGCACTCTTCCTGAAGTTTTTTATGCACAGTACTGGCACAAAGACAGCGTCGGGGCACTTCCGAACGGCGCGACCCTTCTCGCCGCAAGCCCAACGTGTAACTTTTCTGCACTCCGTTACAGCACCAATGTCTACACCACACAATTCCACCCCGAAATACAAGCAACCGACATTGAAGGTACTCCCCGCCCAAAAACCTCCTACCTCGCGGAGCCGCCTGTTGCCATTGATATGCATGCATCGCCTGAGGCCACGTCACTCCTCGCAAAGTTCTACGAGCGCATACAAAATTCCCGATAATTCGGGAATTTTTGTTAGACGGACTCTTATGCCTCTGTAGAGACTTCATTCTTCTTGCCGTTTACAAGTTCTGGCTCCGTCTGCACCTGTTGGGCTACCTCTTCTTCCTCTTCTTTTGCCTGTTCAGTTACGGCGACTACCACATCTTCGGGGTCGTGGAGATATTTTACGCCCTTAGTTTTCAGAAGATCTTTGATGCGAATAGTTGATTCGAGATCAACCAGTGATGATAGGTCGACCGTGATGTCGTGCGGTAAGTCTGCCGGTAATGCCTCGACATGAATGTCGTGCATCACCTTGGTTATCACGCCGACTTTTTCTGCAGGTGCTTCGCCGGTAAAAACGAGCGGCACATCGACTTCGATTTTTTGTTTTACATCAACGACAAGAAAATCAATATGTTCAAAGTGGTGATTGAGCGTACTGTGCGAGAGCGCATGCACAAGTGTTGGCATCTTTGTGCCGTTCACTAAAAGCTCAACAATGGTTGACTCTCCCGCTTCCTTGAGCACACGCTTAAACTCATGTCCGTCCACCGAAATAGTAATTGGCGTCGCAATCGCTCCGTACACAATAGCCGGCACACGCCCTGCATTGCGCAAGTGCTTTACCACACTACGTTTGACAACACGAGGCTCCGCCTCAAGAGTAATGGTCATAGAAAAATACTTAATCAATAAGACTAGATGTTCTCGACACTCGTACCAATAGTCTACACCACAATCCCAAAACAAACAAAAAATCCCGAGGGATTTTTTGTTTACATTTTTCCTGTGAGACTCTTTCAAAATTGGATGAAGTTGCGTTAGCTGGAGGCACTTTACCGCAGGAGCCTTACCTAAGTAAGGTGACAAGGGGAAGTTCCGAAGCTAATGCAAATTCGCCGATTTTGGAAGGGTCTATTCAAGGATGGCGAATTCTATGGTAATGCGGTTCGGGTCTGTGGGGAATGAGCTGCGCCATGCGGGGGTCATGCGATAGGTGATGCGATCGGCACCAGGGTATTGTGCGGTGATGGTCTGTAGGTCATCGACGTCGATACCGGCGAGTGCAGATGCGATGTCACTGGTAGGAAGCTGTGCGACAAAGCGTGAGGTTCCGGCAAGGGTAAATGCAATTGGAGCATTTGGTGCAAGGCTTGTAACATCCTCAGTGTATGCAAAGGTAAGTGCGTTCGGGTCGGTAATCACAAATGCCCCTTCGAGGCGTTCGCCTTGTGCAAGGAGAACTGCTTTTGCGAGGTCTCGTGCGCTGAAGATTGGGGCTTTAATGGTGCCACGGACAACAAGTGTTGCCTCTGTTTCTGAAGTACCTGTTTCGATTTCATCGGTATAAGTAATAACAGCACCCGCAGCGTACATAACTTGGTCGGCAACTGCCTGTTCGCTCAATGATGAGGTAAGGCGTTCTGCAAGCATTACGTCTACTCGTTCACGAACCTCTTTTCGTGCTTCTTCATCAACAACGGCACGTCTCCCCACAAAGCCTCCCGTGAACGCTTCGTCTGAACGAGCGTAGAGCTTTGCATACTGCTCAGCTTCAGACTTAAGCCCTGGAATGGTGAACTGAGTTGGCACAATATTTCCTGCTTCGCCTGCGGTATCAGCAAAGACTTTCGCGGTGACTTTACCCGGAACGACCGAGCCATCATCATCTGTTTTGTAGCCAGGGACAACAGCTGATTCTTGTATACGGAAAATCATACCTTCGGATTCGAAGCGGGTGTTTTTTGTGAGTGCAAATGGCTCTTTGCTATATTCGTTGTAGATAGTGATATTCCCCGACGCAGATTGACTGAGGTCGGTAATGCCGTTTGCGACTACCGGCGCACGTGCCTCGAGCTCTTTGGTAATGATTGCGTATGTAAGTGGTGAGCCATCACCTGCAGTTAACGCGACTTCGACTGTAGCATCGAGTACTCGTGGGACAACGGTGATGACTGCCGTCGCGGTGATATGAACCATGTACAAAATAATTGCAGTCACTACAACTGCGCCGGCGGCGGCGAGGCGGAGATACTTCCCTACGGGTGAAGGTGCAAGCGACATTTTTTGGCGCAGGGGACGACCTACACTTGGTGTGTACTCGCGCGACTCTTCTGGTGCTGCGCGATGCATGGCGTTCCGAGTACGTATTTCGTGCATCTCTCGTGTATCTTCTTCGACGACCTCGTCTGGTGGGGTCACCCGTTCAGGACGATACGCTTCCTGTGGCTCGTCTTCATCACGAACGCGAGAACGCGGACGCATGGTGCGCTCGGGTGTTGGTTCAGCACGACTCCGCGTGCGGTTGGGACGAATGTCCTGCAAGCTCCAATCTTTCATAATTACTAGTATACGTTAAAGTTACGGAAATACATAATGGCACATTCTGTGCTATGGCTGCGGCACCACTGCCACTGCAACTGGCGGAGCCACCTGCTCCGCAACAACAGGAGGTGCCTCTTCGGACGGTGGAGCAACTACCGTCTCTGGTGCGGGTGGTTCTTCCACAGCTGCTGCAAGCTCTTCGCCTGTCATAACTTCGACTTCATCGTACGACACATCGTGATTGAGCGCATGGATAATGGCATCTTCGCGGAGTGTCGTGAATCCATTTGCGCGCGCTGATTCATAAATACGCTGCTCATCGGCTCCTTCAAGGATTATTTTCTGGATGTCATCGGTTATCTCGAGCGCCTCGAGCATGGCAATACGCCCCGACTTCCCTGTTGCTGAGACCGCTGATGGCCGTGCTTGGAGAAAGTGGTCAGCTGACGGAATACGACTAAGGTACTGTGGTGGCAAATCAGCAAACTGTTTGTCGAGCATAAGATTGAGCGCGGCAGTGCGCGGAACAGGTTCCGCACCTTCCTTCACAATGCGTTGCACAAGGCGTTGCGCAATAGCGATGCGAAGTGTTGGCGCAATAAGATACGGATCAACACCCATGTCGATAAGTCGTGTAATGACACCGATGGCACTGTTGGTGTGAATAGTCGAGAGAACAAGGTGCCCAGTGAGTGCTGCTTGCACCGCGAGCTGTGCAGTTTCGCGGTCGCGGATTTCTCCAACCATGATAACGTCCGGGTCTTGACGCAAAATACTACGAAGTCCTGAGGCAAAGGTATAGCCGATTTCTGGCCTGACCTGCGATTGTGAAATACCCTCGATGTTGTATTCCACTGGATCTTCAAGCGAAATAATGTTTTTTCTTTCACGGTCGAGCTCTTGAAGCATAGCGTAGAGCGTCGTTGTTTTACCCGAACCTGTCGGACCAGAAAGGAGCACAATGCCGTGCGGCGCTTTGAGCGCTTTGCGAATGACTGCGGCAACGTGCGGTGTGATACCGATGTCGTCAAACGTGCGTGCGCCTTGCATGGTGTCAAGAATACGCATCACGACTTTTTCGCCATGCGACGTGGGGAGAATCGAGACACGAAAGTCAACCTTGCGGTTATGGATTTTTACCGAAAAGCGACCATCTTGCGGTTTACGTTTCTCGTCGAGACGGAGCTGTGAAAGTATTTTTATACGAGCAATGACCGAGGGGTGAATACGCTTCGGAAGCTCAAGCGAGCGCACTAGATTACCATCAATACGGAAACGAACCACAAGCAGTGTTTCGTAGGGTTCGATATGAATGTCAGACGCACGTCCGTCGATAGCGTACCGAAGAACGGTAGAAACAATTTTAGTGACGGGCGCATCTTCGGAGAGCGCGTCGATTTCATTGTCGCCAACCTTTGCAACCTCTTCATCGAGCGAAGCAATGTCGGTATCGATTTCGCCGAGCGCCTCCCCGACATCACCTTTGATGTTTTCGTAGGATTTAAGCGCATGCTCTAGATCCTGCTCAAGGAGTACTTCAAGCACATAGGTGACACCGCGATTGCTCGCGATGAAATTGAGTGCGTCGCGAATACCTGGCATATCGGGATCTGCAACACCGACGGTAAGTGTACCGTTTACAAAATCAAGCGGCACCATGCGATAGTGCTTTGCTGACTCCTCAGCAATGTACTGCAGAACATCGTTTTTAATACGCACCTGCGCATCAATTGCTCGTGTTGGCAAATCATAATACTGCGCCAAGAGCCCGCGCATCGCATCAGCAGGCACACCAATCTCAAGAAAAACCGCCTCCTCGGTAAGGCCTTCGTTCTGGATACGTCCCTGCACGTAGGCAATGTGCTCGTCGGTAATGTATCCATGCTCTTTGAGAAGTGGTGCGTATTGCATGGGTTATAGGTATGTTATTTCTTTACAGGAACCATACGCAGAGTATGCGTACTCATAGCGTAGTATTACTGTAGTATGAATGGATTTTCTCGTCCAGCTGATTCTCCTGCTGGTGTTTTTGTAATTGAAGTATACCCTTCAAGACGTGCATCGCGAACGGTGTTTTCAAATCCCGAGACAGTCGTGAGAAAGTTGAGTTGTGTCTGCACTTCTTGTGCACGCGCCGCGACGCTCTCTACCTGCACACCGTCACCAAACATACCTCCCGTAAATTCGGAAATAAGAAAGCCTCCTGCAAAAATAAGTACAACAGCGAGAACAGGGAGAAGTTTTTTAAATGATGATGACATAATTTTCTTTACTTAGAGCGTAATTGCTGATACGCGAACACGGATGGTGAATGAGAGGATTGTCGAACCGTCTTCGTTGCTAAACTTCATGTAGGTGACCGTATATGGCTCAAGAGTCGTTTCGAGTGTGGTAAGGAACTTTTTGAACGCGGTATAGGTACCTGAAACGGTGAGTTCAATATCTTGCGTAACAAAGTCTGCTGAACCTACCGAACCCGCCAGCGGCGTACCTACGCCACGCTGTACTTCAAAAGGATGTAGTGCTACAAGACTGAGCTGCTGTGCAAGCACTGCCTGTTCAAGGTTGTACACAACCTGCGCCGTATTGATACCATCTGTGGCGATAAACTGATCGAGGCGTTTCATCTCGAGAGGGGTGAGTGCATCGCGGCGACGCAGAAGCGCTTGCACCTGGTCGTTGTAAGATGTGAGGTTCGCAAGGACTTCACTGTATTCTGCAACGCCTGTTTTCAGCGTCTGTATCGTCGTCCATTGCGGACGTATCACGAAAAAGCCGAGAATAACGACAAGTCCGATGAAGGTGAGTGTACGATAGTTTCCAAACATATAATGTGATTATTCAAGGGTACCTGTCGAGGTTGCCTGCCCTGAACTTGTCGAAGGGACTTGTTCTGATAATGGCTCTGTAGTTGTGGGAGCCTCTACAGGTGCTACAGGAAGGCGTGCTTGCGTACGTGGTGCAGAACTCAAGAGCATCTCACGTGGTGTACGTGCGCTCACTGAGAAGAGCGTGTCGCGCCCCGTGTCGCCCTCGCGAATTTCAATTCCCGCGAGCGTCACCTGTCCAAGGAGTGATGCGGTAGTATATCGCGAATTTTGCAAGACAATCTGTGCGAATTCTGGTGATACACCACTAAGGCTAAGGTTCAATGAGCCTGCTTCGTCGAGCTGTGCTTCGAATGACTGGTAAAAGACACTCTGCGAGACCGATGACTCAAGCGCTCCAAACACACGTGACGGCTCAAGACGATTCGCGAGTAAATACCGAGCAGCGCGTACTTTGCGGTCAAAGGCGACGAGGTCGTTGTATGCTTGCGTTGTCACGACGGTTTCGGCCGCCGCTATTTCTGACTGAATCCTAGTGAGTGTCCCCTGTAGGTAAAACCGATATCCATACACGGCAGCGGTTGCTAGGAGTGCAATAGCAAGAAGCACGAGTGAGAGTTTTTCAATCGTGGTTTGTTCCTGACGTTTTTCTACACGCTTCGGACCAAATGAGATATTTTGTCCCGCAGGAGATGTACTCAATGGTGGCATGCACACAGTATACGTCAGTTTTGAAAAAGATACCTGTGGATAACCATGTTAATGACGCGGAGTTTATGCCCCTTGAGTACTTCTTTCTGCTTTCATTCTCAAATAAAAATCTTTGCTACCGCCACGACTTTTACTCATTCACTTGTTTGAAAGATAAAAAAACTGCCATTAAGAGGGCAGTATTTTTTCGATTCTTTGTGCGAGAACTTCGAGAGTGTCGTCGTTTTGGATAACGACGTCGGAGAGTTTGAGGGCCTCGAATATGTTTTGTTTGGTGGGGTCGTCGGGGTTTTGTTCGCGCTTCTCTTGTGCGAGGAAATAGTCGAAGGTAACGGCGTCTTTTTCGCTACCACGCTTCACCGCACGGTCGTAGCGAAGCTGTGCGGGAGCATCGACGCCGATAACGAAACCGCCGAGCTCACGAATGCGAGCAACTTCTGCTGGCGCGCGAAGGCTTTCGATGACAACATTGCCACCTGCTGCCTGTGCGCGTGCATAGAGACTATCGACAACATAGCTAGGGCCATGCTTCAGACGGAGGTCGTTTGCGACAGCAGTCATGTTATCGCGGTCAACAGGAAGACTGCGACGGAGGATTTCTTCGGTGATAAATCCACTTGCAGAGTAGTGCGAAAAATCATGCGCTTTCTTGAGGTATTCCACTACCTCACCCTTCCCTGCGCCGAAGGAGCCTGTGATGCCGATGATCATACGCCAATTTCAGATATTTCTTCTTCAATAGGCTTCACAAATCGTGGTGCAAGCACAATGAGAAGTGAGGTTGCAATGAAGACTGATGAGTACGCACCTGCGATAACACCGATAAGCATAATCAACGAGAACGTTGCTGTCGCGGGTGCGCCGAATATATAGAGTGCAGCAAGCACAAAGACAACGGTGACCGAGGTGTTGAGCGAGCGTCCAAGGGTAAGCTTGGTTGCGCTGTCGACGATAGCTGCGAGGGTTCGTTTTGTGTTCGCTTGTTCATCGCGTTGGAGTTCTTCGCGGACACGATCGAAGATAACAACGGTGTCGTTGACGGAGTATCCGAGAATAGCAAGGAGTGCAATAACAAAGAGTATATCAATTTCAGCACCGATGGTTTGCCCGAGGATAGCGAGTGCTGCTGATGGCACGATTAGGTCGTGAAGAAGCACTATAATCGTTACTATGCCGAAGAGGCGACTCTTGAAGCCTCCCGGTGTTGTACGAAAAGCGAATGCAACATAGAGAACAATGGAAAGTATGATTGCCGCAATTGCCCACCATGCTTTATCGATGAGTTCTTGACCGATAACCGAGCCGACGGCGGTGTAGCGAGTCACGCTCGATGAAGCATCTGGCGCTGTGAGCGTGCCATGAATAGCGATACGCTCAGCTTCGACAAGTTCGCGAGTGCGAAGCATAATACCATCAGCCCCGTCGGTTAACTTTGTTTCGCGGAGCGAGTAGCTGTCAAGAGGACGTGCGAGCTCGAGCGTATCGAGTGACGCATGGAGTGTATCAAGTGACGGTGCCGCTTCGTAGCGCACTTCAGTCAGTGCACCACCAGTAAATTCGAGACCGATGCGTGGCGTGTAGGCAACAATGAGTCCTATGGACACAAGTATAATTGCCGCGAAGGCAATAAGATATTGTTTTACAAAACGAGAAATCATATACAGAGAGAATTATGCGCCAATGTTGAGGAGCTTGCTAATAAGAGTCTTTTCACTTTGACGAATGTTTGGCAGAAGTCTCGCGAACGCACGAGTGATGAGCATTGCAGAGATGATTGAAACAAGGGTGCCGAGGATAAGCATGAATGCGAAACCTTGCACGAATGAGGTACCAAACCAGTAGAGTACTGCCGCAGCAAAGATGGTGGTGATATTGCCGTCACGAATTGCGGGCCATGCACGGGAGAATGATGTGGCAAGAGCGTCGTGTGCATAGGCGCCAGCACGGAACTCTTCTTTGAAACGCTCAAAGATGAGGACATTCGCGTCAATCGCGATACCTATTGAGAGCACGAGCCCGGCAATACCTGCGGCAGTGAGGGTCACAGGAATAGTAAGCACGAGTGCGAGCATGATGAGTACGTATGCTGCAAGCGCAACAATTGAGACAACACCTGCTGCGCGGTACCAGAGCACAAGAAGGAGTGTAATGAGTCCGAAGCCAATGAGTCCTGCTACGACACCTTCTTCAATGACTGCACTGCCGAGTGTTGCATCGATGATTTGTGTTGAGGCGAGAGAGATAGGAATCGGAAGCGAACCAAATGCAAGACTGTTTGCAAGGTCTTTTGCGCTCTCGAGTGTGAAGTTTCCTGAAACAACTGCGGTGCCACCTGCAATTTGCTCGTTAATTGTTGGTGCTGAAAGCATGTTGCCATCAAGGAAGATTGCGAGCTGTTCACCAACGTGCGCACCTGTGATATCAGCGAAAAGTTTTGAGCCCTCGCTATTAAAGGTGAGGTTTACTACCGGTTCGCTGAAACCGCTACCACCTTGACTAAAACCAACGATGGCATTCGTCACGTAGCGACCAGTAAGTCCCGTGTCAATATATGCATTCACGAGCGCATCAACTTCATCAGGGGTAAGCTCATCAAACTTCCCTTCTGCATATTTTTGCTGTGCAGCAAGAACTTCAGGTGCGCGATTGACGAGCTTGAATTCAAGATGTGGTGTTGCGCCGATTTGTGCAACAGCTTCGTCGATATTCGTGACGCCCGGAAGCTCAACAACAAGACGGTGTGCAGGCGCGTCGGAAACCGCACTTCCTGTTTCCGTGTAGATAAGCGGCTCAGATACACCGAACACGTTGATACGCTTCTCGATAACATCACGAAGCACGTTCATCAGGTTTTTTACTTCTGCGGGGTCAACATGGGTGGTGTCAGCAACATAAATAAGCTGAGTTCCTCCCGCGATATCGAGCCCCTTTTTAAAACTGTACGAATGTGTGCCCGTGATGGCGCCGTACGTAAAATAGCTCAGCATTCCCATAAGGAGAACCACCACGATAGCGTGGAAGGCGCGAATCCCAAAAGGTATGCCGGATTTCTGTATTTCTTCTTTTTGCATATGGGTGACAGTATATGACAAAAACCCCCGCAGAGTGTCTTGCGGGAGTGGTGTTTCTATATTGTAATCGTCTTGAGCGCTTCAAACGCCTTCGCAGGATTCTCTGTATTCCAGATAGCGGAGCCAACAACAAAGCGTGATGCTCCGGCAGTATAGAGGCGTGGAATTGTTTCAGCATTTACCGCGCCGTCGATAGAGACAGGATGCTCCGCGCAGCATCCAAGTACTTCGCGGATTTTCGTGAGTACTCGCTCATCGAACGGTTGTCCTTGTGAACCAATGGTAGCAATGCCCATGATTTGGAAGTAGCCAATATCGGATGCGTCGAGTGTCTCAATGTATTTTATAGGCGTATCAAGACTCACACCAATGCCGAGAATATAGTCGTGCGTTTTACTATGTGCAATAATAGCATCAATATCATCGATTGACTCAATGTGAATGACGACACGTGTGGGCTTGAGTGCGATACAAGCGTCAAGAAATTCGAGCGGCTTCTCTACCATAAGATCGAGTTCGAGCTTTAAATCTTTAGGGCGTTTGAAGCTGGCGAGCTCACTCAGAGAATCGTTTGCAAATGGCCACGACGCCGGCTTTGCAAACACACCATCGACAATGTCGATTTGTACCTCATCTGCAAACACACCTGCTACGGCAAGCTTCTCCACAAGGTCGGCTGCACTCGTCGGAATAATAGCCGGCACAACATCAACGGCAACAGTATCAGATAAAAACATAGCGAGAGTATACCACGCATTCTATTCTGCACACAAATAAAATTTAACAGGCAAAGCTCCCCGTGAATTATGCACACCTTCTACACATCCCGTCCACACAATGCACAGTTGTCAAATTCCGCTCGGGAGGTTCAGCGTGGTATACTCAGGCCATGCCAGATTTTGAGACATACAACATGCCGTCTAACGATGCCGGGAGCGAACGACTTCGAAAGTCGCCAAGCAATCTTGATGCAGAACGCGCGCTCTTGGGTGCTATTTTGCTCACCCCCGAATCCATTCACGATGTCTCTGCAAACATAAAGCCTGAGAGTTTTTATGCAGATAAACACCGCGAAATTTTCCGTGCGATTATGGAAGTATTCTTGAAAGGCGACCCAATTGACACCGTTGCTATTACCGCAAAGCTCAAAGCAAACGGGCAGCTCGACCGTATTGGCGGCGTTAATTACATTGCCGACCTTACTGCCGCCGTCCCCGCTGCAGCAAACGCGATGTACTACGCACAGCTTGTCTCTGACAAATCCGTACTCCGCGGACTTATTCGCGCCGCACACAGCATCGCCGACCTCGGGTATCAAGACCCTGAGAACGTTGAGCATGTTATGGACCATGCAGAGAAGGCGATTTTCGAAGTGACCAACGCCCCAACGCAAGCAAAATTCCAAACCATCACCAGCACGCTCACCGACGTATGGAATAAATTTGAAGCACTCAATGCCGCAGGAGGCGCGATGCTTCGCGGTGTACCATCAGGGTTTACCGCACTCGATACGCTCCTTGCTGGCTTCCAGCCGTCCGACCTTATCATTCTCGCAGCGCGTCCTGCCATGGGAAAGACAACCTTCGCCATGGACGTTGCGCGCAACGCCGCAGTGCAGCACGGCAAGCACGTCGGTATTTTCTCACTCGAAATGGCCGCATCACAGCTCGGTGAACGTATGCTTGCGTCCGAATCAGGTGTCGACTCATGGAAGCTCCGTACAGGAAAACTCAGTAACGACGAAGAGTACGCCCGCGTTCAAGAGGCCATCAGCCGCCTTGCTGAAGCATCGATTCACATTGACGACCAGCCAGGCACCAACATTTTGAAAATGCGTTCATCCGCACGCCGCCTTAAAAACGAGTTTGGACTCGACCTGCTTGTTGTCGACTACCTCCAACTCATGTCGCCTGTTGCCACCAAGGCCTCCGACTCAATGACACAACAAGTTACCGAGATTTCTCGCTCGCTCAAAATCCTCGCCCGCGAACTCAACGTACCAATCATCGCCCTCTCACAGCTCTCACGTGCGGTTGAGCAGCGCGGTGGCAAGCCGCGTCTCTCCGACCTCCGCGACTCAGGCTCCATCGAGCAGGACGCCGACGTCGTGATGTTCATCCACCGTGAAGACAAAATGCACAAAGATAAACCCGCCGAACGCCCCAACATCGCCGAAATTCTCGTAGAAAAGCACCGCCACGGAGCCGTCGGCTCCTGCGAACTCTTCTTCGACGGCGCCCACGTCCGCTTCCTCAACCTCGACAACAACCAAGGTCACCAAGCCCCAAGCGGCGGAGAAGCCTACGGCGACTACGCCCAAGTGGATGATTTTTAGATATACAAAAATCCCGCGACACATTACGTATCACGGGATTTATTGCGCACACTCCCCTAGCGCTGGATTCCCTCCTGGATGACAAACGGGCCCGTGCGGCTTAATAGTTAAAGTGAACAACGAGGCTTTAATTGTCCAGTAGGCTTAAGAACTATATTTCCCTTTTATCATTCAGGAGGGTATCCAGCGTGACTGCAAATAAACATCAAAATTACATCATGCTTTCTACTCACCGTAAATATACTATTTACCCCACTTGGTCTGGAACAGAATCAGCGTCTCTGGTCCCCATACATTTTGGATATTGTGAGCACCCATAGAATTTGCCATGACGCCCTTTTCTAAGCCTCATAACAGAATCACATTTGGGACAAAAGATTTTACCTGCCCTCATGTATCTGGTTGCACGAGTACTAATTACTTCGATATCTGCGACAAAAGCAAAAGATGCAAACCCCAGAATAACGCTTACTAAGACAACAACATAACGAAAGGGATCTTCTTTTATGCCTCCATGGTAGGAACATGCTCCTTGTACTCCCATTGACTGCGACCGCCAACCATCTGAACATCTTGGAGAGTCAACAAATGACCCAATCGTAAAAATTGATGTGAGAAACATTACTGCGCCAACAACGTATGGCAAAGCTACGTAAAACATGGTATCTAAAATCTAATTATCGTGCAATAAATTGAAACAGCAGACTTACTAGGGAGAAAGAGAAACATAATACCGTCAGCTTAACACTGCATCTCCAAGCTCTTTAATTGCAACCAATAGCCAGAACATCATACCACGAGGAACACCCAGTATCCACAAAACCCACCGCATGTTTCCATGTAGTGGGTTTTGTTTTTTGCTTACTTCTTCACCTTTCATTACGCTACTTCTTCCTGAAGTGGCATACCGACGTGGCGGAGGAGGACTAGGGTTTCTTCTTCTTACCATCCACGATAACGCAGATTGTCGTCTGCGCTCATATCAGAAGCATTGTCGCGCTGCATCTGACATGTAGCATCACAATAACTCGGTGTGTCCCGACTCGTAAAAGAACTAATTAGATTTACTATCACGAGTATAACTATAATCAATATTAACTTATCCATATCACCTCATTTTGCTCTAATTTATAATTAATTTTATAAGATTCGTTGTTCATCAAATCAAAAAGGTAGGAGGCGTCGGAAAAAACTTTTTACCGTATCAAATGCTTTGCGGAAAGATGTTTTTTCTTCAATTGGTCTGTCAGTTTCAGATTCTTGCGCTGAAAATGTATTTAAATCTACATTTGAAGCCTGCTCTCCTTCAGCCTCTGTGATTTTTTCAGTTTCCTGCTCTTCTGAAACTGGTTGTATGTTGAGAGTTTTTGCTCTTGTGTCCTGAGTTTTTTTCTCTTGCTCGGTAGCCTTTAACTCATTTTCTATACGGACTCTTTCATCTTCTGCCAACCTCTTTTCTTCCTCTATCTTTTCCTGTGTTATTTGTTCAGCGAGTATTTTTCGGTTATTTTCTTCCTCTACCTTTCGTTTTTCTAGATCACTATAAAATCGTTTAGACTCTTCTTCGTACAAGCCTACGCACTGCTCATATCTAGCAATTGTTTGTTGATACTGATCAACTTCACTTTTACAAGACAGTGCAGTTGATAGACATCTTTCAAAATCAACAGTTTTCTGCTCAGTATATCTGGCATACTCTTCAGATGTGTACACTGCTTTTGTTATCGCATCTCTTGTTTCACTTGCTTTTTTATCATCTTCACATCTCTTTTCAATTCTTTCGCACTCTGAATAATCTTTACGTAAATATAAATACAGTTGTGGGGATGGACAATAAGCATCTAAACTAGACATCATCTGTGCTGATATAGAACTCGGCATAACAAAAAGCGAACTAACCACAAATATCGAAAACATAAAACGCTTTAGTAGCATATTGAAAATTACTTAATGAATATGCGAATCACTATATCAACATATACATATCTATGCAATCTCATACACAAAATCTACACGGAAAAACTCACCACAGATTTCTCTGTGGTGAGTTTTATTCCTTTACTTCTTCACTAATCGTTAAGCAACTTCTTTCTGAAGTGGCATGCCGATGTGGCGGAGGAGGGCTAGGGTTTCTTCTTTGTTCTTCGCAGTTGTTACGAGGGTGATTGAGAATGGGAAGATATCCTTAATCTCATCGTCGTGACATTCTGGGAAGATGGTGTGTTCAGGGATGCCGATTGAGTAGTTACCCATCGCGTCGACTGAAGTAGTTTTGAGACCACGGAAGTCGCGTGTTGATGGGAGTGCTACGTGTACGAGCTTGTCGAGGAAGTCGTTCTTGCGGTCGCCACGGAGCGTTACCTGGAAACCTGAGAGGTCTCCTTCACGAACCTTGAACGATGCGATTGACTTCTTCGCTTTGCGGTCAGCAACCTTCTGTCCGGTGATGAGTGCGAGGCGTCCACGGATGAACGTGAGACGATTCTTGTCGCTAATCTTACCAACACCCATTGATACGACGACTTTCTCAATACGAGGAGCCTGCATCTTTGAAGTGTAGCCAAAAGTTTCTTTGAGTGCATCAAACGTTGACGCGAGTGTTTCTTTCATCATATACGTTTGAATTACTTAGAGAGCTTGCCTTTAATAACACGCTCCTTTTTGTCGCCCTTTGTAACATAGGTTACGCGGCCGGCTTTTTTTCCGTCGACAAGTGCGACGTTGGACACATGGAGTGGAAGAGAAACCGCAACGGTTGTACCCTTCTGACCACGTGGCTTTACGTGCTTCTTGACGACGTTGATGCCTTCGACAAGAACCTTGTCGAGCTTTGGGAGGGCACGAGTTACCGTTCCCTGCTTCCCTGCATCCTTTCCAGTACGGATGAGTACTGTGTCTCCTGTTTTAATTTTCATAAGACTTTAGGTCGACTTACTCCAAAATTGGCACATCTGCACTGGTTTCAGAAATTTTTATCCTCACCGTAGTTGTCTACGTCTGCGGTAAAAATTTTCTTCCAACCGGCGCACCTGCACTCAATTTTGAAGCAAGCCTAATTTTTTTAAACGACCTCTGGAGCGAGGGAAATAATTTTCTGGAAACCAGTTTCCGCGATTTCGCGTGGAATTGGACCGAAGACGCGGTTTGCACGAGGCTCCTTCTTCTTCTTGCGATCCTTTTCTACGAGCACGACGGCGTTGTCGTCGAACGAGATGTACGAGCCATCTGCGCGACGAGTTTTGTTGACGGTTCGGACAACCATACCGTACACAACATCCTTCTTCTTCACCATCTTACGAGGTTCAGCTGTCTGGACTGAGAGTACGACGATGTCGCCGAGGCCAGCATAGCGCTTCTTTGAGCCACCGAGGACTTTGAAGACGCGGCCAATTTTACCACCTGAGTTGTCAGTGATTTTGACGATTGAACGATCTTGAATCATATGACTACTTGGTTACGAGGGTAAAGTGCTTGCGGCGTGAGAGTGGGCGACACTCACTGATTTCGACCACATCGCCAACCTTGGCGGTGTTACCCTTATCGTGCACCAAGAACTTCTTGGTGAGCTTCTGGAACTTTTGGTACTTTGAGTTCTTCACGTAACGCTCGACAGCCACCGTGATGGTGTCTTGCATTTTTGAGGAAACAACTTTTCCACGGAGTGTTCGTCCGTTTGATGATACTATTTCTGTCATATTATGCAGTCTTAGCCTTACGAGCAGTGAGTGCGCGAGCGATGTTCTTGCGAACATGCTTCGGTGCAATCGTGGTACCTGCGGTGCCGAAGCGTGCAGTGCGAAGTGTTTCGCGCTCTGAGCGGATGAATGCAACGAGATCGTTTTCATCCTTCTTCGCAATGTCTGCTTTGAGAGATTTTGTTTTCATGATGTAACGATTACGCTGCGTTTTCTTCGCGTGCAACTACTTTCGCTTTGACGGGGAGCTTTGCTACCGCCTTGCGAAGTGCCTTGCGCGCGATGTCTTCCGGTACGCCATCAACTTCGAAGAGGATGCGTCCCGGACGTACTTCGAATACGTAGTGGTCGAGGTCTCCCTTTCCACTACCCATCGGTACTTCCGCTGCTTTTCTAGTAATTGGCTTGTCCGGGAAAATACGAATCCATACTTGTCCGGTCTTGCCGATAGTGCGCTGAATCACACGACGCGCTGCTTCGATCTGGTTTGAACGAACGCGAGAGTCGGTGATAGCACGAAGGCCGAATGCACCGAACGCAACCGTGATGCCACGAGTGTCCGGACGCATGCGTCGCTTCTCTGATTTGCGCCCAGTCTGAGACTTGCGGTGCGCTACTTTCTTAGGGAACAACATATGTTATCGAGTTATGCGGTTTTCTTGCGATCCTCGAAGATGTCACCTCGATAGATCCAAACCTTTACGCCAATAACACCGTAAGGGAGGTTCGCACGTGCGATAGCGAAATCGATATCTGCGCGAAGTGTCTGAAGTGGGATACGGCCCTTTTTGAGTTCTTCGTAACGTGCCATTTCAGCACCACCGAGGCGGCCTGATACTGCAACGCGAATTCCCTTCACGCCCTGTGTCTGCATTGATTTCTCAACAGCCATCTTGAGGACGCGGCGGAATGCCATACGCTTTTCGAGTGCTTCTACCACACCTTCAGCAACGATAGCTGCCTGAGATTCTGGTGAGCGCACTTCTTCAATATTGAGCTTGAGCGCTGGCTTTGTAGTGAGCTTGAGGGTACGAAGAAGCATGTCTACCTTCTTGGTAAGAACCTGTACACCGTCGCCTGAGCGGCCGATGATGAGTCCTGAACGTGAAGAGTGAACAGTAATCTTGTATTCCTTTTCGTTGCGGTCGATTTCAATCGATGCAATGCCCTTGCCTTTGAGTTCCTTTTCGAGGAGCTTGCGGACTGCTACGTCAGTACGTACGTACTCACGCGCGATAGCCGGACGTGGTGCGATCCAACGGTTCTTCCAATCACGGATGATACCGAGGCGCTGTCCGAACGGATGTGCAATGTGTGTCATACTTACTTAACTTCGAGCTCTACCGCAACGTGCGATGAACGACGATTGATAGGATGTGATGAACCGCGTGCCACTGGCATGAAGCGCTTCATAACGAGACCCTTGTCGACGGTCACCTTCTTGATAATGAGACGAGCGTCATCAACTCCTTGTGCCTTTGCGTTTGCAATTGCTGAGTTAATGAGCTTTGTGAACTGCACTGCTGCGCGCTTTTCAGTAAACTGAAGAGTCGCGAGCGCCTTCGCCACAGACTTTCCACGAATAAGGTCTGCAATGAGACGTGTCTTACGTGGAGACTGGCGGTAATTCTTTAGAAATGCTTTCATATCTAATTATTACTTACCTGAAGTCTTAGAAGCTTTCGCTGCAGCGATTTCTGATTCCTTTTTACGAGCATCAATATCCTTCTGCATCTTACCTCCGTGGCGAATAAATTTCTTGGTTGGTGCAAACTCGCCGAGGCGGTGCCCAACCATGTCTTCGGTCACAAACACATCTGTGTGTGTTTTTCCGTTGTGGACTCCAAAAGTGAAGCCAACCATTTCCGGCGCGATCATCGATGCGCGAGCCCATGTGCGGATAGTCGGAGTTGAATCCCCCTTCTTACCCTCAATTTTCTGCATGAGCTTCTCATCGACGTACGGTCCTTTATATGCTGAACGTGACATAACGTGATTTAAAACATCTTTCAAAACTAGATGAAATTGTACCACGCTTACGCAGAATTTTGACGGAGCCGTATTCAACATACGGTGAGGGCAAAATTTTGTGAAGCGGGTGCAAGTTCGCTAGTTTTGAATGATGTGAATGATAAAAAATTTGAATGGTATTAACGGTACCATTGCAGTTCAACGCAATCCCCTAAATTGTATATTAAAATATGAGAGCGATGCTGAATACCCAAACGGGCAGCCAGCAAGGTCAGAACCCGCACAAAGTACCACAAAAACAAAGAAAATACAAGGTGCAGACAACAAAAAACCCCGCCTGCACGGAGTTTTTGGATGGTTTTATGTAATTATGCAATACCATTTCGTCGTTCGCGTGTTGGAAGTATTGCGAGAGTAAGCGTTGGTATCGATGTCGGAACGGTACGCTGGGTTGTATCATTCAATCCAAGCTGACCGGTTGCGTTGTATCCCCATGAAAGGATAGTGCCGTCGGTTTTAATGGCGAGTGAATGACTGCCTCCTCCTTCAACTACCGACCAGTCTGTCGCGGTGCCAACCTTAACCGGTGAAGTTGGCCCTGCCGTGGTATTACCGAGACCGAGACGACCATTTGCGTTATATCCCCATACCCATAGAGTGCCGTCGGTTTTAATGGCGAGTGAATGGTCAAATCCTGCCGTAGCACTTGACCAGTCTGTCGCGGTGCCGACGAGAGTAGGCACGTTTCGATTTGTCACATCCCCGAGGCCGAGACGACCACTTCCATTGTATCCCCATGCATAGAGAGTACCGTCTGTTTTTATGGCGAATGAGTGACGTTCTCCTGCAACAACAGATGACCAGTCTGTCGCGATGCCGACTTGAGTTGGTGAACTACGCAGTGTGGTATCACCGAGGCCGAGTTGCCCATATCCGTTAATCCCCCACGAAAAGAGCGTGCCGTCTGTTTTTATGGCGTGGGAGTAATATTGCCCTGCAGCAATCTTTGACCAGTTTGTATCTGAACCAACTTGCGTTGGTGTGGTTGGTCCCGTCGCAGTATTTCCAAAGCCAAGTTGACCATGCCCGTTATATCCCCATGCCCAAAGTGTACCGTCTGTTTTTATGGCGAATGAGTGACGTTCTCCTGCGACAACAGATGACCAGTCTGTCGCGGTGCCGACTTGAGTTGGTGAACTACGCAGTGTGGTATCACCGAGGCCGAGTTGCCCATATCCGTTATATCCCCACGTCCAAAGGGTACCGTCTGTTTTTATGGCGAGGGAAAAAATGTCTCCTGCAGCAATCTTTGACCAGTTTGTATCTGAACCAACTTGCGTTGGTGTAGTGCGATTCGTGGTATCACCAAGACCAAGACGACCATAGAGATTGTACCCCCACGCATAGAGTGCACCGTTTGACTTAATTGCTAAGGAGTGGACATCTCCCGCAGCAAGTTTTGAAAGATATGCTGACACAGCAGCACCTGCCTGCGCCACAATAGCAATCGTATTCGAACCAACACAAGCCCCCTTCACTCCTGATGCTGGGATTGCAATGTTCCAATAAAGGTCTGCAGAGAGTTCATTGCTTTCATCAGTACGAAGGTCAATGTTCCGTTCTGCAGCAGTAGGAGTACCTGAGAGAGCTGTTGCTGCACCATCAGTATACCCAACGTCAGTGAGTGCGTAGCGCTGTGCCGTGACCGGAAGTGAGCCGAGTGCATCACAGTCCATAGTATCTCCTGATACTTGGACGTCTGC
>MFLE01000002.1 GCA_001781205.1 Candidatus Kaiserbacteria bacterium RIFCSPHIGHO2_02_FULL_49_34
CACGAAGCCAGCCCGAATAAGGAGCTGCGCATTCTTCGAAACCTCATCCGCAGGCGCATCATGGCGCGTACGGGTAAACAAACGTGATTGTCGCATATGCACCGACTATACCACAGCATACAAGGCTCAAAAGTATGGACACACGTTATTCTGCGTGGTGCTCCCGTGCTTTTTGGAGTGCCCCACGGGTGGCGGTTTGAATGTGGGCGTAGCGATCACGCTCGAGCTTGATACCACCGAAATGGCGGGTCACTACACTGACGGCATTTGTGATGTCAGCCTTCTGCATCTCTCTGAGAATTACCTTGCCAGCGCCGGTTTCGCCATCATCGTTGCTAAATTCGTAGCGAACGCCGTCATGCACAACAATCATTGCCCAGGAGTTGTGATCAGCGGTTTTAAAGTAATCGTCGGATTGTAATTTTGAGAGGACATGCAGTAAATCCTCCTTCCCTGCCACGTGAGCGATTGTTACAGCATAACGAGAGCCACGGTCTTCGAGGATATCTTTATCGCTTTGGAAATAACCTTCGTGTAATTGGAGTGTGCTTTCGAATCCGATTTTCATGAGGTGTAGTATAACGAATTTTTACGAGTAGAGCGAGTGATGGGGTTCGGCCACAGTTGCTAACCATTTTATTTCGCTGTCGCTCATAAAATGCTAAGCACTGCCGGCCCCGCCTCACCGACAAGTCTTTGCACTGTGTTCCGCTAAAGCTCCACATCATTACAAAGCTTGTATACCGGCTCCGGCGTTCGAACCCCATCACTCGCGGCATTGGTGCAACAAAAAATCTGCTATTCGCAGATTTTTTGGCACAATGCGCGAGTGATGGGGTTCGAACCCACGACCTTCCGCGTGACAGGCGGACGCTCTAACCAGCTGAGCTACACCCGCAAAGATACCTTTACGGTGCCGACATTATACATATCCATACATAAAACGCAACCACGCAAACTAGTTGTATTTTTGAAATAGATGAGTATAATGCGGAAACGTTCACAATCAGTGACACGTAAAAACATAAGAAAAACCCATTCCCCTGTAGCTCAGCGGTAGAGCAGTCGACTGTCAAATGGCAGCTTCCGAGCGTAATCTCGGTTGACAAAGAAGGTGAATTGCTGGAAACCCAAACACATCATGGTGTGGGCAATCAGCAGCCAAGACGTGCATAGCACGTAAGGTTCAGAGACTATCCTCACGGAGTACTGCAAATCTTGCAATAAAGATTTGTGGGAAGCGCCTTCCGCCCCACTCTTTCTATCCAAGATGGACAAGAAGGGCGATGATATAGTCCATGCCCGTGGAAACACGAGGAACACATGTAATCGATTGGTCGCAAGTTCGAATCTTGCCGGGGGAGCCAAAAAGAAAATCAGAGCCGACAGGTTCTGATTTTCTTTATTCTGGTGGTATACCACCTTTGTTATGCCACAAAAAAGAATAGAGAAGCGTACGTACGCGGACCGGGCTGAGTACATGAAAGCTGCTGTTGTAAAACGACGTCGGAAAGTTCGTGATATGGCTATTGCATATGGTGGCGGTCAGTGTGTAATTTGTGGATACAAGAAATGTTCTCGAGCACTTTCTTTCCACCATAGAGATCCTAGCAAGAAGGATTTCGGTCTTTCCGAAAAAGGAATAACTAGATCATGGGAAAAGACAAAAGCAGAGCTTGATAAATGTGTGCTCCTTTGTGCAAACTGCCACATGGAAGTCCATGACAGCATGACTGTTTTATAATACACAGGCTAGAGGGGAACAAAAAACTTGAGTGCTGTGCAATAGAAAACCGGGCGGGGTGCCCGGTTTTTTGTTTTTGTTTGTGTTTTTTGTACTTACCTGTTCCTGGTGGCGGTGCGCCAGGTGCGATGGGTTTCTACGAATCCTCGCTTTTTTAGCTCGTGTGCAATGCCGTCGTAATGACTTGCGCCCCAGATGATGATGGTGTTTTCGTTGTTATCAGCATCAAAAAGATGTTTGATCACAATCGAATTTCTTTCATCTATAAAAACAGTTTTGTAGCTCTCGAACGCAAGCGGAATAATATACGGTTGCAGATCTGGATTGGTGACCCATGTTCTGCAGCCCCACTCTTCCGCGCATCGCGCAACAAGGTCTGACAGCTTCGCATCACGTATGAGGTATTTGCCTCCTCCGTAAAAAGAAGGTTGCTGCACCTCGCTACGCTCCTCTGCAACCTGCGTCGCCTTGTGATCATACTGCTCCAGTTTTGTTGTAATCGCACGCACCCTCTCTGGTGCGACCTCTATGCTTTCGGAGGCCGTATCATCTTCAACACCCTCCTCAAGAATAGTGTAGGTCGGGAATTTTGCAACCTGTGTCTCTATGTCATCATAAAAACTTGCAAGAGCGATATGCTGCATTGCGACAAATATAATTTCCCGACCTGCGGGGTTGCTGAAATGTACGATTGCAAAGTCCGTCGTGCCTGCGGAAGTTCTCATGACTTCCGAGCCGACACGTTGTATGAGCATTAGTGAGACATATGCGTACGCAAGAACGAATATAAGAATGCCTATCCTAATTTTTCCAGTGAAGGAAGTTGGGATAACTTTCATGTCGACACCTCATGGAGTAACAGTCTGTTTGTGTTATACCCCTCCTATCTTCAAAGTCAAATGGAGGTGCGGGTGCGGCGGAGTTTTTTGCGGTGTAGGCCTATGCTGAAGCGGTGGGCTTCGGCGTTGACGCGGATGATGGTGTCGTGGTGCCTCCGGATTATATTTGCAGGGCCTATGAGGCGTTTTGGTTTGTGGTGTTCGTCTTTAACGACGCCGACGACGGGGATAACAACACCAGCGTCGCGAAGGACTTTTTCGGCGGCGTTTTTCTGGGCGGTGGAGCCATCGACAACGATGACGTGCGGGTACTGCCACTCGGGATGTTCAAGGCGGCGAGAGAGAACTTCGCGGAGAGCGGCGGGGTCATTAGAAGCTTTGAGTGAACGAATAGTGAACGAGCGGTATTCGCTCGGCACCGGTTCCCCTCCCTCGCAGACGGTCATGACACCAATCATTGCTTCGCCTTGGAGATGGGCGACATCATACCCTTCTACACGTAGACGCTTTTCGTCGTGGTAGCCACGGAATTCTTTTTTCATGAGAGCAACATCATGAATATGTGTGAGTGCAAAAATCTTACGCTTCACTGCTGCCGCTTCCTCGAACCGTTCGAGCTTGGCGAGGCGAAGCATTTCCTGCTCAAGCTCATCGAGAATTACCTGCTTCTTCCCTTCAAAGAAGAGTGCAAGGTGACGGACTGTCTGCATATATGCTTCCCTGCCGACATCTTTTGGGTAGAGTCCGATTTGGCGATTAAAATCAACAACCCCGCGTGTGTACGATGAGTGTGCGCCGAGTCGTGCGCGGTCGTCATAAAACTGAAAGAGCTCGCGAATAATTTTGAGAGCTTCTTTGAACAGTGTACCTTGCGGGAATGGCCCAAAGGTATACAAACGTTCATCTTCGGGATACTTCACTAAGTCTTTGCCGCGCACGACCAGCACCCGAGGAAATTCCTCATTGGTAATAATGAGATGATTGTAACTTTTATCATCCTTTGAGAGCGTGTTGTACTTTGGCTTGTGCGTGCGAATGAGGTTCGTTTCAAGGAGGAGTGCTTCAAGCACGGAGCCGGTGACTGTCGTTTCAATGCGTACCGCCTCCTGTATCATTTGCGCAATGAGTGGACTACGAACCTCTGCGATGTCGCTCGAAAAATAACTGCGAACACGGTCCCGAAGAGAGGTCGCCTTCCCGATATATAAAATCTCCCGGCGCTTCCCCATGAAAAAATACACGCCAGGCGCTTCCGAGAGTTTCTCGAATTTGACATCTTCGCGAGTCATGGTGCTACTATACACGATTTTATTTCTCATGCTAGAATACGTGCATGAATCTGGAAAAACCAACATCGCCCGAGAACAATGAGCTTTCACCTGAAGCAAAGATTGCACAGATGCAAGAACGTATTAATGCACTCGAAGCAAAAAATCATGAACTCAAACTTGAGAATCAAAAACTCGAGCGTATTGCAACACTCGACCCCCTCACCGAAACACTCAATCGTCGTGGACTTGAAATGCAATTTGAAAAATTCCTCCGTAACGCCGAGCGCAATAAAGTTCCTGCTGATTACAGTGTTGTATTTATTGACCTCAAGGGACTTAAGGCAATCAACGATACACGGGGGCATGAAGCAGGAGATATTCTCATTCAAAATGCCGCCGAAACACTCAAGTCACACCTACGACCGAGCGACCTCTGCGCACGTTGGGGTGGTGATGAGTTTGTGCTCGTTCTCCCGAAAACGGATGAAGCTGGGGCCCGTGTACTCACCGAACGCATTACTACACACCTTCCCGAAGGTCTCTACTTCCGCAGTGGTATTGCATCATCAACAGATCTCGAGCACACTTATGGACGCGCGCCAACACTTGACGAAGTCATCACCACTGCCGACGATCTTTCGAATGATGCTCGCGGGGCCGAGTCACGCACTAACTTCAAAATGCAGAGCGACACGATGAATCTAGGCGACGTACTGAAGAGTTAAAAAAATCGATACCGTACGGTATCGATTTTTTTGTAAATTATATCCCCCGAGTACCGAGCGACTCCACCTGTGCAAGCCACTTTTTGCGGCATGTATCAGTAGTGCGCTCACATGGACCGAATGCGGTGACTTTAGTGTCGAGTCCTGCAAATTCGAGAATGCTGTGACGGATTTCGTTCGTGTAGTCGCCGTACTTCCACCAAGTTTGAAGCGGTGAGAGGGTGCCAGCGACAACGATAACGCGAGCGGACTTCCCGCGCAGGTGCTGGATGATTTTATGTGTTGTTTTGTCGAAGTTGAATGCAAACCCCGGAAGCCAGAAACGGTCGAAAAGACCCTTGAGAATTGCAGGCATGGTATTCCACCAGTTCGGGTACAAAATCACGATATGATCAGCCTCCCTGAAACGCTCTTGGAGCGCAAGAAGGTCTTGCTCAAGTGGCTGGATTTCTTTGTATCCTTTATGGAGGATTGGGTCGAAATTAAGGTCGCTAATATTAACCCGCACCACCTCGTGCCCCGCGTTTTCTGCGGCGCTTTGATACGCGTTTGCAAGCTGTGCCGTGTATGAAGTGATGTCAGTATGTGCTAAAAGAACAAGTATTTTTCTCATAATAATGTAATCGCGATTGGTTAGCGATGCACTGAACCATCGGCTTTAAAAGCGACGCCAGACCCTTTCTGCGGTGCTGTGTCGCCCATGAGTCCGCGAAGCTCGTTTGCATACTTTGGAAGTACGGCGAGCGCTGCGGCTTGCTGTCCTTTGCCTTTCTTTACTTCTGCTTCGATTTCTTTGGTGATTTGCTCAAAGAGTTTTGGGTTCTTTTCCATCAACGCAAAAATCATCTGCGCCTGCTGCCCAGCCGCGGCCTGCTGCTGCGGGGGTAGCTTTTTAATCTGCTGCTCAATGAGTTTCTTAGCAGCGAAACTTTTCAATTTTCCAAACATATGCAGAGTATACACGAAAATGAAGCAAAAGAAAACGCCACCAAGGTGACGTTTATGGTTGCATGTGGACGTTTTACCACGCCGCAGCAGCGGTGCCGATAACGCTGGCAATATACGGCACGCGAATGCCAGCACCGAGCATCCATGCGAGCGCGAGTGCCGCACTGCCGTAGGAGCGCGCCTGCACGGCATGCATACCCGTCACGACTGCGGCGAGAGATGACACAAGCACGAAGAGCATGTCACCATGCATTTGCTTCCACAACGGCATGGTGGAGGCAATCAGTACGGCGATAATGGTAACGATTTGAGTAACACGAGCTGAAATCATGAGAAACCCCTTTTAGAAAGAACGGAAACAAAACAGGACAGAACAAAAAAACCATACAATATATATGGAGTTTTTGCAAGCACTCGTGCACTATATCTTAAGTGCTGTGCAAATATTCTTCTGAATTTCTTCAATCGTACCTGTACCGTCGATATCGAGAATTTGCGTGTGTGCACGGTCGCGGTAATAGGTGAGGAGTTTCTCAGTGTCTTCATGGTACCAGCGGAGACGTGCCTCGATGGATTCAGGCGTGTCGTCTTTGCGCGCACGTGATTCCATGCGCTTACGAACAACTTCGTCGGGAGTAACGAGATGCACCACGATGACGTTTTCACGCTTGTAGAAATCGAGCGCACTTTCAAGAACCGCTGCTTCATGAACGGTTCTCGGGAAGCCGTCGATAAGAAGGTGGTCATTGGGAGTGAGGTGTGTACGCATTGCGTCGCCCCACAACGTGACAGAAAGGAAAAGTGGCTGGAGTGCGCCAGTATCGAGCGTCTCGGTAAGTGACGTCTCAGTATACCCTTCTCCACGTGCGGCAAGCCCACGAAAACGTCGACCTGTTTGGATATTCAGAACCTGCCGAGCTGGATCTGCAGCGCGCAAGTTTGCTTCAAGGAGCGCAATCTGCGTCCCCTTTCCTGAGCCTTGTGGGCCGAAGAAGATAATAGTGAATGGTTTTTCTAGTGAAGGCATTGTGTTAGTTGCTTAGTTATTAGTTGCTTAGTGTTAGGATTACAATGAGCGCAATGGTGCGCTTCAAAATTGGATGAAATTGCGTTGGTTGGAGTAAATTTTTACCGGAGCCGTAGATAACCTACGGTGAGGATAAAAATTTGCAAAACCAATGCAAGTTCGCCAATTTTGGAGTGTGCTATCCGCGGAGCATGTCGCTGGCGTATAGTACGCGCCGATACGCTTCCGCCGTACCGAGGATTTCAATGAGCGTAAATGGGTCGACTGAGCGTTCGCGCCCTGAGAGTGCGACACGTAGTGGCCAAAGCACTTCCCCGCGTCCGACTTCTTCGGCGTACGGCATGATGGTTGCTTCGATGGTTTCGCGATCTACCGTTTCGGGAAGTGCTGCGAGGATTTCCGCGAGGTAACGTAGGCGAGGGAGCGCATCGTGTGCGGATTCGTCCTTCTTCCACTTCAACATTTTCGGGTCGAGTATGATTGGTGCAAAGCAATAATCATACTCGCCTTCTTCGGCGTGTTCACGGAATTCACCCGCAGTTGCAATGCGTTCGCGGATTGAGGGGAGAAGTGCATCGAAACGCTCCTCGCTCCATTGTGGCAGGTCAGTCAAGCGCTTCGGTGCGAATGCTCGCACAAATGCACGGTAGTCGTCGCGAGAAAGCTTCATCATGTGCTCACGGTTAATCCAATCAAATTTGTCTTCATTGAGTACTGCGCCGCCAGACTGGATACCGTCGAGTGCGAATGTCTGCACGAGTTCGTCCATGGTAAAAATTTCCTGGTCAGTGCCTGGATTCCAACCCGTGAGCGCAAGGAAGTTCACAACGGCCGATGGTAGGTAGCCGTTCTCACGATATTCGAGTGCGTCTTCGGCGCCGTCGCGCTTGCCCATTTTCTTTTTTCGGTCAGCACGAAGAATTGGGGGGAGCGTCACGAATTTTGGCGGCACGATATCAAGCGCCTCGTAAATAGTAAGGAACTTTGGTGTTGACGCAATGAATTCATCAGCACGCATAATGTGCGTAACACCCATGGTGTGGTCGTCGACAATATGAGCGAAGTTATAGGTCGGGAAGCCATCTGCTTTGATGATAATAATATCATCAACAACTTCGGGGCCAGCTTCAAGCTCGCCGCGGACTTCATCAAACCACTCCATTCGGCGCGGATTTTCAACTTTTAAGCGAAGTGGTTTGGTACCGTCCCACGCTTCAAATGTTTTCGGGCGATGCTCACGATACAAAAACGGGCGATGTTCGCGCTTGGCATCTTCGCGAAGTGCCTCAAGCTCAGTCTGCGTGTATGGGTCGGGATATGCAAGGCCTTTGTCGATAAGTTTTTGTGCGTATTCTTTATAGATAGGCAAACGCTCAGACTGAATGACTGAGCCAAACGGATTTTCATTCGCAGGAGTGTCAGGACCAATATCCCACGAAATACCCGCCCATTGCAAGGTTTCCATAATGTGTTCGATTGCACCTTCAGTGAGTCGTTCACGGTCAGTGTCTTCAATACGTAAAATAAACGTACCCTTATGCTTCCTCGCAAAAAGGTACGCAAAGAGCGCGGTGCGTACACCGCCCACATGCATAAACCCCGTCGGCGACGGCGCAAAACGAGTGACTACTTTTTCTGGTGATTTTCTTCCGAACATGTGTGTATATATTTTATAGGTACGTGACTAATGCTTTTTTGCAATAGCAATTAGCGCGTGAGCTACTTTCTCTGCCGCATCAGGCTTTGCAAATGCTCGTGCTGCCTCGCTCATTTGGATATACGTTGTAGCATTTTGTAGCAAATCGTCAAGCAGTGAGCCAAGAATGTGTTCTCGAGCATTTTCTTCCTCGAGAACGTAGGCGGCGCCAGTATTCGCGTAGGAGTAGGCATTCGTGAGCTGGTCGTGCGAGACGCTTTCAGGAATCGGCACAAGGATTGACGGCTTGCCGTGGAGGGCTATTTCGGAAATTGCGCCTGAGCCTGCACGGGAAATAATGACATCGGCGATTTCCATCGCGGCATGCATTTCTTCTGCAGAGAGATAGTCACGCATAATGTAACGTGGCGTAAGACGCGGGTCAATAATGAGTTCTCGCGCCATTCCTGCAACAACATCGCCATGTACGCGCCCTGTTTGATGGAGAATCGTATATTTCGGCAAGAGCGTATCGAGCGAATTCATCATGAGTAAGTTGAGGTTTTCGGCACCGAGTGAACCGCCGAGCACAAGTATGACGGGCACTTGCGTATCAGTAATGCCGAACATCTCATATGCTGCTGCTTCGCTTGTCTCGCCCGCGCGAACTCCCGCACGCGCGGGAATACCGACAAATGCTGTTTTTTCCTTCGGCAGGTTTTCGAGCATGTGCGGATACGATACCGCAATATATTTCGCGTACCCAGCAGCAAGCTCATTTGCACGTCCCATGCGCGCATCGGATTCATGAATGACAACTGGGACACGCAAGATACGTGCCGCCAGAATAACCGGCACCGCCGTGTAGCCCCCCTTTGAAAGAATCACATCGGGATATGCCGCGAGCAGTTTGAAAAACGCAACAAGGACTCCGAATAGTGTTTTGAAGAGGTCTGTGATATTCAGAATGGAAACATACCGGCGCACCTTCCCTGCCGGACACCACACATAGCGAATCCCGACACGGTCAAGCTCCGACTGCTCAAAAGCATCCGGACCGATATACGCCATTTGTAGCTCTCCTGCCGGTACCTGCGTTTTGAGCGCCTCAGCAACCGCAATCAAAGGATAGAAATGTCCACCCGTACCGCCGCCAACCAAAAAGATTTTCATATGCCAACTATACCACGCTCCTGCACTCGTCTCAATCAAAAAAGCCTCGCATGTGCGAGGCTTCGGTATGAGAACAATGAGTAAATAAGAACGTTAGTGCCCGAGGCCTTTTATTGCCGGCACCGAAAGCCACATCGCGCTCCGTTCCCTGTCTTCGAGATGTTCACTGCCGCGCCACTGCACGAAGGTAAGTATCTCGTCTTTGCAGACATAGACGAAGTCGAGCGCAACCTTATAGCCCGTGAGCGCCTTACCGACATAGACCGCATTCGAGAGATATGCACTCTTCCGTGAAGACTCTAGCGGAATGGTGACTCCGCAGAGCTTTTCGGTGTAGAGGCGCAGCTTTTCTGCCTCCTCGAACGAGGATACCTTCGTCTCGCCATACAGCAGACGACGAATTTCGTCGACGCCAAGCCGTACTTGTGACGCGTCCTCAGGGATACCCATAGCAGCAAATGCCGCCTTACGCGTCATGCCCGGAGCAAGCCGAGCATACCGCGCCTTGAATTCTTCCTTGAGCGAGCCATCTTTTGCAACCGCGTGTTTCAGGACCTTCTCGTTCACCTGTTTGGTGGAATATTTGATGGGCGCACCCGAGCAACCGACAAGCAGTGTGCACGCAAGTGCGAGTAGAACAGCAACCAATGAGTGTGCATGCGTTTTCATCGCAGTCTCCTTAGTATCAAAGGTACAACCCTAAAAGCCTAGCACATGCAATTTTTTTGTCCAGAGATGCTATACTGCCGCTATGCTTGGCATTCTTATTGTCGTTCTCGGTTCGCTTCTTGATGAAGCGACTGCCGTGACGAACAAAATTACCCTTAAACAACACACCCTCACAGTGCTCGACACTGCACTACTTATTCTTGTTGCGGGGACTATCCCTTTTGCACTCATTGCATTTGTTGCGCCACAAACGTTTGTGTTTACCGCGGCGGCGCTGCCTACCTTTTCGCTACGCTTTCTCCTTGAAATCGCCATCATACTTGTTGGCGGCTATGCGCTCCTACGTGCCGACAGGTCAACCTTCGCGCTCTTGCGTACCCTTACGATACCACTTCTACTTATTATTGACCTCATGCTCGTCTACCCTGTTACGGGGCCACAAATAGCTGGTGCACTGATTATTACTGTCGCACTTGCCGCGACGGCGTTCGGAAAGATCTCACGTAATGGCATATTTCTCTGCATATGCTCAGCAGTACTCGCGACCGCGACCATTTCACTTTTTAAGATAGACATTCAGCACAACTCCGTCGTTGCTGAACAGCTCGTCATGCATACACTCCTTATCATGGCGTTCATTCCCCTCAAAGTCGCACTCCGTGAACCATGGCCACTCCACGTACTCAGGCGAGGCCGCGAGGCACACAGCACCATGGTTACCGCTGCACTCGGCAGCATGCTTGGATCCTACGCCTATGCGCTCGTGCCAGGCACTGCGCTCGTAACCGCAGGCAAACGTGGCATCAGTGTCCTCTTTGCACTCGGTAGTGGCAAGATCGTTTTCCATGAACAGCACTTCGGCAAACGCCTCGCTCTCGGCACTGCCGTCATAACCGGCATCGCCCTCATGGCAACTCCCGAAACATTCTTCACAGAAGGCTACCAACTCGCCGCCACCTTCTTGAGTTATTAAAAAGAAAAATCCACCTCTGGTGCAGAAGGTGGATTTTTGCGGTGTGAAAATGTTATCTTTCAAACGAGTGAGCAAGCGGGAGCCGTAGCGGAGCGAAGGTTCACATTTGAGAACGAGAGCAGAAAGAAGCGGAGCGTCATTCGATTTCTGCGCGATAGATCGTATCCACATAAACAGGGTCATTAGTATTACCACCAAAAAGATAGAGATACTCCCCGACAGCAACAGCTTGTGACATTGAGAGCGGTGTTGGCAATGTTTCGTCCGCCACCTCCCATACAAGTGGGCTAGAGACAGGAGCACGATAAATAGTATTGATGCGACTACCGTTATAACCGCCCAGAAGATATATATCATCCCCTACAGTAACCAACTGCGAGAATCCAAAAGCACTTGGTAATGTCGCCCCCGTATTGACCCACGTTGTTGGATCTGTTACAGATGCACGGTAAATGGTGTTCATATAAGTACTACCACCCCCAACACCACCAAAGAGATACACATAGTCTCCAATAATCGCTGATTGTGAAGACCAAAGCACACTCGGAAGTACTTGCCCTGTATTACTCCAAACAAGCGGCGCTGAAAGATCAGCACTGAAAATAGTATCCACACGTAGCGACGGCCCACTACGCCCACCGAAGAGGTACACTTTATCATTCACAATCTCGAGCTGTGATGCATAAAGCGTAGCAGGTAATACAGCTCCTGTATCCTCCCAGAGAAGCGGATTTGTGACGGGTGCGCGATAGATACTTGCAGTGGCAACACCTGCAGCAACACCTCCAAAGAGATACACATACTCTCCTATAATGACAGCCTGTGACGAATTAAGTGTGGCAGGGAGCACGGCACCTGTATCAACCCATGAAGTCGGATTATTGAGAGATGCTCGATAGATCTGACTCGTTGAGGTACCTGAAATGATTCCGCCAAAGAGATAGATGTATTCACCAATAACTGCACTTTGTGAATGTGAAAGTGCACCAGGTATGGTTGCCCCCGCATCCACCCAACTCTCGTTCACAAGCACCGGAGGACGAGCAGTAATAAGTATCGTATTCGCACCCGTACAAAGCCCCTTCACCCCAGACTGAGGAATCGCAATGTTCCAGTAGAGATTCTTCGAAGATTCATTCTGATCATCGGTACGAAGACGAATGTTGCGATTGGTCTTTGTGTCACTTGCGGTGAGTGCAATTGAAGTGGTAGCGGTGTAGTCAATG
>MFLE01000003.1 GCA_001781205.1 Candidatus Kaiserbacteria bacterium RIFCSPHIGHO2_02_FULL_49_34
TGGTGTAGTGTTTTGAATTTCTGCTGATGTTGAAACATCTGCTGCGGTGGTGTAGCGGAGGACGATTCCTATGATGAGGAGGAAACTGACTGCGATGAGTGTTCCGAAGATTTTAATCTGTGACATGCATACATTGTACTCCGTTTTGCGAAAAGACAAAGGAATGACTCTTGACGGCACCGCTGTTTTCTTGACATGAGCCCCGAGCATGCTATCGTCGCAAGTAATCATACGTACCTTCCCCTTGTCCTTTCAGAGGAACATATCATGGCAGACATCTATGGTCTTACCGGCGGTATTGGATGTGGGAAGAGTAGCATTGCAAAACAGCTTGCAACTATCCCAGGTTTTCGAATCTTCGACACCGACAGTGTCGCGAAAAAAATGCTCGAAAGTGATGTGCATCGTGATGCCGTCAATGCAATTGTCGGTGAGGATGTGTACCTACACGGAACCCTCGAGAAGGCACGACTCGCAGAAATTCTCTTTAGTGATGCAGAAAAACGTCGTGCGATAGAAGCACTCGTTGGCCCTGGTATATGGGCGCGCATACACCTCATAGCCCGCGACATGCCTCCACAATCTATTCTGATTGTTGAGTCCGCGCTCATTTATGAGCAACACACGGAGAACCTCTTCAAAGGCATCATTGCGGCATACTGCCCCAACAACATTGCCGATCGACGTCTTCGCAAAGGACGAGGCATGCTGAGCGGCGATATAGCAGCTCGCCGTGCCGCACAACTTCCCGCCGAGGAAAAGGCCAAGCGTGCAGACTACGTCATCAACACCAGTGGTAGACGAAGAGAAGTTGCTGTACGGACCGTCAGCCTCGCGCAAAAACTCCTGAGCGCACTGAACCCATGATATCCCCTTCTGAAAAAAACGGCATCGCAACGGTGCCGTTTTCTCTTTGTCTCATGAAAAAAAATGACCGCCCATACAGGCGGTCACGATGTCGAAAGTATATTCAAGCAGTCTCAAGTGACCTCACGTGAGACAGACTCAAGAGAGAACATGTCCTTGAAAGCAACTTCATTCCATTTCTTTTCATCAAGGTACACGCGAAGCTCGAAAATGCTCAGTCTCTCGACGAGAGTACGCAGGACGACAGCTTCATATATTCTATAACTGTCCGAATCAATACGGAACACCCGCACATGATCGTCAGGTAGTTTTCTGCAGTAGACCCTTGATGTTTCGAGGAACACCAAGAGCCCCGTTTCGTCTACGTCCACATACTCACCACCTTCAGTCCTCAACACATGTGGCTCTCCTGACTCAACAACACAGAGCGACCCATTTTCAGTAAGGCTCCACCCTCGAGCAGTATCTTGCTTCTCCTTTTCTTTTCGAAGCCCTTCCTCTTGCAGTATCCGTATCACGCGACGCGAAACTTCTCGCGAGGACGGGTGATGGACGCGCCAATACGCAACTCCTCTATAAACCACATAAGCAACCACCGCAAGAACCAAAACGGCTATAATCACATCAGAAAGGCTCATGAGATATCTCTCTCTATAGGAACAACACACCACGTTCTACCACTTTCTAGTTTATAAATCAATTACCCATACAACTCCGAGTATGCGAGGACAAAAAAGCGTTCCTTGCGGAACGCTTTTCTTATTTCGTATTTGACTTTGAGTTTGCACGTGCGCGCATTGATTCATTGAGAACCTTCTTGCGGAGACGGGTTGACTGTGGAGTAACTTCGAGGAGTTCGTCTTCTCCCATGATTTCGAGGCCAGATTCGATCGTGATGATGCGTGGTGGAATGAGCGTAATTGCATCGTCGGTACCTGAGGCGCGGATATTGGTGAGCTGCTTGCCCTTGGTTGGGTTCACCACCATTTCTTCACCCTTTGAAGTGCTACCGATAACCATACCTTCATACACTTCGGTGTTGGCACCGATGTAAAGCTGACCACGATCCTGGAGTCCGTAGAGTCCGAAGCCGAGTGCCTTGCCGGTTGCCATTGAAGTCATTGAGCCAGTCTGACGCTTGACGATTTCGCCAGCGTATTCCTTGAAGCCGATGAAGCGGCTTGCAAGGATACCTTCACCCTTGGTGTCGATAATGAACTGTGAGCGATAACCGAGAAGTCCACGAGTTGGCATTTCGAAGATAAGACGCACCATGTTATCGTGCACAATCATGTTTTGCATGATTGCCTTACGATTACCAAGACGCTCCATAATCGCACCTTGGAATTCTGATGGTGTATCGACGACAACTTCTTCATACGGTTCAAATTTCTTGCCGTTTTCTATCTTCACAATAATCTGTGGATTAGAAACTGCGAGTTCAAAACCTTCGCGGCGCATATTTTCGAGAAGCACAGAAATGTGCATTTCACCACGGCCAGCAACCTTGAATGGCGCACCTGTTGAGGTATCCACACGAAGACCAACGTTGACTTCAAGTTCACGGTCGAGACGTTCGCCGATCTGACGACCAGTAACGAACTTCCCTTCCTTGCCCGCAAATGGAGAGTCGTTTACCATGAATTCGAGTTCGATGGTTGGCTCTTCCACATCGATTGCGTGCATTGGCTCTTCAGAAGCATCAAAGAGGAGGGTTTCACCGATGGTGATGTCAGGGAAACCTGCAATCATCGCGATGTCGCCTGCCTTTACATCTTCTGCTTCGATACGAGCAGTGCCCTTGAAAGTGAAAATCTTTGTAATTTTTCCTGTGCGAGCTTCACCAGTTGGCGTCTTGATAGTATAGGTACCGCCAACTTTGAATGAGCCGTTGTACACACGGATAGCAGCAAGGCGTCCTACGAACTTATCGTAGCCGAGGTTGAAAACCTGCGCCCTCCCTGCTGCCGTTGCATCACCTGATGCTGCTGGCACCTTTTCGAGGATAGTATCGAGAAGTGGGTCGAGGTTCACACGTTCATCGTTCATACTCTTCATTGCAACGCCATCGCGGCCTATTGCGTACACGGTGGTGAAGTCGAGCTGTTCGTCGTTGGCACCAAGCTCCATAAAGAGCTCAAGCACAGCGTCATGCGTCTTTTCAACGTCTGCTGCCGGCTTGTCGATTTTGTTAATCACCACGATTGGCTTAAGTCCAAGTTCAAGTGACTTCTTAAGTACGAAGCGTGTCTGTGGCATTGGGCCTTCCTGCGCGTCAACAATAAGAAGCACGGTGTCAATCGCACGAAGCACACGCTCCACTTCAGAACCGAAGTCGGCGTGGCCAGGTGTGTCCACGATATTGATTTTCGTGTCCTTATAAAAGGTGGCAGTGTTTTTTGCGTAAATAGTTACGCCGCGCTCCTGCTCGATAGCGTCGGAGTCCATAGAGGCACCCTCTTCAAACATCCCCGTCTGGCGCATAATCGCGTCAGTGAGTGTTGTCTTGCCGTGGTCCACGTGTGCGATAATCGCAATGTTACGAATGCTAGAATACATAGACGCGCACTATACCTATGATTTGCCCATATTGCAAGGGTTTGCAACACGTGGTACGCTCGAGATACTTTGTTCGTTCTTCTTGTTCCTCTCCCCTTGCTGGAAAGGAGTACACTATGTATACCCTCTCGTATTCACAGCTCCTCCAAACCCTCTCCTATTATGTTGTTGAAGGCCCTATCAGCTCACTTGAGCTAAGCTCGTTTCTCCTGCTCCCCTTTGCACGAAAACCTTTCCCGAAAGGTAATGGCGATACCGTTATCCTTATCCCTGGCTTCACGGAAACCGAACTGCATATGTGCCTGCTCGAAAGAACACTCAAGGCGCACGGATACAACGCATGTGCGTGGGGATACGGCATGAATGCCGGAAACCACGAAGCAAGTCTCTGCCTTCTCATGAAGCGCATACGACGTGAATATGCGCTAACTGGCAAGCGAATACATCTTGTCGGGCATAGTCTCGGCGGTATGTATGCCCTTTATCTGGGGCACATCATGCGGAAGCAAGTAGCATCCGTCTGTACGATGGGGAGCCCTATGTGTCTGAACAATGCGCAGGTGAACCCCCTTGTTGCACTGGCCGTCAAAACGGTCACCGGCAAATCAATTGCTGAGCATCTCGAACATCCACGCCTGCACATCATACGTACACCACCACCGGTGCCAACAACAACCATTGCTGCATATAGCGACAATATCGTCGGCGCGTCATCATGTGTGTTTCCTGCAGAACACGCACAGGTACCGCACCTTGATACGGTCGTAGCCTACGGGACCCATTGTGGACACATCATGTCACTTGCGACATTCATGGCGATTTTTCACCATCTTGCGCACGTGCACGACCCACAACCCTATGACCCACACCACTACTTCAGCCCGCATATTGTGAGCTGTTTGTACCCTTCGAAGCCGTCAGTATGACGGCTTTTTTTATGAACCTGCTCGCCATTACCGAGAGAGCAGACACACAAAAAGCGCCAGTATGGACGCTTGTGTTTGAGTATCTACGGGAATTTATTTCTTCTTTGCTACTACTTTTTTCGCAGGCTTTTTCTCTGCTGCCACCTTCTTTGCAGGCTTTTCCGCTGCTACTACTTTCTTTACAACTTTCTTTGCCTTTGGTGCTGCTTTTTCTTCTGCAGTAGTTTCTGATGCAGCTTCTGGTGCAACAACAACCTCCTTCTTGGCCTCTGTTAATTTCTCAACAGCCTTAATTAAGGTGTCGAGTTTTGCGAGAACAACCGTAAGGTCAACGCTTGGTGTGCGCGCTGGCTTTGGCGTGTCACGATAGGTGCTTCGTGTTTCGAAATTACTTCGTGTATCTTCTGAAGAGCCACGCTTATTGCCGAAACAGTCTGAACAAAATACCGGACGGTCGCCTGATGGACGGAATGGAACCTCGCACGACTTTTGACAATCAGAACATGAAGTCTTGAATACTTCAGACGGACGGTCGCCACCATAACTTGGGCGGCTACCACCACCAAAGCTCGGACGACTGCCACCACCAAAACTCGGGCGCTTTCCGCCACTAAAACCACCACCTCGTTTGTCGCCACCAAACCCACCTCGGGAGCCAAAGCTCTTACCTTCTTTAAAATTTTTCATAGAATAGAGTGTACACTACACGTTTTAAGGAAATTAGCTAGTCTTTCTTTGCAGCATGGGTACAAAAGTGCCCGGCTACCGCTGTTGTGCCGCCATGAGTTCAGCTAGTTGTTTAACGAGGCTGACGAGCATGGTTTGAAGCTGGAGGATGAGTGCTTGACGAGCGGTGTCGGTGAGGATTGGAGTCTGCGCGGTTGCTGTTACTACCGTACTTGTTCCTGCGACGATGCCTGTTGGCGTATTAAGCTTTGCCCTTGTGAGCGCGCCTACAAATCCAGCAGCAGGAGAAATAGTGTGCTTTTGTTGGAAGGCGACGACCGCGTTTTTGGTTGCTTGTCCGAAGTAACCAAACGCAACGCCTGCTGGCATGACGAGAAGACCTTCTGCGACGAGGCGCTTTTGGAGTTCAGTAACTTCATTCCCTGCTGCACCGAGGTCGAGGTTTTGGGTGAAGGTGAATCTCGTAGTGAGTGGTTGCAGTGCTGGTGTCGGGACGGTGGTAAGCGCTACTGTTTCGACTGGAGTTACAACTGGGGTTGTTGCGGAACTGCTACTACTTCCTCCTCCACCACCTCCTCCACTGCTGCCACCTCCACCTCCTCCGCCGCCACTACTGCCGCCTCCTGAAGATACCGGTGCGGTAATGGTGATTGTTCTCGTTGTACTTGCTACTTGCCCTTCTGCATCGGTTGCGGTGTAGGTACGAACGATGGTTTGCGCTGTGTTCGTATCAATACTTGCAGGATCGAGGACCATCACAACAGTCCCGCTCGCATTCGTTGTCGTTGCCCCAGGATCTGTCCACGAAGTGCCTGCAACAAACGTAACAGACGCATCACCGACAAGCGAGATAGTCATCGACGCGAGCGTCGCAACAGCCGCTGTGACGCTGTATGATGTGGTCGAGTTATCTAAGAGCGACGTGACAATGAGCGTAGTTGTCGTACTAAAATCCTGCGTGCCGGTGCTACTCACGCTTGCATCGCCTGACTGAGTGGTGAGCGGTGTGAGCGATGCGAGGTTGGTACCGTATGGAAGGGTTGCGGTAATCGTGCTTGAAGCGTGATCAATAGTCACGGTGCTACTTGCTTCTGCAAAGTCGAATGTGAGAATTTCTTTCTCAATACTCTTTGCACGCTTCAGTGCAGCATGTGTATTGATACGTCCGCCAGTGACGGTATTGCCTGAAAGCGCGCTGAGCGTGTCGACCGTTTGCATGATTGCTGCTTTTGTAGATGAAGCATCGATGCTCGGCACATAGCCTTGCACGAGTGCGGCAAGCCCTGCAACATGTGGCGTTGCCATTGAAGTGCCACTCTCGGTGCTGTAGTTATCGCCGTTGTCGAATCTCGTCACCTCAATGGCCGATAAGCGACAGCCTATGTAGTTGCTGTCTGTCGCATTGGTCACCCAGCGGTAGCGAATACGTGTCGCACTGCTACGAAACTCTGCAGGAATATCGAGATACAGACTCACGCCGTAGCCAGGCTGGCCGCTTGCCGTGCCACCCAGCTGCTGCACAACCTCGGCATCAAAGCGTGTTTCTGACATGGTAAATCGTGAGCCGCTTCCTGTGTAAACCGTCGTGCTCGCTGCTGAGAAGTTCGTGCCATCGCTACTAAATTCCACCGCGAGATAATCTTCCCATGTTGACGTTGCTGTCTCTGTTTCGCATCGAAGGCCGAAGGCAAGCTGCGCGCGGAAGGTGTCGTTTGCTGCAAGGTCGACAGCGGGCATGGTAAGTGATGAATCAGCGTTGTCTGCATACGGACTGCTGGTGTCGGCGTAGAGATGTGTATAGACATCGGCACCTATCGAGGTAGTAGCCGTGCGCCAGTTATTGGTCGTGCCTGAATGCGTCCAGCCTGTTGGGGTCGCCGGCACCGTGATACCTGACAAGTCTTCATCCACGACTGCGACCGTTGGGTCGAGACTAAGAATACTCGAGCCAGGTGCCGCAAGGTCAACACTCGTTGCACCGTAGTTTGAAAATGATGAAATACCATCGCTACTATTTGTCGATGCGACACAAAGTATGTTGTCGAGCGTGTAGTTGCAAGGGTAAAAAGCGCTACTGTCGTTATTATTTGTCGTATTCCCTGCCGCAGCAATGAAGAGTCCGGGGAATGCAGCGATAGCGTTTTGTAACGCCGTATCAGAACTGTCTCCACCGAAGCTGGCATTAATAACCTTCGCGCCGTTTTCTTTTGCAAAGTTAATTGCTTTCACGATTTCTGTTGTTGCGAGTCGGCTACGCAGTGCCATTATTTTTGCACGCGGTGCGACGCCAGCAATGCCGACATTGTTGTTGCGTACTGCTGCAATAGTACCTGCCACATGTGAACCGTGCATGCCTTCATTGGTATTTGGCGAATCAATAAGCGGTCGTGGGTCTGTATCGTTGCCAGCAAAGTCATACCCGTGCTGGCAGCCGCCGAGCGCAGCACCTGTATCACTCACACAATTTGTGCCATCCCACATATTTGCTGCAAGGTCGGGGTGTCCGAATGCAACACCCGTATCAATCACGGCAACAATCACCTCACTGGTGCTTGTCGCTTCAGAAAGTGCCCATGCGCTCTCCATGGAAATTTTCTCCAAGCCCCAGAGTTCGCTTGCGCGCGTATCATCTATATCGAGTGCTTGCGGATAATACATATAGTTTGGCTGTGCGTACTCAATATCAGAATCTGCCGCAAGAGAACGTGCAAGTGCTTCGACATCCGCACCTTCATCATACTTCACGAGCGCAATTCCCTGCGCGCGACTCACCGCCTCGACAGCCCTCCCCGTTTTCTGCTCGAGTTTTTGTACAGGATCTTGTGCACGCAAAATACCCATACCACCACTCTGCGGCATATCCTTATACTTCACAATCACCTCCCCTGGCACAAAACTCGGACGCTCACTCTGCGCCTGCGCCCCTTCACGAAATTCCCCCGCATATGCAATAGGAACCTGCCCCGCCACAAAGCTCGCAACAAGCAAGCAAATCATCAAAAACTTAATTCTCATATCGCACGAGTATATCATAAGTTACCACGCGTGCCATTTTTAGACACATTGGACTAAAAATATACACGGAAGGCATGGTATGCTTTCTGCATGAAAGGATATGTCACCAATATTGAAAAACTATCGCTTGAAAACGATAATTTTCGTAAAGTTTTATACACTGATAAAAACAGTCAGCTTGTTATAATGTCGCTACTTTCGGGGGAAGAAATCGGCGAAGAAGTACATGAAGACGTTGATCAATTTCTGCGCGTAGAAAAAGGAGCTGGCGTAGCAATCCTCAGCGGCATAACTCACGATCTTGTAGACGGCAGCGTCGTCATCGTTCCCGCAGGGACAAAACACAACCTCATCAACACGGGAGCCGATGCAATGAAACTCTACACCTTGTACATGCCACCACACCACAAAGACGGCGTTACTCACGCAACAAAAGCCGATGCCGATGCCGACACCACTGACGAATTCGACGGAACAACAACTGAGTAAGTTTCGACAGGCGTTTCTTTGTTGCAAACAATCCGCATATATATGACAGCAGAACGAACATGCTACATTATATATATCAAAATACTCGCCAGGAGCGAGTATTTTACGTAGGTGTTAGAGGTTGTCACCGCACAATCATTTGATGTGCGCGATGCTCTTCTTGGTCACACCTGTTACAGAGTTTTTGTGCAATGCATACTTCGCAAGTTCTGTCCTTACGACACTTTGCGCACCTCCGCCTTACGAATGCATACCTGAAGAGTATAAGGAGACCGGCGCCAAATACAGCAACGAGAACCCATATCCACCACGCTCCAAAGCCTGTTTTTTCACCTGCATTAATAGTAAATGGTATCTCAAAATTATCTTCAACATCAACATTGTATAGGGTGTGGGCGCGCAGCATATACTCTCCGTCGGGCAAGTCAGCCACATCAGTAAATCGACTGACGAGCACACCTTCTGTTTGAATGACAACGTTATCTTTCTTAGAGTAGACAATATTCCCCTGTGCATCAACAATACTGAAAGTAAGATCAACAGGTGTCGGTACTCGTCCGAAAGATTCAAAGGTGGTGCGCGCGACGAGATCTCGTATAGAGGTAATCGTACGTCTATCTATCACGAGACGAATATCAAATAGCTCATCAGGCAAGAGCTCTCCTTCAGCTTCTGCAACGTCTTCTCCTTCAGCAACTCCTACTTCCGTTGGTGGTACTTCACCTGTTGGTGGCTCTATGGCCTGTCCTGTTGGGGACGGTGCCGCTGAGGCTGGAGCGACGGGAGCCACAAGTGCGCCTAATCCACCACTTGATATATCTCCACTACTATCGGTACGCGTACTTGAAAAGCGATAATCGGTACTCACCGAGCAGTTGGTGCAGTCAAAGGTCAAAGTGCCGATACCGCTTCCTGTTGCTTGTCCGACAAACTTCCCTGACGAATTTATAGAAACACCCGAGAAATTCACCCAGCCAAGCCCTGTACTCCATGCATAGCCTGAGAGCACTCCAGTGGAAGATACTAAGACGCCACCGTTTGTGGGACTCATATTCATCCAGCCATAATTAGGAATCCATGCATAGCCCGTGATGCCGCTGTCGGTGATGTGTATATTGCCATTTACGACACCGAAATTAACCCAGCCCGCTTGATCGCTCCAAGCAAAACCATTGTTGCCACCTGTCACAATAGCGCCATCAGTCTCACTCGCAAAGGTGACGCTGACGCAAAGGAGAAACATACCAATGCAATAGATGTATTTTTTAATCATATTTTTTACTTATTAAAAGCCCAGCCCCTGCGTGCAGGGGCTGGGCTTCGCAATAAATAAGAGCCTCGATTACTTCATGTGTTACGCAGAGTATACCACGGTTTAAAAATTTCATGCAAGCAGAAGTTATTCGTATCGAGTGATACTGCTTAATCCACTGCATCCTCGACTTCAGGGATTGGACTATCTTCCACTTCTGGTGGTGAGCTACTACCTATTGTTGTATCCACAACTTCAGTGCTTGGATCGGCTTCATCTTCTGGTTCTGGTGGTGCGGTACTACTTGTTGTTGTATCGGTAACTTCGGTACTCGAGTCTGTCCCTTCTGAGGTAGGGATGCTGTCGTTCGTTGTTGTGGCTGTACTTTCGATGTCAGGAGAGACATTGTCACTTGGTGGCGTGCTACTGCTTGTAGTTGTTGCTGCTTCCACAGAGGAAGAATCATTACTGCTTGAAGAGGTGTGTACGATTGCACTCTGCGTCTGGCTTGTTCCGGAGCTACCGAGTGCCGTATTGAGGTCAGATCTACTATAGCATGAGGTGCCATCTTGGTCAGTAAGGCAAAGCTCGTGTGTATCGACACTCTCAGCAAAGAGCTTACCAATACCATTTGCCGTATCCGCGAACCATGCAATCATCCGGTCGAAGAATTTTCCAAGAAATGTTTTTTGTAACGAGCCATCTTCAGCAATCGTAGAGGTGGCAGCAGACATCGACGATATCAGCGCAATATCTTGAAGTGTCTTTAGCATCGGTATCATGAGTCCGCCATACCCAACCGACTTCAAACCTGTCTCTTCATCGGTGCTGACGAGGTGCGGGAAAATTTCCTCAACTTCCTGCGCGATAAGTCCGTAGTGTGAACCACGAACCCCCTCTTCTCCATCGCCTACCTGACTTTTCCAATCGAAGTTAACGGGGTTGAGTGCGAGAATGCCGTCGAGCGTGTTTTTGATTGTTTGCACATTGGTCTTTAATCGCGCATCAGAGGTACATATCAAAAGAGTATTCGTTGGATCTATATCACAATAACCACTATTATTTTGAAATCGTGCTGGTGGTGTACTCGTCGATACTACATGCAATTTTCTCACTGATGTCGATGTACCAATACCAACATTAAGTCCATTCTCATGAAAGAATATGCCGTACGTGTTGGTTGACCAATAGCCACTGAATTGTTGCGCGCCCCCCAATCCTGTTGTTATGTTAATTATTTTTGCTCGTGTTGTATCAGTAAGACTAGTCGCGTCCTCTTTCAAAATAATTGAAGCGCGATGTATTGATCCATCAAGAATATCCAGGTTCACGGGGTCAACCCCCTCAATCCCCGCCGCCTCGGCAGCCGCAAGCGTTGCGTACTCTGTTTGCCCATATAATACATGTACGGTGCCGCTCACGGGAAAGTAATACACTTCCTGACGCGTGAACTGCTTATCAGTTACTGTCGTTGTTGCACCCGAACCGGTACTACGAACAGCAGGCTCTAGCGCACTTCGTGAATAGGTCACCGCACTTCCTTGCACATGATAATTGTATGTCGTGATTCCTGTTTGCACTGCATCAATATGCACGTTCTCCTGACCATAGGTGCTTTCGGTATGGTATCGATACGAGGTACCTGAAGACTTATTCAAAAGCAAATTTGCACCATTTGCGGTAAACACATTACCAGAAATATTCCAAGAACCAAATTCTAGCACAAAGTCCTGGAACGCCGTTACAATGCCCCACGCAGGTCGTTGATAGCCTGCGACATTCGTAATTGTCGGACCAGTACCTGCGGTAGTCCATATTCTACCCAATATTGCGGTTGAACGTCGCTCAACGGAGTCAAACGCAACATCAGAAACAAACGTTGCGCCACCAGATCCATTGTCCTGTACACCAATCCATTTCGAACGCCCCGTCAGGGTCGGGTCGAACGCTGTTTGGTCCTCCCAAGTAATCGTTTGAATATCAGGACTTAAAGGATTAGAAATATCCACGATTCGCGCACTTCCCGCAGTTATGTCTATTTTCGTAGCATCGCCACTATTTATTGATATCGCACCGCCTGTAAGCCATCCTGTCGCACAGCCACACGCAAGCCCCATCGTTAACACTTCAGAACCATTCCAATACAAAGTATTCCCAAGATTATACAGTGACGAACTCGTTGCAAAAGGCGTTGAAGATGAAATCGTGAGCCCGTTTTGTGAAATAGTGAGCCCCGTCGCCGTTGTGGTTGCAAACGTAAGAGTGCCCGTAAATGTTTTGTCACCCGCGAAGGATTGGGTGGTGGTGCTGATGACGCCACGAGACGTGATTCCTGCATCAGGAATATTGAAGGTGTGTGTGGTACTTGTGGAAACAATATTGAAATCGGTCCCACTATTTCCAATCGCGAACAGTTGTGTAGAGCTTCCAAGACCGTTCATAGACGAAATAGTGGAGCTTGCGAGGCTCACCGCAACACCATTCCAAAAGAGTGTCGAGCCACTGTTGTAGAGCACATTTTCAACGCTAGATGGTGTAGTTGTGGATAGAATAGTAACTATGTCAGAAAATATAACTTTTGTTTGAAATGTTGAAGATGCAGCTGTGCCAGTAATAGCCCGTTGCACAAAACAGCTTGTGTCAGTTGGTACACAATCTGGAGAGAGCGTTTCACCTGGCTGATAGACAATAGCGAGCACTAGTTGTGGCACCAAAAAGAAGCTCAGAAGAGAAAATATAAACCTTATACGATGTATTCTCTTTTTAATCATACGTTATATAAAAATCCGCACGATGCTTTGTGCGGGTTTCATAAACCTCTTCATAGTTGCTACTCTTTTTTTACCGATATGCATTCAACAGAAAGCCCCTTCGCAGACACGAAAGGGCTTCACAAGCCTCAACTTTTTGTGATAGTCAGAGTATAGCACCACCTCTCTAAAACACAAGAATCCGGAAGCTTCCTGATTCGGCAAATTTTTATACTATCTATGGACCCATATAAAAACTAAGCACGTGCCTGGTTTTTATATCTGATTGCTATTCCCCTTCGAAGGGCACTGTAGGATCGATGCCCGTAGCGGCGGGGTTTCCGTCGCCCTGGTATGAGAGAGGACCCGCATTGATAACCTTATTTCGTGCCTGGCTAAAAATAACAGCCTTCATGTTCTGGGGGAAAATAAAGAGTGTGTCGCCATTTTGTGCGCCCGTGAAGAATGCCTGCTGTGCAATGAGTGCCTGTGCGTCGTCGATGGTGTAAAGAATCGGCTCATCACCTACAGGCACTTCGTAAATCTTTGAAAGCGCTGCAATAGCATCGAGAGATTCAGGTGTCTGCGACTGGCTACCTGTCGCACTTGCAGGCGCAGATGCAGGAGACATAAAGCGCTCCCATGGTTTAAGGTAGAAAGCTAAGCCTGCCACTGCAATAATAACAAGTATGACAATAAGCACAGTATTATTGCCACCGCTTTTTTGCGTACGCACCGGTTGTGCATGATGCAGGTTTTGATTTTCGTTCATATGAGTTATCTCGTTTGTTATAATTCTATAATGTTTCGAGAACATCAGGAGTGCCTCATACAACTGGTTCTAGTACATATCTAGATTCGAGATCCTTGAAATGCTGTCACCAGTATACTGCATGTTTTAAAAAGGACAAAATCCCCACACCGCCAGTTCAGTAATTAATTGCAAAAACGCAAAGAGCTGTCATCCTCGGGATTCATAAAAATAACGTAGCGAAGCGGAGTATATTTTTAAAATACCCGGGGATCCAGGCTGATAAGCTGTTTGCTCGAACTCCTGGATCCCGCCAGGATGACAAAGTGAGGGGATAATGAAATAAATAAAACTGAATGTTAAAATCGATTTTAACAACACATTCATCTTGAGCACTGTGCCAAAAATTTTGTACCCCAGGGCAGTATCTCTTGGCACTTCGTGCCAATTCACCTCCTCATCCTGGCGGGATCCAGGCGTTAGGGCTGTTGACTTGAGGCAACGATATCCTACCTTGCGTGCTCAATGCGCGAGTGCGAGGATATGTGGCTTAATGCCATACTCACGACGCATGACGCGCTTTGCTTCTTGAATAGTTGCGCCTGTGGTGAGTACGTCATCGAGCAGAATGTAGACCGTGTCTGCGCTTTGCTCGGGAGTCTTGGCAAACCATTGCCGCGCGAAGGTGTCTTGTATGTTCTGTTTGCGTTCCTTTTTATTGAGTTCTGTCTGGGGGCGCACATTCGCACGCCGAAGCAGTCCCCTCTGCCATACGGCATTCTTCATATGCGGCAACGCTCCCTTGAGCACCATCACGACTTGATTATATCCCCGAGAACGAAGTCGTGCTCCTGAAAGCGGCACCGGCACAATGCAAACTCTCTGCTCTTGATACGTAGCCGTAATATACGCGGCAAGCATTTCCCCTAAGAGGCGCCACGCCTTCGCATTTCCTGCAAACTTTGCTTCATGAATACACGCCCGCACGACAGGGTCATGAAAAGCCATAAGCGTTGTAGTGTTTTCATCATGATGCTGGACTGCCATATGCTCCGCAAGCGACCGAAGATGCCGCACCACGAGGTGTTCCTCACTCGGCGGCACAATCGTATCCGTAATGTACCACCATATTTTTTGTACTACTTCCCTGTTCACCCCACCATACTACCACAACAAAAAACAGAACGTGTGGGACGCTCTGTTTCTCTTAGAGTATGCAATGAGTATCGTATACCTCTCATTACGATACATTGAGTAAGCTATGCACCGTAATGATTACCCGCCAGTATACACATGCAACCTAATCAAAAGATGAAGGAAAAATGAAGAGAAAATAAAATTCACCATTTAGCAACACGACTAATTACTTACGCAAGCCCTTTTTCATATGGTGTAATGATTAAAAAGCTAAACGTACATAAGTTTATGAAAATAACCACTATACTTCTGTCATCCTGGCAAATCTTTATCACACACCCTAAATATTTGTCATCCTCGGGATTTAGAAAGTAAATGAGCGACAGCGAATATTACTTTCAAATACCCGGGGATCCAGGCGTTAGAACAACAGCTTGCCATCCTGGATCCCCGGGTATTTTAAAAATATACTCCGCTTTGCTACGTTATTTTTATAAATCCCGAGGATGACAGACCATTTTGTGTAATGTAGTAGACACAAAAAATCCCCATCACTGGAGATTTTTACTTTATTACTTCGTTTCTACACGTCCTACTTCTGCGCCGAGTTCGGTCATTTGTCCGTAGACTTTAACCTCCTTGCCTTCGAAGAGGTATCCGGCTTCACAAGATTCTACCTTGTCACCGAGCATACACTTGCTATCTGCATTGAAGATAAGTGGGGTGATGCCAACCTGTCCATCTGCCTGGAAAAGGATGTGCCAGAACTTGTTGTCGTACGGTGCAGGGATAGAATCCTTTACAAGAGTACCTTCCTGTTCGTATGAGAACTCACCCATCTCTGGTGCAACGTCACCCATTGCGCATGCAATGTTTTGAATCTGCCACTGCCCTTCTTTACCAACGAGGTCAACGACAGCATAGCCTTCAGTGAGCTCACCCTTCGTAACCTGCATGATGTACTGTGCGGTATCTTCGCGTTCGAAGACAATCTGTGTACGTGTCTGTACTTCATCAAATGCGCGACATGCAACAGGGTCAGCTTCTTGGTCGTTCTTGTTTGCGAGTTTCGTCTTGAGTGACTCTGCGAGCGGTGCTGTTTCGAGGAGTGCTGCCTGTGCTACTTTGTAGTCCTCTGCGTTGATAGTTGCAACCCATGACGTATAAAATTCAAGCGCAACATCAAGTGATGTGCCTGCAACACCATTCCACTTCTCCGCCTTCTCACCACCGCGATTAAGGGAAATTGCAGCAACAATCGCCACAACAATTATCGCAAGGATAATTAGAATCTTTTTTGTATCTTTCATATGCTAGAATGGTAGCACATTTCACAAAAAATGGAAGTGTGCATAAGTTTAGACCATAATCACGCAACAAAAATCCCCGTGAGGGGATTTTTGTGCTTTCAGTTGTAGTGTTTCCTGAAACGAACCGAGGTTAGTTGAGGATAACTGCGTCTGAAGTCCAGTCTGCCTCTGGCGTAAATGCCTGTGAGCTGGTGAATGTAGTTGAAGCACCTGAGGTTGCAAACTTGAAGGTGTCTGCAATGAGCTTAACTGTTTCAGCTGTTGAGGTTCCTGTTTCAACGGTGAAGGTGAAGGTTGCGGTTTCTCCATCGTAGATACGATAGTTGCCGTTTCCGTCCTTGTCGGTTGTTGAGGTAAGCGATGAGGTTGTCGCAACCGACGATCCAGAGAGCGTATGGATAACGACATCATGACCTGTTGTACTTGAACTGACATAGAAGTCATCACCATCTGCAGTTACGGTGAAGGTGAGTACGAAGCGAGCGTATTCCTTAGTTGAGTTGCTTTCTGTCTTCTGGACATCAGTCGCCGTAAACGAAGTCTTCGCAAGAGTCACACCGTCACCACGAATGGTCTGAATGTCACCAGCTACGGTACCTGAGATACGTGCAG
>MFLE01000004.1 GCA_001781205.1 Candidatus Kaiserbacteria bacterium RIFCSPHIGHO2_02_FULL_49_34
GATGTCTTTGTCTCTGGTGGTACTATGGACTGCTCTGCAAATGGTGGACTCGGTTCACTTGCAACTAATGCACAGAAATGGTCACTGACCGACATTGACTACACCGCTACCACTTCAATCGCACTCACCGCAAGTGACACAAAGACCAACCGCAACATTCGTCTTCGTACCGATGATCAGAATGAATCTTCAAAGAATCTCTACTGGAACATTGCGATTCCTCAGTCTGGGGTGAAGGGGCTTTGTACGGGGGCGAATACGATACTTATTACTGCTCGTCCTCCTGTTTTGGATAATGAGAGTTGGGTGGATACTGGCGCAACACTCCCAAGTAATCTTGCTTTTTCTGAAACAGTAGCCATTGACGGTTATGTCTACCTTCTTGGCGGGCAGACCAGCAATACTGATAATTCCAGTGTCATTTATCGTGCACCAACTTCAGACCCAACCGCATGGGTTGATACTGGCGCAACACTCCCCAGTAATCTCTCCTACGCACAGGCGATTGTGATTGACGACTATGTCTACCTTCTTGGCGGACGTATCTCAGGCAGCGTATATACGAATGCGATATATCGTGCCCCAACAACAAATCCGCTCGCATGGGTTGATACTGGCGCAACACTCCCGGGAAACATTGGCGGCTCCCAGGTGGCAATTATAGGCGACTCCGTCTATCTCTTTGGTGGAATTGTAGATAGTTTAACGCACACGAATGTTATCTATCGCGCCTCAACAACAAACCCAACCGCATGGGAGGATACTGGCGCAACACTCCCAGGTAATCTTACCTTTGCTCAAATAGAAATCATTGGCGACTACGTTTACCTCTTTGGGGGAAGTGACAGTCCAGGAAGTTATGTCGATGTGATCTACAAGGCCCCTGTCGAAAATCCTACAGCATGGGTTAACACGGGTGTGGCACTCCCAAGCGTTCTTTCGTATCCGCAAAGCGCCGTCGTTGGAGATTATGTGTATCTCTTCGGAGGGTATGATGGTAACGCCTTCACAAATATCATCTATCGCGCACCAGTTACTGATCCGACCTCATGGACAAATACTGAGCTGACGCTCCCCAGAACTGGATACTTCCACAAAGCAGTTATCGATGACTACATATATCTCTTTGGAGGACATAGTGGTAGTGCATATATGAATGATATACATCGCGCAGTTATTGAATAACTGCGTATCAATCAAAAGTCTCTTCATCTACGGAGAGACTTTTGATTTTGTTCTGCCTTGAGGTGTGGTAGTGTGTGAGGATGAATGGTGTTGTAGGTGTTGATGAAGCGGGGCGGGGGCCGGTAGCGGGGCCTGTTTCGGTGGGTGTGGTGTGGGTACCGCATGACTTTGATTGGGATGTACTTCCACGCATTGATGATTCAAAGAAATTAACAGAACGCATGCGCGAGCGGGCATTTGTGGCGGCGCACGAACTCGCAGAGCAGGGGATACTACAGTACCATGTTGCACTTATTACTGCGGAGCATGTCGACACGCATGGCATCACGCATGCGGTACGTGCGGGTATTGCCGAAGGTTTTGACGCGCTCTGTCCCGACCCTGCGAAAACAGAAGTACTCCTCGATGGGCTTCTGCATGCGCCAGAGGTATTTATGAACCAGCAAACAATTATCGGCGGCGATGCAAGTGAAAGAGTAATCGCTCTTGCATCAATTATGGCAAAGGTAACCCGTGACAGATATATGGTTGCTATGCACGACACCTACCCACACTACAACTTCGCACAACACAAAGGCTACGGTACAAAAGCACACTACGAAGCAATCAAGGAACGTGGTATGTGCAAGGAGCACAGACGCTCGTTTCTGAAGAGAGTGTAATACGCTCTAGCTCCTGGATCCCGCCAGGATGACAAAATGAGGGGAATAAAGTTTTGAGTGTAGTGATGGTTAATATCGATTTTAACTTCAAATTAATTTTGAGCATTACTCCTAACATTTGTCATCCTGACGGGATCCAGGCATTAGAGGAAATTCCACGAGTCCGTGACACAAACGGGGAATGGCGGTATACTGTGCGCAATGGATATTTCAAACCGCATACTTGGTGTTTTGTTTTACAGTACGGAGCCAATAACGCGCGATACGCTTGCGAGCATGCTTGCGGTAGAGCGGGAAGTTCTTGACAAAGGCATTGAAGAATTGCAGAGTGATTTTGCAAGCAGGGGAATTCGCACCCTTACCGAAGGCGATACCGTTGCGCTCGTGACGGCGCCAGAGCTTGCTGAAACTATCGACACGATTCGCAAAGACGCACTTTCACGTGATATTGGCAAGGCTGGCGCAGAAACGCTCGCAATTGTCGTGTATCACGGGCGTGTATCACGGGCCCGTATCGATGCGATTCGCGGCGTGCAGTCATCGGCAATCGTCCGCTCACTCTTGGTACGTGGACTTATCGAACGTATTGCAGGAGAAGGCAGATCACCAGAATATGCGGCCAGTCCGCAGCTCCTCGCACATCTTGGCGTCACAAACCGCGGCGAACTTGCAGACTTCCACGAAGTCATGAGCGCGCTTACCTCATTTACCGAAGATTTGGAAAAGAAACAGTCATAATCATCATGGAAGAAACAACTCCACCAACATTTGAAGCAACACCTGTGCCACCGTCAGAGATTCGTCCGGCGCCTTTTCCTGTGTTTCGTGAACTTGCACTGCTTGCGGGCGTGCTTGTCTCGGTTTTCTTTTTGCCATACCTGTATTCGCAAGCAAAGGCGCCTATCGCTGATGCGACAGCAAATATGCGTGCACCACAAGCAACAACCTTGCGCGTTCCAGAGAGCGCTCCGAGTATCCCTGATGCCTCTGTCTTTGAACATATCGCACTCTTGGGGAAAACTTCTGCCGTGTATGATGTCTCTCGCGGGGAATTTCTCTATACACAAGGCTCTGACACCGTACTTCCTATTGCGTCAATAACAAAAATCATGACTGCACTTGTTGCATATGAACTCATGCGCGACCTTGATACCGTGATTACGATTCCTCCACCAACCACTGACGAATATTCTCCACTTGCCATTGGCGACACATTCACCGCACGTGAACTCCTCGACTACACGCTTCTCGTTTCCTCAAACGAAGGCGCACGCGCAATTGCCATTACAGCCGCAAAATCCGCACTCGGGAATGAGGCAACCATGGACGACTTCGTCCGCGCCATGAATATCCGTGCGCGAACGCTCGGACTCACCCATACCTCCTTCAAAAATGTTACGGGGCTCGACATTGGCGAGAATCCTGGCGCGATATCGTCCGCGGAGGATGTTGCGAAACTCCTTGCCTACATCACCACAACCTACCCCGACTTACTTGCGGTAACACAAGCTTCAGAAAAAACCTTTGTCGGCACAAAAAAGCTTATCTACGAGGCAAAGAATACCAACGGTGTCGTACGAAATATTCCTGGACTCATCGCTTCGAAAACGGGCTTTGAAACAAGTGCAGGTGGCACACTTGCCGTAGCATTCAACGCGGGACTCGACCGAATTATTGTGGTGGTCGTGCTTGGCTCAACCTGGAGTGGACGCTTCGACGACATCCTTGAACTTGTTACTAAAACGCAACTATCACTTTAGCTTATGCACTACGCAATCATTAAAATCCTCGCCATCTCGGCGCTCACCTTCACGGCAGCAATGGCAGTGACTCCCTTCGTGACACATTTTCTGTACAAGCATAAAATGTGGAAAAAGAAAGCAGGGAAGGGCGGCGGTTACGGCGGTGGCGGCACACCGCTCTTTAATGAGCTGCACAAAGATGCTGATACAGGCACGCCACGCATGGGCGGTGCGGTGATTTGGCTTGGGCTTCTCATTGCACTCGGTGCTATTGTGCTCGGGCAGTTTCTTGCACCCCAGAGTCTCCTTGCGGATCTTAATTTCATCAGTCGTGCACAAACGTGGATTCCAATGACCGCATTCATAGTCGGAGCGCTCGTCGGCTTTATTGATGACTATTCAATTGTGAAAGGCTCAGGCACACACTTTGCTGATGCAGGACTCTCACTTCGTCTACGTCTTGGCATTGTACTGACGCTCGCCGCGGGGATTGGCTGGTGGTTCTATGCAAAGCTTGGTGTGTCTGCGATTTCATTCTTCGGCATCACTACCATTCCTCTCGGTGTTGGCTTCATACTCTTCTTTATGGCGGTCGTTGCGGCGGTGTATGCGAGTGGTGTTATTGATGGTATTGATGGGCTTTCGGGCGGCGTCTTTCTCTTTATCTTTGCCGCGTACACGGGCGTTGCGCTCATTCAGGGGCAGACTGATATCGCAATGTTCTGCGCAGCAATTGTCGGCGGACTCCTTGCCTTCTTGTGGTTCAACATTCCCCCCGCACGTTTCTATATGACCGAGACGGGCATCATGGCACTCACGCTCGCGCTCGCGACGGTTGCGTTTTTAACTGATAATCTCGTGGGTGGTGTCGGTGTGTCACTCTTGCCAATTATCGGGGGTCTTCTCGTTATCACCGTTGCCTCAAACATTATCCAGGTACTTTCAAAAAAGCTCCGCAATGGTAAAAAAGTATTCCTCATTGCGCCGCTGCATCATCACTTCGAGGCACTCGGCTGGCCGCGTCCTAAGATTGTCATGCGCTACTGGATTGTCGGCTTCGTGCTCGCATCACTCGGCATACTTGTCGCGCTTTTAGTGTAATACAAGTTCGTCATGTTCAAAGGTGTAGATAAAATATTTCTTGGTATCGTCATTGCACTGACACTGCTCGGTTTTCTTATTTTTGCGTCGGCGGCGCTCGGTATTCTCGGGACTGGGCAGTTTGATGTGCGTTCGTACATATGGAAACAGTTTTTTATCGGTATTGGCATTGGTACGATTGCGCTCACAGTTATGACTGCAGTGCACTATCGTATTTGGCGTGCCAGTGCGTACTATGTATTTGGTCTCACCATTTTTCTCGCGCTCCTCACCTTTACGCCGCTTGGTCGTGAGTACAATGGAGCCTTGCGATGGATAGAAATAGCCGGGCAGTCATTCCAGCCTGCTGAAACATTAAAAATAGGCTACATACTCGCGCTTGCTGCATGGTTTTCGCATAAGCGGGCGGTTATCAATGATTGGCGCCACGGTCTGTATCCATTCGCTTTATTTACCCTTCCGGTAGCAGGTATTATGGTGCTCCAGCGCGACACGGATGGACTTCTTGTAATGCTTGTTGGTGCGGGTGCGATGTTTTTTGCAACAGGCGTTGCGTGGCGGCAGGTGCTTGGGGTAGTCCTTGTCGGTGTTATTGGTATTGCGGGCATTGTTGCCTCGCATGCCGACCTACGCGCACGCGTCGTACAGAAGTTCTATGGAAGCGAAGAGACGGTTCGCGATATCGGCTGGCAAGAGCGTCAGTCACTTATTGCGATTGGTTCAGGAGGACTCACAGGGCGTGGCTATGGGCAGAGCATCCAGAAATTCGGCAACCTACCCTTTGCACAATCCGACGCGATCTTCGCCATTTGGGCAGAAGAAAAAGGGTTTGTCGGCACGGTTGGCTTTATTATCTTGGTGTATCTCTTCTTTATGATGCGAGGATTCCGTATCGCGTCACACGCACGCGACGTCTTCGGTACGCTCGTGGTTGTCGGCATCATGACCATGCTCATGATGCAAATCAGTATCAACATTGCTTCACTCATTGGTGTTATTCCGTTCGCAGGGCTTACGCTCCCGTTTGTCTCGCAAGGCGGCACTTCCCTTATTGTTGTTCTTGCTACCATGGGGCTTGTCCTAAGCGTTTCCAAACACATGCGCGCGGTGAGGTAATGGCTCTCTAGCCATTGTCGATTCATTCGTCTAAAAGGCAGGAAAAACGACCTGTGTCGGTTTTTTCTGCGTACGCAGCAACAATGCGTACATTCGTCAAGTGGCACCGTATCGGTAAAATATGCTATACTTTCACCATGATTATAACCTATCACGGGGGGCAGTGCCTCAAGTTTGTACAGGGCGATACAACGCTTGTACTCAATCCGCATGACAAAAAATCGCAGTTTGGTGGCGTGCGTTTTGGTGCGAATGTCGCAGCGGTTTCTCTCCATCACCCTGATTTTGCAGCAACGGACAGTATCACTGGTTCACCATTTGTTATCGATACACCAGGTGAATATGAAATCGGTGATATTGGAGTGCGTGGCTACGGGATTAAAACAACGTACGATGGCGAAGACCGTTACAACACCATTTATCAAATCCACTTTGAAGGCATCAACATTGTACATCTCGGCGCCCTCCAAGATGCCGATATTGACCCGAAAATCCTTGGCGAGTTTGGCGACATTGATATTCTTATCATGCCAATCGGTGGCGGCGATGTGCTCCAGGTGCCTGCAGCCGCAAAGCTTGCAACCAAGCTTGAGGCACATGTTATTATTCCTGTACACTATGACAAAGGCTCACTCGCCGCATTCCTCAAAGAAGTCGATAGCGCCGTAGCACCCGTAGAAAAGTTCACCACGAAGAAAAAGGATCTTGAGACATTGACGGGAGAGGTTGTGGTACTTAGTTCTTAAACTTCCTATGTTACGTTCACTACAAAAAAAGCCAGCACACGCACGGGCGCATATTGCGTTCATGATTGCATTTGTGCTGTCAGTTGTGGTGATGGGGTTTTGGATAGTAACACTACCGACGAAGTTTGCACAAATACGTGAGGTGAATGAACAAGCTGCGGCAGTTCGCGATGCCGCAAACGATGCGGAGAACGCGCGAAGCAATCAAGCTGCTGCAGCAATTCTCAATGAATTCGTAGCATCAACGACCGAAGTGTACCGTGACTTAAGCACACAGCTCAAGGATATCAGTGGCACACCACCTCAGACACGGGCGCCCGAAGACCACGGGGCAGAACGTAACAAGCAAGAAGAATCCGACATCATTATTAGAGAAACAAATTAACATGGCAAAAAAGACAGAAGCACCGGTAACGCCCGTTGCAGTACGTGGCATCCAGCCACACAACATCACCGAAGAAATGCGCAAGTCGTACATCGACTACGCAATGACGGTTATCACTGGTCGTGCGCTCCCCGATGCGCGCGACGGTTTAAAGCCGGTGCATCGCCGTATTCTCTACGCAATGCGCCTCAACGGACTGACAGCGAGCGCACGTTTCCGTAAGTCGGCGACGGTGGTTGGTGACGTGCTCGGCTCATTCCACCCGCACGGCGACTCGTCTGTGTATGATGCGATGGTAAAGATGGCGCAAAGTTTCTCCATGCGCTACCCCCTCGTCTTGGGGCAGGGTAACTTTGGTTCTATCGACGGTGACAATGCCGCTGCGTACCGTTATACCGAAGCAAAAATGGCAAAGCTTGCCGAAGAAATGCTCCGCGACTTGGAAAAAGACACCGTCGACTGGAATCCAAACTTCGACGGCACCAAGAAAGAGCCATCCGTGCTTCCGGCTGCTGTGCCAAACCTCCTCCTCAACGGTGTGCTCGGCATCGCCGTCGGTATGGCAACAAACATTCCGCCACATAACCTCCGTGAACTCATCGGCGCGACCGAACATCTCATTGAAAATCCTGATGCGACGGTCCATGACCTCATGCAGTTTGTAAAAGGCCCTGACTTCCCACTCGGCGCAATTGCGTTTAATCAGAAAGATATTGCGCATGCGTACACAACCGGTAAAGGCGGTGTCACCGTGCGTGGTAATGCTGAAATTGTCGAAGACAAGCGCGGCAACTATTCAATTATCATCACTTCAATCCCGTACCGCGTCATTAAGGCGACAATGATTGAGAAAATCGCGGACTTGGTACGTGATAAAAAGATAGAAGGCATCCGCGACCTTCGCGATGAATCAACCACCGACATCCGTGTGGTGATTGAACTCAAGCAAGGTGCCAGCCCACAAACCGTTCTCAATAAACTCTACAAGCTCACGCAGCTCGAAGAAGCCTTCCACTACAACATGGTTGCGCTCGTTGACGGCGTGCCGCAGACACTCTCACTTAAGAGTTTGCTCCAGGAATTTATCCGTCACCGCGAAGAAGTCGTGAAGCGTCGTACTGCCTACGAACTCGCAAAAGCACAAGACCGTGAACATATCTTGCTCGGTCTCAAGCTTGCTCTCGACCATATCGACGAAATCATCAAAACTATTCGTGCTGCAAAGGACGTACCAACCGCACACGCAGCCCTCATGAAGCAGTTCAAGTTTTCACCCGTGCAGGCACAGGCGATTCTCGACATGCGTCTGCAAAAGCTTGCGGGCCTCGAGCGTAAGAAAATCGAAGACGAACTCAAAGAAGTGCAGAAGCTCATCAAGGAGCTCATGAGTCTCCTCAAGAGCCGTGCAAAAATGCTTGCGCTCATTAAGGAAGAGCTTGCCGATATTGGCAATCGCTTTGGCGATGATCGTCGCACGAAAATCGTTGCAGGTGGCGTCAAGGCAATGTCTGAAGAAGACCTCGTGCCCGATGAAGAAAGTGTACTCGTACTCACCCAGGGGGGCTACGTGAAGCGTACGAATCCGTCAGAGTACCGCACCCAGAAGCGCGGGGGTATCGGCGTCATCGACCTCTCAACCAAGGAGGAAGATGCGGTGATTAAACTCTTGTCATCATCCGCACACAGCGACATTCTTTTCTTTACGTCAGCCGGTAAGGTATATCGTACCAAGATGTACGAAATCCCTGAAGGTAAGCGCGCAACAAAGGGGAAGGCAATGGCTAACTTCATTCCGATTAGCGGCGATGAACGAGTCACTTCAATCCTCGCGGTGCGCAAGGAAGACTGGAATGGTGACTGGTCACTTATGATGACAACCAGAGCCGGTGTCGTAAAGAAGTCTGATGCCGACCAGTTCAAGGATGTGCGTCGCTCAGGACTCATCGCGATTGGGCTCAAGAGTGATGATGAGCTCATTGCCGCACAATTCGTCGGGAAGGGCGACACTATCTCGCTCATTACCGCAAATGCGCAGTCTATCCGTTTCGCTGAAAGCGACCTCCGCGAAATGGGGCGTGCAGCAGGTGGCGTGACCGGCATGAAAATTACCAAGGGTGACCATATCGTTTCTGCCGAAGTAATCCGCGCAGGTGCTGAGAAGGATTCTTCTATTCTTATTATCATGGAAAAGGGCTATGGCAAAATGACGGAAGTCTCTGAGTACAAAGTCCAAAACCGTGCCGGAAGTGGTATCCGTACCGCAAAGGTAACTGACAAAACCGGAAAGATTATTGGCGCACAAATTATTACCGAAGCCGACAAGGACGGAGGTGAACTCATTGTCATGTCAAAGAAAGGTCAGGTAATCAAAACACCACTCAAATCAATTCCATCACTCTCACGTGATACGCAGGGAGTTACCATTATGAAATTGCACGCAGGTGACTCCATTGCATCAGTAGTCTCCTTCTAGTAATTCTCCCAAAATTGGCGAATTTGTACCGACTTCAGAACTTTTCGACGCTCACCGTATGCTGAATACGACTCGGTCAAAAAAATTCCTCCAGCCGGCACAACTTCATCCAATTTAGAAAGAATTACATCGCCTAAAATTGAGTCGTACAAAAAACAGCGCGAGCTGTTTTTTGTTTTCTCGAAATAGGTGTATACTGTTTGCATGAACCTAAAAGGAGAAGGAGTGCGGCCTGTGCGGCCGGTCGGTGAACTCATGGCGGATATCCGTCGTCGGTCACTTGAAAATACTACAAGCACGCAGGTACAACCTGAAAAGAAAGCTGAGGCGTCAGCTATTTCTTCGCCGCTGCGTATTGAGCCGACAATCTCGGAGCTGCCAGTAGTTGAAGACAGGGCACCAGACCCAAAAATTAGTGAGGAGGTGAATATTCCCACACTCACTGAACGTGTATCAGAAGCAGAGTATCTCGCCACAGTAGATGGACGCAATGTAACAACGATTACTGATCCATCTACCGACACAGAAAAAGTAGTTGCATCAACTGACGCATCTATGTCAGAAAGTCTTCCCGTAGAAGCTGAGGGCGGTGATTTTGAGACTCTCCTCACTGACGCTTTTAGCGGAAAGTCTCCCGAAGCAGCACGTGAGCTCTCGGAACATTTGACTGCATTGATTGAGGCTCATGAGAAAAATCTCGATGCGCTCGACGTAGCCGTTGCGGGAAATCCTAGACAAGAACGCACGCTTGACCAGTTCCATACACGCGAAATGATGCAGCGTGCAATGAAGAATAGCATCGACGCAACACTCCTCGCTCTTGCGGCGGGCGACACTGTTGATGAGGCTGACCTTCTTGCGCAGCAGGATACAACGCGCGACCTTAAAAAGTATCTCGATAAAGATGCAGCACGTTTGCAGGCGAAGTTTGCTGATGTACTTCCTGCTGTCTCTACGGAAAAGTCAGAGAAAGAGGTGGTTGCGGAATCTGGTGTTGAAAAGTCTGAACTTCCCGAAGGTCCAGAAGACGCTGCCTACGATTCACTCAAGGAAAATTGGAAAGCACTCCGAACTGTTTACGAAGAACAAGAGCACGCATATCACGAAGCACTCCGTACTGAGCTTGATATACAAGCAAAAAGTTGGAATCCACTCAAGTCTATTCCGTACGCGGCGCGCAAAATGTTTGGTTTCAACCAAAAGCTCTCCCCAGAACTCGAAGCGATGAAAGCAGATGCGACCACAGGTGCGATGTTGTATCGTGACGCTTCGCAAGCACTTGCCGAAGCGAAGCGTGATGCGCTCACCAAAAAGTTTGCGGATATTGACCTTGGTGATGAAAAGGTTACAAACATACTTGCTCGTCACGAACGTATGCTTGGACGCAAGCTTGTCCTTACCCGTGCACAAGAGCAGCTCCGCACCATGCAGCAAGCGTCATCGGTTGCAGAGCATCCGCGCATGCAAAAGGCGATGGAAATTCTTGCAAACAATAAATACAAAGTCATGGTAGGCACCGTCGGTGTTGCCATGCTTTCCGGCGCTTTCTTGCCAGTGCTTGCTGCAATGGGTGCCGGTGTCGCCGTACGAAAAGGCCTTGGCGGGAAGATAGAATCACTTCTCAAACAGGCTTCTGAAAAAGCTGGAAGAGAAGCTGGGGTTGCGCTTCATAAAGAACGTGCAGGTTTTGCTACATATGACGACACTCTTGCAGCAACCGAGCAGGCTCTTGAAAAGGAAGCGATGGCTAAGAAACATCCGAACTATACTAATGCCGCAGCATTTGGCGGCGCAGTTCTTGCGGGCGGTATCGCAGGAGGCATGACGTACGAATCATCGGCGCCGACTGGAGAGGCAATGGCAGCACCAGAGGCGGCTGCTCCGCAAGCGACGCCAGAGACTCCAGAACCAGTGGCTCTACCTGAAGTGGCAGTAACACCAGTGCCTGAGGCGGCAGATGTTACTCCTGTAGCAACATCCGAAGTGCCGATGACGCTCCCTTCACAAGAAGCAATACTCCCCCTGCAGACACCCGAAGCGATACCAACTGCACCTCTTACTCCCGACATGAATATATATGCGATACAGCCGGGTGACACATTGTGGGATCTCACTAAAACAAATCTCACAACGGAAGCTGGAGCTCCGACTGACACAGACCTTATGGGCTTCAGGAATTATCTTGCATCAAACCCAGCAGTACTCGACGAGATAGGTGTTCATACGGGCAATCCTGATATTATCCGCCCTGGCATGGATAGTATTGATCTTCAGAAGCTCGAGAGTGCATATGCACAGTATACAGAAAGCATCACGCCACAGCCTGAAGCAGCGCCCGCAATCGAAGCGTCTGCGCCAGAAGTTGTGCCGGCATCGCAGACAGAATCAGTTCCTGTCGCCACAGAAGTCGAATCAGTTTCTGCTCCCGAAGCAAAGTTTGAACTACCACTTGATTCTGCAATCATTAATATGGTGCAAGACATTGAGACTTTTAACGTTGAAAAACCAGGATTCCTCGGCTTGTTCAGCACCACTGAACTACAGACTACTAGTGGACAACTTTTCGACACCATGAAGGATCTTCCGCTCAGTGATGTCGAAAAAATATATACCGACCAAGCATTCCGTGCGCAAGTATTTCCAAACGGTGTAAGTCAGGAAGCGCTCACTCGATGGGTAAACTGGATTCAGGAACAAAATGCAACAATCCCCGCTTATACAAACCTCACCCTTCACGACTATGTTGCATCAGTAGCTGCGTCACGTAATCAATAATATCTATGCAAGAAGACACAACAAACCAGATCGTAGACCTCGTCGATGATTCTGAAGAAGAACTGAACTTTGCCGAAGAAGCAGGTATGGTGATTCTCGAGAGCGCTATTACCCGCTTCGTGCTCGAAGCTGATGACGAAGAAGTGCAAGCGCTCGAAACAATTCTTAGTGCTCACGCTGCCGCACCAGATGCCCTTCCAAAACTCATAGAAACCATCCCCCGCTTCGCCGACATCCTCGATGAAGAAATGAAAGGCTTCAAAGCACAAGCTGACGAAATACTTTGACGCTTCGCTTCTTTCTGCTCTCGTTCGGTCATATCCAAGCCTCCGCTAGCGCTGCGATTTGGCTACGACTCTCACTCGTTTGAAAGATAAAATAAAGCGCTCCGCATGGAGCGTTTTATTGTCTATTGCATGATATGAAGTGCAAAAAATTTCAGTATTGCTATACTAAGATCTCAATAAGATATGAATGAATCAAATACACCACAATGCGTCGGGCTTATCCTCGACGGCAATCGACGCTACGCAGAAGAACGCGGACAATTAACACTGCGCGGACATGAAGCAGGTCTTGATAATCTTGAACGAATTCTCGAGGCTCTTTTTTCGCGCGGTGTAGCACATGTTGCATGTTACGCATTTTCGACGGAAAACTGGAAGCGAAGCGAAGATGAGGTTAGTGGGCTCATGAAGCTTTTTACCAAAGGATTGCCGCGTCTTGAACAGTCGCTTATTAAAAGCGGACGGCGCACGACAACCACAATTCGTTTCTGCGGACAGCTCGAACGCTTCGCACAAGATGCGCAAGATATGATGGCTGACATCGAAGAGCGAAACCCCGCGCAGCCAACTACGACCGTATGGATGCTTCTCTCATATGGCGGTCATGCAGAAATCGTCCATGCCGCAAAGAAAGCACTTGCTCGCAGTAAAGAAATTTCAGAAGACACCATTGAGGAAAACCTCTGGACAGCTGGCATGCCCGCGCCTGACATGATCATACGCACCGCTGGCGACGAACGTCTCTCCGGCTTTCTTCTCTGGCAATCTGCCTACAGCGAACTCTTCTTCACCAAAACCCTCTGGCCCGCATTCGATGAAGTTGAGCTCGACACCCTTCTCACAGAGTTCGCCACAAGAAAACGCCGCTTCGGAAAATAATTTTCTGTTTTCGCATAGTCAGGGTATACTGTTCGCATATGAAATCAATTCAAATATTCGGTACGCTGATTGCTCTAGCATTTATGCTCATCGTTGGCGTTGTGGTCCGATACACCACGGCAGCAGATGTTTCAACATCCGCAGAAATTGTAAACGAAGCACCATTAGTCGACACTATTCGTTTCAGCACGACTGCATATGGTACGGATAATCTCGTAAGCTCTGGCATACTTCCGAATGTCGGTACGTCTCGCACAATTCATGTGAACGGACAAATCTCTGATGCGAACGGAGAAAGCGACATTGCATCATCAACCATTAATCTCGTCTTTCACAAAACAACCAGCACAAATACTTGTACTGCCGACAACAACGATTGTTACAGAATAGCCACCTGTGATACAAATTACGCTGATGGAGATGACACACAAGTCTCATACAACTGTGAGGTCCCAATCCAATACTGGATTGATGCAACCGACACCTCTTCAATCGCAGCAAGTGACAATTGGACTGCATATGTAACTGTTGCTGACCTCACGGCAACACAGGGGTCTCTTTCTGCGACCATTGAAGTTAATTCGCTCCTCGCGCTCAATCTTCCCGATGCTATCGACTATGGCACTCGTTTACTTGGTGAACAGTCATCATCAACAACAAACATTCATACACCAATCACCCAGCGCGGCAATACCAAAGCTGATGTTGAGGTGAAAGGCGGACGCATGAACTGTACTGCTCTCGGATCACTCGCGACGTCCTCCCAGGCGTGGGCACTTACCGATGTCGACACGGCCTCGTCAGTAACCCTTACCGATGTTTTCGTTGCTACAGAGCGAAACATCAATCTCCGTACTTCAGAAACCACCGAACTCAGCGAAACGCTCTACTGGAATATTGCTATTCCGCAAACTGGTGTGAAGGGCACCTGTACCGGTTCAAATACTATTTTGATTGTTGCGCAGCCAGCGGGAGCTTCTGGTTCGATACTAGCCTTCGCTGCGGGAGCGAATCATTCGCTCGCAATCAAGTCAAACAGCACACTCTATGCGTGGGGTCAAAATGGTGATAATCAACTCGGGCTCGGTGATACGAATGATCGCGACACTCCTAATCAGATAGGTTCCGACACAAATTGGCAAACCGTTTCGGCAGGGCGTTATCACACACTTGCAGTGAAGACGAACGGCACGCTCTACGCGTGGGGATATAACGGTAGTGGTCAGCTCGGTCTTGGTGATGGCATTGATCGCAACACTCCAACGCAAGTGGGCACAGACACTAACTGGCAAACTGTCGCTGTCGGCGGATATCATACCCTCGCAGTAAAAACCAATGGCACACTCTATGCATGGGGGCAAAATTCATCAGGGCAGCTTGGTCTCGGTGATATCACTGCCCGTAACGCCCCAGTCCAAGTAGGTACAGACACAAACTGGCAAACAGTTTCAACAGGGCGTTACCATACACTTGCAGTAAAGACGAACGGCACGCTGTGGGCATGGGGACAAGGACTGTCTGGACAACTCGGTCTTGGTGACAACAGCGCTCGCGATACTCCTACACAAGTAGGTACCGACACTAACTGGCAAACTGTTGCGGGTGGAGGTGATCATACACTCGCCGTAAAAACCAACGGCACGCTCTATGCATGGGGATACAATGGTGGCGGACAACTCGGTCTCGGTGACACCAGTGCGCGCAACACTCCAATCCAAGTAGGCACCGACACCAACTGGCAAACTGTTGCGGCAAGCGATCACTCTCTTGCTCTAAAAACAAACAGCTCGCTCTACGCGTGGGGTGACGGCTGGGCTGGACAGCTCGGTCTTGGCGACACCAATGGGCATACCGTCCCAATGCAAGTTGGCACAGATACAGACTGGCAAGCGATTGCGGCAGGCGAATATTTTACGCTTGGACTCAAAACAGACGGTACGTTCTTTGCGTGGGGAGACAATAGCTATGGACAACTCGGACTCGGCGACACGACACAACGTAATTCGCCGACTGAAATCCCCGGAACCTCATTCGCATCCGCAATTCTTCCAGAACGTGCGCGACGCAGTGTGGCGACATAGTTACATCACACACAAAAAATCCTTACGTTTGTGAGGATTTTTTGTGTACTCGCAAGGTCGTGATATACTCCGGCAATGAAAGGAGAAATACACGATGTTATCGATACTAAGGAGGCAGAGTCGGCGTACGAGTCGAATTCAATTTTCTGGGTAGAGGTTGAGAAGATTGTTCCCAATCCGTACCAGCCGCGCAAGGAATTCAATGAGCAGAAACTGCAAGAACTCGCAGAGTCTATTCGTATGTACGGCGTGATGCAGCCCCTTGTAGTGACACGCAACGAGGTTACACTCGACAACGGTGCATTCCGTACGGAGTATGAACTCATTGCTGGTGAGCGCCGTTTGCGTGCATCAAAGCTTGCGGGCATTTCGCAGGTGCCGGTGATTATTCGTTCAGGCAAAGAAACCGAGCTCATGAAGCTCGAGCTCGCAATTATCGAAAACCTCCAACGCGAAGACCTGAACCCTGTCGACAGAGCACTCGCCTTCAATCAGCTTGCCGCACAATTCGGGCTCAATCACACAGAAATCGGCAAGCGTATGGGGCGCAGTCGCGCATTCGTGGCGAACTCAATCCGCCTCCTCGGGCTTCCTGAACACATCCTCGACGCACTCCGCCGTAACGAGCTTTCCGATGGTCACGCACGCTCGCTCCTCATGCTCAAAGACCGTCCCGAAGAGCAAGAGGTTGTCTTCCGCGAAACTGTGCTCAAGAAGCTTTCTGTCCGCGAAGTCGAACACCTCTGCCGCCAAATCGCCGAAGACAAAGTCCGTAAAAAGTCATGGAAGGACCTCGAGCCAGAACTCAAAGAAATGGAACGCACCTTCAGTGATACACTCGGCACCAAGGTGCAGATTGCCAAGACCGACTACGGCGGACGTCTCGTTATCGACTACTTCTCCAACGACGACCTCTCCCAGCTCCTTCGCATTGTACGCGGCGAGGCAACCTCGGGGCAAGTTAAAGGCGAAGAAGCTGCACGGGCCGAGGAAGTACTCAAAACCCTTGCCGCATCAACTGGTGTCGAAGTTGCTGAAGTCGCCAAGGAATTCGCGCAGAATCCTGAACTGAGCGATGGTCCCGCAGTCTCAGCACAAGCAATGGAAGAAGAAGTCGTCGAACCCGCACCAATTGCATCACCGGTACCACCGTTCATGTCCGATACCGGCGAAGCACATCGCCTCACTCCCGACACTGAAGTGATTCCACCATCCCAAGCTCTCGAAGTCGACGATCCCAACGACCATACGTTTGCCGAACCACTCGAACAGCACCTTACTGAACCCCTTTCGCAAGAAATCACAGAGCCGGCTATGCAGGACGTCAATGAACCAGTTGCACAACCAGTAGTTGTCGCACAGGCGACAGACGTGCCTATATCTGAGCCAGAGAAGAAAGAAGAACCAAAAAACAAAGGCTACACTGACGACGACCTCTACTCCCTCACCAGTTTCTCACTCTAGCTACATAAATCCACGCAAGTGGATTTTTTGTCAGATACAATTGTAGTATGCTATACTCAACAGATGAAAAAAGGAAAGGATGATGCTGCGTTTTTGACGGCGTATGGGAAGTTAAATGCTTCGCAGAAGATGGCGGTAGATACGGTTGAGGGGCCGGTGATGGTTATTGCGGGGCCGGGGACGGGGAAGACGCAGATTCTTGCGCTACGTATTGCGAATATCTTACGGCTCACTGACACAAAGCCGGAGAATATTCTGGCGCTTACCTTTACCGATGCTGGCTCACATGCGATGCGTGAACGTCTGTCGCGATACATTGGCGAGGCGGCGTATCATGTGCCCGTGCATACTTTTCACTCGTTTGCGGGGGAGTGTATTCGTAAGTACCCTGATGCATATCCGCGGATCATAGGCGGGCGGCCCGCGAGCGACATTGAGAAGGTGTCGATTATGGAAGACATTATTAATGGAGGGCAATTTAAACTGCTTCGTCCGCACGGCGACCCGCTCTACTACGTGAAGAAAATTCCGTCGGCGATTTCGAATTTGAAAAAGGAATACATCACGTCAGACATTTTCTCGGAGCGCATCGCACGCCTTGAAGATGAGCTTGAGGATATCCCGCAATTCCATGAGAAGGGTGCACATAAAGGTAAAGAACGTGGTGAATATCGCGATGCAGTGAAGCGCATTGCAAAACTCCGCGAGCTTCTCCTTGCGTACAAACTCTATCAAGCAGTGCTCGATGAAAAGCGTCTCTATGATTTTGAAGACATGATAGTTGAGACGGTGCGTGCGCTTTCCGAAAATGAAGACATGCTTCGTGACCTGCAAGAGACCTACCAGTATCTTCTCGCCGACGAGCATCAAGACGTGAACCAAAGTCAAAATAAAATCCTCGAACTTCTCGCTGGCTATCACGAGTCGCCAAACATTTTTGTCGTGGGCGATGAAAAGCAGGCGATTTATCGCTTCCAAGGTGCGTCGCTGCAGAACTTCCTTTTCTTTGCAAAGCATTTCAAGGACACGAAGGAAATCTCACTCACAGAAAACTATCGCTCAACACAAACCATTCTCGATGCCGCACATTCGCTGGTGGAAACTGACGATGAACTACTTTCAAAGCTCCGTGTACCGCTCACTGCCGCAGGAAAGCTTGCAGATGGCGCAAGTGATGCACGAGAATTCGATCACGAAGACATCGAAGATGAATGGGTTCTTGAGCGTGTGCAAGATGCGCTCAGGGAGGGAACTGCACCTGCAGAAATTGCTATTATCGCACGCAAAAACAGCGAAGTTGAACACTACGCAGGACTCTTGCGCCGGCATTCGATTGCGGTTCGGCCTTCAGCTGAAAGCGACATTCTTGAACATCCAATCATGCACGCGGTGGAGGTGCTTATGCGCGCCACTGTCAGAGCAGACGACACTCGTGCTTTGTATGAGGTACTTCATGCTGGATACTTCAATATTCCAACCAGTGACCTCGTGCGACTTTTTGCGGGGCAAACATGGGCAAAGCCACTCGCAACGCTTATGGTGGACGAAGCAGCGCTCCGCGAACTGCACATTGCTGAGCCAGAAAAAATAATGTGTGTTGCTACACTTTTTACGGAAGCACGCAAGCGTGAAGTAACAGATGCGCCGCATCATGTTGTGGAGTTTCTCGTTACTGAATCTGGATTCCTTGCACATGTGGTGAAAAATGACCCCGCAGAAAGCGTGCGTGTACTTCGCCGTATTTATGACGACATCGAAGCGATGGTGGTGCGAGACCATACTGCAACACTCTCAGCGGTTGTGCGGCAATTCGCATACCGACGCGAGCATGGACTTCCGCTCATTGCACCATTTATCGGCAATGATGCTGATGCAGTGCAGGTTATGACTGCGCACAAATCAAAAGGTCTCGAATTTGAAGTCGTGATTATTCCACACGTGCATGACAAAGCATGGGGCAAGCCTGCATCGCGCGACCTCTTCAAACTACCGTTTGACGTACAGGAATCCTCCGAAGAACTCGACGGGGAAGACGACGAGAGACGCCTTTTGTACGTGGCAATGACGCGTGCAAAGAGAATGTTGCACCTTTCACATTCAAGAACAAATCGCGAAGGGAAGCTCCTTGCCCCGTCGCGTTTCCTTGGACAAATTGATGCCGAAAAACTTCTGCCGATTACTACAAGCGAACTTCATGAAAACTTCGACCCCGCAAAACTTTTCGGTAATCCGCCGCAAGGTCTTCGCATCGATCCACAGCTTGTGCGTGAGCTCTTCTTAAAACGCGGCTTCTCTGTCACACACCTCAACAACTACCTCAAAGACCCGTGGTACTACTTCTACCGCAACCTTCTCAAAATCCCTGAACCGCGCGGTACGTCACTTCTTTTTGGTGAGGCTGTCCACGCCGTTCTTGAACAAGCAGTGCAAGCACACGCAAACGGCGAATGGCCAACAGAAAGCGAAGTCTCGCAAATCCTGAAGCGCGCACTCGAAAGAATGCCAATCACGAAAGAAGAATATCCACGCCTTCACGAGCGCGCATTCGAAGCGCTACTTCCATACCTCGACCACTTGAAAGCAACAATCGGTGTCACCAGCCGTCCTGAACTTTCGATTTCAACAATCCTTAAAACGGGTGACCAAAGCCTTCCTGAAATAAAACTCACTGGTAACCTCGACCGTGTCGATTACGACACCGAAGGAAACATCGTCCGTGTTCTCGACTACAAAACAGGGAAGCCAAAGTCAGAAAACGAAGTCCTCGGAAACACCCAGTCAAGCGACGGCGGCTACCATCGTCAGCTCGTCTTCTACGCACTCCTCATTCAACTCCACTACGAAGATATGCCGCTCCCGCCTGCATTCACGCTCTCCTTCGTTGAACGCAAAGAACGCGCACAAGACATCACCGAATACACCTTCACAATTAATCAAGACGACATCAACACCCTAAAAACAGAAATCATCCGCGTCGCCAACGAAATCGCTGAGGGCAAATTCTTCGACACCCCACCAGTAGACCCATCAGTTATTCCGTATAGATAAGTTATCACTCATGAAAAAACCCCGAGCACATGCTGTGTTCGGGGTTCTGTTATCCAGGTCTTTCACGGATGTTTACAAGAAATCCTTTTTCTTGGGCTGCTTCTGTAATGAACAATGCTGCTGCGTCGTTGTTTTCGGTGTACACTCGGACGTGTTGCGAGGTGGCGTTGCCCTTTATAACCAGCAGGACACATCCTTTTTGGTCAATGATTTTGATTGTCGGTATGCCGGAGCCACGCTGACCGCTTTTGATAAGACCAAGGGAAATTCGTTTGACGGCAGGGTGTGCATGGAGTACGTCGCAGATTGACTCTGCAGCAGGGATGATGGTCGTGTGTCGACCTGCATACTTGCCACCACTGCGATGACCTTTTGATGCCTTTGTCATGGGTGAATCCTCAAGAACAATAGAATAATTAGTATATACACTATTTTCGTCCATCTGTCTACGGTTTTCAAGATGTTCTCCGTTTCTTGGAAGTCATGATACGATATAAATATGAAAAGGATACAAGAAAAAGGAAGTGCGTTAACGCTCATAATTGTGGGTACCTTCATTTTTTTTGCGGTGCTTGGAGCGGTGCTATGGTATGTGTTTTCGTTTGCGCCAGAACAAAGAAGACAAGAAGGAATACAGGCGACTCAAATCATACGCGCACAAGAGGAAGAAAGAGGAATAGTCTCGACACCGCTTGGGGGCGACATGAGTGTTTGCACAAAGCGCGATGGCGAGTACCTCGTTCGCTACTATAGTGATGGCATTCGTGTACGACTTGCAGAACTGACAGTTGAGCACATGCGAGTAAGTATTTGGGATGGGGAGCTCCTTGCACGCTATGATGCGAACGGTTCAAAGAAATGGTTTAAAGTCCCTGATGACGCCGTTCCCTCATTCCATACAACCATAAAGACCCTTGAAGCCGACACGACCTTCGAATGCATCAAAACCTCCTTCAGCGCCAACCACTTCAAACGCATCGACGACCCACTTGTGCTTGAGGAGTAATACTGGCAACGTAAGTAAAAAAAAGAGCAAGATACACATGTGTGTCTTGCTCTTCGTAGGAGGAACAGAGTCCGTCAGGAATCTGTTGACTAGCTTGCGGCGCCCTTCGGTGCCGTAACTTGGTCAGCGGTGATCATGGCATTGCGCATTTGTGCAGCGAGGTCGCTGAGTGCTCCGGGGGAATGCGGAATGAGGATGGTGTTGCTCTGGGAAGAGCCGGCAACATCCTTCAGGGTGTCGAAGTACTGGGTCATAAGTACTAGATTCATCACGTCTTGTGCGGTAGCGCCTGGCACAGCCTGTTCGAACTCGGTAACCGATTCACGCAGGCCATCGATGATGGCTTTGCGTTGGTCGGCGATACCTTTGCCCTGCAGTGCCTTGCTGGTAGCTTCGGCCTCAGCCGCTTTCACCTTCAGGATCCGGTCAGCCTCACCTTTCTCGCTGGCTGCCATACGCATACGCTGTGCGGCGTTGATTTCGTTCATCGATTCCTTCACTTTCGCGTCGGGATCGATGTCGGTTACCAGCGCTTTAACGATGCCGTAGCCGAAGTCGTCCATGACTCCCTCGAGTTCCAGCTTCACCGCGTCGGCGATTTCGTCCTTCTTCGCGAAGATGTCATCAAGCTTAATCGACGGTACCCGAGCACGGACGACATCGAATACAAACGACGTGATTTGCTTTTCGGGGTCATCGAGCTTGTAGAATGCCTCGTACACCTTTGTGGGCATGATGAAGTATTGCACCGACACCATGAATTGTACAAAGACGTTGTCCTCGGTCTTTGTTTCAACCTTTACGTTCAGTTGCTGAACGCGCAGATTGACGGTGCCTGCAACCCAGTCAATCCAGGGCAGTTTGAAGCTCAGTCCAGGCGTTGCGCTACGGGCAAATTTGCCAAAACGTTGCACGACGGCAACCGTCTGTTGATCCACCGTGAAGAACGACAGATACAGCGTGGCGAGCAGAACGAGACCAACAATAACGCTGAGTACAATATCCATGAATTCCATGGGGTTACCTCTTAAATGAACTATCAGACCGCACACTCTGCGGAGGAGATACGAAGCGAGCGCCACGTAATAAAAATACAATAACACATATGTTGTTATTTGTCAATTACATCAAGCAACTTCAACCAAAAAAACCGCGCGACGCGGATATATTTTTGTGGAGGTCGGATATGTTTATTTTTTTGCATCCTCAATTATTTTTGCAAGAGCCTGGGTGAGTTGTGCGTACGGGAGGGCGCCGCCTTCGATGGGGTAGGTTTTGCCTTTGACGATGGCGAAGGTTGCAGGGGTGCCGGTAACGCCGAGGCCGACGACGTTGTCCATAAGTGCTTGCATGCGTGCTTGGTGAGTATTTCCAGCGACACAAGCTTCGTATGCTTCCTTGTTGACGCCAAGTGCAAATGCTTTGGTGCCAAGTGTTGCCGTGTCAATCTTCGTGCCTTGTGCGTGATCAAAGAGTACGTCGGCATATTTCCAAAATGCATCATTGCCAGCAACTTCCGCGACACATTCTGCAGCGTAGGCAATGATTGGCGAATCTTGGGTGATGATAGGGAGGCTTCGATACACCCATGCGACACTACCGGTTGAACCGTGTTCTGCCATGAGTTGCTTCATGCTGTTGTGGAAAACTTGGCAGTACGGGCAGTTGAAGTCAGAGTATTCGATGAGAATCACGGGAGCGTCCGGATTGCCGATGATGTGGTCGGTTGCAGGGTCGAAGGGTGCGATGGAAAGCTCCGTTGCGGCAAATTGCGGGAGGTTGTCGCCTGTGCCGAGAATGTTTTTGAAGGTTCCATTCGATGAAAGAATAGAAGCAGCAATGGCAATACCTGCGATAACGATGGCAATTGGCATAGCGATGCTTGCACGCTTCGGTTCAGGAGCCTCTGTAGCTACTCCAGCAATATCCGCCTCTTCTGGGCGATGTTCATGTGTTGTATGTTCCATAGTGGCAAGTGTAGCACGAGTGCGGTATACTGTGCACCATGACAGCACTACAGGCAATATTTTATGGTATCGCGCAAGGGCTTACGGAGTTCCTGCCCGTTTCTTCGTCGGGACACCTTGCACTCCTTCATGCATTGAATGGCTTTATTGGCGAGGCGGCATTTACGTTTGATATTGCGCTTCATATTGCAACCGCGCTAGCGGTGGTTGTGTATTTCCGTGCGGATTTGAAGCGACTTATCTATACTGTTTTCCGAAAACTCGGACGGCTTCCTGTTGACCGTCGTGACTGGGTGCTCCTCCGTGCGCTGATTCTCGCAACGATTCCTGCGGCGGTTGTTGGAGTTTTCCTTGAAGATATTATTGTAAGTGCGTTTCGCGAGCCGCTTATGATTGCAGGTGTCTTACTCGCAGGGTCAGCGTACCTTGCCTGGGCAGAACATCGCGTAAAAGACCTGAACACAGAAAAGCTCACCATCTGGAGAGGAGTTCTCATCGGCTGTGCGCAAGTACTTGCACTTTTTCCTGGATTCTCTCGTTCAGGCGCAACTATCGGCGCCGGCATGATGCTTGGCATGTCGCGTTCCGACGCGGCGCGATTCTCATTCCTCCTTGCGCTGCCTATTATTCTCGGCGCTGGTGGAGTAAAAATCATCCGTGCATCATCAGAAAGTGTCCCCATTGAATGGAGTATCTTCCTCGCGGGTGGTATCGCCTCATTCATCACAGGACTCTTCGTTATCCGCTTCCTCCTCAATTTCGTCCGCTCCCACACGCTCTGGCCATTCATCTGGTATCGCGTCGCTCTTGCTGGTATGGTGATTGGGATTGTGGTTTGGTAATAATTACACCCGCTTGAAAGCGGGTGTAATGTTGTATGGGTTGGCTAGGCATTGATAGTCGATTGTACTTCAGTAAAAATCTCTTGGTGGATATCTTCGAAGGAGCGAAGCTTTGTATCAGTTGCGCAGCGGATTTCTTTCCAGTCTTTGTTGCGTGCAATGAGGAAGTGGAGAGCTTTTTCAGCAGCGAGCTGATGGGCGGTGTCTCGCTCTGCGAGATCAACACGGGTGTTGGTTCCGTGTTTGTTTTCTGCGGCCGACTGCTCGAGGAGCTTCTGGCGGTACGAAAGCGGGGTATTGAGCAGGAAGACTAGGTCAGGTTTTGGGATGCCGAGAGTTCGATACTCTACTTCTTCGAGCCAGGTAAGATATTCGGCAAACTCGTCTTCGTTCGCAATTTTTGCACCCTGATGGAGCATGTTTGCGGTCGTGTAGCGATCAAGAATAACAATACTCCCGGCATCGAGCCAGTTATTTATTTTGTCTCTTGCCACAAAGCGGTCGAGCCCGTAGAGGAGCGAGGTGACACGGGGGTCGTATGACATAAAGTCGCCGCGCTTGCCGTCAAGACATTCACGGAGGAGTTTTCCGAAAATACTTTGCGTATATTGTGGGAAATCAAGTGTCTCAACTGAGTGTCCGTCTGCACGGAGATGTTCGGTGAGCATACGTGTTTGTGATGCTTTCCCTGCGCCGTCGCCACCGTCAATGACGATGAGTTTTCCTCTCTTGGTGTTCATGTGGTAGAGTATATCACATGACATTTGTTTTTATAGCAGGGCCAATGAAAAGTGGCAAAACGCTCGAGCTTGTAGCACGGGTTGAGCCGTTTGCATTTGCAAAAAAACACATTCTCTATATTCAGCCGGCGTGCAATACACGTGAAGAACACATAACCTCGAGGCTCGGCGTATCGTCAAAGGCGCTGGTGGTTCGGTCGCTTGCGGACGTGACGCAAGAATTTGATGTAGTGGGCATTGATGAGCTTCATATGTTTCCACCAGAGGACAGTGAGCAGATTCTTTCATGGATTCTTAAAGGGAAGTCGGTGGTAGTGACAGGTCTCGATGTTGACTATCGCGGACGAATTCCCGAAATTATACAACGTGTACTCGCGCTTAAGCCTGATATTATTTCGAAGCAGGCAGTATGTGAGCAGTGTCATGTGTTCGATGCACGCTTTAGTCAAATCCTCCTTGACGGCACCGCCGTCACCGATGGGCTCCCGCACATCGTCCCTGAAGACGGCACGTATCAGTATGAAGCACGGTGTCGTAATTGTTTCGTCCGAACATAAAGCAAAAAAACATCGCAATTGCTTGCGATGTTTTTTGTTGGAAGAAATTTATTTCTTCTTCTCTGAGTAGACCTCGTGCTTACGTGTGAAAGGATTGTACTTCTTGAACGCAAATTTAATCTGCGCAAGTGTCTTGCGGTTCTTGTGAACATAGTAAGTATGTCCCTTGCCGGTACCGTCCTTGTCGCCCTTTGCAACGAGTCGAATGAGTTTATCCTGTGCCATAGTGCGGAGACTATAGCAGATGATGCAAAAGTTTGCAACTGTCCCGAGGTACGGTATAGTGGATTCATTATGATACGTGAAGAATATCTCCCGGCATTTGCGGGGAAGAAGATTACCGTTATGGGCCTCGGGCTTTTAGGACGGGGGATTGGGGATATACAGTTCCTTGCCGAATGTGGTGCGGAGCTTATCGTAACCGACCTGAAAACAGAAGAACAGCTTGCTGAATCTGTGGCAAAAATTGCTGATTTTACAAATATTACCCTCCGCCTTGGCGAGCATCGCCTTGAGGATTTTGAGGGGCGTGACATGATTGTGAAGGCTGCGGGCGTGCCGCTAGACTCACCATTTATTACACGCGCACGTGAACAGGGGATCCGTATTGCAATGAGTGCCGAGCTCTTTGCAGAGATTTCTGGTATTCCTGTGATTGCAGTGACGGGTACTCGTGGTAAGTCGACCGTCACAAATCTTATCCATCACGTCCTCACGCATGCAACAGAGGGCGTCGTACTTCTTGGTGGTAATGTGCGTGGCATTTCAAACCTGCAACTCCTCAAGGATGTTGCTGATGATTCGGTCATTGTTATGGAGCTCGACTCATGGCAGCTTCAGGGCTTCGGTGAATCAAAAAGGAGTCCGAATATTGCGGTATTTACCACGTTCCTTGATGACCATCTCAACTACTATAATAACGACCGCGATGCTTACTTCAACGACAAAGCAAATATTTTCCGCTACCAAAACGGCGGCGATACGCTGGTGACAACGCCAAGCGTTTTGAAGCTTGCACAAGAACATGCAAAAAAGCACGGCTACCAGCTCGATCAAGAGGTTGTTCTTGCTGACGCCTCAACACTCCCTGACGACGTCATGGTACCGCTTCTTGGTGAACATAACCAGATGAACGCCGCGCTTGCCTACGAAGCACTTCGTGCTATGGGGCTCGAGCATGAGGAAATTGCTACATATATCGCTTCATTTCCTGGCGTTGAAGGGAGATTGCAGCGACTTGGCACCACAAAAGAAAAGGTACTTGTCTATAACGACAATAATGCCACTACCCCTGATGCAACCGTTGCAGCATTGAAGGCGCTCGGTGACGAGTCACGTCGCGACCTCGTGCTTATTCTCGGTGGCGCCGATAAAAAGCTGGATACAAAAGAGCTTTTTGCTACTATTGATACGTATGTCAAAGCCGCAGTCTGGCTTCCTGGTACCGGTACTGATGCATATACGAGCTACCGCGACACTTCAAAGAACGTCAAGCATATCCTTACCAAAAACCTCGAAGAAGCAGTGGCGGAAGCCCGGGGTGCAGCAGAAGCGGGCGATATCATTGTACTCTCCCCAGCCTTTGCATCGTTTGGACTTTTCCAAAATGAATACGAGCGCAACGACCAGTTTGTAAAACTTATAGAACCGCACCTCCAATAGCATACAGACGCATTGTGTTGCTATATTTTAGAATGTGTGGTATGGTGCTCACGTTGTACTCAATTCTCGTGTGGGGTTTTGGGTTGGTGCACATGAGGTAATCGTAGGATTACTGTTCGCAGGCACAGGTAATATTTATTTCCCGCACCCCGAGACAGCAATGCTGTCTCATAAAAAAAATTTTCAATAATGAAATCATCATTCAGCGGCTCACGCGACAATTCGTCTCGTGGAGACCGCATCGTTTTTACTCGTGGCGGCAAGAAAGTCGACGGCTCATTTAGCAGTGTCGGCGCAGGCGCATCACGAGGCGGCAAGACATTTGGTCGTGGCGCAGGACGCCCATCATTTGGCGACCGTCCCTCATTTAACAAAGACCGCGGACCCCGTGGCGACCGTCCTTCGTTCGGAGGTGATCGTCCACGCTTCGGCGGCGACCGTGATGGCGCAAAGCCACGTTTCGAACGTGGTGATCGTCCATCTTTCGGTGACCGTGCCCCTCGTGGAGACCGTCCATCGTTTGGCGGCGACCGTGGTTCATTCAGTGATCGCCCACGTTTCGACCGTGGTGGTGACCGTGGCGGACGTCCTTCATTTGGAGGCGGACGTGGTGGCGACCGTGGTGGACGCCCATCATTTGGTGGTGGACGCGGAGGCCGTGGTGGCAGCCGTGCTCGCACCTACTTCGATGTTTCGCAGTATATCAACCGTAACCCACTCCAGGTAAAGGAAGAGAAGGCAGCGGTAACACATACCTTCGAAGACTTTGGACTCGACAACAAAATCGTTGATATCGTCACAAAGGGCCTCGGCTACACCGAACCTTCACCGATTCAGGATCAAATCATTCCACACATCATGGAAGGACGCGACGTTATCGGTCTCGCAAACACTGGTACCGGAAAGACGGCAGCATTCTTGCTTCCACTCATCCACGCAACTCTTGCTGACCAAAACATGAAGACGCTCATTCTTGCGCCAACACGCGAGCTTGCAACGCAGATTCAGGAAGAGCTTCATAAGCTCACACCACGTATGGGTATCTTTTCAACCGTCTGTGTTGGAGGTATGCCGATTCGTCGTCAGATCTCACAGCTTTCAAAGCGTAATCAGTTCATTGTCGGTACACCAGGTCGTATCCTCGACCTTATCGAACACGGACACATTTATACTGACCGCCTCACGCACGTGGTACTCGACGAAGCTGACCGCATGCTCGATATGGGATTCATCAACGACATGCGCAAGATTCTCTCGGGCGTACCAGAAGGTCACCAGACACTCTTCTTCTCAGCGACAATGTCAAAGGAAGTAGAACGTCTCGTGCATGACTTCCTCAAAGAACCAGTCACTGTTTCTGTTGTGAAGCGCGACACTGCAGCAACTATTGCGCAGGATGTTGTGCCACACGGACACCATGACAAGTTTGAAACACTCGTGAAGCTTCTTGAAGACAAGGAAACATTTGCACGCGTCATTATCTTCGGAGAAATGAAGCATTCAGTTGAACGCCTTTCAAACGCGCTCGATGATGCAGGTATCCGTTCGACATCAATCCACGGCAACAAGTCGCAAGGTCAACGTGACCGTGCTCTCAAGGCATTTAAAAGTGGGCAGGTTCGCATTCTCTGCGCAACCGACGTTGCCGCACGTGGTATTCACGTCGATGGCGTCACGCACGTAATCAACTACGACCTCCCGTCAACACAGGACGACTATGTGCACCGTATTGGTCGTACTGGTCGTGCAGGTAAGGGCGGGATGGCGCTCACATTCGTCCCAGCAGCCAAGTTGGGGTAACTTCCAAAATTGGCGAACTCGTGCTGGTTTCGCAAAATTTTCTCTCCACCGTACGTCAGGTACGGCTCCGAGAAAATTTTACTCCAACCAGCACGATTTCATCCAATTTTGAAAGTCACATAGAGCTGGCAAAAACAAAACGTCTTTGGGCGTTTTGTTTTTTGCGTAGGTGGATGCGTGTGGTATACTCTGTCGCATGGAAAAGAATGTTGTTTCTGTTTTGAAATATGTTGGAGGCGCTGTGGTGCTGGTATTTGTGCTCGGTGGTGCCACGCTTGCCTACATGGCATTTACAAAACCGCCGTTTCCGCCGGTGTACTATGCCGATACGAACGTGCAGTGTTTGCCTCGCGGGCATCGTGACCTTGCAGAAGTGCGACGGGTACATCTTGAGATTTTTGTTGATGATGTTCTTGAACCTCTGCCACAAAACATTGGGAATACCATTACCTGCCTCACCGAGCTTCATACGCATGAAGCAGGGCAGGTAATCCATGCTGAGTTCTACAAGAAAACTCGCGCAGAAAAACTCACCTACGCCGACTTCTTTGATGTATGGGATGTGCCGCTCGAGCGCGACGGCTACACACTCGTCATAAAAAGGGAAGCAGAAGAAATTAATTCCCTCGAAGAAGCGCCACTTGACCATCTCAAAACAGTTACACTCCAATACACCACCATTGCAACCACAACACCAGAAACAAAACAAGGAGAAATGACTACACAAGATACTACGACAACATCTATGCAACTCACCTCATCAGCATTCGCTCCAGGCGAAATGATTCCAAGTATCCATACATGTGATGGCACGCATATGTTGCCGCCCCTCCAGATTACGAATGTGCCAGAGGGCACCAAGAGCTTTGTGCTCGTGATGGACGATGCGGATATTCCACAAGAAGTGAAAGAGGCGAAGGGTATTGAAAAGTTTGATCACCTTATCTTCTACAATATCCCAGGAGACTTACGCGAATTTACAGATGATATTCTTGCAACGCAGACGTTTGCACAGAGCGTCAATTCTGCGGGAGCCGCCACATATACGGGGCCTTGCCCGCCAAGAGATCTCGAACCATATACGCACCGCTACTCGTTCCGCGTATATGCACTTTCGGGGAATCTTAGTTTTATTAAAACGCCAACACTCGACGAGGTTGAGCAGGCAGCACAAAGCAGCGCGCTCGCGCATGCAGAACTTGTTGGCACCTATACACGACACAAATAGACGCATCAATAAAAAAGTACACCACGAGGGTGTACTTTTTTATTATGCAATGCTGAGGAGTTCACGAATCTTTGGTTCGTCGAAGCCGATGACGACATTTTCTCCAATCATGATGACGGGCACACCCATCTGGCCGGTAATTTCGCGCATTTCTTGACGCTTTTCAGTGTCCTCCGCGACGTTGTAGTCGGTGAAGGCCACACTGTGTTCGGTAAAGAAATCTTTTGCCATGTGGCAGAAGTGGCAACTTGGTGTTGAGTAGATTGTTACTTGTGACATAAATTATTTGTTACTTTAATTAGTACAGTGAGTGTATCATACGTTGAGTGCTTGCTCAAGCGTATATATCCAGTCTTCTTCGCCTTGTGGCGCGGCACGCTTTTGGTCGAGGAGCCACCTAAGATACGACGCATCTTCTTTGGCGACGTCAGTTATTTTCTTGCCATTGTGTTTGCCGAAAGTGATAGTTTTGAGGAGGGAAGGCAAGCGAGTAATTTCTTGCATAGCAGCGAGCGCGGCTGCTTCGTCACCGTTTGCCTTAGTAAGATATTTTGCAAAAAGACGTTCAAAGAGTTGTTCAAGGACCAGGACATCACCCCATGCGTCGTGCGCAGTAGCATCCTCAATTTCAATGCCGAGGCGGTAGCGCAAATATTGGAGCTTGTAGTTAGTGAATACGCCCGTCTCATCAAGTGCGCGTGCGACTTTGAGGGTGCAGAGCATGTTGCGCGGAACAATACCTTCGCGCGCAAGCACCGCAGCATCGAAGGCGATATTGTGTGCAACACAGACCGTGTCGGGCGATTCAAAAAGTTCTTTCATTGCAGCATAGTCGGAAGATGCCTGAAATGAAGGTTTGTCCGCAACCATCTTTTCGGTAATGTGATGCACTGCCATTGCCTCAAAGGTGATAGGGAGGGGCGGTTTGTATAATGCATTTATTACAGGTGCTGCAACCCCACGGTCTTTGACGCCAAGCTGACAGAGGCGGTCATTGTCAGTATTTCCAGTTGTTTCGGTATCGAAAAATATAATTCGCATAGTGTTAGTTGTTGTCCTTGTTTATCTTTTTAAGATAACGATACTCTATCGTTTGTAATGTGGAGAAGGTGAATATAACGAAGATGGTCGTGGCTGCGGCGACCGTATAGAGTCCGAAACCTGCTGCCATGCCGATGGCGGCTGCAACCCACATGCCAGCAGCAGTGGTGAGTCCACGTGTCACGTTGGTCGCATTGGTATAAATCACTCCTGCGCCGAGGAATCCGACGCCGACAACAATTTGAGCAGCAACGCGAAGGGGGTCAAAATTCGTTGCGTCCACATACTCCTGCGAAACAAGGAGTGATGCCACCACAAAGACCGACGCGCCGAGCGCAATGAGTCCGTAAGTGCGCAGTCCTACATTGCCGCCACGTGCGGTCCGTTCCGCGCCAATCGCGAGCCCGAGCCCGAGCGCAATGAGGAGTCGTCCAATTCCTTCCCATTCTGTAATCATCAAGTCTACCATCATTGTTGCATTGTACTACAGATTTCAAAAAACATGCACACTCTTGCGTCGGACAGCTCTCTATTGTATGGTATGTGTGTTGCTCCTTTTTCTACTGCCCGTTCCGAGGTTCATATGAAAATTATCCTTGTTGGCTCCATTGCTGTGGTTGTGTGGGGCGCTCTATGGCTCCTTGCATCGCTTGCTATGGCGATTCTCTCGTTTCCGTTCTCTCTGTTTGCAATACAAGCAGATTGGCTGGAGCGAGTTGATGCGCTCATGATGCTTATCATGCTTATGTCCACCTATCAGTGGCTCGCTTACACGGCACGTCAACAAAAACAGCAACATGTGTTCGATACGTTGAAGTCTGGTATAGCTGTCCTCCTTCCACTCTTTGTGGGAGAAATTCTCAATTCCTATGAAATTAGTGAAGGTAGATCGCTTGGTATCTACTGTAGCATCGCTGTCTACCTTCTTCTTCGCGGCAAGATTTGGAATTTTCGTTCATTAGTCTAGTGCAGTATGCACCAGCAAAGCTCATAGTATAGCCGCGAGTATATTCGCGGCTTTTCTTTGTTTTTGCATGTTTCTTGTGACCTTGTAATGGCAATTGAGAAGATGGAATTACTTCGTGGAAACAAGGCCGTACGGGTTGCATTTATTGCCTACCTATAGTAAAGTACCCGCACCGTAAACATTATGGCAACAATTAATCAATTGACAAGAAAGGCACGTAAGAGCCCTATCACGAAATCTCGTGTAGGTGCGCTTGCTGTTGGTTTCGACAAGGTAAAGAACCGCCCAAATGCATACAACTCGCCGTTTAAGCGAGGTGTGTGTACGCGTGTTACTACCAAGACACCACGCAAGCCGAACTCAGCGATTCGAAAGATCGCCCGTGTCCGTCTCACTAACGGTCAGGAAATCACTGCGTACATCCCTGGTATGAAGCATACCATTCAGGAGCACTCAGTGGTGATGGTCCGTGGTGGTCGCGTTAAGGACATCGGTGTAAACTACACCGTTGTCCGCGGCCGCTTCGATGCAGCTGGAGTTGTGGGTCGTGCGACTGCACGTTCACGCTACGGTGTAAAACGCCCTAAGGCGAAATAATCGAAGCCCCGGTGCTCTAGAGACCAGAGCTCGGAAAATTTATAAGGTATTACTCGCTAATAGATAACGAAAGAACAATATGCGACGACCAATAAAACGACGTAATAATATCATTCCTGATGAGCGTTACAGCTCAGAGGATGTATCACGTCTCGTCAATTATGTGATGCTCAACGGACAGAAGCAGACAGCCCTCAAGATTGTCTACGCTGCGTTCGAAGCTATCAAGGCCGGTGAAGGTAACCCTGACCCACTTGAAGTCTTCAACCAAGCTGTCCGTAACGCAAGCCCACTCATGGAAGTGCGTTCACGTCGCGTCGGTGGTGCAAACTACCAGGTGCCGCGTGAAGTACGCCCTGAGCGCCGCATGCAGCTCGCGCTTCGCTGGATCATCAAGGCATCACGTGCCCATGCTGGTCAGCCAATGTTCAAGTCACTCGCTCAAGAACTCCTTGCCGCTTCGAAAGAAGAAGGCTCTGCAGTTAAAAAGCGCGATGACGTGCACAAGATGGCAGAAGCCAACCGCGCATTCGCCCACTTCGCGTGGTAGTGAAAGCAGAAAAATCGCGCAAGCGATTTTTTGTTGTGCACTGACTATCTACAGCATGCTTTTTCAAAAGGTGGTGTACACTATCTACATATGAAAAATATACAGATTTTCACCGCGCTCATTGCGGTCAGTTTCGTTCTTATTGTTGGCATCGTCCTCCGCTACACTGGCGCAGCCGACGTGGCTACCACCGCAGAAATCCAAAACGAACCACCAACCATCGATACTGTTCGTTACAGTACTACTGCATATGGCGCCGACAACCTTTCCATAAGTGGCATCTTGCCAAATATCGGTACGGACCGAGTCGTTCACATCAACGGACAAGTCACTGACCTTAATGGAGAGAATGATATCGCGTCGTCAACGCTCTCACTTAACTTCTATCGTATCAGTAAGTCAATCGGCTGTGTAACAGACAAAAACGACTGCTATCGAGTCATTCCTTGTGATACCAGTTACATCGAGGGTGATGATACACAAATTGCATACGACTGTCCGGTATCACTTGCATACTGGGTAGATGCCACTGATAGTGCCTCCGCTTACGGCAGTGATACATGGGTAGCACATGTCACCGTGAGTGATGTTGCTGGACTGCAAACGCAAAGTGCGGCGACTATCGAAGTCAACTCACTTCTTGCTCTCAATCTCCCTGAAGCAATTGACTACGGCACCCGTTCGCTCGGCGAAGTTTCATCATCAACTACAAATATCGAAACAATCATCACTCAGCGTGGCAACACCAAGGCTGACGTACAGCTCTCTGGTTCGAATATGGGCTGCAGCGCAATCGGTACACTTGCTACTTCAACACAGGCGTGGGCACTTGAAAGTGTCGGTCACACCGCATCAACAATCCTCACCGACACGCTCACTGCAGCAAAACGAAACATCTTACTCCGTACTGATGAATCAAACGAACTCTCCGCAAACCTTTACTGGAACATTGCCATTCCTACGTCAGGAGTGAAGGGTACCTGTACAGGTGCAAATACGATTGCGGTGATTGCGAAGGCGCAGGCTGGTATTGAGTGGACGTCTCGCACGAGTGCTGCGGATAACTTTTGGCATTCCGTTACGTATGGTAATAATCTCTTCGTTGCCGTCGCCGGCATTGGTGAAAGTAATCGCGTCATGACGTCACCAGACGGCATCACCTGGACACCTCATGAGGCAGCTGTAGCAAACTTTTGGGCGTCTGTTACTTTCGGACAGGGCATCTTTGTTGCGGTTGCTATCAGCGGTTCAAGTAATCGCGTCATGACGTCACCAGACGGCATCACCTGGACACCTCGTACTGCTGCGGTAAATAATAATTGGAAATCGGTCACGTATGGCAATGGTTTATTTGTTGCGGTGTCGTACTCTGGTTCAGGCAATCGTGTCATGACTTCACCTGATGGCATTACTTGGACATCGCGGGCCAGTGCTGCAGACAACAGCTGGGAATCTGTTACGTACGGCAATGGCGTCTTCGTTGCCGTTGCATTATCAGGCACTGGCAATCGCGTCATGACGTCACCAGACGGTATCACCTGGACCCTGCGTACCCCCGCAGTTGATAATGATTGGCGCTCTGTCACCTACGGTAACGGCATCTTTGTAGCAGTCTCTGACAGCGGTTCAAGTAATCGCGTCATGACGTCGCCAGACGGTATCACCTGGACATCCCAAACTTCAGCAGCAGATAACGGCTGGGACTCTGTTACTTATGGTAATGATTTATTCGTAGCAGTATCGTATGATGGTACTGGCAATCGCGTCATGACCTCACCTGACGGCATCACTTGGATATCTCGTGTAAGTGCAGTAGACAACAGCTGGAAATCTGTTGTCTACGGCGATGGTCGCTTCGTGGCAGTTTCTTCTGATGGTACCAGTAACCGCGTCATGACTTCAGACTAGCAAACACTCTGCAAGTACAAAAAATCCTTTGGGATTTTTTGTTTGGAGAACGTTTTGCGTTTTCCCAATTCGGAGTACAATACATTCATGACAAACACAAAAACAATCACCACTCTCATCGCCATCAGTTTCCTCCTCATCATAGGAATCGTTCTCCGCTACACCCAAGCAGCAGACGAAGTATCAACCACCGCAGAAGTACAAAACACCCCACCAACCGTTGATACCATCCGTTTTGCAACAACAGCATACAGTGCAGATGATTTAACAAGCTCTGGTATTCTTCCAAACGTAGGAACAACCCGTACTATCCACGTGAACGGCACCATTCACGACGACAACGGAGAAGCAGACATCGCCTCAAGCACCCTCAACCTCGTCTTCCACAAAACAACCGC
>MFLE01000005.1 GCA_001781205.1 Candidatus Kaiserbacteria bacterium RIFCSPHIGHO2_02_FULL_49_34
AGCTCATTTTCGAAATAAAAGAAGGCCTCGTGAGTGTAATCGCCCCCAAGCTAAAACACATCCTCGAGACCATCGTTCCTGCAGAAATAACCAAACACGTCCCCCTTGAAGTCGGCACCAAAACCGGCAAAACCTGGGGTGAGTTGGAATAACTATAGAGAAAATACGGCACTACCAAACCGTGTTTTTTTGTGGTATGGTGGAGTAGAACATATCACATATAGTATGCCAAATTTCAACAATTTTAGTAATCGTGCAAAAGAGGCGATTCGCCGTGCGCACGAGTTCGCAATTGAACGCGGACAAAACCACGTGAACCCACTTCACTTGTTGGGGGCTATTATGGCGCAAGAGGAAAACGTCGTCATTTCCGTTTTTGACCGATTACAGATTGACGCGATTGAGTTTGCTGATCAAATTGCCGAAGGACTTGAAAGCACTCTTACCGGCGGCACCCTCTCCCCATCAATGCAGCTGTACCTCACACCCGACCTCGCACAAGCAATCGAAAACTCACAGCGCATCGCCGAGGAAATGAAGGATTCTTATATCGGTGTCGAGCACCTCTTTTTAGCCGTACTTGACCGTCCGGGGCCAGCGCGCGAAATTCTTGACCGCCTGAAGCTTTCAAAAGAACGAGTTGTTGCTACACTTAATGAAATCCGCGAAGGAGTGCCTGGCGAAGCAGAGGCACCAAAGAAAATGCGTGCACTTACACGCTACGCACGCAACTTAACCGTGCTTGCACAGGAGAACAAGCTCGACCCCGTCATCGGGCGCGATGCTGAAATTCAGCGCGTTATTCAAATCCTTTCACGCCGCACGAAGAACAACCCTATTCTTATCGGTGAGGCAGGCGTCGGAAAGACGGCAATTGCTGAAGGCCTTGCACTTTCAATCGTGCAAGGGGCTGTGCCAGAGAGTATGCGCGAAAAAGAAATTCTTTCGCTCGACCTCGGGCTTCTTGTTGCGGGTACGAAATTCCGTGGTGAGTTCGAAGAGCGCCTTAAGATGGTGATGAAAGAAGTAGAAGCTGCGGCAGGGAAGGTTATTCTTTTCATCGATGAACTCCATACTATTATTGGCGCGGGTGCAGCAGAGGGTGCGATGGATGCATCAAACATGCTTAAGCCTGCACTTGCTCGTGGTGAAATCCGCGTGATTGGTGCGACAACACTCAAAGAATATCAGAAGCATATTGAGCGTGACCCGGCACTCACACGCCGCTTCCAGCCCGTACATGTACAGGAGCCCTCACCGGAGGATGCTATCGCCATCATGCGTGGCGTCGCGGAAAAGTACGCGCTCTATCACGGCGTGCGCATTACGGACGATGCAATCGTTGCAGCAGTACAGCTTTCTTCACGCTACATTACCGACCGCTTTCTCCCCGACAAAGCCGTAGACCTTATCGACGAAGCTGCAGCAGCACTCCGCATCTCACTCGAAAATAAACCCGAAGAACTCGAAGTTGCTGACCGAAAAGTCCGTCGTTTTGAAATTGAAAAGGAGGCACTCAAGAAAGAAATCACCACTTCAGAAGGGGCGACAATTGACAAACTTGAGAAACGTGTCGCCGACATTGACGAACAAATCCGTGAGCTTCGCGATAAAACGAAGACGCTCGAGAGTAAGTGGTCAAACGAACGTGAGACCGTCGCACGTATCCGCGAAATTAAAAAGGAGCTCGACAAATTGAATGTTGAAGCAGAAACAGCCGAGGCACGTGCTGATCTTCAGAAAGCTGCCGAGATTCGCTATGTCACTATTCCAAAGCTTAACGTCGAGCTTGAAGAAGCGTCAGAGCGACTCAAGAAGCTCCAGCGTCATACACGCATCTTGCGAGAGGAAGTGACTGAGGCAGACATTGCTGCTGTTGTCTCGCGATGGACAAATATCCCTGTTGCTCGCATGCTTGAGGAAGAAGCGAGGAAGCTTGCACGAATGGATGAGGTGCTTAGCCAGAAAGTTATTGGTCAATCTGCTGCAGTACAGAAGGTTGTCGATGCGGTACGTCGCGCACGTACGGGTATTGCAGACCCAAATCGTCCTATTGGCTCGTTCCTGTTCCTTGGCCCAACCGGCGTTGGTAAGACAGAACTCGCTCGCTCGCTCGCAACATTTATGTTCGACGACCCAGAAGCAATGGTTCGTATCGATATGTCGGAATTCATGGAAAAGCATTCCGTTTCCAAGATTATCGGCTCGCCTCCGGGCTATGTAGGGCATGAAGAAGGCGGTGCGATTACGGAGCTTGTCCGTCGCCGTCCGTACTCAGTTATTCTCTTTGACGAAGTCGAAAAGGCACACCCAGAAGTGTTCAATGTGCTCCTCCAGGTGCTCGATTCAGGACATCTCACCGATGCAAAAGGCCGCAAGGTTAACTTCAAGAATACGGTCATTATCATGACGTCGAACATTGGCGCAGAACACATCGACCGTATGCAGAAGTTCGGCTTCTCAAATGCAACCGATGGCGAGCAGTACGAAGTCGCTAAGGATAAAGTTCTTGAATCGCTCAAAAACTTCTTCCGTCCTGAATTCCTCAACCGTCTCGACGAAATCATTGTCTTTGATGTGCTCTCGAAAGAGGTCATTCGTTCAATCGTTACGCTTCAGATTGCAGAAGTCGTAAAGCGTCTTGCTGAAAAGGATATTACCCTCACGATTGACGATGAGGTGGCAGACTACCTTGCCAAGAAGGGTTATGATCCAAAGTTCGGCGCACGACCACTTCGTCGCGTGATTCAAACCGAAATCCTTACCCCCGTTGCAACCGCAATGGTAAAACAGGGAACTCTTTCAGGAGCCAGCGTAACCGTCACTCTCAAAAAGGACGAACTCGCCCTCAATATCAAAAAGCGAGGCGCCCAGAAGTCACCCCTTACCCGCTCGGAACTGAAGGCTACCGCACAGTAACAAAATACAACACATGTCTTTACCGGCGTGTGTTGTATTTTTGTGTACATTCCGTATACTCGTGAGATATGGAAGTACAGGAAATTGAGTCGCTTGCGACTATGGCGCGTATCGCGCTTACAGCGGAGGAAGTTGCAGTTATGCAGGAGCGGGTTGGCTCGGTGCTTGACTATGTCTCGCAGGTACAGGAGATTGCTGCAAATGAAGAAAAGAAGATTGGTATTATGCATAATGTGATGCGTGATGATGTGCTTACTCGTGAGCCGAATCAGTACACGGAGGCGGTCTTGGCAAATGCACCAAGCGCAAAGGGTCGTTTTGTTGAAGTGCAGAAGGTAATTGATAATGAATAATATGAACACATCTCCAACTATTTCCGAACTTCGCGTGAAGTTCGTGGCTGGCACCTATACGCCGCTTGATGCATACCGCGATGCGCGGGCTATTATTGATGCGAATAATGTAGATATTAACGCATATCTTGAGGTGTTTGATGATGCGGAAGAGTCAGCAAAAGCAGCAACTGAGCGTTATGCAAAGGAAGGCGAGCGCGCACCGGCACTCCTTGGTATGCCGATTGCGGTGAAGAACAATATGCTCGTTAAAGGAAAGCGTGCAACTGCAGGCTCAAAGATTCTTGAGAATTACATTGCAACCTACGATGCAACGGTAATTGCTCGCCTCAAAGAAGCAGGTGCCGTCATTATGGGCGCAACTAACATGGATGAATTTGCTATGGGTTCATCAGGTGAAAGTTCTGCCTATGGCATTACTAAAAATCCGCTTGACCGTACACGTGTACCGGGCGGTTCGTCATCTGGATCTGCGGCAGCACTCGCCCTTGGCGGTATTGTTGCGGCAGTTGGTACCGACACAGGTGGCTCGGTGCGTCAGCCAGCAGCATTTTGTGGGCTCGTCGGCGTGAAGCCGACCTACGGTACTGCATCTCGCTATGGACTTGTGGCTATGGGTTCATCACTCGACCAGGCAGGAGCCTTTGCACGTACGGTTGCTGATGCGGCACTCGTACAAGGAATTATGAATGGTAAGGATATAAATGATGGCACGACTATTGACGAAAATACGTTTCGTGTTGTTTCAAAAAAGGACACCTACACAATCGGTGTGCCAATGAAGCTTCTTGACGGTGTTGACGCTGATGTTCGTACTTCGTTCGAAGCAAAAATCGAGGCACTGAAAGCAGCGGGAAACACTGTTGTTGATGTTGACCTTCCGCTTTTCGAAAAAGGACTCGCTGCGTATTACATTGTGATGCCGGCAGAAGTTTCTTCAAACCTTGCTCGCTATGACGGTATTCGCTATGGTAAAAAAGTAGTGGGCAAAGACTTGCTCGATAGCTACATGAAAACACGGGCGGAAGGCTTCGGTGCGGAAGTAAAACGACGTATCCTCCTCGGAACGTACGTGCTCTCATCAGGTTACTATGACGCATTCTACGGCAAAGCAGAGGCGGCGCGCGATGTAATGCGGAAAGAGTTGGCGACAACGTTTGAAACTGTCGATGCAATTCTTACCCCTACTTCACCTATTCCTGCATGGAAGTTCGGTGAAAAGAGCAAGGATCCGCTCTCGATGTATCTTGCTGACGTCTTCACGGTGCCAGTAAACCTCACAGGTGTACCCGCAATGTCCGTCCCCGCAGGCACGGTCACTCGCGAAGAATCAAACCTTCCCGTCGGCATCCAAATCATCTGCCCGCATGCAGGTGAGGACCGCATGTACGACATTGGCACAAAAATTGAGTCACTCTAATCCATTTCAAAAACACCGCAGATGCGGTGTTTTTGCTGAGCTCTGGTATACTGTATGCAATGCCAACGCTTGCAGAATACCGTGAGGGGGAGATTGAGTTTGCACAATACGGGATTGATATCTCGGGGATTTTAGAGTCGGCCTGGATGTATATTAAAAGTTTCTTTGGTGCAGGTGATCCACTTGCCACGACGGCGACCTATACCGACCTCTTTCGACTCATTGCAACCATTCTCGAAGTACTCGCAGTGATTGGAATTATACTGTCGCTCCTCATGCTTTGGGGATGGCTCTATGCTGCGGTGCGATTGAAGAAATATGGTGATGATGCGGATGCTGCACTTGCCGATGAAGAGAGGCGTTTTCGTGAGCGTGCGCTCGGAAAGCGGGTGCAAAATCCGCGACGGGTTGATATTGCAACACATATCGCAAGCGAGAATCCAAACGACTGGCGCATCGCCATTGTCGAGGCGGATATTTTGCTCGAAGAAATCCTCGAGAAGCAGGGCTTCGTTGGCGCAACCATTGGTGAGAAACTCCGCGGCGCGTCTAGCGAGTCATTCCGCACCCTTAATGATGCCTGGGAAGCCCATAAGGTCCGCAATAAAATCGCCCACGAAGGCGCCGGCTTTGAACTCACTGGCCGCATTGCAACACAAACCATCGCCCAGTACGAAAATGTTTTTAATGAATTTGGTGTATAGGTGTTACATTGATATATATCGATGTAATATGCTATGATGGAGGGGTATGAAAATTACACGACAAGAAGAGAAGGGGTATGCGGTGCCGTCATGGGTTCCGAAAGGGCAGATATCCCACACGGAGCTCTGCCCAGACTGCTTTAAGGTAGTTGGCGAAAAGAGCCGATATAATTTAGTGTGCATGCTTGGTAAAGCGCCCGAAGGAATGACGGTAACAGAACTTACCGATTCCATGACCTTACGTCAGCCGACAATTACGCATCATTTGCAGGTGCTTGCGTCTGTTGATGCAGTAACGAGCGAAGCTCGCGGAAGGGAGAGGGTGTACACACTTAACCGCGATGCCCATTGTTTTGAAGATTGTAAAATCCCTTACTAAGCAATCGTATTCATTCTTCGAGGCCTGTTATTCTATTTTCCGCAAAAAATCTCACGTATATTCGCGAGATTTTTTCTTAGGGGAAGGGAGGAATTTTGTACGAACGAGGAAGCGGTGCACTGACGATTATGGTGCGATATTTCTTCAGAAATATGTCGCGTACGACCTACGCACCGGCAAAAGCGTCAAGGAAGAAGAATAATAATCTTCTATACAGTCTGTAGGTGATTAATGTCCATGACTACTGCGGGCGTGCTCAGTGAAGTTTCCGTCCATGATTTCTGGGTCTGTGCTGCCAACAACCTCGAGTACACCCCAGGCGCCTTTGTCGGTGCGCATAAGGGCGTGGTCGACAAGAATGTACTTGCCGGGATAATCGACAGTGAGCTCAACGATGGCTGCGCCACCGGCAGGGATGTTGGTGGTTTGCACATTGTGGAAACGTGCGCCGCCGATTGAGGCTTCGGGGTAGACGGTGTCGAAAATCTCGCCGACGATGTGGAATGAAGAGGTGTGTGATACGCCGCCGTTGCCGACATACAAGCGAACCTTGTCGCCAACGAAGGCTTTCATGTTGCTGTCGAGACCGCCTGTTTTGCCATTGAAGGTAATGTACTCTGGCTGCCCGTCCATCATTTTCTTTGCATCAAAAATCTGTAAGCCTTTACGGCCAATGGTGCCTGCAGTGTAGAGTTCGCCTTGCATGACATAGAATTCTTTGTCGACTTTTGGTAAACCTTCCTTTGGCTCAACAAGAAACAATCCATACATGCCGTGTGCCATATGTGATGCCATGTTTGGTACTGCACAGTGATAGACGAAGAGCCCGGGGTTTAGCGTTTTGAAACGAAAGGTTTTACTTTCGCCAGGATTCACGACGGATACTGCGCCACCACCACCGGGGCCGGTTGCTGCATGAAAGTCGACGTTGTGATGGTGAAGACTTGATGCGTGATTGCTGATGGTAACCTCGATAATGTCGCCGACTTGCGCACGGAAGAGCGGTCCAGGAACCGTGCCATTGAAGGTCCAGTAGTTAAAGGTGACTCCTGGGGCGATTTCAGCGAGCACCTCTTTTGCTTCGAGCTGGATACGGCGTGTTGTGGGGAGCGTATCATCTGTGACGGGCTCAATGGCGCCACCTGCAATAAGTTGATTAATGGGAGAAGGTACGTTGTTGGGGTTTTCTGAAATATCTTTCACAACCTCGAACGTTTCAAGGTGACGGAAAAAACTGAGAACGTTCTTGAAGGGGAGTCCTGGTCCACTTCCGGTGCCGTACGACTGCACGTACATTGGATACTGGAATGCGTAGAGTTGCCCGACTGATGCTGAAACAAACATTCCGGAGCCGAGAATGAATACCAAAATAGAGATGCCGAGCGGTAACGCTTCGAGTCGCCAAATGAGACGCAGGAAGAAGAAAAGGCTTGCTGTTGCTGCCATAGTTATGCCTATTGCCTGAATGAGTGTTGTTTTCAGGTACGCAAGCAGTGGCATGCCGCCGAGCACAGTGATTCCAAGAAGAACGGCAATAACGCCGAATACATAGATGCCAACAAGCACCCATGATATCTTACGAAGAATTTCGTAATGTGAAGGTTTGATTTTTTTGGTCATAGTAAGAATAGAATACCACGGAAGCGTAGGGGTTTAATGCCCAAAGAACGCTTCAGTGTAGATGTTGTGTTCGTGGATGCCGGCCTCCGTGAGAGCTTTCCAAATATCGCGTGTGAATGAGATGTTGCCACAGAGGAGAAATTCTGTTTCAGGTGGTGCGCTTACGGTTTCGAGAATGTCGTTTACGTGTATGCGACGTGTGGCTCTATGGGGGATTGTTGGGTTGTCTTCTCGAGTTACGAAATGGTATGCGGAGAAATTACCGAGAGTGAGTTTTTGTAGCTCTTCTAAAAAGATTGCGTCAGCCGAATTACGAATGGTATGGAAGAGAGTAACTGTTCGCTCGGGATTTTTGTGGAGTATGTCTTGCAGTATTGCGCGGAATGGGGTGATGCTGATGCCACTTGCAATGAGAACGAGTGGCGTGCCTTCGTATTCGGGGGCGAAGAATCCGTAGGGGAGAGAGCCCAGGATTGTATCGCCAACCTCAGCAGTGCAGAGACGGCGGGAAAATTCACCAATATCTCGGACAGTTAGAGTAAAAACTTCTTCATGTGGTGCACTCGAAATACTGTAGGCTTTTCCTTCAGGTGTGCCTGTGTCAGGGAAGTGAATGTTTATGTATTGTCCGGCTGTCCACTCAGGAAGGCTGCCGTTTTCGAGTGTGAGGGAAAGAGTGGTAACTCCCGGCACCTCCTGTTTTTTTGATTGTATGATGAAGTTATGTTGCATGGTTTTGTTCATAATCTAAAACAGCTTCTCGCAATGCCTGATGTCCAAGTACTGAGCAGTGGTATTTGCGGTCAGGTAATCCGCCGAGACGTTCGATAATTGCTTCTGGCGTGACTCGTTTTGCATGTGTGATGGCCATGCCTTCGTTCTCTGTTGCCATAACTGAGAGCATTGAGGTTGAGGCAATCGCCGACGCACAACCAAACGTGCGCCATTTACATTCGGTAATACGTTTGGTTCCCTGATCTATTTTTATCCAGAGCGCCATCATGTCGCCACATGCGGGACTACCGACGATGCCGATACCGTCGGCCTCATAGGTGCTGTCGTCGGTAAGGAGGTTGCGAGGGCTAAAGAAATGGTCACGTACTATCTCGCTATAGAGCCAGTTGCCGACGTCACACGCGTTTGGTTTCTCGTTATTTTTCATAGGTACTAGTGAGTGCTGACATAGCGGTTAATCGAGTAACAATTCTTGAGAATATATCGACAACTTTTGTGAGGTCTTCTTGTGTTGTGTTACGACCGAGAGAGAAGCGGACACTGCCGTGGATTACTTCGGCTGGTTGCCCGATTGCTTGTAAGACATGCGAAGGTGCGAGATCTTGCGCAGAAC
>MFLE01000006.1 GCA_001781205.1 Candidatus Kaiserbacteria bacterium RIFCSPHIGHO2_02_FULL_49_34
TGTCTGTTTTTCCGTTGTTGTCTTGGATGAGTCCGTTTATGTGGATGGTGCGGGTGTTGCCTACGCTGGGGAGGATGCCGGTTGAGGTGAGGTCGTCCGCGTCAAATGCGGTCGTTGCGAAACGGATTGTGTTGATTGTTGGTGGTTCGTTTTGGATTTCTGCGGTTGTGGTGACGTCGGCTGCGGTTGTGTATCGCATGACGATGCCTATGATGAGGAGGAATGACGCGGCAACAAGTACTGCGAAAATTGTTTTGTTCATTGGGGTATTATATGTCGACACTACGAAAAGACAAAATTCGAATACGGTGGGTGTCTCACGCAAAAAACTACATCACGCCATCATTTTTATGAGCGAAATGTTCGAGGGCATACGCGAGGGATCCGTGGACTTTTTTGCCGGGATTGAAAATGTTTTGTGGATCAAAAATTGTTTTCGTCTGATTGAAAATTTCATTCATCGCATGGCCGAACATACGTTCGACAAACGGCGTGCGAATAATGCCGTCATTGTGTTCACCAGCCATTGAGCCACCATATGCAAAGACGAGCGAGAACACACGGTCGGCAAGTTCAAGGACGCGGTGACGTTCTTTTTCATCACGCATGTCAACCAGCGGTATGAGATGGAAGTTGCCGTCACCCACATGTCCTGCAATCGTGTACGTCAAAAAGTATTCCGCAAGAAGTGCGCGGAGCTCAGGGAGAAATTCGCGAAGCTTCTCTGGCGGAACAATAATGTCGTCAATAAAGGGTGCGACGCGATGTTCGCCGTGCGCATGCTCACGAAGCAGACTAAAGCTTGCATGGCGGATATGCCAGTAATCACCGCATTCTTCCTCACTCACAATAGAACACGTTGTTGGCGCGAGCTTCGTCACCGCATCATGTGCACGTGTGCAGCGGGCGGCGACACTTGCGATATCATCACCTGAGAATGTTGCGATAACAGTAAGCGAAGTCTCGGCGGTTGTGATGATGCCGCTTGTTGCTTCTGGCATGTGCTCGGCAGCGAGCGCGTAGGTGTTTTCGTCGAATGCTTCGATGCGTGAGGCGTTCTCCGAGCGGAGTGCGAGAACAAGCTCGGGCAGCGCATCGAGCGTGTTCAAGGTAATAACGAGTGCCTGTTCAGACTTTGGTACCGGAACAAGCGCAAGCTCGATACGCGTCATAATACCAAGCGTTCCTTGCGAACCGACAATGAGTTTTGCGATGTCGAAATGCGTGCCGTCCCAGACGTCCCACAGGAAATAGCCTGATGCATTCTTTGAAACCTTTGGGCGTGCAGCAGCAATTTCATCAGCGTGTGCCTCAATAAGAGTGCGGAGTTCTTTATAGATTTCACCTTCACGATTGGTTTGTACACATGCTTTGTCGAGCTCGTCCTTAGTAAGCGGACGTGTTTCCATAATCGTGCCGTCATCAAGCACGAAGCGTACCGAGCGAACATACTTGTTCGTACTGCCATACATAAGCGAATATTCGCCGCCTGCATTATTAGCAACCATGCCGCCGAGCGTGCAGAGATCTTTTGATGCAGTGTACGACGGGAGCATGAGTCCTTGCGGCGCAAGCACCTTTTCAAGGTCACGGTAATAGACGCCTGGCTCGACATCGATACGCCATTCACTATCTACCTGGCGGAGCTCCCCAATGGAATGAAGGTATTTTGTGACATCGACAACAATGCTTTCGGTAAGCGCGCCGCCATCCATACCGGTACCGGCAGCACGCACGGTCAGCGACAATGCGGGATCAATGGCTTTCCGCTGTGCGACCGCACGTACAAGCTTCGCAACCTCACCCTCGCTTCGAGGCGCAACTATCGCGCGTGGCAGCACCTCAAATAAGCTTGCATCGCACGCAGCTTTTTTAAGTGACACATCGTCAGTGAAAACTTCGCCGACACTCAGCGATTTTAATTCATCTATCATACTCATGAACGCATACTACCACTGTTTCTAAGAATCATGCGTGTGCATAACTCTTTTTCTATTCAGGAAATGGCGTGACATGTAGCCACACGTTCCTCGTTTCGACTCTGGATCCCGTCAGGATGAGGAGGTGAATTGGTACGAAGTACCAAGAGAGGCTGCCCTGGGGTACAAATTTTTGGTGTAGTGTTTTAAAATAATTAGAAGTTAAAATCGATTTTAACCATCAGTTAATTTTAAGTATCTTACCCAACATTTGTACCCCAGGGCAGCCTCTCTTGTCGCCCCGCGACAATTCACCTCCTCATCCTGACGGGATCCAGCGTTAGTGCACTGTTCTCCATAAAGCAGACAACATAAATGTCCAATACAAAACGTAATGTTTGTATTGGACATTTTCTACACCCCTTCTGCCCGAAGTTCTTCAATAATTTTCTTTGCTGATTTTGAAAGTTTTTTTGGCATGTCGATTTCGACCGTAACGAGGAAGTCGCCGCGGTCGCTACTGCGACCTTTGGGGACGCCGCGGTTTTTAATGCGGAGAGTTTCGCCATGCGTGACGCCTGCAGGGATGTCGAGCGGCATGTCGCCTTCAAGAGTCGCGACGGTGTACGTGCCACCAAGAAGCGCGTCGGTAAGCTTCACATGAAGCGTACTGCGAAGCGTTTCGCCGTCACGGGTGATACTTGCGTGCTTCCCTACATGTAGTTTGACGTAGAGGTCACCTGATGTACCACCCTTCACTGCTTCACCGCGCCCTGTCATACGAATCATTTCACCGTTTTGTACACCTGCAGGAATAACGATGTCAATTGATTCCGCCTGACGGCGCACGCCGTCACCATGACAGTCGGCACAGCGCTCCTTGGGAATCTTGCCCGTGCCTGCACAGTGTGAACATTCACGCACACTAACCATCTGCCCCATGATAGTCTGTCGTGCTTCACGCACCTTCCCTTGCCCGTTACAATGTGCACAGGTTTCCATTGTGGTGCCTTTTTTTGCGCCGGAACCATCACAGGTAGCACACTGATTTACTTTTGTGAGAGTGACGCTACGCTTCGCGCCAAAGATTGATTCTTCAAAGGTAAGCTCAATATCTATTGCAACATCGTTGCCGCGCGCGCGTCGCCCGCCGCCGTTGCCGCCAAAACCGAAACCTTCGAATATATCATTGAGGTCAAACTCAACACCATTGGCACCGCCAAAACCTTGGAAGCCGCTAAAATCAAACCCGCCAAAACCACCCTGCCCCTGTGCTCCGGCGCCGCCTGAATACGAGCGTCCGTACGCGTCATATTCTGCGCGCTTTTTCTCATCTCCGAGCACTGCATAGGCCTCAGAAATCTCTTTAAATTTCGCTTCATCACCTGTCTTTTTATCTGGGTGATACTGTGCTGCTAGCTTGCGGAACGCCTTTTTAATCTCGTCATGTGAGGCGCTTTTTGTTACGCCCAGTGTCTCGTAGTAGTTCTTCATGCTCTGTATACTAGAGATTTCTGCCATAATGTCAACATAGGAAAAAGGATGGGCTGCGCCCATCCTTTCGATTTTTTTGGAAGAAATTAGACCGAGTAACTATACTCGCTTCCACACTCCATGAACCCCATCTCTTCCCAGAAGGTGATTGCGGTATCGACCACGTCGACCGCAATTATCTCATCGAGAATGGTTTCTTCACAGTATTCGCGCACCAGTTTGACAATGCTCCTGCCAACACCGCTCCCTTCACTATGCACCTTCAGAGAATGAATTTTGAAGACATCCTCCTCGGTTATTTCAAAGCGGAGCGCAAAGAGGGCATGCTCTACAAAGACCGTGTCTTCGTCTTGCAAAATTGAGAAGCTATCGTAATGCTCTTGCAACAATGCAACAAAATCCTGTTCAGAATCGTTCATGATGCTACTCCTTCGTATGAAAAAAGATCTACCTGAACACGTACTGTACCTCATTTTTTATGTATGTCAACCTATTTTGAAAATATATCCATACAAGAAAACCCCATCACCTGACGGGGCAATTTCGTTCAAAATTGAGTGCAGTTGCGCTGGTTGGAGTAAAATTTTGACGGAGTCGTAGATGACCTACGGTGAGGGCAAGATTTTGCGAAACCAGTGCAAATGTGCCAATTTTGGGCGAAATTACTCGCTGCGGACCATTTTCATGAATATGTCGTGGCTAATATGGACCTTCCCGCGTGAGAGCATATCTTTCTTCCCTTCTTTCTGACGGTCACGAAGTTTGTTTTTGCGAGAGATGTCACCACCGTAAAGGTAGCCTGCGACGTCCTTCGTGATTGCTGAAAGGGTTTTGGTGGCGATGGCTTTGCCACCAACTTCTGCTTGAATTTTACATTTGAACTGCTGACGAGGCAGGATGGTGTAAAGCTTATCGACAACAGCACGGGCCTCGGTAAGCGCACGGGCCTGCCCAATCACCCGCGAGAACGCGGGCACGATTTCATCGGCAACAAGTACATCAAGGCGGGCAACCGACGCTGGCCTAAGCTCAGCGATTTCATACGAGAGCGAACCAAAGCCTGAGGTGGCATTTTTGAGCTTATCGAAGAAGCCGCGCATGAGTTCGCGGAGCGGCATTTCGATACCGAGCATGGTGCGACCGTCGGCAAATGTTTCCGTATCGATAACACTTCCTTCGTGGTCGTAGAGAAGCTGCATGACATTACCCATCATTTCTGGTGGGATGATGATTTGCCCGAGAATCCATGGCTCGCGCACGGAAATTTCGCGCGTGATGTCAGGAAAACGCGATGCTGCATAGATGAGCTCTGTTTCACCACGCTGGTTGGTGATTTCGTAGGAAATTGATGGTGCCGTAATCACAAGCTCCATGTCGAATTCGCGTTTGAGACGTTCGGTGACGATCTCAAGATGAAGCATACCAAGGAAACCGCAACGAAATCCACGTCCGAGCATGCCGGAGGTTTCTTCTTCGTACGAGAGTGATGAGTCGGAAAGCCGGAGACGGTCAAGTGAGTAGCGTAACTGAGTGAAATCGTCCTGCGATTCAGGAAAGAGCGATGCCCACACTACGGGGTGCGCTTCGCTGTAGCCGGGGAGTGCTTCCTTTGCGCCGCCAACTTCTGCGAGGGTGTCACCCACACGTACGACACCCGGCTCTTTAATGCCGGTCACTATGTAGCCAATTTCGCCCGCTTTAAGTATATCGCACGGGGTGGCTTCGGGATGCATAATACCGATTTCCTGCCCGATAAAATCGACACCTGCATTGATGAATTTGATCTTGGTTCCCTTCGCAACGGAACCTTCCATCACGCGAAAATACGCGATAATACCGCGATGGTTTGAATACTGGCTATCGAAAATGAGCCCGCGGAATTGTTCGTGTGACGCTTCTTTCGGCGGCGGCACCTTTTCGCAAATTGTCGCAAGGAGCTCTGGCACGCCTGCTCCGGTTTTGCCTGAGACTTCAAGAATATCTTCGCGTGCGCACCCGAGAAGCTGGATTATCTGCTCGCCGATTTCTTCAACACGTGCTGCCATCATGTCGGTTTTGGTGAGGACAGGAATAATCGTGAGCCCCTGCTCACGCGCCATGTGGAGCACGGTAATAGTCTGTGCCTGGACACCCTGGGTTGCATCAACGAGAAGAAGTACGCCTTCAACCGCACCGAGTGCACGCGACACCTCATAAGAGAAGTCGATGTGTCCTGGTGTGTCGATGAGGTTGAGAATGTATTGTTCACCCTTATGGATGTAGTTCATGCGCGCCGGCTGAAGCTTAATCGTAATACCACGCTCACGCTCAAGATCCATTGAGTCGAGTACCTGATCCTGCATTTTGCGTGCTTCGACGGTTTTTGTCACTTCCAAAAGACGGTCAGCCAATGTTGACTTACCGTGGTCGATATGAGCGATAATGGAGAAATTTCTAATGTGCATGGTTGTTGTTTATGTGCATGGAGTGTATACTATCTGCATTACAAAAACAAGATTTTTTCTATGAAAAATAAGAACGCAATTATATTTGGAGTGGTGCTTATCGCTATTTTCGGTGTTATTTTTGGCACGAAATCATGGCAAGATAAACAGCCAGGACAATATGACGAGTTTGCGCAGCATTTGAAGGATAGTGGTGCAGTCTTCTACGGCGCATCATGGTGCCCGCACTGTGCTGAGCAAAAAGCACTCTTTGGCAATTCTTACAAGCTTTTGCCGTACAAGGAATGTTCTGTTGGTGCAACTGCTGCGACAGGACAGACACAGGAATGTAAAGATGCTGGCATTACTGGCTACCCAACATGGCGTTTTGCAGACGGCTCTGAACTTTCTGGTCAGCAGTCACTACAGGTACTCGCCGAGAAAACAGGCTACGTACTTGAAGGCACTACCCCAAGCGATGAAGGATCTCTCGAAGCAGATAACGCGACTGAAGAGGCAACCACATCAGTAATTATTGAATAATATCCACAGGCGGCGTTGCCGCCTGTTTTGAATCTTATGCCAATTGAAACACTCAACCTTATTATTGCCGCGGGCGCACTAGTGATGCTCATTGCGCTCATAGCGCTTGCGTGTGACCTTGCGTTTGCGAAAGGGCGACATATTGCAAATGATATTGCACCGTATGCAATCTATCTTATCCTCGCCATAACTCTTGGTGGCACAGCTATGTCGCTGGTCTATTCCGAAATCTATGGCTTCATCCCCTGTGCACTGTGCTGGCTCCAGCGCGTCTTCCTCTACCCGCAAGCCCTTATGGCAGCAGGTGGCGCATGGTGGAAGGACAGCATCATGCTCCCCCGTTACGGCATTCTCCTTTCGATAGCAGGTGTTGTTATCTCCCTCTACCAGTATGTCTACCAAATGCTCCCACAGGGCTCACTCCCGTGTCCTGCATCAGGAACAATTGACTGTCTCGATAAGGTCATTGACGAATTTGGCTTCATGACATTCCCTCTCGTTTCTGCTATCACCTTTGCTTTCCTTATCATTCTCTATGTAATACTGTATCGCACTCATGCAAAATAGTAAAACCGCCAGTATGGCGGTTTTTTGTGATTGTGGTTTTATCCCCACGACTGAACAATCTCTTCGGGGAGTCCTCGCAAATTGTAAACTACGCCACAAGAGTCGCACCCATACGCGCTTTCGTCATCCCAGAGCCTCTCATGGCTACCGCAATGACTGCATTCCGTATGACCTGCAGCAGGCTTACAGCTAAAACGACTACGCAGGAGGCGTGGACCATTCAAGATTTTGACTTTGCCGTTCATAGCAAATCCCTCTAGGTATGAAGATCAACAGGTAAACTATACCACATGAATCATAACATAGCAATATACGTCCGTGCTACGGTATGTGAAGATTGCTATAGTCATTAAAAAATGACATCCAAAAGAAGTGAATGTGCTTACACAAAAAAATCACGTCATTGCTGACGTGATTTTTTACTTGTATCAAGTGCTGTATGTTGGCATCTACCTATCTTTCAAACGAGAGAGCAAGTGAAAGTCGCTGCGATAGCGAAGATTTTCATTTGAGAACGAGAGCAGAAAGAAGCGAAGCATCTCCCAGGGGGAGTTGGTAGATGCCTCTGCGAAGAACGTAAAATAGCACCATTGCGGTGCTATTTTGTATATCGAGTGCTTTATGTTGGCATCTACCTACTCTCCCCTGCTTGATGACAGAGTACCATCGGTTCTGAAGGACTTAACTTCCGTGTTCGGAATGAGAACGGGTGTACCCCCTTCGACAAAATGCCAACATAGAGAACTCGATACATGAATGTATCTTGTTGTATAAAATTAAAAGAACGATTGGTCGGCGCACGCAGGATACCCTGCGTACATGCAAGAGATTGGGTTATGAGCCGTCTCATGCATATGCCGATGTCGGCGCACCGGAGCATGGTTCGATAACTACTACGTAGTGTTCAAGCCATATTCTGGTGCGTCAACTACCTTGCGATATTTGACAATTACATATCTCAACAATAAGCATTTTAAATATAATTCGCATGATCTTCACTCAAAGAATATATACATGATGTACATTATTCCTTGCAGGAAAATACGTCCGATTAGTACATCTCGACTAAACACATTACTGTGCGTACATCTAATGCCTATCAACCTAATCATCTCTTAGGGGACTTAACGAATATTAATCTTGGAGTTGACTTCCCACTTAGATGCTTTCAGCGGTTATTCATTCCGAACATAGCTACCCAGCGATGCCACTGGCGTGACAGCTGGTAGACCAGAGGTTCGTTCATCCCGGTCCTCTCGTACTAGGGACAAATCTCCTCAATATTCAACGCCTGCAGTAGATAGGGA
>MFLE01000007.1 GCA_001781205.1 Candidatus Kaiserbacteria bacterium RIFCSPHIGHO2_02_FULL_49_34
TGTTTTGTGGAAGACGAGGTTGAGGGTGCTTGAGGCGATGTCTGCTTCTCCGTTGTCGTCGTGAATGGTGCCGTTCACGTGGATGGTGCGGGTTGTTCCTACGTTTGGAAGGATACCTGTTGTGGTGAGGTTGTCTGCACTGTATGCTGTTGTACTGATGCGAATAGTGTCCACGGTTGGTGGGGTGTTTTGGATTTCTGCTGAGGTTGAGACGTCTGCTGCGGTGGTGTAGCGGAGGACGATTCCTATGATGAGGAGGAAGGAGATGGTAATAAGTGTACCGAAGATTTTGATAGTATTAGACATGCATACTATTGTACTCCGTTTTGAGAAAAGGCAAAGTATCGACCTGTGGATAACCTCTGAAAAACATCGCCGAAGTTACTGGCGATGTTTTTCAAAATTTATCTACCACGTCGGAGTCACGTTTGCCGAGGTGCTGATGTCATTCATGTTACCAACACCGAGCTGACCATACGTGTCGACACCACAAGCATAGAGAGTACCGTTTGTTTTGCGGAGGATAACGTGGTTTTCTCCGGCGGTAACTTCGGCCCAGTTGGTTTCAGCACCAACTTGTGTTGGAACATTCAGCGACGGAATGCTGGTACTTTGGCACAGTGCGGCATTACCGTTATTGCCAAAACTCCACAGCGTACCGTCGGATTTGAGCGCAAAGGACTGTTGCCAGTAGCGACCAGCGGCAACTGCTATCCAGTTTGTTGCGCTGCCGACTTGTGTCGGCACAGTGCGCTGTGTCGTATCACCGAGTCCAAGCTGTCCAAAGTTATTGAATCCCCACGAGTAGAGCTTGCCATCAGCTATGCCTAAGCTGTGTTCGTGTCCTGCAGCGATAGCAGTCCAGTTTTTGGTATTATCCACAAGTGTTGGCACCAGTGCTCTTCCCGAAGTAAGTCCAAGCCCCGTTCTACCAGTAAGATGTGCGCCCCACGAATAGAGATCACCGTTCTCTTTAATCGCAAGTGTATGACTTACTCTTCCGGACACCATCTTCCAATCGAGATCATCGTTCACCTTAACGGGGTTCTCCTCACCGCTTGGATCAGACGTAGTGTAACCAATACCGAGTTCGCCATTTTGGTTTCTCCCCCACGCATAGAGTTTGCCATCACTTTTTATAGCAAAGCCATTGAGCTCACCCTTGAAGAGCTTTGTCCATGAACCGGCAATCTGTACGGGACTTTGCTTGCTGATGAAGGTACCGTCACCCAGTGCTCCATACCCGCCAGACCCCCACGCAAAAAGTTCATTATTACTATTGCGTGCATAGCCCGTGCCATACCCAACTTCGAGCTGCACCCAATCGGTATTCACGCCAATCTGCTGCGGTGCACTCTTGTTGTTTAGATGCCCCAAACCAAGTTGTCCCGCAGTATTATGCCCCCATGACCAAAGCGTACCGTTTGCGCGAAGTGCAATTGTCGCACCAAACAACGCATGTCCTGCCACCCAGTCAGTTGCGGTGCCAAGAATACTTATAGGTGTCTCACGCCACGCAAACGCAGCTTGCTCATTAAGAATACCAAGCCCTGTAACGCGAGCATCACCGTCGGCCATACGTATGAGTGTTGCACTTGCTGCAGGAATGAGCATATCAATGGTGCCTCCCATAAATGTGGGTGACATTCGATTACTAAGATCACCAAGCCCCAACTGCCCATTAATGTTTGCCCCCCAACCATACCAGCCATCTGCTTTTTGCCCAACCACATGATTGAACCCTGACGCAAGATCAAGCCAGCCGCCACCTGCCCCGATGTCGGTGGGCGTAAGGAGTGATATAGTCGAACCGGTACCGAGTTGTCCTGAATTTCCTGCACCACATGCCCGAATCGTACCATCTTGCATCAGAAAACTTACATGCGAGACACCTGCGGTTATTTTTGTAGGAGTTGGCATCGAAACAACAATCGGAGTTTGATGCGCCTGTGTTGATGGTGCCGTCTCTCCATTGCAGAGCTGTCCTGATTCATTCCGTCCAAACGAGAGTACCGTACCATCGCTCCGGACCACATATGACTGCATATACGCTCCTTGGATATCTAGGTACGTGTTTGCATCAATTGCTGTCGGTGTGGTGACGGTACCGCTTCGCCCAAGTTGTCCAAAGGCGTTATAGCCAAACGTGTAAAGTGTGCCGTTACTATGCAACGCAAGTGAATGATGGGAACCTGCGGAAATCTTCTGCCATCCGCCTGCAATCGCGGTTACTTGTTGTGGCGTATTATAGTTCGTTCCACTCCCTTGTCCAAGCTGCCCTTGCGCACCGAGTCCCCACGCATAAAGGTCACCATTCGTCTTAAGTGCAAGCGTGTGAAAGTACCCCACCGCAACTGACTGCCAATCAGAATCAGTGCCAACACGTGTTGGATGGAGGCGGTTATTGTTGTCGCTGAGTCCAAGCTGTCCGAACTGATTAGCACCCCACATATAGAGCGCTCCTTCGACAATTGCGGCAGCATGGTTGCCATGTCCTGCAAAGAATGTTGCTTCTTTGTTGGAAAGCGCAACGAGCGAGATGGTGTTACTGCCGATACAATTCCCCTTTATGCCAACTTGTGGAATAGCAATACGCCAATAGAGTGACGTTGCAACAGGTGATGCAGTTACTTGGAACGGAACGACAAGGTTTGCCTGCACAGGGATTTCAGTGAGAGGCTTGGTACTGACATCATCATAGGGTGCGCTTCCACTGAGTGAATAGCGCTGTTTTGATCCTTCAAGCATGCCAAGGTCGCAGTCCATGTCACCACCTGATACGAATACGTCAGCGCGGGTGTTGCCACGCTGGGTGAGTGGGAAATCAACAGGGCTTGACGAAATATCACCGAGTGAGAGCGTACCATAGTCAATACCTTCGGGGATATTCAGTGCGAGAAGTGCGTTCACTTCGGTGGTGATAGTACTTGATGCAGCACCTTGTCCTTCATCGACAACACTAACTGTTCCTGTCCAATTATCGCTTGCGTAGCGGGAGCTGGCGTCAGTTGCATCGGTGTAATAGGCAATGGGCACGGGGCAATCATAGAGGAGTTCAACATCACTGAGCGTGTCGGTATTGATGGCACACTGAGTGATATGATAGCAATTATTGTTACTGGCAAGACAGCTCTCTGTCTTGGAGGTGCGGTAAAAAAGAGCAGAAATGCTGCTTGAGGCGACGCTTGTTTTGCCGTTGAGGTCGGTGACGGTGCCAGTGAGGTGTACGATACGATCAAAACCGACAACGGGAGTGATGCCGTCTCCTGCGATATTGTCGGTGCCGAATTCACTTGTGGCGATACGGATGGAATCAATTGTTGGTGGTTCGTTAGTGATTTCAACAGTTGTTGCGACATCTGCTGCACCTGTATAACTAATAACAACACCGACAATGAGAAGAAAAGCGACAGCAACGAGTGTGCTGAAGATTTTTGTGTGCAGAGTCATGCTGGCAGTATACCTCTCCCTTGGTGAAAATCCAAAGTGGATAACTTTTGGCTAGTATTTTTTCTTAAATGCCTGTATGAGCGTTTCGGTGATAGGGCCGATTTTTCTATTGCCAACCGTATTGTCTTCAATGTGAGAGATTGGCATGATGTCGCGGAACGATGAGGTAATAAAGACTTCGTCGGCGGTTTCAAGTTCCGTAAGGAGTACGGTGCGTTCTTCAACGGTATATCCAAGTGAATGTGCGATGTCGATGGTAATTTTTCTGGTTATGCCGAGAAGAATCTCTTTGTCGGGGGTTATGAGTACGCCATTTTTGACAAGGAATATATTTGAGGTTGCACATTCACGAAGCTCTCCCTTTGTGTGATAGAGGATCTCTGCAGCATTCCGCGCAACACGCTCAGCTTGGAGCGATACGGCGACCGCGTATTCGACGGTTTTACAGGTTGGGAGATTGCGCTGGAATTCATGCAGAAGGAGTGATCCTCCTTCTGTGTAAGCTGGCTCTTTTGCTGGCTCCGCGAGAACGATACAAGTCTCATTACCAGGATTGTATCCAATGCCATGATCCGCTTCCCCACCCGAAAGTACAATACGCATACTTGCACGCCCTTTACTTAGTTCATTTGCACGAAGTACCTCACGCAGAGTGGTCAAAAGCTGCTCGCTTGTATAGGGTACCGAAAGCCCAATCGTATGCGCCGATGCACGCAAACGCTCATAGTGGTCATCAAAATGAAAGGGCTCACCATCAAAGGCGGCAACACCTTCATACACGGCATATGCACGTAAGAACCCCAAATCAAATGGTGAAATCGCTACTGTGTCGACGGGTACAATCTCCCCATTCCAAAAACATTTTGTCATAGCACCAGTGTATCACACCTACCTAAAACAAAACACGCCAAGCGTGCTTTGTTTTGAGATTATTTCTGTTCTGCTTCTCCTGTTTCAGGCTTTGGTTCTTCAGCTGCTTGATTTGGCTGCTTTGCCATCTCTTCGCCGATCTTGCCGAGCTTGTCATTGAGGTCTGCCATTGCTGTTTCGATTGCTGCTTTGTCGTCGCTTCCTTTCTTTTCATTAAGAACACGAACTGCATCTTCAACCGCCTGCTTTACGTCTGCAGGCACTTTGTCGCCGTAGTCCTTGAGCGACTTCTCAGCCTGGTGACCGAGTTGTTCTGCGTGGTTACGGACTTCGATGAGTTCCTTACGCTTTGCATCTTCGTCAGCGTGTGCATCGGCATCAGCCTTCATGCGTTCGATGTCTTCAGGGGTGAGTCCTGACGACGCTTCAATTTTAATCGTCTGTTCCTTGCCGGTTGTCTTTTCTTTTGCAGTTACTGAGAGTACGCCGTTTGAGTCGACATCAAGACGAACCTCAACCTGTGGCATGCCGCGCGGCGCTGGTGGGATACCATCGAGAATGAAGCGTCCAAGTGACTTGTTGTCAGTTGCCATTGCACGCTCACCCTGTACGATGTGTACTTCTACCGATGACTGATTGTCAGCTGCGGTTGAGAATGTCTGCTCTGCCTTTGTTGGGATGTGCGTGTTCTTTTCGATGAGCTTTGTTGCAACACCACCGAGAGTCTCGATTGAGATTGAAAGCGGGATAACATCAACGAGGGTAATGTCGTGTACATCTCCCTTGAGCACACCGCCTTGGATTGCTGCGCCGACAGCTACCACTTCGTCAGGGTTGATTGAGTTGTTTGGCTCCTTGCCGAAGTATGCCTTCACGGCTGCCTGGATTGCTGGCATGCGTGTCTGTCCACCAACCATGATGATTTCGTGGATATCTTCTTTCTTGAATGGTGAGGCTTCGATAGCGCGTTTCGTGATTTCAATCGCGCGGTCAATGTATTCGCGGGCAATTTCTTCGAGTTTTGCACGGGTAAGCTTCACGAGCATGTGCTTCGGACCCTCTGTGCCTGACGTAATGAACGGAATGTTGATTTCAGTTTCGAGGCTGGTTGAGAGTTCGAGCTTTGCCTTTTCTGCGGCTTCGTCAAGGCGCTGGAGTGCAAGCTTGTCGCTGGTGAGGTCCATACCTTCTGACTTCTTGAACTCATCAATAAGGAACTTCACAATCTGCTGGTCAATATCGCGACCGCCCATGTGTGCGTCGCCGTCGGTTGAACGAACCTCAATGATGTCGTCACCTACCTCAAGAACTGATACGTCAAACGTACCGCCACCGAAGTCGAAGACAGCAATCTTTTCATCTTTCTTTGAGTTGAAACCGTACGCAAGTGCAGCGGCTGTCGGCTCGTTGATGATGCGTTTGACGTCTAGTCCGGCAATCTTACCTGCATCTTGTGTTGCCTTACGCTGCGCGTCGTTGAAATATGCAGGCACAGTAATCACGGCTTCGGTTACCTTTTCGCCGAGCTTTGCTTCTGCATCTGCCTTGAGTTTTGCGATAATCATCGCAGAGATTTCCTCCGGACGCATGTCTTTTTCGCCAAGGTGAATAAGTGCGCCACCGGTCTCGCCCTTCTTGATGGCATACGGCACAACTTTCATGTCGTCCTGCACAGCCTTCTCATCGAAGTCGTGACCCATGAAGCGCTTCACGCCATAGATGGTGTTTTCCGGGTTGGTTACCGCCTGACGCTTTGCAATCTGACCCACAAGGCGCTCCTTTGTCTTTGAAATTGCCACAATCGACGGCGTTGTACGGTTACCTTCTGCGTTTTCGAGAATTGTTGGAACACCTCCAGAAATAACTGCAACTGCAGAGTTTGTAGTTCCAAGATCGATACCAATGATTTTTGACATAATTATGTTTTAGTTTAGTTACTTACCGTGACCTTTGCGGGTCGAATAATAAAATCTTTGCGTTTGTATCCTTTTTGAAGGACAGAAAGGACCGTGTCAGGAGCAACACCTTCGCGGACCTCCTGCATGACTGCTTCATGTTGATTCGGATCGAACGGGACGTTTGTCGCTTCGATTGTTTCAACACCATGTGAGGTGAGAAGAGCCTGGAGCTGTGCACGAATACCTTCGATGCCCTTTTTCCAGTTTGCGTCGGCAGCATCCCAGCCTTTGCCGGTGAGCGCCATATCGAAACTGTCAGCGAGTGGCAAGAGATCTTCCATTACTCGCTCGACGGCTCTGTCACGCTCGCGTTTTGCCTGTTCATCTTGCATACGTTTTGCATTCAAGAATTCTGCCCGGCCGCGTTGAAGGTCTTCCATCGCCTGCCGTTTTTCTGAGTCGCATTGCTTGAATTTATCACGCCAATGCTTGATTTTCTGCTCAAAAGTTGCTTCGCTGCCGTCTTCCGAAATCTCGATTTCATCAGCTTCTGCAACATATTCTTCCGCCATTTCGGCGTCAACTTTTTGTGAACTATCCATACCCGCCATATTACGAAAACGGCGGCAAATGTCAAACTTTTTCTGTGTTCTCCTACATATTGACAAAGTTATTTTAAAGTTATACAGTGCGCACACTCTTATGACAAAACAAACAAAGATTGTGGCTACCTTAGGGCCGGCGAGTACTGAGGTAAAGGTGATTACGAGCATGATTCATGCAGGCATGAATGTTGCGCGTATTAACTTTTCTCATGGCGACCATGCAGAGCATGGTGAGCGTATTGAT
>MFLE01000008.1 GCA_001781205.1 Candidatus Kaiserbacteria bacterium RIFCSPHIGHO2_02_FULL_49_34
TATCGCCGTACGGGTTGATGCAAGGTCGGAGAGACGCTGTACGTCGCGTGCGCGCTTGAGGATTTCGACAGGGTTGATAATGATAACAATAATAGTGGCGAGAATTGCAATGATTGCAATCACAATAAGAAGCTCAAGGAGTGTGAAGCCTTTTGCCTTTGTGTGTGTTGTTGAAATTTTATTCATATGTATGAGTATACACCTGCTCGCAAAAATACAACTGTGGATAAGTCCCAACACCTGTTGTGCTGTTGTTTTGCTAAGATGCTTATATTCCAAACTCTAGAGCAGAGTAATCTTACCCTAGCATGACTCGTCATTAGAAAAAGAAACGGAGCGACAGCACAACAGGTGTAGGGATAACTAACTGCTCAGAGAAAAGACATGCCTTCCGCATGTCTTTTCTAAGCAACTAGATTGCAGGTAAATACGACATCGGGTCGAGGTAGGCGCTGGTTGGTGCTGTTGGACGAGGAACACTCGCACACGCAGTAGCACCAAAGGTCTTTACTTCGACAGCGGCTTTCGCATAGACGGTAAGGTGCAGGTGTGGCCCGGTTGAATATCCAGTATTGCCGACATAGCCGATAACGTCACCACGTTTTATACTCTGTCCTGCAGATACGGACTGGACATCTTGGTGTGCATACAGTGAGGCAAGGCCGTTATTATGGTCAATAAGTGTCCACTTGCCCCACGCCCAACATCCTTTTGCGAGGTCAGTGTTACCCGTTGCGCGTACGATACCGTCTGCAGGCGCAAATATTTTCGTACCGCGTGCCGCGCCGATGTCAATGCCGGGGTGGTAAGGACGCCCTGCGTAGACTGAGGCGTTCTGCTTTGCGAACTCTGTGCCGCCAAAATACTGGGTAATAATAGGTTTTGCAATCGGCCATGAGAAGACGGCAGTACCCGCAACAGGAATAGATGACGGATCAAGAATGAATTGTATTTTTGACTCAAAGTCACGTAATTCTGCTTCAATCTTTGCTCGTGCATCCTGCTTTGCTTTGAGTTGTTTTTGATATTCTGATTCTTTATTCTGTGTTTGTTTGAGGAGAGACGATTTTTCTTGCGTGGTATTACTGAGGACTTTTTGCTGATCTTTGAACTGGTCGCTGAGGGTAAGGAGGTCGCTACGCTTATCTTCTGCGGTGCCACGCTGTGACTCAAGCTCGCTCCGGGCGTCAGAAAGCTTGGATGAGGCGCGCTGCATGTCCTCGCGGACGACAATCAGCTCATCAAGAACTCGCCAGAATTCGCCAAGCGTGTCATTCTGTAGAAAAGCAATAATCGGAGAAACGCCATCATGCTCGTGAAGACGACGAATAACTTCTGCAATGGCACTTTCCTGTGTGGCAATCTCTTTTTCTTTACTACGAATATTTTCTGAGAGTTCAGTGATTTCGAGATCGGTAATTGTAATACGTTTCTCGGTGTAAGAAATATCCGCGAGTACTTTTTTACGTTCAGTTTCAAGTTTCTTGATTGCGCTTTGTAAAGTTGATTTTTCAGAACCAACGACACTTAGTTCCTTTTTAAGCGCGTTTATTTGAGCATCAATATCAGTAAGTTCAGACTTCCCTGCATCAATCTGTGCGCGCAACGCATCAACATTCTGTGCGTGCACAGAAACACCACCGTAGAGCATGAGTACCATCCCAAAGATAAACGAACCAATCCATTTCATAGGGATAGTATACCAAAGATATTAGAAACCGCCTACCAATACAATACACAAACACTTTTTTGAGAACTGTCGTATACTGTGCATATGCGATCGTTTTTTATTGTACTATTACTAGCTGCGTGTGGCGTAGCCCTTGTTGCATTTGCGAGTCTTCTATTTTCTCAAATAGATACTCGACTAGTGCTCTCGCGCTTTGATCCGTCACTTTCAGAACCTATCCCCGAAGTGCCGTACCATGCGCCACGTGTTATTGAAGCGGGTATGTATACACTTGCGAGTGGAACTACAACGTTTTCATTGTCAAATCCTGTTGAATCACGCGATAGCTACACCGGCACCACACGTCTTACAACAGGCGAGCTAACCCTCGAGCAGTCAAAGTTTGACGACTGGAGCGGTAGCGGCGTGTTCCTGCTTGATATGTCATCACTTATGTTCCCGCACAACGATGACATGCTCGATCTCCGTACCCCTGATTTTTTCGCCGTCGATGACTTTCCTGATGCAACACTCACCATCATGAGTATCGCTCGCCATAACAATAGCTCTGTCTTCAATCTCGTGGGACGTCTCACTATGCTTGGGCAAACGCACGACGTGCTCATTCCAGAAGCAACAATCTATACACGTGAGGACACACTGGTGCTAGAGGCGGATTTCAACTTCGATCGTACTCAGTGGGGTATGACACATGCGTCACCAACGTTCTCAGGATCAAAAGGGTATTCAATGCTTGATGATACCGTGCATGTGGTATTCTCCGCTACATTCTCCTTCCCGGAAAATGAATAAATAATAAAACCACCATGCGGTGGCTTTATTATCTTTCAAACGAGTGAGAGTCGTAGCCAAGTCGAAGCGCTAGCTGAGATTTGGATATGACCGAACGAGAGAAGAAAGAAGCGAAGCGTCATGGTGTTACGATTTCATAGATAGCAACGGTATCTGCGATATAGATACGTGTACCATCAACGCGTGTACTGAGCCCTTTACCTAGGACGAGTGGCTGGGTGTTTTGCCAACCACCCCGTGGGTCTAATTCTGTCACGACAACTGCATCATCTCGAGTAAGGACAAGTGCATCGAACGTTGTTGCGGGATAGAAGGCCACATCGCGTACCGCGTGTCCCTGTCGGTCCATAATAATTTCGGGAACACACGGGGTTGTTGAGGCGATATCAGCGCAGAAGTAATACGGGAGCTTTGTGAGACTGCCACTGTAGCGTACAACAATATCCTCACCGCGGCGGATAACATCGATATCACCGCGTGTTGCGAGAATATCCTCGGACGCATCATCGCTACCAATATGCTGCACAGCATCGCGCACCGAACGGACGCGTTCTTGAGCACGGACTACCGGAGTGCTTGTTGCAGTCGAGGTTGCAACCGCAGTAGTAAAGAGTTTCTGAATATTTATATATTCACTGTTCTCATACGTCTGTGCTACCGTACTGACGCGGTAATCATTTATGATAGTCGCAGCAATGGTTGAGCTCGCACGAAGGATTGGTGTGCTTGTTGTGTCGACACGCGGAGAAACAAGGCGAACCGAGGTGTTGGAAGTAAGGGTAAACGCATATGCCTCTGTTACCAGTTTTGGACTCACCGAAAGCATTTTTACCCATGCATGCGCTCCTTCACGCTGAACATGTACACGGTGCTCGCCCGCAACCACCCCGTCAATGTAACGAGCACTTGAGAATAGGCGCGAGCCGCGCTCCATAATATCATCCACAAATATGGTATCCGCAGAGGTAATACCAATGAAGAGCCCGCCTGTTTGCCGAATCGCAGAAGTAGACGTTGCCGCCCCTGACTCATCCGCGAGTATGAGGCGATATCCACTTGCGTAGAACCACACGAGCGGGGTCGAGACAAGGAACACCACCACGAGTGTGACAAACGTGAGTGTGCGCGTGCGCTTTGAGAGTGAGTGTGCGTGTGGTGCCATATGTAGTAGTGTTTCTCTTTTTGATATTATCGCTTCTTTGGTGTCACCCAGAATCCCATATACTTTCCAAACATAAGCCTTGTCTGTGCTTCAAGCCCCGGGATTGAGCTGAAGATATTCATGGTAATCGGTACCATAATCCACTGAAGTGCCATAACAACATACATGAAGCGACTCTTGTCTTTTGGACGTGGTGGGAGGAGCGAAATAGAAATCATTGCGGAAATGATAAGTCCTGCCATTGCGAGTGTGAGAATGTCGCGGGCAATAATCGGAAGATTATACGAGACAACTGTTGCGTGATACGCATCGCCACCGAGGAACATCGGTGCCCAACCGAGAATGAAGAGGATAAGTGGTGCGGTCGCAAGTGACCAGAAGCCCTCGATTTGCTGACCCACGTACATGATACGTTTTCCGAGTGGCATCTGCTTGTTCTTTATTGCATGATAGATGAGGTACGGAACGCTTTCAACACCATATGTCCAACGACGGTGCTGCTTGTAGATATTCACAATCGTCTGCCAAAATGAATCGGCGACGTTTGCATCCATTGAGACAGGATATGCGAGCGGCACCACGTTGTAGTTACCATGATTTGCCATCAGGAGATTGAAGTGGATGCGGGAGTCCTCGCTTACCATGTTCGTCTGCCAGTAGCCAACTTCGTACAGCGCCTGGAATGACATTGCATGTGAGGAGAAGGTACCCATTTTCTCAGGACGTTCTTGCTGAATCATCTGCCAGAACGATGATGACATTGCCATCACGCGTGAGACTGCTGGTGCATCCCACAGATTGTTATTGAAGAGAGGAACGGGCTGGAATGAAGACTTGAGAGGATGTTCTGCAGTAAGGAAGTGCCAGGTGAGACAGTTGAAGTAGTCGGGGTAAACAACTGTATCGACGTCGAATATAGAAACGATAACTTCATCATACTTGAGGCGTTGCGGGTCGAGAATCTGTGTGCGGAGAATTTCTGCGGCATATGCAGCGTTTGAGCCTTTGCCTGCGACTTCGCCTGGAACATCTGCGGGGTGTGTCGTGACAATGAAGTCGCGGAAGTGTGGTGAGTATTCTTTTGCAAGGTGACGAGCGAGATCCTCATACTCTTTTCCCGCCCGGCCTTCACCGGCAAGTACCACGATGAATTTCTTTGCATCATACTTAACCTTCGTGAGAGCATCGAGCGACTGGCGGATAATTTCCTCTCCCTCTTTATAGAATGGCAAAATTATTGCATGCTGCAGGTGCTCGTATTTCAAATTTTCAAGCTGTGCGCCCCAATCTACCTTAAGATTGTGTCGCATGCGACGCCAATTTGCACGTAGGTGCATTGACATAAAGACGGTCTTTAGGAGCCAGAAAATAGAGTACGCAAGCACGAAGTACGACGCCACAAACGGTGCAAAGGCGGCGAGGACAATAATAAGCAACAACGTTGCCCATGACAAAAAGCCCGGGAGGATTTCCAAGGCGCGATACAATCGGTAGTCACTTCCCTTTAATTCCGTCGCACGGCCGACATGAAAGTCAGCGCGACGTGCGTACGGTAGGAGATGTTCGCGAGCGTTCATGCCTCAGGTTATACCACACTTTCCCAAATTCAGCCAGACATATTGACATTTATGAGAAATGAGGCATTGTAATCATGTTGCTGTTCCCCAAAACCTGTTTTTTAAAAGGATACCGCCATGTCTCAACTTCATGATTTCTCTGACCCGAAGACCTTTGCTGAAGACAGCGATTACTGGCGCACGTTCTACGAACGCGACCCCGCCGGTGCTGATCTTGCACGTATGCAACTGCTACGCACAAAGATCAATGAACGCTACGGCAACACTGAAAAAAGTGTTGACTTCTACCTGAAGCTCCATGGCCGCATGCAGGAAGTGAATGCGGCACGTACACCGGAAGGACGCATCGCCATCGCTGCGCAACATCTTCAGGATGACGTCGCAGTTCTCAACGAAGCATGGAAGCGTCTGCAATGCATGGTCTCCTGATATGGTACGTGCCGCCCCCAAAACCCCGATAGCTTACGAGCTGTCGGGGTTGTTTTTTGCTAGATAAGCACGCCTTTAATGCGGCGAATACCTTGTGATGAGGATTCTTCTTTTTGGATTTTGAACGTGCCCGTGATGGTGCCGGTGTTTTCGACATGCGGTCCTCCACAGAGTTCGCGGGAGTATACGGTTCCTTGTTCGTCTTTGACCGTATACACCTTCACTTCATCAGGGTACTTTTCCCAGAAGCTGCCTTCGACACCTGCTGCATGTGCGGCGTCTTTTGCCATCATTTCGATAGAGACTGATGCTTGTGCTTTGATGGCATCGTTCACATACTGCTCAACGGCGGCAATTTGTTCAGGTGTCATCTTTTCACCATGAGTGAAGTCGAAGCGGAGACGTTCTCCCGTAATGTTGGAGCCAGCCTGATGCACATGGTCGCCAAGCACCTTGCGGAGTCCTGCAAGCATGAGATGGGTAATCGTATGGTACTGTACGACAACTTCAGAACTATCAGCGAGTCCACCTTTGAACTTCTGCTCTGCACCTGCGCGTGAGAGGGCTTGATGTTCTGCCATCTTTGCATCGAAGTCGCCGCGTGAGATGACGAAGCCTCGCTCTGAGGCGAGCTCTTCCGTGAGTTCGTACGGGAAGCCGTACGTAGTAAAAAGCGTGAAGACGTCATCAACAGAAAGTGTGCCGTCAGCAATCGCGCGGTCAAATTCCTTCATGCCTTTTGCAAGCGTTGTGCGGAACTTTGCTTCTTCCGCTTCGATAGCACCAACGATTTTTTCTGCATCAGCAACGAGGTTTGTGTAGCGAGCGCCGTATGCATCAATAACTGAGCGTGCAAACTGCGCAAAGCTCCCCTCAGGAAGTCCGAGCATGTCTGCATAGCGCACCGCACGTCGAATGAGCCGACGTACGAAGTACCCCTGCTCCGCATTACCCGGGAACACACCATCACCAATAATAAATGTTGCACCACGAAGGTGGTCAGCAATCACGCGGAATGGTTTATAGTTTTCGGTGTACACCCTCCCTGTTTTCTCTTCGACTGCCTTGATGATGGCGTGGAGTTCTGGCACAAGGAATACGTCGCTGTCATTATTTGATGCTGCGGCGATACGTTCAAGTCCGCCACCGAAGTCGACATTCTTTTGCGGAAGCTTGGCGAAGGTGCCGTCTTCTTGTTTAATGTATTCAATAAAGACTGAGTTGCCAATTTCAATAAAACGTCCACAATCACAGTTTGGGTGGCAGTGTGCGCCGTAGCGCGTGTCGTGTTCACCACCGAAGTCGTAGAAGAATTCAGAGTCACCACCACCGATTTCGCCGACGGGCATGTTTGCTGGCTTACCTGAGCGTGACCACCAGTTCTTTGCAGAGTCATAGGCAAAAATGCGCTCGCCATCCTTCATGCCGCGTTCACTGCCAGCTTCTTCAGAACCCATCACCCCAACACCGTTTGAGAGTCCGCGTGCAGCAAAAATCTCCTGCCAGAGGGCAATTGATTCTTCGTCCTTTGGGACGCCGGCAAGCTCGTCACCCATAAAGGTAGTGACATAAATGCGCTGTGGGTCGAGCCCTACTTCGTCAACGAGGAAGTTATAGAAGAACGGAAGCTGTTCTTTTTTGAAGTAATCACCAAGTGACCAGTTACCGAGCATTTCAAAAAACGTTGTGTGACGATTGTCGCCAACTTCTTCAATATCTGCCGCACGGAAACACTTTTGCGAATCAGTAAGACGCACACCCTTCGGATGCGCTTCACCCATAAGATACGGAATAAGCGGCTGCATGCCACTACCCGTAAAAAGCGTTGTCGGGTCGTTCTCAGGCACAAGCCCCGCTGACGGGATTTCTACATGGCCCTTCGATACCATATAGGCGAGAAACTTTTCACGAATTTGATTTGCATTCATAGTGCACACACTATACCGAACTGTAGCAAAAAAGCAAAAAATCCCCGAGGGGATTTTTTATTGCAACCATACTACGGCGCAACGGTTTTATAGGGATGCCCTGCGGGAAGTGTCGATTGGAGTCCATACTTATGCGCAAGGTAGCCTTCAATCTTCTGACGTTCAGTATCAGTGAGCACTGCGTCATAGGCGATAAGTTCGGCGATATCACCTCCCCAGTGGCGGACAGTAGTACGATCCATACCAAATCGAGGGTGAAAGCCTGTCCATCCTCCGGAAATCGAAACAGAGGAGATTCCAAATCTATTCATTGGAGCTAGGTCTTGTAGTACTCCATCCGTGTAACGGGGAGCTGTCCATAGATCGGTAGTAGAGTCGCGGTAATATGTCGTTCCTCCCGAAGCTCCAATAAACACCGTATCATGGAGTGAGCTACTGTTTCCTGTGAAGAGTCCGTCGTAATCGGTGAAGTTTGATCCTTTTGAATATTTAGCTACAACAAATACTTGTTTGAATGCTAGCAAGGGACCATTATCGTTGTTATTTGACATCATTGATGACGACAGTCGAACGACCGGAAGACCATTGAGTACGTTTGCTACCACAGTAGGAGCAGTGAAGCCTGCCACAGGCTGCACATGAGCAGCATTAACTGACTCATCATTCCAATTCGTAAGTGTTCCCGCAATAAGTGCATCAGGCTTATAGTGAAGCACAACCGCTGGTGCAATAGCAGGTAGTCCTGAACCTCCACCCGCTTGCGCCACAATAGCAATCGTATTCGAACCAACACAAGCCCCCTTCACGCCTGATGCTGGGATTGCAATGTTCCAGTAAAGGTCTGCGGAGAGTTCATTGCTTTCATCAGTACGAAGGTCAATGTTCCGTTCTGCAGCAGTAGGAG
>MFLE01000009.1 GCA_001781205.1 Candidatus Kaiserbacteria bacterium RIFCSPHIGHO2_02_FULL_49_34
AGCAGAAGTATACGTACTTTCTAAGGACGAAGGTGGTCGCCACACTCCATTCTTCAAGGGCTACAAGCCACAGTTCTACATCCGCACAACGGACGTAACAGGTGAAGTTACTCTCGAAGAAGGTAAGGAAATGGTTATGCCAGGAGACAACGCTGTCTTCAAGGTAAAGCTCATCGCTCCTGTTGCGCTCGAAGAAAAGCAGTCATTTGCTATCCGTGAGGGTGGTAAGACTGTGGGTGCGGGTGTAGTAACCAAGATCGTCGCGTAGCGACGCCACAGCTTTCCGAACTACTTCGTTGCGTGCACCATTTTACTCCTCACCGTACTCAGGTACGGCTCCAAGCAAAATGGCGCCCGCGCCTCGTATTTCGAAAACCTGAGGCATCGCCATTGCGCTAATTGTGTGTTGCGTTATTCTATGGTTTGCATTTACTTGTTTACTATGCTATAAAGCACGCACTAAACGATAGTTCATATGGTTACAAAGAGCACTTCAAAAACAAAGGCCGAGGGCGCGACCTCGAAGCTCCGTATGCGTGTAAGCGCGTACGAGCACAAGGTCCTTGATACATCAGTTAAGCAGATTATTGACACTGCCCGCCGCTTTGATGCGGAGGTGCACGGTCCAATCCCGCTTCCAACTGAAATCAAGAAGTATACCGTCAACCGCGCGACATTCGTGCACAAGGATGCGCGAGAACAGTTCGAAATGCGAATGCATAAGCGTGTCATCGATATCTTGAGCCCATCAGCTAAAGTTGTCGAAGCGCTCACGAACCTCTCACTTCCGTCTGGCGTTACTATTGACGTCAAGATGGCGTAAACAAAAAATCTCCGCAAGGAGATTTTTTGTTTGTCTGCGATACATTATAATATCTGTCATCCTCGGAATGTAGAAAGTAAACGTAGCGGAGCGTAGTATTGCTCTCACATATCCGGGGATCCAGGCGTTCGAGCAGTTTTTTCATCATGGATCCCCGGGTCATTTGAAAACATAGTCGTTATGGTTCGACAGGCTCACCATAAATCGCTCCTTGTTTTCATGATGCCCGAGGATGACAAAACTTAGAGACTGTTGCAAGAGCCAAAACTTTCCGTATACTCGGTGCATGTATCGTTATACTCTTCCGAACGGTGTCGTACTGAACACCCATCAGCTTATTGATGCTGTTGTTGAAAGTGCAGATTTCCCACATTGTTACCTCGACCTCGATACGGGGGTGGTGCTTACCGTAAACTCACAAGAGGTACTTTCACAGTGGAAGCGAGGTGTCAGTGCACTTTCTCTGAAGCACTATCTCAAGCTCACACCATTCCCACCAAGCGACCAAGACCAAATTGCACAAGGATTCATCACTGATGTCATCGCGCTTATCATGCCGAATAAAGTCACTGTCGCAAAAGAAGCGCTCATGCAAGGAGGCTGGGAAGGTGTTGAAGATTTTCTTGCTGCGTTCGCACCCGAACTCATCGAAGGCTGGTACCTCCATCTCGACATGCACGGTGGCGCTCGCCTCCACGAGATCATCATGGGCCAAGACTACGTGGAAATTGAAGCAGACCTGCGCGGTTGCGGCGACTGCACCACCTGCAAACTCGAACAAACAGGACAAGAAATCGACGAAGCAAAACTCCAAGAACTAGAAACCGAAGAAATCATGCAGCACGTCGCCCGTCAGCTCGACCTCCGCCGCCAAAATGGTGAGTAACAAAAACAACCCTACCATTAATGGTAGGGTTGTTTTTACTCCATATGCAGTTCGCCGAGGTGAGTCAACCTTTCGGCAAGTGTTGGATACTTTTTTAGTTCAGGGTCTTTTGCGACGAGGTTTTTTGCTTCGGTGCGGGCGGCTTCTACGAGTTTGAGGTTTTTAAGGGCGGTCATGCCTAGGTCGCTGAGGCCTGATTGGTTGCGGCCGTAGAGTTCGCCGGCGCCGCGGAATTCCAGGTCGTGTTCGGCAAGCGCAAAACCGTCGTTGGTTGCGACGAATGCTTTGAGGCGAATGGCGGTGTTGGCGGCTTTTGAGGTTGTTGAAACAAAGCAGTATGGCTGATGGGTGCCACGAATGACGCGACCGCGGAGCTGGTGGAGCTGGGAGAGCCCGAAACGTTCGGCGCCTTCGATGATGATGTTGGTGGCGTTGGGGACGTTCACGCCGACTTCGACAACAGAAGTGGCAACGAGGACGTCGAGACGATGTGCGTTGAAATCTGCCATCACCTCATCTTTTTCAGCTGGCGTCATTTTGCCGTGCATGATGCCGATTCTCCATTCTCTAAGAGGGCCAGTGCGGAGGCGCTCTGCTTCAGCAATCACTGACTTCATTTCGACGGCAGTTTCTTTTTCAGGGTCTGGTTCATCAATGCGTGGGCAAATAACGTACGCTTGTCGTCCGGTTTTTAGCTCACTGCAGACATGCTCGTACATTTTTTCTTCGTCGTCTTTGCCGATGTATTTCGTGATTGTCGGCTTGCGGCCTGGAGGCATCTCATCGAGCAATGTTAAATCAAGGTCGCCGTACATGGTGAGCGACAGTGTGCGGGGGATTGGCGTTGCAGTCATAGAGAGAAGGTGTGGCATCGGCGCGCCTTTTTGGGTGAGAGCTTTACGCTGCTTCACGCCGAAACGGTGTTGTTCGTCAATGATGACTTGGCCGAGGTGTTTGAATTGTACTTTTTTATACACGAGTGCATGCGTGCCGATGAGGATGGGGATTTCGCCGTTTTCCACCCATTTCAAAAGTTGTGCTTTTGAGATTGAGGTTGGCTTCGTCGGGTCAACTTTTGATGGAAATTTTTGACAGCCGGAGCCAGTGATGAGTCCGATTTGAATCGGGAGGTGTTTGAAGTATTCGATAAAACTCTCGAAGTGCTGCTTCGCAAGAATTTCCGTTGGCGCCATGTAGGCGACTTGGAGGTTGCCCCAGTCTTTGGTTGCGTCGGGGCGGCTGGTGCAGACAGCGTATGCGGTTGTTGCCGCAACCGCCGTTTTGCCCGAGCCGACGTCGCCTTCAAGAAGTCGTGACATCGCACTCATGCCATTAAAGTCGCCAAAAATACTTTCGAGTGCACGAGTCTGTGCTCCGGTAAGGGGGAACGGGAATCGGTCAACAAACTTTTTAATATGCTCGGCATCAGTTGCAAACTGGTAACAATCGGCAGCAGAAATAGCCGCACGTTCTTGCGCGTGGCGTGTTTGAATCGCAAACACCTCTTCAAACGCAAAACGCTTCTGTGCAACTTGGTAGCGCTTTTCTTGTGTTGGCTGATGAATATCTCGCAGCGCTTGTGCAAGATGTGGTAGGGAATATTTCTTGCGAATGTCTTCCGGAATGGGGTCGTTAATATCGTTGAGCAAGCCTGCATCAAACCACTTTTTCAAAATATGAAATATCCACTTTGAGGTCACACCTTTTGACTCGGGATAAATCGGATAAATTGTTTCGTCCTGTGCACGTTCTTGAAACAGGGAGTCACCACCCTCCTTTACGGCGTTCGTTTCCTGCACTTCAGGGTTTGCAATGTAAATTTTATCGCCCTTACCTGCAACCTTGCCAACAAGCTTCACGACCATGCCGTCACGAAGCATCTTCGCCAAATACGGCTGGTTAAACCACATGATTTTAATACGTGCGGTTCCGTCTTCAATCCACCCTTCCGCAATAGTCTTCTTGGTTGTCCATGCCTTTCTTGCGGCGAGCCCCGTAAGCCGCCCGTACACAATCACATCCTCACCCTCCTTTACGGAAGCGAGCGCATGAATACTCCCCGCCGCTTCATAACTTGCAGGGAAGTGATACAAAAGGTCACGCACCGTAACAATCCCCAGCTTCTTCAAAGCTTTCGCTCGCACCGCATCAATCCGTACATGAGAAGTGAGCAAATCAAGTAATTCCATGAAGACAGTATAACAGAATTGCAACCCTTCGGCACACGTAAGAGATGAGAAGGTTTTATCTTGGTTCTTGTTCTCAATAGTATGGTACACTATCTACATATGAAAAATATTTTAATACTTGGCGCAGTGGTAGTAGCTGCGATTGTTGGCGGATTCGCCCTTTATTCGTTTATTAGTAATGACAAGAGTGTTGTAACCTTTGATACATCAGCCGTGCAGACTTCTGACAGTCAGACGACAACATCCGCTGAGCCAGAGAGTGGTACTGGTGATACTGTTGAGCAGTCTCCTCAGACTTCTAGCGATGGCACAGCCTACCGTATTGGTACTTCAGCAGGTGGCAAAGACATCATGGCGCACACGTTTGGCACCGGAGAAAAAGAAGTGATTCTTATTGGTGGTATCCATGCTGGTTTTGCACCGAGCACTGAGTCGCTTTTGCGGATGTTCATTACCACTGCGCGCGATGCGTCAGGGTTTATTCCTGCGAGTGTTCGGGTGACAGTAATTCCTCTGCTGAATCCTGACTCAGCTACAGGTGCAGCAGGTGCGCTTTCAGGGCGCCTTAATGCAAACGGTGTTGACCTCAACCGAAACTTTGCTTGTTCGTGGCAAAAAGATGCCGTGTGGCAAACACAGCCAGTGAGCGGTGGCTCTGCGGCATTTTCTGAGCCAGAAGCACAAGCGCTCCGTGATTATATCGCCAAAGCAAAACCAGTCGCGGTGGTTGCCTACTACGCTAAAGCAGGAGGCGTCTATGCGTCTGCTTGTGGCGACAAGACGGTCGCACAAAGCTCTACACTCACCAATCTGTATGCAGGAGCGACCGGCTACAGCGCACACAAAGCATTTGATTCATATGCTACTAGCGGTGACCTAACCAACTGGCTTGCAGGACAAGGCGTCCCTGCCATCAGCGTGCTTTTGACCTCATACACAGAGGCCGAATTTGCTAAAAATGCCCTGGGTATTTCTGCTGTGTTGCAAGAGATTGTAAAGTAATATGCATAGAAAACGAGTAGGGATTGTTGCCTTTTCACTCATGATGCTCGCACTTATCTTTGCGCTGAGTATACAAAAGTCGACACCAGAACAGGCACCAGTTCCTGAGGAACCTGTTGGTGTAGAGGAGGAAGAAGTTGTCGAAGCCGATGTCCCGCAAGTAATCGGCTATTCAGTCGAGGGGCGCGCAATCCCCGTCTATCATTACGGGAGCATGGGCGCGCAGTCCGCAGGAACACACACACCTCGCCGATTTCTTTTTGTCGGAGGCGTTCATGGTGGATACGAATGGAATAGTGTCGTGCTTGCGTACGAAGCAATGGATTATTTCGAAGCGCATCCTGAAGTAATCCCTGAAGGCACGTCCGTTGCCGTGATTCCAAATCTTAATCCTGATGCCGTCTATAAGACTTTTCAGAAGGAAGGGAGAGTAACGCTCGCAGACCGAGCTGCGCTTCCTGCGGATACCGATTTCGCTGCTGCGCGTTTCAATGCAAACAATGTAGATCTCAACCGAAACTTTGCCTGCAAGTGGCAACCAGAGAGTTCATGGCGCGGCAAAAAAGTAAGTGCGGGTACTGAAGCATTTTCAGAACCTGAAGCTGCGGCATTGCGCAACTTTGTAGCGGAATTTAAGCCACATGCAGCAATCTTTTGGCATTCACAAGCAAGCGCTGTGTATGCTTCAGAATGTGAAGAGGGCGTTTTACCAAAAACACTTTCACTTATGAATATATATGGCAATGCTGCGAAGTATAAAACTGTCGATAGCTTCGATGCGTACCCCGTCACAGGTGATGTTGAAGGCTGGCTTGCCTCAATCAACATTCCCGCCATTACAGTAGAACTCACTACTCATGAAGATGTTGAATGGGAGCGGAACCTTTCTGGAATACAAGCAGTACTGAAGCAGTTTTGATTGAAAAAACAGCGCAACAGGCGCTGTTTTTCTTTACAGACAACAAGAGGCGTGTCATCGGTAACGCTATTTTGCGCCATAATAGCAAAAGAGGACGTTGTCCACAGTTGCTTTTTTGTGAGTCGTGTATAATGCATCTATCAGGCGCTGCTCTAAGCCTGCATACACACTAACTTACTGCGATTGGTGTGTATGCTGTTTTAGAGCAGTGTTTTTTTAGCCAATAAATAATTAGTCCATGATTCACGAGATTGTAAAACGAGACGGTTCTGTCGTGCCATTCGACGCAACCAAAATTATCACCGTGATGCGCAAGGCGCTCACCTCCACCAAAGTCCCCACAACGGATGAGCTTTTGCAGCAAATGACGGATCGTATCGTCGCGCGTCTCGGGATGATGTGTGATAATGACCCAGCATGCGCGACGGTTGAAAAGGTGCAGGACCTCGTTGAACAAACGCTCATGGAGCGCGGGTATTTTGATACGGCGAAGCACTTCATTTTGTACCGCTACCAGGCATCCGAAAAGCGCAAGGACAAAGTCATTGAAGCTATCGAGGACAGTCGCCTTACCGTTACCCGTACTGACGGTACGAAAGAGCAGTTCTCACGTAACACCATGATTGCGTACGTGCAGAATTTCGTGAAGGGATATGAAGACGAAATCAACGTCAAAGCAATTGTGACGCAGCTTGAGCGCGAGATCTACGATGGCATTAAAACACGCGACCTCGCAAAGCTTGTGACCCTTATTCTTCGTGCTCGTATCGAAGAAGGTCCAGCATATTCATACGTTGCTGGTCGCCAGCTCAATGCTCAGACAGTTGAAGAAGTGCTCGACATTCCACAGGCAGATGAGCGCGGCACGAAGGTATACGACAAAAAGTATCGCGCAGGCTTCGCTAAGAATATCAAGAAAATGGTTGATGCAAAGCGACTCAACAAAGAACTCCTTGACTTTGACCTCGAGCGTCTTGCGCTTGCTATCATGCCAGAACGCGACGACCTCTTCGCGTTCATGGGTATTGAAACACTCTCCGACCGCTACTTCATTTCTGCAGGAGGAAAGCAGCTTGAAGTCCCGCAGACCATGCTCATGCGCATCGCTATGGGGCTTGCGCTCGGTGAAGAAAAGAAACACCGTAATGACCGTGCGATTGAATTCTACAACGTCATGTCGACACTTCGTTTCGTGCCGTCCACACCAACACTCTTCCATGCAGGTACGGTGCATCCACAGCTTTCTTCATGCTACCTCAACGACGTATCCGATGATCTCAATCACATTTTCAAAGTTTATGGCGACAACGCACAGATGTCGAAATGGGCGGGCGGTATTGGTACGTCATGGTCAAAAGTTCGCGCAACGGGCGCTCTTGTGAAGTCTGCAGAAATTCATTCACAGGGTGTGATTCCATATCTTAAAATTGCGAACGATGTGTGTCTCGCCATCAACCGCTCAGGTCGCCGCCGTGGTGCAACTGCCGTATATCTCGAAAACTGGCACTACGATTTCCCTGAATTCCTCGAACTCCGCAAGAATACCGGTGACGAGCGCCGTCGCACACATGACCTCAACACCGCAACGTGGGTTTCCGACCTCTTTATGAAGCGTGTGCAAGCTGATGAGGAATGGACACTTTTCTCACCTGACGAGACACCTGAACTCACCGAAGTTTACGGCAAAAAGTTTGAAAAAATCTACCAAGACTACGAAAAGAAAGCGGATGCCGGTGATATTGAGCTCTTCACCCGTGTGAAGGCACGCGATCTCTGGAAGAAAATGCTCGGTATGCTCTTTGAAACAGGACATCCATGGATTACCTTCAAGGACCCGTCGAACATTCGTTCACCACAAGACCACGCAGGCGTGATTCACCACTCAAACCTTTGTACGGAAATTATGCTCAATACGTCGGAAGACGAAACAGCGGTCTGTAACCTTGGTTCAGTGAACTACCCGATGCACATCACTGACGGTAAGCTCGACGAAGCGAAAATCCGCGAAACCGTTCGCACCGCAATGCGCATGCTCGACAACGTGGTGGATATCAACTTCTATCCAACCATCGAAGGGAAGAACTCGAACCTTCGTCATCGCCCCGTCGGCCTTGGTGTCATGGGCTTCCACGACGCGCTCTACATGCAGAACATTGTCTTCGATTCTGAAGATGCAGTAAAGTTTGCGGATACCTCAATGGAAATCATCGCACACTCAGCAATCCTCGCCTCAACAGAACTCGCGGAAGAGCGTGGTGCATATGAGAGTTTCAAAGGTTCAAAATGGGATCGTGGCATCTTGCCAGTTGATACCATTGCACTTCTCGAAGCTGAGCGCGGCATGGGCACCGGCGTAGACCGTAACGAAACCCAAGACTGGACAACTGTTCGCGACCGCATCAAGAAGTTCGGCATGCGTAACTCAAACTGTATGGCAATCGCGCCGACAGCAACGATTTCAAACATTGCCGGTTCAATTCCAGGTATCGAACCGATTTACAAAAACATTTACGTTAAGTCAAATATCTCCGGCGACTTTATTGTTATCAACACACACCTTGTTGAAGCGCTCAAGAAGGAAGGTTTGTGGACAAAAGAAATGCGCGAGGAAATTAAGCTCAATGATGGTTCAGTCCGAAACATTGCGAGCATCCCCGAACATATTCGCGAAATGTTTAAGGAGACATTTGAAATCGATATGCGTTGGCTCGTTCGTCATGCCGCACAGCGCGGTAAGTGGATTGACCAAGCGCAGTCACTCAATATCTTCTACGCAGGAACCTCTGGGAAAGACATTAGTGACCTCTACCTCTACGCCTGGGAGCTCGGACTCAAAACAACCTATTACCTCCGAACCCTCGGTGCGACACAGGTTGAAAAGGCAACGTCCAATGAAGCAGGAACTCAGACACGCAAGAAGGCAGAATCAAACATGTCGCAGGCAGAACCTGCTGTCGCAACTCCTGCAGCTCCAACTGAAACCGCCGACGAAGGTAACTCTCCCTCATCGGCAATCGCCACAGCAGTAACTCCCTCGGCCTCTTCTAATTCCTCAGGACTGGCCCATTCGAATCCCTCAGGGCAGGCAAAACCAAATTACAAACTCCACGTCGCCGAAGAAGCGATTTGTGAGAGCTGTCAGTAATTAGTTACTCAGTTACTCAGAAATTAGTTATTTAAAAACACATGCCAAAGGCATGTGTTTTTTCTGACGCTTTGCTTCCTTCTGTTCTTGTTCGGTCATATCCAAATCTTCGCTAACGCTGCGGCTTGGCTACGACGCTCACTCGTTTGAAAGATAGGCAACTAAGCAACTATACTTCGCTATCAACAGCTTGCATTTTCAGATTAATGGTATACTTCAATTACGACGTTCATGAGACGCACCTCTTCTTATGACTTTCACCCTTGCTTTTACTCTCGCATGGTATCTCGGCGCGCTTGCGCTTCTTTGGTACGTGAGTATGCGTTATTGTGAGGGTGATGCACTTTCTCGAACGATACCACTCGGCAGCATTGCTATTCTGATGCTTATTACCGCATCGGGAATCTATTATGAGTACACCGATGCACCGATTTTCCGTAGCATCTACGTACTTTGGGCTGTTGCGCTCGCGTGGACGGGCAGCACGCTACTTCTTCGAAACCGCATGTCTCATCATTAATCTATGTTCTTCAGTCAACCATTCATTCTTGCAAGTGACTTCGTGCAGCATGTTATGCTCCTGGTTTCGTGCGGCATTGTAACACTTGGATATTGTCTGTATCGTAATACTATTCGCGAACAGCACGGGATGCTCCTTATGGTGATTATCATTGCGGCTTTTTGGGTGCTTATGGAATATTTTGTCCCCGTCAAGCTTCTTCAGTTTCATCTTTTCACCCATATTCCCCTTACACTTGCAGTTATTGCATACCTGTATCGTATGAACCTCATAGATATGCCGCGACATCTTATCTATATCCGTCATAGTATTGTCGCTTTGAGTATAATTCTTATTGGAGCCGATTTTTATCAAATAGTTACTATGGCTCCTGAGCCGCGACTTTTCCGGTCGCTTGTAAAGACAGCTGAAGTTTTCGCATTATACACATTCGTGGTACAATTCGCTCGATACTATCGCATGACTGAACCAGCATCAGCCTTTGATCTTGCTCCTCTTAAACGCGTAACCGCGAAGGCTGTTGTCGCGCTCCTCCTTTTCTTTGTGAGTGCGCCATCTGTCAGCGCCTTTAGCCTTACGACTCGCATCGGCGACCAGTCCACAGAGCTCAAGGCTGGTGACCGTCTCTATTTTGATGTCGAAATCAAATGGCCAGAAAACGACCGTCGCCAAGACCTCCGTGTTGAATATCAAATCTTGAGCGAGGGAACTGTTATCGCCAGCGAAAAGGTTCTCCGTGCGGTCGAAACACAGGCTTCATTCCTCGACTACATCGTTGTTCCGCAGAATGCCACCGAAGGTATGAAGATGCTCAGTGTTATTCTCGAAACCTATGATCAGTCACTCAAAGAAAACATCTCAGCAACCTTCTACGTCGCCGCAGCCGAGAATAAAATGCTGATTTACTTTATTATTCTTGCGGCAGCAATTGCGTTGGTTATCATGCTCGTAATCGTACAAATCGCCATGATAATGAGGACACAGCGCGCTATGGTCCACGCCTAACTGAATCGCTTGAAACGGGCGCACTTGCGTTTCTTTCAGAACATTTTCAACACTCACCGGACATCAGGTACGGCTCGGTCAAAAATATTCTGAAAGAAACGCAATTGCATCCCGTTTCAAGCGATTCAGAATGCCTTCGTAGAAGTAGAACTGCACTCAATTTTGGAAATTTCAGGTGGTGCTACTGGTTGGAGGGTTTCGAATTAAAGGAGATTGAGGTTTTAATCTCGACATACTCGATATGCAAAAAATGTCATTATGATACTCAAGTATATGTCATGGCTGCTCGTTCTTGGTTCGATTGTGGGAACAATCGTATATTTTAACGTGTATGACAGAATGACTCGCGCACCACTGAAAGTTCTTTGGGTTGATTCGGTGTATGCTCGCGATCTTCGCAATATTCTTGACGAATTCACCGATCGTACGAACATTTCCGTTCACGTTGAAAGTGTCCCCCGCGAACTCTATCGTGAAGCCGTTACTCGCGACCTCGACAAGTCGGAGCAGCAGTATGATATTGTCATAGCTGAAGCAGTCTGGACACGCAGAGATATCTCACGCAACTTCTACGAAGACATCACTACTCTTGTTCGCGAAAGTTGGCTCTTCCGAACCCATAGTCCTGCAGTTGACGGCGATCTCTTTGTCGCAAAAAGTGGTGTCTACTATGGCATGCCGGTGGCGCTTGACGTTTTTGGGGTGTTGATTCCACAGAACGCACAGCAGCCACAAACTCTTGCTGACCTCGCCCGCGGTTCGCTTGTAGATACTCAAACGAGTGGCGAACTCACCCATACGTTCCTCGCACTTCTTCTTGCTCAAGGGGGTGTGTTCATTGATAGCGACGGCAATCTAAGTAAAACAGGACTCGTAAGCGACGTCGCAAAAAATACCCTTGAAGTTATGCGTACCATGCGTATCCCTGGTACGTCACCACGTATCGGTCGTACCGAACATCTTCACAAAGTAGCAACATCCACTGATATATTTGCACCGCTTCCAGGAGAAGGAAGCTCAGTTTACACAACGCTCTATCTCGCGCATAAAGTGAAGGGAAGTAGCAATCCCCGCGCCGCGGATGCACTCCTCGCCTGGCTTGGTACGAAGCAGGCAGTACAGTATCTACAAGAAGAAAGCGGTTCAACTCTCGTCCGAAGTCTCCATGATCCGCTTCTTGCTCGAAGTTACAGTAACACTCGTCGTAACAACACAGTCCCCGTCCATTTCTTCGAAACAGAAAACGCTGAAGAAATGCTCCACTTGGCCGACACCTATCTCGCTGGATACCTCAGTGGTAGCGCCAAGTTTACCGCACAGGAGACCCTAGAGACTATAGCAACCGCATGGGAAAAGGAGCTCACCATAAAGTAACACCATCAGGCCACATGAAATACCACTTCCGCAAGTGGTATTTCATGTGGTGCAACATTCGATTTCATTTTTACTTCACTTTTCCTTCACTTTTACATTAACTCACTTCGGTATACTGGTGCAGGGTCACACGAGAGCATCACCATATAAAGAATGCCGCAGCGGCCACATTATTTTAATACAAAAACAAAATATATATGATCAAACAGATCGCACTCCCGATTGCCGTAATAGCAATCGCAGCCGGCACCACTCTAGGAGCAACCGGCGCATTCTTCTCAGACACTGAGACATCAGCGGCTAATGTGTTCTCAGCAGGAACGCTTGCACTTACTGTAAACACGAATGGTTCACTAGGAACATTCGACGCCTTTGTGCCAACAGATATTGCTGATCTTATGCCAGGTAGTACATTTGATGTTAGTCATGAAATTACCGTAAGTTCAAAAGCGTGGGCAAAGCTAGAGCTCGTGCTTACAGGGGTATCTACACCTGAAAATGCGGCATTTATCGCAGCAATTGATGATTCTGGATTTGATCTTATGAATACAACTGATAACGTTGCCGTTTCTGGTACATTTACAAACGTTGGAGGTGTCATTACGTTTAAGCCTACCGCACCACTTGAAGTTGGCAAAACGTACAGGGTTGTTGGAGATTTCTGTTTTGGAGTATGGGATAGTATGTCTACCATCTGTGACGGTTCAAGTGTGAATGATGATTCGCAAGGAGCTTCAGTTGATGGAGCATTCACCTACGAAGTTACACAATACGTAAACAACGAAAACGGTGAAGTAAATCCACTCTAATAATAACTTAACTACATATGTATTCGATAGTACGTAGTATTGCGGTCATCGGATTCACAGGAGCTGTTGCCTATACGGGCGTGACGGGCGCGTTCTTCACTGACAGCGAAAGCTCGGTAGGAAACGTCTTCACAGCAGGTACGTTTATGGGTATTTCGCTTGATAGTATTGGACACATAACAAACGGTCAGTTCGTCCAATCAGGATGGCTCGCCGGACAGCCATACGGAAAGTTTTTTGAATTCCCAACAGTTGTTCCGGGAGACAGTGGTGTACGACACCTTAGTCTTCATAATGACAATACTAGCGAGTCTGCGTATATTTGCTTCAATACGGGCACTATAACCACAAATACACACAGCGCGGGCGCAGAAATCACTGCGCTTGTGTGGAGAGATAATAACTTCAGCGGTACCTGGAACCCGTCTGAGCCGATGTTAACACAAGCGCCAGTAAGTATTGAAAATCTTACTAAAATTGTGTTTGCTGACAGTACAACAGGTACGCCTCTCGCAGCAGAAGGACGTAGCGACATAGCTGTTGCATGGTGTGCAGGTACCGTTGTAGCAAATGCTGGCGGTAACCCTTCAATTCTTCCTGGACTACCAGGTTCAACCATCACCTGCGACGGTACAAGTATGACCACCCAAGGCGGCTCATACGTTGCCGATATGATTGTGTATGCAGAGCAAGTGACGAATAATGGTTCGTTCACCTGTGCAGGAATGTAGTTTCTGCAACCAAACCCAATGAATTGTCATCCTCGTGATTTAGAAAACAAACGACCTTTGGGAGTATTGTTTTCAAATACACGGGGACCCATGGCTTTACTGGTATCCTTTTAATCCATGGGTCCCCGGATACTTTGAAAGTATAGTCGCTATCGCTTCTTACTTTCATGATGCTCCGCTTCTTTCTTCTCTCGTTCTCAAATGAAAATCTCCGCTTACGCTTCGACTTCCACTTGCTCACTCGCTTGAAAGATAAGTTCCGAGGATGACAAACCTTGGTATGGACTGCCAAGACCTTGAGGATGACAGATATTGGTATATCTACAAAACTTCACATTACTCTCAATAGTATTAAGAGTAATGATGAGGCAATGTGTCTCTAAAATTTTATGATGAAAACTATTCACACCCTAATTATCTCAGCGCTTGCGACGGTCGGCGTGCTGTTTGTGTTGTCGTCACTTTCGGTCGGTGGCTTTACGGCGAAGCTCGTCCTCTCCGGCTCAATGGAACCAACAATCCCCACCGGCTCTGTTGCATTTCTTCTCCCACAAAAGAACTATGAAGCTGGCGATGTTATTACCTTCAAAACAGACACTGCCGCACAGCATCCGACAACTCACCGTATCATGTTCCAAAACGACGATAGTACATTCACCACTCGTGGAGATGCCAACGACGCTAACGACTTCGTCATGGTGAGTCCTGAGCATATCTTCGGCAAAGTTCTCTTCGCCATTCCATACCTCGGCTATATTCTCGATTTTGCAAAAAAGCCACTCGGGTTTGTACTCCTTGTAGGTATTCCCGTCACCTACATAATTCTCGATGAACTGAGCAAAATAATCGCCATCATTCGCCGCCATCGTGCCGAAAAGAAAGTACACGAACCAAAAGAAACTGTATGATGAAAAAACTCCTACTCACCATAATCCTACTCACCGTGCCACTCACGACGCACGCGTATTTTTCTGACACACAAACAAGTGTCGCAACCATGAGCGCAGGACGCATTGCGTTTACGATGTCGGCAACCACAACAGACATCATTCTAGGTGCAGCATCGTTCACCTTTGCAATTAATGACGAAAGCACTCAATCCCCGCAGTACACGTTCTCGGTTGTGAGTTCAACATGCGGTACAGCAGCATTCCAATTTGATGTAACGTCATTCAGCGGAGAGCACACCGTGACAGCATCAGAAGTAACAAGCCCCTGCGAACTCACTATCCTCGCCGAAGCGTGGCAACAAAACTTCACCTATAACCAAGGCGGGTTTACTTCATCTTCAGTGCTGACGTTTACATTTACTAATTCAATCGAGCCGCAGCCAACTGCAACGATAATTTTGAACGAGATATTTCCACATCCAACATCAAACGCATCCTCCCCTTTAACTATTGAATGGATAGAGCTTTATAATAGTACAAGTGAGGAGATTGACGCTGCGGGTTGGTCAATAGCAGAGGAGAGTGGCACGAATATTAACCATCATGAAATAGTGTCGATATGTCCAACAAGTAAGGTTTCGAAATACATGTCGCCGGTTATTGGCACGGATACCACAATCAACGCAGGCGATGTAAAAGCATTTAAGTTCTGCGGATCGGCTTCGTATCTCAATCAGGGCAATAGCGGTGAAACTGTGTATTTGCATGTGAATAGCACGTCAGCATCTGTTAGTAGCTATACCTACACTACAAGTACTGAAGGCACCTCATTCGCTTGGAATGGTTCTCAATGGATTGTAAATGCAGTACCCACACCAAATACAGAAAACTTTCCTGTAACATCTAGCGTGGCACAAATCGTAACTACTCTTTCATTCGGTGATTCAGAACTCACCATACTTATAAGTAATGAAGAGAATGAAGTAAAAAAGGAGGAGGCTCCTGACGTTGAGTCAGGAAAGGAAGAAGAATTGGTTACTGAGCCTAATACAGTAGAAGAAGAGGCTGTCGGCGTAGTGATTGAAGACAAAGTTGAAGACCAGGTTGAGGACATCGTTCTGGAGGAATCGGAGGAAGATGTTCTTGAAACTGAGCCAGTACCAGAGCCTGAGCCAGAAGAGCCTGAGCCCGCATCAGAAGTATCAACAGACATTAATCCAGAAGAACTATGAGACTCTTAAAATTATATCTACTGGTTGCACTTTTTGCACTTCCTCTTGTGGCTTCAGCGGCGGGACTTTCGGTTGTGTTTCAAGCGACACCACTCTTTGGTGAGGCACAGTTTATGCCTGGAGCACTGGTGTCACGTACGGTGGAGGTGAAAAATACTGATGCCGTTGCGCATGCGCTGTATACACGTGCAACGTCAACGCTCTCAGGCGGGCTCGAAGAGGCGATTGATTTCACTATCACATCGGATACGTCACACTTTAACGGAACGCTCGCGGAATACTACGGATCAGCCTCAGTATTTCTCGGAACCCTTGCGCCAAACGAAACAAAAGTTTACACCTTCGGCGCAACATTCCGCAGTAGCGCTGCAGATAGCTACCAAGGCAAAACAACAAAGTTTGATATCGAAGTCGGCTTTGAAGGTGGGGAAGTTGTGACTGATACGGGTGGCGGCACTACGGGCAGTACGGGCGGCACGACAAGTGGAGGCAGTGGTGGAACCTTCGGTGTTGGTGGCAGTGGTACGGGTGTAGAGCCTCGCGTCCTTGGCGACAGTATCGTTGCAGATTTTGTCAATGACTTCGCGGACAATATTGCCACAGTCTACAATGCAGGTGCCAAAGCCGTCGCACGAGTTCTCGGCGATGAAGACATTGCAGAAACAGAGGGAGCTGCAACCGAAGCGCTCCAAGAAAGTAACGAGCCCACAAAAACCGTCACACAAGCACTCGTCGACACACACTGCCAGCTCTGGTGGCTTCTCGGATTCGTACTTATGCTTGCAGGACGTATTCTTATTGAATATGTGCGAGCACAAAAAGAGTCATATAAGCTCATCCGTAGCAGTACTATCGTATTCGCCGCATTTATAGCTACTGCCTTTGCTACCGTAATTCTCCTTGGCTTCCCTTGCTCATTTGTTACGGCACTGACTGTTGGAGGTATCTATGTACTCTTGATGAGTGTAGAATAAAAGAGTACGCTTCACGTAAGCTCACAAAAACTTCGCTCACGAGCGAAGTTTTTGTGTCAATGATACATTTGACTTTTGTGCGCCGCCGCATAATACTATTTGTCTTGAGCGTACAAAATACTATGCACACATTCATTAATCATCTCAAAACAAACTGGCAAGCAGGACTCACGGTCGCGCTTATTTCAGTGCCGCTTTCACTGGCTCTTTCTATTGCGTCGGGTGCAGGGCCGATGCCAGGCATTATTACTGGTGTATGGGCAACACTTATTGCATCAGTGTTTGCCTCATCGAATTACAATATTATTGGCCCCGCGGGTGCGCTTGCGACGGTGCTTTTTGCTGCTACCATTGCGCCGCAATTTGGCGTTGGTGCGGCAATCCTCCCTCTTATCGCCATTGGTGTCGGTATTGCCATATTCGTAGTCTTTGCACTGAAGGCCGACCGATTCCTCTATTACGTACCGGCAAGTATTATTCATGGATTTTCTGCGGGTGTGGCGGTACTTATTGCATCCTCACAGCTTTTCGATGGTGCAGGGCTCGCACTCAAACGAACCGGACACTTTATCGGCGACCTTGAACTTTTCGGTGCACATATCCGCGATGTGAATCCGTACGCGGTCGGCACTTTTGTTATCTTTCTCACGTTTATCTTGCTCTGGAAGCGATATATAAAGAGTATTCCTGCTGTTATCCCCGCAGCACTCTTGGGTATGGGATTTGGGTACATCGCAACACTCACACAACTGCCTGTCACGACCCTTCTTGAAAAATTCGGCACGCTTTCTGGTACACTCTACCTTGGATTCGATATGTCGGCGCTCACAGCAATCATGAGCAGTCACGCGTCTATTATTGCCTACATTAAAGTAGTGCTCCTCGTTGCTGCAATCGCTATTCTTGAAACCCTCATTACTGCAAAGGTTGGAGATAAAATGACACGCACACAGTGCTCGCCACGCAAAGAACTTTTCGGGCTTGCACTTGCAAATATTGGTTCGGGATTTATGGGAGGGCTCCCCGCAACAGGAGTGTTCCTTCGTACAGGCGCGAACATTAAAGCAGGGGCTACGCATCGTACTGCCGCAGGTGTTTCTGCGGTGGCGACCGCACTTATTGCTGTTGTTGCCTTGCCATTTTTTGTGTATCTTCCCGCCGCAGTGATTGCAGCAATGCTTATCAATACCGCGATTGGACTCATTGAAATGGGTACGTTCAAAGAATATTGGAAACGAGACAAGCAGAGTTTTGGTATCGCAATTCTGGTTGCAGTTATTACGATTGTTGAGGATCCGGGACTCGCAGTGCTTGCAGGTGTTATGGTTGCCCTTCTTGTATATGTTGATCGTGTGAGTCGTGGACATAGCCGCCTTACTTATAATTTTAAAGATGGCACGACCAAAGAAGTTGTTGTTGCGAAGGGGATTGCTGTCCCCGAAAAGCCAGTAGATCTTGCCGTCTACTCAATCGCGGGGACGGTATCGTATATTTCAGCACCACAGCACAGCACAAACCTTCGGAAGCTTATGCGTACAGAGCATGTGCGAGCGATTGCGGTACGTCTGCGTGATTGTTATGCACTCGACCTTGATGCGGTAGAAATGCTTGAAGAAATCGCACATGAAGCACGCCTTGCTCACAAAAAAATATACTTCACCTCCGTCAATGACGAGGTGCGTGCGGAGCTCATGAAATTCCCCACACTCGCACTCCTTCTGAATAAAGAAACATCGTTCACAAAAACAAGTGACCTCGTACAATCCCTAAAGACACGCACAATCTAGAAAATACTCGACACATGATGTCGAGTATTTTTCTTTCAAACGAGAGCAGAAAGAAATGAATGGTTAGTCGAATGCTTCAGGATCAAAACGTTTGGTGGTTTCGAGGAGGTGGTCTTGGGCTTGTGCGGCCGGGATGAGATTTCGATTTGGATAAACGGCTTGGAGGGTATTGCGGAGACGGTTGTCGTTCAAGGTTTGAATGTTGAGGTTATTTTGGGTGATTGCTAGATGTGCAGCGTCGCTGATTTGGATGCCATTGCTTGCATCAAGGTCGTCATCGAGCGATTGCAGGAAGCGGGCGATGCGGGTGACCCGCGCGTCAGTAACGTTTGCTCGAGCAACGCCCACGAGGTCCTGCGGGAAAATGAATTCGTTCGTAGTGGCGCCATTGCGGGAAATAGAGCCGAGCACTGCGCTGCCGATACTAAAGGTGACGGTGTCGTCGGGGAGTCTGGTAAAGGTTCCATTGTCGCGAGTGATACCGTTTACATTCTTTTGTGAGGTATAGCGCACGCCTTTGACACGACTGTCAACAAGGGTGCCGACATTGGCCGAAGCGATGGCGTCGACATAGATAAGTCCTGTACAGGTACCACCGACGCCTGTTTCAGGAATTTTTATGGTGAAGAAGAGTGATGAAGTAGCGATAGTTTCCGTGCTCACTCTTCGGGCAAGATAGAGGTCGGTTGAGGTTGCGCTGGTTTCAAGGGAAAATGAGGCAGCATTATCCCATTCAACACGACTGAGTGACCAGTGTTGGTTCACTGCAGGGATGGAGCCCATGACAGAACAGGAGAGATCTGTACCACGAACGGCAATAGTTGCGGCAGTGTTGCCTCCCTGTGCGACAATCATTTCGGAGGCGTTCGCAGCGGTTGTGGTAGCACCGATTGCAAGCGCACCATAGCTAATCGTACCGGGGACGGTGAATGCGAGGAGTGAATTAATTTCAACCGTTGTTGTGGCGGTGGCAGTAAGCGCAGAAAGGTCAGTCGTTTGGATATGCCCAGTCCAGATTGTATCCTCATAGGCGCTGCCTACGTCGGTAGCGTCGGCCCATGAAGCGAGTTCAATAGGGCACGTGTAGCGAGCTTCGGATGCGGAGCCATATGATGTGTCGATGGTACAGCTCGTGCGATAACAGTTCTTTAGAAATGCACTGCATGACGAAGTTGCTGCGAGGTCAGTACGATAGAAGACGGCAGTTGTGGTTGCAATGTTCTGGGCACCATTAGGGTCGAGGAGCACGCCCGTCATATGGAAGGTGGTCGTACCGACAGATGGCGTGATGCCGCCTGCAAATTCTGGATTACCGTAGGCAACTGAGGAGAGTCCGAGGCTTGTAACCTGTGGCGGTGCATTGTCGATAACCACTGTCACCGTTGACGATTGTTCTTCCGCATGCACGAAAGCAGCTCCGGCAATAAATATGCCGAGCAAGAATGTTGCTATGCTACGATGTATGAATGCAGTCACCATGCGTAATGCGGTAAGTATACCATGTGACTCAGAAAACGTGAGTGACGCTATCTTTTGAACGAGAGAAGGAAGGAACGACTTGTGGTGAGCTTGTTGAACCAAGCGTCATCCCCGAGAAGGGTTTTGCAGGGTTGTGATATACTAGTGCCATGGAAAAGAATGAAGAACTCTACCGCATTGTCGATGCACTTATGCAAGAAGGCAAGGGCCTTTTGGCGGCAGACGAGAGCGATGGCACTGCGGCGAAGCGTCTCGAACTAGCGAAGCTTCCCAACACACAAGAAAACCGTCGCGCATGGAGGGAAATCATGCTCACGACGCCAAATCTTGAAGAGTTTATTTCAGGCGTTATTTTCTTTGATTCGACGATTCGCGATACTGCGTCGCTCGGCATGCCATTTGCTGACCTTGTTGCCGCCCGTGGTATTGTGCCAGGTATTAAGGTCGACAAGGGGCTTGTGCTGGTTGAAAATTTTGGTGAAGAAACGGTCACGGAAGGGCTTGACAGTTTAGCAACTCGGCTCCGCGAATATCACGACCTCGGTGCGCGATTTGCAAAATGGCGTGCAGCATTTACGGTCACGCCTGCACCGAGTGATGAGGTGATTATGCTTAATGCGATGATGATGGCCCGCTATGCAGCACTGTGCCAGGCAGCGGGCATTGTCCCGATTGTCGAGCCCGAAGTACTGTACGATGGCGAACACACCATTGAAGCAGCACAAGAAGTTACCGAAAAGGTTCTGGTGTGGACGTGTGATGTGCTCGAACGGTATCATGTTGATTTGAAGGCGTGTATTTTGAAAACATCAATGGTACTCGCCGGTAAAAAACACGAACGTTCGTCGCCTGCAGATGTTGCCGACGCAACTGTTCGTACACTCCATATTGCGGTTCCGCACACAATGGGTGGTATTGTCTTTCTTTCGGGTGGGCAGGAAGCAAAGCAGGCAACACAAAATATGCATGCAATCGCAAAGCTTGGCACACAGCCGTGGCGTATTTCGACCTCGTATTCACGTGCGCTTGAAGAACCAATGCTGAAAGTATGGGCAGGCAAAGAGGAAAATATCGAAGACGCACAAAACGTACTCGCCCATCGTGCGCATATGAACGGCCTTGCACAAAAAGGAATGTACGACGAATCGAAAGATATATGATTATTGCAATTGACATAGGTGGCGCAACACTCAAAGTTGCGTCATACGAGCATGATGCTCTTTCTGTTCCACTGCGGCGTACGACGCCGCGGGAGTTTGCTGCGGGGTTTTCCCTCATTAAAGACCTTGTTCGTCAGGCAGCTGGCGAGGGCATAATCGATGCTATTGTCATTGGTGTACGAGGTATTCTTGCGGAAGACGGTAGGCGCATCGAGCGCGATACGGTGCTGCTCAATTGGGTAGGGAAGCCGCTTTCGTATCTACTCGAACATGAATTCAAAGTGCCGGTCACCCTTGCGCCTGCTTCGATGTGCGCTGCGCATGCGGATACACATGCAGAGCCGAGTATGTATTTCAATGTCGGCGCAGGAGTTTCGGCGGCAACGCACGAAAAGGCAATTCACTCGCATGATATGCTCGACGCGCTCGATGCAACTATTGGCGGACTTGCGGTGACCGGCCGTCGCGGCGTACATCCATATGAAATCCCGCTGGACGACACCTACTGGCGCCATGCTGCCGACTATCTCGCACATGGCATCGCGCAACTTGCAAAAGAAGAGAAGGTTTCAATAGTGGTACTCGGTGGTGCAATGATTCTTGGTTATCCAAAAATTTCAATCCCCGACACGATTCAGTCTGTCCACAAACTCATAGGGGCAGACTCGTCGCCAACGATTGTGCCAACACGGCACGGCGACAACGTTGTGCTTGTCGGCGCAGTGAGGTTGCTTATATAGAAAAACATCCGTTAAGGTACGGATGTTTTATATTGTTTATGCCGCTTCAGACATAGAAATTTTAGTATTGCTCGCGAGTGCGCGGTCGAGCATGAAAAGCTCTTTGAACTGCTCGCGAAGCTTCGCGACTTTTTCTGCATCTTTCGCTTGTACTGCTTCGCCGAGGTCGTGTCGAATTTGATCAAGCAGCGAAGGCATTTCTGCGCTCTCGACGATTTCAGCACGAGGGCTCGGCCGTTGCATTGCAGCGCGTAGTTCTTCAGAAGGCTCAATATATTCAATTGGCTTTGGTTCTTCTGTAGGGGTTTCGCGAGGCGCAAGTCGAACAAGCGCCTCTCTCCGGAAATCGGCTGCAGACTTGCTGCCGCCAGGAATATTTTCAGTCCAGACATTTTCAGAGAGCACTTTTTCACGCATCCGCGCTTCCTTCTGTGCCTCTTCGGCGACATGCTGTTCCCAGGAACGCTCTTCTTTAAAGCCTGAGGACGCACGCTCCATTGGCGGCGCTTGTATTTTTTCTTTCCACATAGCAAAAGTATACTGTAGAATCAAAAAAACACCATGTGCATAACTCGTTTGCTTGTGGTATATTCGGCAGTACGTATGCACAAGAAATTCGATCATCTCGCCATCGAGAAGAAATGGCAAAAGTCGTGGAAAGACGCCAATTTATACGCGGTAGGGAAGCGTGATCTGCAGAAAGAAAAGCGGTATTTACTCGTGGAGCTGCCGTACCCGTCAGGGGATCTCCATATTGGTCACTGGTATGCGTTTGGCGTGCCCGACATTCTTGTGCGTCATGAGCGTATGCAGGGGAAGCAGGTACTCTACCCCCTCGGCTTCGATGCGTTCGGTATGCCTGCAGAAAATGCTGCAATCAAGCGAGGACTCAACCCAAAGGAATGGACGTACAAAAACATGGACACTATGCGCGCACAGCTCGACCAAATGGGCAACGCGTTTTCAACCGACATGACCGTAAGCACCACCGACCCTGAATACTTCAAGTGGACACAGTGGATGTTTGGCGAATTTTTCAAAAAGGGAATCGCGTATCGCGGCGAAGGAATTGTAAACTGGTGTCCGCATGACCATACCATTCTCGCAAATGAGCAAGTTTTGAGCGATGATACCTGCGAGCGCTGTGGTACAAAAGTAGAAAAGCGGACCATGGCAAGCTGGAAGCTCGCTATCACCAAGTATGCAGACCGTCTCATCGATGACCTCGATACCGTGCAGTGGCCTTCGTACATCAAAGAGCTCCAGCGTAACTGGATTGGACGCTCAAAGGGTGCAGAAATCCCATTTACTCTTTCAAACGGCGACAAAGTCACGATATTCACTACCCGTCCCGATACACTGTATGGTGTGAGTTTCCTAGTGCTTGCACCAGAACACCCACTCCTTAAAACTCTTCCCGTGGAGAATACAGAAGAAGTGCAAAAGTATGTTGATGAAGCAACTCAAAAAGATGAAGTAGACCGCCTCAATGCAACCAAAGAAAAGACAGGAGTAAAACTTGAAGGAGTCAGCGCAATCCATCCACTCACTGGCGAATCAGTCTCTGTATTCGTTGCCGACTACGTTCTTGGCAATTATGGTACTGGCGCCGTGATGGGTGTACCTGCACATGACGAACGTGATAATGCGTTCGCAAAGAAGTATGCCCTTGCTATCACTCCCGTTATTTCTCCAATAACAGGTGTTCCTCAGGAAAATCCTGAACATCGCAAGAGCATTGTGGCGATTGTCTATAATCCACGTACCGACACGTACATGACCATTAATTGGAAAGAGCAGCAGCAAACGCTCTTTATCGGTGGCGGTATCGAAGAAGGCGAAGATGTAATTGCTGCTGCGATACGCGAAATACAAGAAGAAACGCAGTGTACGAACGTAGTGTATAAGGCACAGACAATGCCGATTCACCATCATTATTTCGCACATGCAAAGAATGTTGCACGTGAGATAGATGCAGTCGGACTCCTTTTTGAACTTGCTGATGATGAAGAGACTGCAACACAACTTGATGGTGCTGAAGAAGGAAAGTTCGAAGCGGTGTGGAAAGATGCAAAAACCATCGAACGTGAAGTCATTGATGAATTACATCGAACCGTCTGGGAGATGCTCGTAGATGGCAAGGTGCATTCAGGGGCGGGCACCTTGATTAATTCCGGTGAACATACAGGGCTTTCAAGTGAAGATGCGAAAGCGGCAATTACGCAGGCAACTGGTGGCAAAGAAACAAGCACCTATCGCCTTCGCGACTGGTCTATTGGTCGTCAGCGATATTGGGGGGTGCCAGTGCCGATTGTGTATTCTCCGGAAGGTGAAGCACACCCGGTTCCCCTTGAACATTTGCCATGGACACTTCCGACAGATGTTGATTTCCGCCCGACAGGCGAGGCGCCACTTGCGAAATCGCAGGAGCTCCGCGACCGTGTGACGAATATTTTTGGCGAAGGCTGGACGCCAGAAGTAGAAACGATGGACACATTTGTGGACTCATCGTGGTACTTCTTGCGCTACTTTGATGCGCAAAATGGTGGAGCGCCGTCGTCGCTCGCCGCGCAAAAAGATTGGATGCCGGTTGACCTCTACATGGGTGGCTCGGAGCACACGACGCTCCACCTTCTCTATTCACGCTTTTGGCAGAAAGTGCTCTTTGATATGGGGCTTGCGACAGAAAATGAACCGTACACGAAGCGTATCAACCGTGGACTTATCCTCGGCCCAGATGGACAGAAAATGAGTAAGTCGAAGGGGAATGTGGTGAATCCCGACGAACATGTTGAACGTGTGGGTGCCGATACGGTAAAGATGTATCTCGCATTCATGGGTAACTATGGTGAAGCAGCGAATTATCCATTTGACCTCGGCGGCATTGCAGGTATTCGCCGCTTCCTTGAGCGAGTCAATGGTATTCGCGAACATGTGAAGGAAGAAGAATCGAAAGACATGACGAGACTTCTGCATAAGACTATCGCAAAGGTCTCGACTGATATTCTCGAACTCAAGTTTAATACCGCGATTTCTGCACTCATGATTTTTGTGAACGCTGCAGAAAAAGAAGGTCTCGCACAAGAGTCATACGAGACATTCCTCAAACTCATGGCGCCATTCGCACCACATCTTACCGAAGAGCTTTGGCATGAGCTTGATAAAACTGATTTTATTCATGAACAGTCATTTCCGACCTTCGATGCAAGCCTTGCGAAAGACGACGTCGTCACCATTGGCGTCCAAGTAGCAGGGAAGCGTCGTGGCGATATCACCATTGCGCCAGATACAACACAAGAAGAGGCGTTGACTGCCGCCCTCACAAACCCAGAGATCGCGAAATATATCGAAGGTGCTCCGAAGAAAGTTATTTACGTTGCGGGGCGAATTTTGAATATTATCCCATAACTCAAATACTTGTCATCCTCGGGATTTAGGAAACAAATGAGCGAGAGCGAATATTGTTTCCAAATACCCGGGGATCCAAGGCTGGAGAACATTGCTCGTCAGCCTGGATCCCCGGGTATTCAAAAGTAATACTCGCTATCGCTCGTTTACTTTCAGAATCCCGAGGATAACAATTCTTGGGATTTTTGTATTAACCACATGTTTGCCTCAATTTTCAAACCCGCATATCTCATAATTCTCCCCGCGCTTGTCATTGCGGGTTTTGGTTTGGCAACGCTGTATACGTTTCAGGGGACGAACTCTTTTTTCACGAAGCAGGCAATTGTGCTTGGCATCGCCCTTGGGGTATGTCTCTTAGCCTCAATACCTGACTATCGATTTATGCGTACCGGGCATTCGGTGTTGTGGATATATATCGCGATGTGCGGCATGCTCGCGCTGACGTATGTGCTCGGCTTTACCGCGCTCGGCGCACAGATGTCGTTCGACCTCGGTGCCTTCTCTCTTCAGCCTGTTGAATTTGCACGTATCGCGCTCATTCTCGTGCTCGCAAAATATTTCTCCATGCGCCATGAACTTATTGGCTCGTTCCGGCATATTTTTGTTTCAGGGGTTTACCTCGGTGTGCCATTTGTGCTTACACTTCTCCAGCCGGACTTCGGGTCGGCTATTATGCTCGGGATTATCTGGTTTGGCATCGTACTTATATCAGGCATTCGTATGCGACACATTGCTATTGTCGGGAGTTTGGCGACAGCTGGTATCACGTACCTCTGGCTTTTTAAATTCGAACCCTACCAAAAACTTCGCATCTATAACTTTCTCGACCCGCTCGCTGATATCCAAAATACAGGCTACAACGCCTATCAAGCAACCATCGCGTCAGGCTCGGGGCAGATGCTGGGCAAAGGCATTGGCTACGGTACGCAGTCCAAGCTCAATTATTTGCCCGAATCACAGACTGACTTTATCTTTGCGTCATTTGCAGAAGAATGGGGGTTTGTCGGCTCGATGCTCCTCTTTGTACTGTTTGCAGCGATTGTTATCTTTCTTATTCGTGCCGCACGCAGTGCTCCCACAAACTTCGAACGCATTTTCACTATTGGTTTTGCAATATACATTGTCGCGCAGTTTACTACACACATTGGCATGAACATCGGTGTGCTTCCTATTACCGGACTTCCGCTCCCCTTCATGTCGTTCGGCGGCTCCCACCTCGTATCAGAATTTCTTGCGCTCGGCATGATTATAGGCATGACAAAACACACACGCCGTGTCGTCGAACTGGAACGGAGTGAGTTAATCTGATACAGTAGCTTTTATGACCTACTCACCTCGCGTCGAACGCGCCATAAAACTCGCCGCATGGCTCCATCGCGACCAAGTTCGCAAGGGAAGAATTTCCTATCCGTACATCACGCACCTCATGTCGCTTGCACTCATGCTTCGCGATTATACTGACGATGAAGATGTTATTATCGCTGCACTCCTACATGATGCACTTGAAGATACGGTCTTTACTGAAGCGGAGCTGCAAGAAGAATTTGGCGACCATGTGCTCGCCATTGTTCTCGGCGTATCCGAGTGGACAGGCGATTATGCGCAGCGGCCATCACTCGAAGTGCGTCGTGCCCGCTACGTCGCCCAGCTCAAAAAAGCACCACTCGAATCCCTCCTCGTCTCTCTTGCCGACAAAATCCACAACCTTCGCTCAATGGTGGAAGAATATGACGGTCGCCCCGAAGACTTCGCTCGCGACTTCGGCAAAGCCGATACACGCCTTCATTTCTATCAAGAAATCGGCACTATTCTCAGAGAACGTCTCGAAACACATCCTCTGCTCTCAAGCTTCGATGATGCACTCTCTGAATTCAGAGCTCTGTGTGCAAAATAAAATCCCCCTCTGTAGGGATTTTTTGTCCACAACTATCCGTTTTGCGTTTTCGCAAAACGGAGTACAATATGCGCATGAGTACAAACATAAAAATCTTCGGCACACTTATCTCCGTATCCTTCCTTCTCATCGTAGGGCTAGTGATCCGCTATACCGGTGCAGCCGACGTCGCAACAACCGCAGAAATCACAAACGAACCACCAACCGTTGATACGATCCGTTTTTCAACCACCGCATACGGCGCAGATGATCTAACAAGCTCAGGTATTCTCCCCAACGTAGGTACCGATAGAACCATTCACATCAATGGTGTCATGAGCGACGCAAACGGAGAAAACGACATCGCCTCTTCAACCATCAATCTCGTCTTCCACAAAACAACAAGTACCAACATCTGTCTTGCAGACAACAATGACTGTTATGTAATCAATTCCTGCGACACAAACTACACCGATGGCGACGACACACAGATCGCATACAACTGCGAAGTACCTATACAGTATTTCATCGACGCAACCGACGCCGCCTCAATCTATGCAGAAGACACTTGGACTGCCTATGTCGCCGTCGAAGACCTTGCAACAGCACAAGGAACCCTCACTGCAACAATCGAAGTAAACTCCCTCCTTGCACTCAACCTCCCCGATGCTATCGACTACGGTACGAGAACACTGGGTGAAGTCTCAAGCAGTACCACAAACGTTGAAACCACCATCACCCAGCGTGGCAATACCAAGGCTGATGTACAAGTTTCTGGTGGAAACATGGCATGTACTGCTCTTGGCTCACTTGCTACGTCAACACAGGCTTGGGCACTTACCAGCGTTGGTCATACCGCATCAACAATCCTCACTGACACACTTGTCGCAACCGAACGTAACATTGACCTCCGTACCGATGAATCAAATGAACTTGATGTAAACCTTTACTGGAACATTGCGATTCCTGCGAGTGGGGTGAAGGGAACGTGTACTGGTTCGAATACTATTGCGGTGATTGCGCAGCCAGCAGGTCCGCTTATGGTGCAATATGATGGTGGACCGTACGATGCAACAGGGGAAAACCGCAATAATGGCGGCTACTACCGCACTGTTACCATCGGCACACAAACATGGTTTAAGGACAACCTTAATGCTGGCGTAATGCTCGCATCAGGAACAACTGAGCCAACAAACGATAGCACAATTCAAAAGTGGTGCTACGATAATAGTACGACAAACTGTGACAACGAAGGAGGTCTCTACAACTGGAACGAAACAATGGGCTATGTCACCACTGAAGGTGCACAGGGCATTTGTCCTACAGGTTGGCATATCCCCACCGACAATGAATACAAAACGCTTGAAATTTTCCTTGGTATGACGCAAGTGGAAGCTGATGCAACAGGCTGGCGTGGTACCGATCAAGGAACACAACTCAAAGTTGGGGGTTCATCAGGATTTGATGGAGTTCTTGCTGGCAACCGCAATTCAAGTGGTGCGTTCGGCAACCAAGGCTCGAGCGCGAACCTCTGGTCGTCGTCCATCTCTGGCTCTGATGCGTGGATACGTAACCTTCTCTCGGTCTTTGAGACAGTCTACCGTAATACGATTGATCAGGATTTCGGGTTCGCTATTCGTTGCTTGAAGGACTAATCCTCGTCAGTTATCCATCACAACAAAATCCCTGTACGGGGATTTTTTGTCCACAAATTCTTTTGAGCGTTCCGAGGTATACTGTGTACATGACTGATAAAATAACCTGCACGCCTCCTTCGGCGCATCGTATTACGACCGACCTTTTTGCAAACGATAAAGACATCGACCAATCATGGCGTGTCTTTACGATACTTGCCGAATTCGTTCAAGGCTTCGATATGCTTCGTCGGTACGGGAGCGCGGTAACTTTTATGGGAAGTGCTCGTACGCTCCCGTCTGACCCGTACCATCAAGCAGCAACGGAACTTGCCTGTATGCTCGCGGGCGAAGGAGTCACTATCGTAACTGGTGGCGGCGAAGGTATTATGGGTGCCGCAAACTTCGGTGCGTATCGCGCAGGAGGGAAGTCGATTGGTTTTAATATCAAGCTTCCAATGGAGCAGAAGCTCAACCCCTATGTCACCGAATCAAAAACCTTTCATTACTTTTTCTCACGCAAGGTGATGCTTGCGTACGCAAGCGAGGTATACGTCTTTTTCCCAGGCGGCTACGGTACCTTCGATGAACTCCTCGAAGTGCTCACACTGGTGCAGACACGAAAAATTGAGCGCGTGCCGATTGTGCTGTACAGTGCAGAATATTGGAATCCCCTCGTTGATGTATTTAAAAATGTCCTCGCCGCACGTGGCTTCATCAATAAAGAAGACCTCGACCTTTTTGTGGTACGTGACACCGTCGAGAGTTCATTCGAGTACATTGCCGACGCAATCAATAGTCGTCACAAAAAACGTTCACGTACAGAGAATGAAGTACCAACACAGCAACCGTCGTAAAAATTTTCCAACCCACCCCAGTATTTGTCATCCTCGGGCGCTATGAAAGCAAGGAGTGGTAGCGACTATACTTTCAAGTGAACCGGGGATCCATGGATTATAAGGCTTGCTCGCTATCCATGGATCCCCAGTTCTAGAAAGCAATATTCGGACAGGCGTCCTCATTTGCTTTCTTAATCCCGAGGATGACAGTTCACAAGGGAAAATAAAAAATTTCATGCAAGAAACATCACCACACAACACAACCGAATTCTACACACCATCACCGTTGCGATGGTGGGCGTTTTCGCGTCAAGTGTTGTATGGTACAGGTATTCTTGTGCTCGTGCTTGCCCTCATGTATTGGGGATACCGTTCGTTTCTCTATGCAGAACCGACGTGTTTCGACGGTATTGAAAATGGTATGGAAACAGGCATAGATTGTGGCGGTGCCTGCGACAAAATCTGCACAGCAACTGTCGTTGCACCAAAAGTAGAATGGGCACAGGCATTCAAGGTGACTGACGGTGTGTATCATGCGGTGGCGGTGGTCACGAATGCGAACCGTGTCGCTGGCACGCGATCACTTCCGTACACTATCATTCTCGAGGATGCACAAGGTGTAATTGCTGAGCGTTCGGGCACCACAACGCTCCCGCCTGACGGGCAATACCCGCTTTTCGAAGCACGTATCGCCACAGGTGTACGTACGCCAACATCGGTCCGCATCACGTTTGACCATGCAACATCCTACTGGAGCGCGCTCACTTGGAATCGTAATGACTACACCGTTCTTACCCGCACTATTTCCGGAGCAGGTGCGCCGACGCCAAGACTCACAGCAAGTATTCAAAATAATCTTTACACCGCTACCGAAGACCTCCGCGTTGTTGCGGTTGTGTATGACAGTAAACGCATGCCGCTTGTTGCCTCGCAAACGGTAATCCCGCGACTTGGTGCGCAAGAGAAGCGTGATGCAATTTTTACGTGGACATCACCGATTGCGGGCACGCTCCGCTCGTGTCAAATTCCCTCCGACCTCGTGCTCATGATGGATCGTTCTGGCTCAATGGCAGCCGACGGCGGCACACCACCCGAGCCACTCCACAGTGCAAAGAATGCCGCAGCATCATTTATTGAAACGCTCGGTGCAAGCGACCGTGCCGGACTTGTGTCCTATGCGACAACGCCGAGTATTGATGGTGCACTCGCAGTCGAGCACGCGCAGACGCGCGATGCAATTATGAATATCACTATTGGCAAGGACGGCATACAATACACCGACCTCTCCGCAGCAATCCGTGAAGCCGCACGAGTACTTCAGGCAGGACACAACCCCGATGCGCGCCAAGTTATTGCGCTCTTGACCGACGGCGACGTCACTCGCCCGCTTAATCCGCAAGGCGTGCGCGATATTCCGTACGCCGAAGCACAGGCGCTCGAAGCAGCCGATGCAGTAAAGCGTGCCGGCATCTCGCTCTATACGATCGGCTTCGGCAAAGTATACGAGGGAGCGGGAGCCGAAGTTGCCCGCAATCGTGAACTTATCACCGCACTCGCCACATCTCCCGCACATAGTTTCTTCGCACCGACCGCTACAGACCTCGCTGGTGTCTACAAAGAAATTTCCGAAGGTATCTGCGAAGACGGCCCTGCCATCATTGATATTTTCATTGTCCCGCAGTAATCCTTATGCAAAAAACCCGCGTAGGGATTTTTTGTAGTTATCTTTTTCGCGTGAGGGCGTAGATTTCGTTGGCGAAAGTGGGGAGGAAGTACATGCCCATCTCTGGGTCGTGGGCGATTTTGTTGGTGATACGTTCGGTGACGAGGGTGAGGGAATTTACCTTGCCTGTTTCTGGGTCGAGCTCGTAGAGGTGTCCACTATTTTGTCCGACATAGAGGCGGCCGTCAATAATGGTTGGCGATGCGAAGATGCGTGCAGGAGTGGCAAATTTCCATACACTTTTTCCAGTGCCCACATCAAAGGCGTGAATGATTTTGTCGAGACTGGTGACTATGATGATATTCTTGTACACGATGGGTGTCGAGTAGATGCCGAAATGGAGGTCAGTGTAGGTGAAGCGAGGTTCGCCAGTTTTAATATCACAGACATAAATAGCTCCCCGCTCGCTATCTTCGTGGTCACCTCCAATGCCGCCGAAAATAATTTGTCCGCGTTTTTCATCAATGCATGGTGCGTATTTAATTTCTGAAATGGTTTCGTAGTCCCAGATAAGCTCTCCTGTTTTTGCACTGAGTACATGGAGTTTCTTGTCGTTGGAACCACACGCGACAACATTGTATTTTTCCGAGTATATGGGTGATCCGTGTGTGAATTCCTCGCTACGATATTCCCAAACCTTTTTACCAGTTGCCGCATCAATCGCTGTTACACCGCCACGCTTTTTGAAGAGTCCGTACTCCATACCGATAAAAATGAGACCAAGTTTTTCTGAGAAGCACGGCGAGGAACCAATCCAGTCGGCTTCCATAAAAATCCACTTCTTGGTACCGGTTTGCGCATCAAGGAGGTAGAGGTTGCCATCGTATGCGCCAAAGCAAACAAATGTTTTCTTTTTGATAGTTACCAAACACGGCGATGAAAAGATAAGCTTCTTCTTGGAGCCAAACGGTACCCGATATTGCCACACAAGTTCACCAGTTGCGTTATTCAGGCACACAAAATCCCCCGAGTCAGTTCCGAAATACAGCTTGCCATCATGCACGAGCGGCGCAGACTTTGGCACAACATAAAAATAATTTGGCTTCGAGCCTTTCCAATACCAGGAAATCTCAAAATTATTTGGAGTCGGTATCTCATCAATACGAGCGGGAAGGTTGCGGACGTTCAGTTGCGGCTTCGTTTTTTTAATGTGTTCGTGCAGATCGTCGAGAGTCAGCAGGGAAGTGACCGCGATATTCCTCTGAGAGAAATAGGTGTAGAAATCAAGATTTCGAAAACGAACAATACTAAACACCGAGACGATAGCAAGTTTATTGAGGGTTGGTGTCTCTGCACGAAGTTTTTCAAGCACCTCGACTTGCCGAATAAAACTATTTCCCGAATTGAGAATGTCGTCAACAAGGATAACTTTTTCATTCTGCACGGTACCTTCAATTATCGAAAGAAGCCCGCTTTTTTTACGTGACTTCTTAATGTAGAACCCGTTCACCGGTGTGCCAATCATCTGGCTTTTCATCACAATTGCCGCCACGAGCGGAATAGCTGCAGTCTCGAGACCACATACTTGAAAAGGGTAGTGCGCCGCATGCTGCTCAAGAAACGACGACGCATATCTATCAAGCACCGCAGGCGTCAGAATAACTTTACGCAAATCCATCAGCCAGTGCGCAGGGTTTTCATTATCCAAATCAATAGGCTGCACATCCGCAGTAGCCATGCATCTATTCGCAATCTGTTCTGCAAAAAATGTTTGCGTTTCGTCCATACTGTTTAGTATACGTAGTTTGGCAATTTGTTTCAACTCATATATACTCATCTATATGATAAAAGATAACGAAGCATCAAGGCCTGGGCTTTACGACGTCTATCACGATACGGAAGGAAAGAATATTATTGTGCTCCAAGGACTGAGTATTGAAAATCCCCAAACAGAGCCGCCTCTTCAGCAGTTTATTCATACACACTATCGAGTATTTGAGGTGGGGTATTGGGGCTTGCTCTTCGTAGTGTCACTTGTCGTGATTACAAAATGTATCGCAGTACCACTTTATAATAAATTTAAATAACGTCCTCTATGTTCTCCAAAGAAATCGCACAAAACAAAATTCTCCAGTGGGCATTTGGTTCGCTCCTCTTAAGTTACTACATCACGTTCTCTGGTTACTTTTATTCCGGTACCATGACGCAGAGCGCCTATGATTCGTTTCGCACTGTATGTCGACCATGGTTTCAGTCATGTGAGCAATGGATACTTCTTGAGCAGCTACCCTATGGCTATTCGCAACCGACGCTCTACATGCTCTTTTTCGGACTCATGCTATGGGTGGTGTACCTTATATACAAAAAAGAATGGCGTGAGGCACAACTTTCCCTCATACCACTTTTTGCCTGGCATTTTTTCACGACCTTCTTTGGCACCGATTTGCTCTTAGGTAACTATGATTACTACATTATCATCTTCGCAATTGTACTGCTTTTTTTGCCGCATAAAGAATTTTTCTTGAAACTTGGATTGGTACTGTTTTACGTATTATCAACGGTTTCAAAAATATCGCCTGCGTGGATAGAGGGTGGGTACTTCACCGCGATGTATACAGGGCTCCCTTTCTTTCCTGATTGGAGTATCCCTCTCTTCACCAATCTTGTTATTGTGGCAGAAATGGTGCTGGCATGGTTTTTGCTTTCGCCAAATAAATTCCTTCAGCGGACGGCGCTCGTATTCTTTGCAGCATTCCACTTTTATTCAAGTATTCTCGTCGGATATCATTACCCCACGATTGTCTTTGCCATGATACTTGTGATGTTTGGCCCATGGTATCGCTATACTGCGCCGCCATTTGATACAAAATCACTCCCTGGATGGGGGCTCATCATACTCCTTATACTCGCACAATTGTCGCCAAAGTTTATTGAAGGTGATGAGAAGCTTACTATGGAAGGCAATAAAAATGGCCTCTATATGTTTGAAGCGAATCATCAGTGTATATCGCAAGCAGTCGTCTACGGAAAAAACGGCGAAACCGAGAATATCGATATGGTGAGTGAGTCTGCTCGCAGGCGGTGTGATCCATATCGTGACTGGTTCCGTCTTACTCGCCTTTGTGCTGCAATGAGCGATATTAACCGCATCAGTTTTACATTTGACCACTCCCTTAATGGCGGGCCGTTTTATCGCATCGTCGATACCAATAATATCTGCGCGCTTACCTACAAGGCAATTGGACATAACGACTGGATACACACCGAAAACGAAGCAGAAATAGTCGGCTATCCTGTGAAAAATCACTATCGATAGGGCTTGGCAGATTTGGCCATTTCGACAAGCTTAGGACCGGCAGGCTCGCCGCAAGCAACCTCTTTCAACTTCACTCAGGTTACCTCACCTTGAGTAGTTGTCCACAGGTTGCTTTTTGCGATACATGCTATACTGTCAGTATGAAATACATTAAATACATTTTCTACGGCACGATGGCGATACTTGCTGTTTTTCTTATAGGGAAAAAGGATGCAGGCTCGCTTGTTAGTGATGAAGAACGACAAAGTTTTTTCGGACCTGAAAGCGCGTATGCTGATACGCAGACTCGCACCTATAACGTCACCACAGGTGACGATGGTGATGATGGTGGTAACTAATATACGAATACCATGTTTAAAAAAATTCTCTATCCTATATCTGCGGGCATTATAGTACTCGGTGTTATCTATGCGTTGTATGTTGCGAATTATACTCCTGTACCGACACTCTCCGAGGCTGATGTGCAGCGTGACGCACAAATAGCTGCAGACACACTTCTTATGCAACAGATAACTGACGCTCGACGAGTGCGAGAGCGGAGTGATACATTGCAGCGGGATTATACAAGCGAAATCGCTATGCTCGATGAGCTCGCAACACGTAACACTGCAGGTAATGATGAGCAGAGAGATTTATACGTACGCGCAAAGCTTTCAAAGGCTATTTTACTGCAGCAAACCAATCTTGACTACACTACCGATACTTCTCGCAATAATTTTATTGCTTCGTATCATGAGATGCTCGATATTTTTACGTCCGCTGAGGCAACACCAGATGAGAAGCGAAATGCACTCAGTCAAATCCTCATCGGTATTCAGCAGTCATGTGAGTGCTACGATTGGTTTGCTGCTGCTGCGGAGACCTATGATAATGGAGAGTTTCTCAAGAAGTACACGCTTGACGATTTTATGGTAACAAACGATACGCAGTGGCGCAATGATCGATATCTCGGTGTGTATATGTTGCCATTTACAGTAAAGCCACTAACGGATGCGGACGTTCTTTGGCAGAACGGACACTTCAAAGCACTCAGTGTTTTACATGCCATGATGCAGGAGCTTCCCGAAACGGATCCGTATCTTGTCGCGTGGGATATGGAGTATCTTATTCATAACCTTGACCGCACCGATTTGAGCGACGGCGCTCGTGCGCGCATTCTTGGAGAAATTGATACGCTCTACCCGTACCTTGATGGTAGAACATTGCTTTTCCGAGAAACTCGTTATCATGCGCTTCTTCTTAAGGGGTATCAGACAGCATTGAAGTATTCACTCTCTGTGTACCTCCCTGAGAAATACTCATTTGATGCTGAGGCAGGATTACAGACAATCAACGATGCGCTGGCAACAGCGGGAGGTATTGTGGCTCGTGGCGACGGTGATATTGTATACCAAGAAAGTATAACAGGATTCCTGCAGCTTTACTATGCATATCTTGCTGATGCAACAGGTGTACACCGTGAGCGTATTCCAGAGATGCTTGCACGCTTCGATACACCTGAGGCATTACGTGTGTCGCAAGGACTTTATCTCTTCTTTACGCTTCCGCATTGGCAAGATGCGTTGCGTTCCTTCGTGCTTACCTATGCGGAAGGAAGCCTTTCCACTCGGACAACCCTAGAGGGCATGGGGTGGTCATTTAGCAAATAATATATAGTATAGTATGCAAGAAGAAAACACCTCATCTACTCTACAGTACATCCTCCTTGGCTTTACTGTCACCATAGCAACGCTTGTGCTGCTGTTTCTCATGCTCTCACTAAGCGCGCCACGGTTTGCAGGGGCACTTATGTTTGCTGTGACGGGAAGTGACCGTGCAACACTTATTGCGAGCCGTGGGAATTCTGATGTATATGTCGACCTTGGTTCGCAGTATTTTGGCGGTGCACAGCCATATAATGTACTGCTTGCAAAGGAGTATTTTGAAAAGGCGATTAGCCGTGATGCAGAAAATTATCTTGCACACTACCAGCTCGCTCGCGTACTGTTTGTACTGAATGATATTGAAGGAGCAAAAGAGCACATTGATACCAGTACCGCACTGGTACCTGATTTTAGCCGTAACTACTACATGCAAGGACTCATTTATGGATTTGCACAAGAGTACGAAAAAGCAGAAGCAGGTTTTAAAGAATTCATCACACGACAGCCTAATCTTTGGGCGGGCTATGTTGATCTCTCGTGGATTTACTTTGCACAAGGTAAATTTACTGAAGGACGTGAACTTCTTGAACCGATTGTCGACATGTTCCCGAACAATCCATGGGTTGCAAATTCCTATGGACTATTCCTTATGCATTCGCATCAGTTTGCAGAGGCGAGTGAACAGTTTGATATAGCACTCGCTGCACTTGGAGCAATGATGCCTGATGACTTTGGTATTGCATACCCTGGCAACGACCCAGCATACTATGAGGAAGGGTACGAGCAAATGCGTACTAGTATCGAACACAACATTGCTACATTGGTTCAGTTAACATCACAATAACACTATGCATACTCATATCTTACAATTTCGCACACGCTATGCCGCTGCACTCGGTGCACTGCTCGCACTCGCACTTCTTGGGGTGATGGTGTTTCTCCTTACTTCGCTTGTAACGCCATCTCGTGCGGCTGTTCTTACAGAGGACGCGCGACACGAGCTCGTGTTTTATGAACTCTCGCCGCTCGGTGAAGCTGGCGGCTACATGATGCCGGCATCATGTCCGTCTGGCTATGTTGAGTCTGGACCGCATGCATGGAGACAAACTGGTAGCCAAGTAATCGGATGGGGTAGACGTCAAACAACAAGAATCACCGAAACATACAGCGCTCCGTGTACTGCCGCAGCGGCACCAACGCTCAGTCTCACGGCAAATCCATCAAGCATAAGCTACAACAGTGCATCAACACTTAGCTGGTCATCAGCAAATGCCACGAGCTGTACCGCATCAAACGGTTGGTCAGGTGGTAAGGCTCTCAGCGGCTCGCAGTCAACAGGGGCACTTACTTCTAGTCGTAGTTATACACTCTCATGTACGGGTGCAGGAGGAACAGTTACGCGTTCGGTTACGGTATATGTCGCAGCGGCACCAGCAATGACCTCTATAAATGCAACATGTAGCGCCGATGGCAATACAGTCAGTGCAAACTGGTCAGCAACAAATGCAACCTCATACAATCTCCGTGTGGATAATCAATCGAATCCATGGAAGGGGGCATGTAATGTTGCTCAGTATCCTGGCGACGTCTGTGCTGATGGATATGGTAGCACCTCTTGGAGTGCCGGTGGAGCACAAGGAAACACATACAATGTATGGGTTCATGCATGTGTTGCGGGATACTGTAGTTCACCAATAAGTAGGCAAGTAACCTGTACACCTCCAACGCCAACCCTTACTTTCACAGGAAATCCAACATCAGTTACATATAATACCGCATCAACACTCAGCTGGTCATCAACAAACGTCACCAGTTGTACTGCATCAGGTGCATGGTCAGGCAGCAAAGCAGTCTCTGGCAGTCAATCAACAGGTGCTCTTACTACAACACCAAATACCTACACCCTCACCTGTACTGGCCCTGGCGGTTCTATTACACGGAATGTTACTATCACTATTCCTGCGCCAACACTCAGCTTCACGGGAAATCCAACATCAATAAGTAACGGTGGCGCATCGACACTCACGTGGTCAACAGCAAATGCCACCAGTTGTACTGCGTCAGGTGCGTGGTCAGGAAGCAAAGCTGTCTCGGGTAGTCAATCAACAGGTGCCATTACTACAACACCAAATACCTACACCCTCACCTGTACTGGCCCCGGTGGTTCCATCACAAGGGATGTAACGGTGACTATCCCCGCACCAACACTCACTATCAAAGCGAATCCAACAGTTGTTGGGTATGGCGGTGCATCAACTGTTACTTGGTCAACCACAAACGCAACCGCATGTACTGCATCAGGTGACTGGACCGGAAACAAAGCAGTTTCTGGCAGTCAGACTATGAGCAATATTATCAAGACGCCAAACACCTATTCAATGACCTGTACTGGTCCAGGTGGATCAGTGACAAGAATTGCCAATGCAACTACTGGAGGTACAAGTGGCACGAGTGTCACTATCCCTGCACCAACGGCAACCTTGCAGGTCCGTGTGAATGGCGGTGCTTGGACAACTGCTGCGCAAACCATTGAACCAACCGATACAATCAATCTTCAATGGGGTTCAACAAATGCAAGCACCTGTAATGCCGGTGGATTTACCGCAGGCACAACCTCAGGAATCGCAACTGCTGTCGATGAGCCTGCGCCAGGCACGACAAAAACCTATACGGTTCAATGTCCTGGTGCTACGGGCACATCACCCGCAAATGCTTCGGTGGATGTCACTACACGCAGTCGCTTACCGACGCTCACCTCAAGTAGCCTTATTGTCACCTCTGGTTCAACCGCAACCCTCACCTACGATCTTAATAGCAATCCATCGTGTACCTTTGACACTACTGATACGACACTGAACAATGTTGTCGTGAGCACGAATGGTGCAAAGTCAACAGGGCAAATAACGAAGCAAACCGTCTACACACTCGAGTGTCCAGGCGGCAATGCAACAATTATTATTAATATCGAAGGAGATATCCGAGAGCAATAGCCTACAAAAACACCTCCGTAAGCGGAGGTGTTTTTGTAGAAAGGAAATCAGCTATCTTTCAAACGAGTGAGAGTTGTAGCCAGGCCGAAGTGTTAACGAAGGTTTGGATATAACCGAGCGAGAGTAGAAAGAAGCGAAGCATTACTCGGCAACATGTGCACAGGCGATGATTGTTTTTTCGAGTGTTGTCAGCACCGACGTGCGTGCTGAAGGGGAAATGTCAGCAAGTGTTATTTTAAGTCCTTTGGCAAGCGTCTGCTCTGCATCTTTACATAGTTTCGTGCCCTTAAGGGTGAGTGTGATATGGTGCTCGCGACGGCTGTCAGTGTGGATACTGCTCTTAATAAGCTTCGAAGCCTCCAGGTTTTTCAAATGGCGTGACATTGCGGGATGTGATACAGCAAGAAGATGTGCAAGTACGGTTGGCATGGTGGTGCCGCTCGCAATATGGCGCAAAATTCTGTATTGTGTAAAGGTAATGGTGATGCCTGCTGCACGCAGAATAGTATTCGCTTCGGCATCAATAAATACCGCCGCGCGGAGTAGGGTATCAGGGTAGCTGAGGGAAAACTTTGATTCCATGGAATCACTCTACGCTTTTTAGATATGAGTATGTATTGCGCACTCGCGTTTTGCATGGTATATTCACGCCGTCAGACAGTCGCTCGGTAGTAATACTGGGAGGAAAGTCCGGACATGCCCATGCTCGCAAGAGCATGGAGGACGGTAGTAGGTAACTCCTGCACGCGGCAACGCGCGAGGTGCGAACAGAGACGCTTTAATCGAAAGAAAGAAGTCCCTGCGATGGGAAGCTATGCACGAAACGAAGTGTGTAGTTGAAACGGCTAAATCCTTACCTGCATGCAAGGTCGTGCTTCTCCGCAAGGAGATGAGAACCGCTCGAGCAGTGTGGCGACACATTGCCCAGATAAATGACTGTCACCACCCCGCAAGGGGCGGCACAGAATCCGGCTTATCGACACACAAACACGCACTTCGGTGCGTGTTTGTGTGTGCATACATGTCTCTCAGGGAGGAGAGGTCTTGCCCTCTCCTCCCTGAGAGACATGTATGCATATCGCTTTAACCACCCATCCAAACGCCTGCTGTGTACGTTACTTTTGTCATTCTGTAAGAATCCAGAGTCGGCACATTATACATGATTCTAAAGCGTTCGTGCTTTTAAGCACATCGCTCTACCTATCGGTTGTGGCTACATTGAGCATGCCGTTTCGACGCTGGATTCTTCCAGGATGACAAAATGAGGGAACAGTTCTCAAAATTAGATACTAGTTAAAATCAATTTTAAAATCTTTACTAAAATTTCCCCAACTAATGCTATACTGCGCATATGATTCAATTTGATGATGAACGTGTTGCAGGGAAGCTTGCGTCACTCCGACATGACGAAGTAGAAGAACGGGTGCGAATGCTTGCGGCGCAGATAGGGACGAATTATATCAACCTCGTCGGTATTTCTATTAACCCAGAAGCATTATCGCAGATCCCTGAAGCACAAGCGAAAGAGCTTGAGATGGTTGCCTTTTTGCTCCACGGCACCACGCTCTCGATAGCGATGAAGAATCCGAAGAATCCGCGCGCGCAGGAGGTTGTCACAACCTTAAAAAAGAAGGGATATGTCGTCAAAGAGTACATGGTCTCTGAGGCGAGCCTTCAGCATGTATATCTGCGTTATGCGGATTTGCGTAGCGCGACCGCATCATCCAAACACTCACTCGACATTGATGCCGAGCTTGTTGCATCACTCTCGGAGCGTATCCGTTCACACCTCGATGTTGACACTATGATGCAAGAAGCCTTCGCAATGGAGTCATCAGAAAAGATTAGCCGCATCGTGAGTATCATGTTCGCAGGTGCAAACGCGCTTCGTTCCTCCGACATTCACATCGAACCCGAAGAAGACACAACGCGTATGCGATACCGTATCGACGGCGTACTATGGGAGGTCACTAATCTTCCTCCAACGATTTATCACGGTGTAATGCAACGTATCAAGCTTCTTGCTGGTGCGAAACTCAATGTCCACAATGAAGCGCAAGACGGACGTATGAGTTTCGTACTTGGCGCGGCGACGATTGATGTGCGTGTCTCAATTATTCCAGGCGGGCACGGTGAGTCAGTCGTGATGCGTCTTCTTAACTCTGAATCGGCGCAGCTCTCACTTGAAGATCTCGGCTTTAGTGAAATACTGCGCAATGTTATCGAAGAAGAACTTGCGCGTCCGAATGGCGCTATCATTACGACAGGTCCTACCGGGTCAGGTAAAACAACTGCGCTCTATGCGTTTCTTATCGCCGTACATAAACCAGGCGTTAAAATCATAACGATTGAAGACCCTATCGAATACCGTCTGCCGGGCATTGTACAAACACAAACAGGCGCACACTACACATTTGCATCTGGGCTGCGCGCAATTCTCCGTCAAGACCCAGATATTATTATGGTCGGCGAAATGCGCGACCTTGAGGTGTCAGAAACTGTTGTACATGCCGCACTCACGGGGCACTTGGTGTTTTCAACACTCCACACCAACAGCGCCATCGGTGCGATTCCTCGCCTTATCGACATGGGTATCGAACCAACAATTCTTGGAAGTTCCTTTAACCTCATGCTCGGACAGCGTCTCGCGCGCCGCTTGTGTCCGCATTGTAAAAAAGCGCGCACCGCAACACCTGATGAACAGAAAATCATGATGCGTGTACTGGGGACTGCACCAGCATCGACACAAATTTACGATGCTGTCGGCTGCGATAAGTGTGGTATGAGTGGCTACAAAGGTCGTATCGGTATTTACGAAGCCGTCCGCATGACTCACGACCTTGCGCCACATATCAAAAAGGGAATTAGCGAAGAAGAAATTTCCGAACGTATTAAACCACAAGGAATTCCGTCCATGCAGCAAGACGGCGTCATGAAAGTCCTTGCGGGCGTCACTTCGCTCGATGAACTTGAACGTGTTGTCGATTTACATGGCACATAGAGTTCTTGGTGGAACCGCGAACTGAGTTGGGATTTTTGCATTGTGCAGGTATACTGTGCGTATGAGTTTTTCAATCGCACATACTACGCGAACGTATCCAAAACAGCTTCCATTTGAACGCATGAAGCGAGATATTTTAGGTGCGAACTATGAGCTAACACTTATATTTGTCGGACGAACGCGTGCACAAGCACTCAACATCGCCTATCGCAAGAAAGACTACTATCCAAACGTACTTTCTTTTCCATTGGATGATACGCAGGGCGAAATCTATATCTGCCCAGAGGTTGCAAATCGCCAAGCGAAGAAGTTCGGTATGACACCCACCGGCTTCATGGGTTTTCTCTTTATTCACGGACTCTACCACCTCAAAGGGCATGATCACGGCGACAAAATGGACGCACTCGAAGAGAAGACGGTCAAAAAATACGGGTTAAAATAATATGAGTAAGCGTACACGTATCATCACAGGTATCGACATGGGCTCATCACTGATTAAAGTGATGGTCTTTCGTGCCTCCGAGAAAGATGGTGAGCAGGTGTCGCACGTAATTGGGTTCGGCAAGGCGGAGTCTCGTGGTATTGAACGTGGGTACGTCGTCAACCACGCTGATGCGCTCCGTGCACTGCAAAATGCGCTTGCCGAGGCGGAGAAAAACGCTAAGCATCACATTACCGATGCGTATCTTTCAATTGGGGGTGAGATGCTGGGTTCGAACTACGCACACGGCGAAACGATAGCGCAGGGGCCAAACCAGATTATCGCGCACGATGACATCGAGCGTGCTATTGCGTATGGTACCGAGCAGATTCGTGGCGAGCTCGTGAATATGCATCTGTTTCCTGAAATCGTGCTCCGCACGGCGCTCGACGACAAGAAGGTTATTGGGCACGCCGAGGGGATGCAGGGCAATAAGCTTGAAGTTGATACGATTATTGTCTCGGCACTCCAGCAACAATATGATGCGCTAAAAATGCTTGCACAGCATGCAGGAGTGCGAATTGTTGATGCGGTGCCGTCGCCATTGGCGTCGTCAATTGTGTCACTCTCACGTGTGCATAAGCGCATGGGTGCTATGCTGGTTGATATTGGTGCAGAGACAACAACTGTGACGGTCTTTGAAGAATCCCGTCCTGTTGCACTTGTCGTGCTTACCATCGGTTCCGCGAATTTGACGGAAGAGCTTGCCGTACACTTCCGTATAACCCCCGAAGAGGCCGATAAAATAAAGCGTGTTGGCGTGCAGGGAACTGCTTTCCCGAAAAAGAAATACGATACCGTGGTACAAGATTTCTATACTAAACTCTTCACGAAAATCCGCGATCACTTCCGTCGCATGAAATTCCGCAATATCCTTCCCGCAGGTGTATTTTTGACTGGTGGCGGTGCACTCGCGTCAGGTATCGATGAAATTGCACGTACTATCCTCGAACTTCCCGCACGTAACGTTGCAACACCGTTTGAGAAAAAGGGCGGTATTCCTCACGAGTACCTCATGACCGTCTATGGTACCTGCATGTGGGCCGTCAATCTCGACGACGAAGCACAAGAAACAGGCATTCCAACACCAACAAAAACAAAGGGGTTTTTCAGCTACTGGCTCAAACAATTCATACCGTAGACTTCTTCCAAAATAAGCGAATTTGCACTGGTTTCAGAAATTTTTGACTCATCTTTCAAGCAAGTGAGCGTCGTAGCTGAGTCGAAGCGTAAGCGGAGATTCAGATATGACCGAACGAGCGAAGAAAGAAGCGGAGCGTCACAAGTACATTGGGTACGGCTCCTGCAAAAATATCTTCCAACCAGCACAACTTCATCTCATTTTGAAAGAAGTCTTTGTTTTACTCTGCGTGGTATTGTAAGCATACAATACAAACATCTGTCATCCCCGGGTATTTGAAAGCAATAGTCGGACAGGCGTCCTTCTTTGCTTTCAAGACCACGAGGATGACAAAATATTTTTGGTTACCAGAGATTAATGAGCTCGCGCCCTTGGATTTTGCATTCTCTGCAGAGGTGTGGTAGTATCTGGGAACTATGGAAGCTATGCAATCGGTACTCCCGTACGCTCAGGTGATTCTCTCTATCGTTCTCATTGCGGCAATTCTTTTGCAGCAGCGCGGTTCGAGCCTTGGTGGCGCGTTCGGCAGCGATAATTTCAGCGGCACATTCAACAAGCGTCGCGGCGGAGAAATGTTTTTGTTCAAGGTGGCAATTGTCTCAGGTATTCTTTTTGTGCTTACGACGCTACTTTCTCTTATTTTGGCGCAGGGCTAGACTCTTTTGCATAATCTATTCATACTCGCGTTCTTTGTAAAAGAAGATGCGTGTCTTTACTTGTTTTCCAATTCTACCGTGGATCGTCTCTTTGCATATTTTGACCATCTGAAGCCGGGTGACCGACTGCTCTTTGCGTGTGCGCTTGGTGCGCTTGTGATTACGTTTCTTCTTGCCGTGGTGCAGGTAAGTAATCGTTTTCTTGTGGAAACGCCACTTCATGGTGATGCTCTTACTGAAGGTTTTGTCGGCGTACCTCGGTTTATAAACCCAGTGCTTGCAACCACGCAACTTGATAAGGATCTCTCGGCGCTTGTTTATGCAGGGGTGATGCAGATTGATGCCGAAGGAAATCTCGCGTATGACCTTGCGGAAGACGTTGCGATAAACGACGAGGGTACCACCTACACTATCACTCTCGCACAGAACCGTATGTGGAGTGACGGCACCCCAGTCACTGCAGAAGATGTTGCTTTCACCATTCGGACCACACAAGATGCAATTGTCGGTTCGTCACTTCGCGCACCGTTTCAACATGTTTCTGTGGAAGTTGTCGGCACGCATGAGGTTGTGCTTACTATTCCTGCGCGCGATCCCGGTTTTCTTGAACTTCTTACTATTGGCATTTTGCCCGCACATATTTGGAGTCCAATTGCGCCTGATCGTCTAAGCTATAGCGACTATAATCTCACTCCTGTCGGTGCAGGGAAGTTCACACTCGCAACACGGAAGACGTCTATCGATGGTTCGCCTGAAGTATTTGTCTTCGTGCCACAAGGAGTATCTACTGATGCTCCACGGGTGAATCTCCATGCGCGCTTCTTCCCTAATGACGAACTACGGATTGGAGCCCTCTTAGCAGGAACGATTGACATGGCGGCAAGTATTGACGCAGCGAGCGCCGCACGAATTCAGGCAGCATCTGACGTGTCGCTCATGACACGTACTTTGCCGCGTACCTTTGGTGTCTTCTTTAATCAGAAAACCGCACCAGCACTTCTTGACACGGCTGCACGCGAAGCACTTGACCTACTTATTGACCGTGAAGCGCTCACACACGCAGTGCTCGGCAGTTACGGCGAAAGCACTAGTGAACCACTGCCTGTAGCGTGGAAGACAGGGGTTGATGGGTTAACTCCAGCAGAGGACAAGAGTATTGGACTTGAAGCTGCACGAGCAAGGCTCGAGCGCGGTGACTGGGAGTGGCATGAAGATGAAAGCCTTTGGGCAAAAAAGATTGCCGGCGCAACCACAACACTCTCATTCACCATAACCACACTCAACACACCTGTTTTTACCGAGACTGCCGCAGCATTCGCAGCCCGGCTCGCAGAGCTTGGTGTTCCTACAAAAGTTATTGCACGTGAACGTGCTGATATGAACAGTACTATCGCGGCGCGAGAATATGAAATGCTCTTGTATGGGACAGCGTTCGGACGAGCTCGTGACCTGTATCCATTTTGGCATTCATCACGCCGCGTTGAGCCAGGCCTCAATGTTGCACTCTATACGAACCTTTCTGCCGACACGTCGCTTGAACATATGCGAAGCGCAACGACAACCGAAGCATACGGTGCAGCATATGAAAGTTTTATGACTGCGTTCCGTGCTGATACGCCCGCCCTGTTTCTCTTCAGTCCATACTTTATATATGCAGTACGCGATGACGTCACGCTCGAGCTGCCTGCTCGCATCGTCGACCAGTCTGAACGTTTTGCACTCATACAGACATGGTATAAGGAGACAGAGAGAGTCTGGAAAATATTTGCAAAATAATGGGCGGCTTCCAAAATTGTCACATTTGCACCGGCTTCGCGAAATTTTCTCTTCACCGTACGTCAGGTACGGCTCCGATAAAATTTCACTCCAGCCGGCACAACTGCACTCAATTTTGAAAGCCGTAGCACGAACCTCGCAGAACTAAAAACTATTAAACAATTTTAACTATTAAACAATTTATGGAACCCTCATCATCATCTCCACGATCACGGCGCGTCTTCTCAAATATGCGCCCACGTCGTACATCGGGAGACGAAGCACGTACCTCACGTGCGCCGTACCCGCGTCGCGCCCCTGATGCTTCACACACTCCCCGTGCGCCGCTTCCGTCGCATACTCCCCGCACTCCGCATACACGGAATCGCGCCGAAAGCGCACCAGCATCACCTGCTGGTCGCAACAACATTCGCTTCGTCCGCAAAGACGAGCCACGTAAGCGTGTGCGTACACAGGCGCGTCAGCGTCGTAGCACTACGTCGCCAGCACTCGTACAGCGTCCGAATACAGACATTCGTCCGCTTGCTATACAGCAAGTAACCGACCCAAACATTGTTCGTATTGGTGTTGTTTCTGGTGCAGAAGGCATCGGACGCAACATGTACTTCTACGAAGACCATGAAAACATTATCATCTTCGACTGTGGACTCCAGTTCGTATCACCGCTTCACAATGCGCCGGGCGTTAACTTCATCTTGCCAAACACACAGTACCTGGAAGCCAATAAGCATAAAATCCGTGGCATGTTCATCACGCACGGACACCTCGACCACATCGGCGGTATTCAATTCCTCATCGAACGTCTCGGCTATCCACGCATTTACACACAGTACCTCACGTCGCTCCTTATTTTGAAGCGTCACGAAGAGTATCCTCATCTTGACCCGCTCGACATGCAGGTTATTAAAGAAGGGGAGTCAGTTACCTTCAGTACGGGCATCAAGGTAAAAACATTCCCTGTTACTCACTCGATTCCTGACGCAATGGGTGTCATGGTGGAAACACAATGGGGCAATGTTGTCTTTACCGGCGACGTGCGCCTCGATCACAAAAACGAAGAAGTAGTCGGCGAAGAAAAACGCTACTGGGAACACGTCGGTGCACAGAAGAACCTCCTTCTCATCGCTGACTCAACCAACTGTGACCGCCCCGGCTTCTCACAGCCAGAAGGTGTTGTCTTCGAGAATCTTCGCAAGTACATTCGCGACACGAAAGGTCGTCTCGTTATAGGTACCTTTGCGTCACAGTTTGAACGTCTCACGTCAATCGTGCAGTCATGTATTGAGTTCGGTCGTGTTATCGTGCCTGAAGGTCGTTCAATTAAGACGAACCTCGACATCGCCATCAAAGCAGGCATCATCACGGTGCCCCCAGGACTCATTGTCTCCGCGCCAGAAGCCGAAAAGCATCCACGCGAAAAGCTCGTTATCCTTGCAACTGGTGCACAGGGCGAAGAGTTCGCCGCAATGTCCCGCATTGCAACAGGCGGACACCGTTTCTTTAAGCTCGACCAGTACGACACCGTGCTCCTTTCCTCATCAGTTATTCCAGGAAATGAACTCGCCGTACAGTCGCTCAAAGACAAAATCTTCCGCAACAACTCACGCGTTGTCACCTACCAGGGCGACAATATCCACGCATCAGGTCACGGATACTCAGGCGAAATGAATTGGATTCGTCGCACTGTCGGACCAAAGTTCCTCATGCCGATTCACGGTAACCACTTCCACCTCAAGAGCCACATGTATGCGGCGATTGCGGATGGATTCCCACGTGAGAACGTCGTCGTGCCAGACAACGGTTCAGTTATCGAAATCTACAAGGGGGAACTCCTCCGTGTGCTCCCCGACAAAATGCCGAATGAAGACCTTACCGTTGACGGACTCTCTGTCGGACTCCGTCAAGAAGTCGTGCTCCGCGACCGTATCGCGCTTTCGAACGATGGCATGTTTGTCGTCGTAGCATCACTCGACACCCGCACCGGAAAGCTTCGTAAGTCACCTGATATTATATCGCGAGGCTTCATTTACCTCCGTGAAAACCAGCAACTCTTGAACGACGCGCGCACCATGGTGCGCGACCACATCGAGCGTTCAACCGCTGGCTCTCGCCATATTGATCTCGATGTTCTCCGTGACGAAGTCACCGAAGCCCTTACGAAATTCCTCCTCGTACAAACCAACAAGACTCCAATTGTAATCCCAGTAATTATAGGATTTTAGAGAAGTCTAAAAAATCTGCGCTAAGCAGATTTTTTTGTTGGAGGATGTGACTGATATAATGCTCGTTAGTTATCCACTTCTTATTTTCGCAAAGTGGAGTTATAGTGTACTCACTATGTCAACCAATACAAAAATCTTCACCACCCTCATTACCATCTCATTCCTCCTCATCATAGGAATCGTCCTCCGCTACACCCAAGCAGCCGACGTCTCAACCTCAGCAGA
>MFLE01000010.1 GCA_001781205.1 Candidatus Kaiserbacteria bacterium RIFCSPHIGHO2_02_FULL_49_34
CCATAGTACCACCAGAGACAAAGACATCAGCACGAGTATTGCCACGCTGGGTGAGTACTGTTTCAACGTTGGTAGTACTACTTGATTGTTCACCAAGTGTTCTGGTGCCATAGTCAATACCATCAGGGAGGTTCAGTGCAAGGAGAGAGTTCACTTCTATTGTTGCGGTGAGTGTTGCAGGTGAACCTGCCTGGTCAGCTAGAGTGACTTCTGCAGTCCAGTTGTCGTCAGCGTATGCTCCTGCGGTGTCTGTTGCGTCTATGTAGTATGCGAGGTCGAGAGGACAGTTGTATGCGAGTTCTGTTTCGCTTGTGAGGGTATAGTCGAAGGTACAGGTAGTGGTACGGTAGCAGTCGTTTTGGTCGGTGGTACAGGTGTTTCCTTTTGTGGTTCGGTGGAAGGTGAGGGAGATTGTTGATGTGGCTATGTCTGTTTTTCCGTTGTTGTCTTGGATGAGGCCGTTTATGTGGATGGTGCGGGTGTTGCCTACGCTGGGGAGGATACCAGTGCTGGTGAGGTCGTCCGTGTTAAATGCGGTCGTGGCGAAACGGAGTGTGTTGATTGTTGGTGGTTCGTTTTGGATTTCTGCGCTGGTTGTTACGTCGGCTGCTCCTGTATAACGAATAACGAGTCCTACAATGAGAATGAAAGCGATTGCGACGAGTGCTGTAAATACTTGGGTATTTTTCATGAGGGTATTATATGTCTACCTTGCAGAAAGACCAAACTCGAAGTTGTGGATCTTTTAGTTTACTCCTACACGTTCGTTTTCCAAACGTTTTTTTGCGATGTGATCTGAGTAGATTTCTAGAAGAGCAACAAATATACTCATGATGACTGGACCAATGACGAAGCCGATAAGTCCAAATGCCGTTATACCACCGAGTGCGGAAAGGAGAATAACGAGAGGGTGAAGCGAGGTGCCGCCACGGCGCATGAGAAGCGGTCCAAGAATGTTGTCAATGGTACCAACCGCAAGGAAACCCCATACGCCAACGCCAAGCGCAACCATGTACTGCCCCGTTGCCACAAGGTAAATAGTAAGTGGCACAAAGACGAAAAGCCCAGGACCAACACCCGGAATGAGCGCTGCAAATGCAGCAATAAACCCAAAGAGTACCGCACGTTCAACACCGAAGATAGTAAGCCCAAGCATCGTCATGACAGCCTGTATAATAGCAACCATCATCACGCCAAAGATAATACCGCGGATAGCACCAACAATGCGATCGAGTACTTTGCGGTCATCAATGTCGTTGAGGGGACTCACCGAGATGAGATAGCTGATTGCCTGTTTACCATCACGCAAAAGATAGAATGAGATAAGCATTGAAAGAAACAGGAGTGCGATTGTTGTTGCAGTTGACGCAAAGAGACTGCTGATATTTGACGCAACAATCCCCGCAGTATTCCGTGCAAGATCAGCGATGTTGATGGTGAAATCAGGAATGAGCACACGCACAAGATGTTCAATGTTCTGCATATAGACACCAAACGTTTCGGTACCACCATCGTTAAATGCTGCGTAGATAGCACGTGCTTCACGGAGAATAACCGCGGCAAAAATCGCCGTCGCGCCGATAATTACTGTATAGACGCCAAGCACCGTAAGAAAAGCGTTGACACCTGGATAGTTACGCCACGGCGCTGTGTAGTGGAGGCGCTCATAGAACGGATACGCAAGCACGGTAATAACAACCGAGAGTGCGAGCACACCAACAAATGGCGCGAAGACTTTCCATGCAACATACCCTACTGCAGCAAGGAGTAGGAAGAGAAAGCCATATTCAACAAGACGTGGTATTGACATACATATAGTATACGTGGAATTTGAGAATAGCAAAGTGTACACTACCATACTGACGCTTGGTTCGACAAGCTCACCACAAGTCGCTTCTTTCTACTCTCGTTCGGTCATATCCAAATCTTCGCTAGCGCTACGACTTGGCTACGACACTCACTCGTTTGAACATGACGCTGCGCTTCTTTCTGCTCTCGTTCGGTCATATTCAAATCTTCGCTAGCGCTACGACTTGGCTACGACACTCACTCGTTTGAAAGATAAAAAAACCCGCGGATGTGCAGGTTTTGGGTGTGAGGGGAGTTTCTTAAAAACTCCCCTCACGGTGCATGACGTCCGAGGATTACACCGTATGGAATCCGGTGAGTTTTTGGTAGTCTCCTCGACGTATTTGTTGGCGCATTAGGCGAATGCCATGTTTTGCTGCCACTCGACCGAAGCGACTGAGCTGTTTGCGATAGATTTCACCGTGGAAATAAATCTGCTTTCTGTCGCCGTCGACCGAGATAGGGACGCCTGTATCCGCATGCAGCAGCTTGAGGACCTTAGGGGTCGTGGAGTTCGGCAGAACAATGTGCGCAAGCACACGCTGCCCCGAACCGAGCACGGCTTCATACGAAATATATCCATCCGCCTTCGAATCATCTTTTATGGTGAGCATTGTCACTCCTTAAGGAACAAGTTTTTGTGGAGAATTCCACAACCGGAAAATACTACACTTTTACTCATCAGTCAACACCTCTCTCAATCACACCTCACCATTACCCACACACAACAAAAAACGCCCGACATTTCTGTCGCGCGTTTTTTGCTCTGCACAACATCGTAATGTTAAGCAGATAATTCGTTCTAAATGGGATGAGATTGCGTGGGGTGGAGGACTTTTTTTGACCGAGCCGTATTCAACATACGGTGAGCGTCGAAAAAAGTCCGAACCCCATGCAAGATCGCCCATTTTGAGCGAATTATTATTTAAGGGTGACTTTTGCACCTGCAGCTTCGAGCGCCGCCTTAAGTGCCTCAGCATCTTCCTTCTTCATACCTTCCTTAACAACAGACGGTGCTGCGTCAACGAGGTCCTTAGCTTCCTTGAGGCCAAGTGCGAGAGCTTCCTTAACTGCCTTAATTACAGCAATCTTAGTTGCGCCAGCTTCGGTAAGTTCTACCGCGAATTCTGACTGTTCTTCTGCTGCAGCTGCTGGGCCTGCAACGACTGCAGTTGCTGCTGCTGACACGCCGAACTTTGCTTCGAATACCTTCACGAGCTTGTGGAGGTCGAGTACTGACATAGTCTCGATTTTCTCGACGATGTCCTTGAACTCTGCAGGAACGACAACTTCTTCAGTTGCGACTGCTGTGTTTTCTACTTCTGACATAAATATATGAATTGATTAATGGGTGAGAAGTTACGCCGTAGCCTCCTTCTTCTTCGCGATGGCATCAAGTGCAATCGCAAGCCCTTGAATTGGAGAGTTGATAACGTTGACGAACATACCGCGGAGGGTCTGGAGTGGTGGGATCTCTGCGATCTCATTCATCTGCGCCTTGTCCTGGAAGTTTCCTTCAAAGACGCCGCCGAGAATCGAGAGCTTATCCTTGAACTGCTTCGTGAACGCGAGCACTTCCTGCGCTGAGGCAAGAGGGTCTGCGCTCCATGCGACGGCAACCTGACCATCAAGTGATGGCATAGTACCTTCGAATGCAGGCGTGAGTGAACGTTCGATGAGCGTCTTCTTCGAAACGAAGTAGCCGACGCCCTTTGCGCGGAGTGCAGCACGCATTTCTGTTACTTCACCTACCGTGAGGCCGTTGAAGTTTACAAAAACGATTGACTGCGCTTCCTTTGCAACATTGTCAAACTTTCCAACGATGGCTTCCTTTTTTGATTTGGTAATCGCCATGTTTGGTTTGTTTTCCTCTCCATACTGGAGAGGGTGAATAAAATAACAGGCACACTTCCAATGAAGTATACCTGTCATATAAAATATGAGTGGGTAACCTCGGATGGATGCGCGGAGCAATTATCCCGTAGCGAATGCTTTGGGACCATCTGTCTTTGGCCTGTTACCCGAGTTTATAACATATATCCATTACCGAAGCAAGCATTACTCATGGATGTGTGTATGCGCATGAGTAGGAATGGACTCCTTCATGTTTACCGCCCGCGAATGCCACCAGTAGGCAGCAATAACGGTAGTAATTGGTACCGCGAGCATGAGTCCCATTGACCCCACAAGAAGACGAACAATTTCGTCAGCAACCATTTCTTGATTGACGAGATAGGTGAGCGGTGTGTCCATGAGCGACATAAGGAGAACGAGCGGGAAAGCGGCGCCGACGTAGGCAAAAACGAGGGTGTTGGTAAGCGCACCGATATGGTCACGACCGACACGCATTGCGGAGCGGTAGAGTTCTGTAAAGCGATACGCTGGATTTGCCGCTTTGAGCTCTTCGACAATTGCCGCCTGTGTAATAGCGACGTCGTCGAGTACGCCGAGCATACCGATAATAATACTTGCAAGAAGCACTCCCGGCAGGTCAAGAGTGCCACGTGTTGAAACATTGAGATAGACTGCCGCATCACTGCCTGTACCAGTAAATCCTGCAAGCGCCACCACGAGTGATGCAAGTGCAATACTGATACCCACCGCAATAAATGTCCCCGAAAATGCAATAGCACCGTGCGAAGAGAGCCCATGGGAAAGAAAAATAATAAGAGCAAGTACGCCTCCTGCCACCACTATCGTGAGAAATGTTGGCGGGTATCCCGCGAGAATGGCGGGGACAAGTATGAAAAAAATTGCACAGAGCGATAATACGAGCGAGAGAAGTGTCCGCCATGAACGCTTGCCAAGCATAAGTACAAAGAGTGCAACAAAGGCGAGCGCGAGCACACTGAGCACACCACGCCTGTCCCTATCTTGATACGTGAGATACACATCTCCTTCGATGGTAGTTGTACGTTTAATGATGACACTATTCCCTGCGGAAAGTTTTGGCGAGAGGTCGTATTCAAAGGTGAGGATTTCTCCTGTTCGTGTACGCGCATCAAGTGTCTGGAGTAGCACCTGAAGCTCAGTCCCGGGGACATTTACTTGCTTTTCATGTACCACACGAACCACCTCTGCACGGATGAGTTCTTGCCTATCTGTTTGAAGCTCTGCTGCAGACGCAAAAAAAGGCGTTACGCACAGATAAAGAATAGGCGTAACGACTCCGAATTTTTTCATCTTTTGAATGAGTGAGAGTCGTAGCCAAACCGCAGCGCCAGCGAAGATTTGGATATGACCGAACGAGCGAAGAAAGAAGCGGAGCGTCATACTAGCCAAGCAAAAAAATCGCCGCATAATACCCTGCCGACGCCCCGATGAAGAACGTGGGGATGATATAGATGAGTAAGTCACTAGTATCGAGTTCCATATGTATACACTATACGCGAACGCTATCGTCGTGCAACTGCGACATCGCTGCCATTGATATACGCACGAGACTCAAGGGCAACATAACCACTCTTGAGTGCATGTTCACGGGTAAGTTCTCTGATAACTGCTACCTGACGCATTTCGAGCGCGTGTGAATCACGCTCAATTTCAGTAAGCTCCGCATCCATAGCACGCAATGCAACCGCATGCATAATAGACTGCACGTTAAGATACGCAAAGAGCGCAAAGACGGCAAACATACAGGAAATAACTGCATATGAAATATACGCGCGCGGAATGTGGAATGTGTCGTTGGTACTAGTAATCATAGAACAAAATGAACAAATAAGTAGCTATCAGTTGTTAGTTGTTAGTTTTTAGTCTGTGACATTGAACACGTCTGCTAAAAACTAAGGACTAAGAACTAATCATTAAAGGCTTTTAAGAAAACTCGCAATTTTGCGCTTCGTGCGCGAGGATTTTTGGTGACTTCTTCGTCACTCGGGATGATTGGTTTTTTGGTGACAACCTCACCCTTGCCGTCAGCTGCTGCTTTGCGGAATGCGTGCTTTACGATTCTGTCTTCCAGTGAATGGAAGGTGATAATCGCAAGGCGTCCATTTGGCGCAAGCTTTTCAAGCGCTGCTTCGATGAATGTTTCGAGGACACCGAGCTCGTCGTTGACAGCAATTCGCATTGCCTGAAACGTACGTGTCGAAGGGTGAATACCACTGTGGCGATATGCAGCCGGGACAGATTCCTCAATAATTGAGGAAAGCTGTCCGGATGTTGCAATCGTGCCATTTTCACGCGCTGCGACAATAGCACGAGCAATGCGCATTGCATGACGCTCCTCCGCATAATTTTGGAGAATCGTCGCAATGGACTCTGGCTCCCAACTATTGGCGATATCGTACGCCGTGAAGGGGTATGACTCTGGGTCGCCAAAGGTCATGTGCAGTGGTTCGTCGACACGAAATGAGAAACCCTTCCCTCCTCCTTGCTCGACGTCGCCGCCAAACTGCTCTTGTCGCCAACCGAGGTCAGCGAGAATGCCATCTACTGTGTCGTAACCGATTTGTTCAAGGAGTGGGCCGAGCTCACGAAAGTTTGCATTCCAGAGACGCACGTTTGGTGCCACCTTCATGAATTTTTCGCGCGCTTGTGCAATAGCCTTTTCATCAGCATCAAGTGCAATGAGGGTTCCTGCCTTCCCTAGTCGCTCCGCTATGAGCAAACTGTGTCCGGCGCTACCTAATGTTGCATCAACGATAACTTCATTCGGTTGTACATCAAGTGCATCGACCGCTTCCTGAAGCAGTACGGTTATGTGTTTTGTGTCGTGCATATCGCTATCTATGCTCGACTTACAATCTTCTCTGCCATCTCTGCTGCATTTGATTCAATGCCTGCTGAGTAATCACGCCAGCGTGCTTCATCCCAGACTTCCACGCGATTGTGGACACCTGCGAGTACGACGGTTTTGTCGAACTTCGCAAATGTTTTGAGCACGTCTGGCACAAGCACACGCCCTGCACTGTCGACATCCACTTCAGCAGCTGCGGAAAGCATGTAACGTGCAAAGCCTCGTTCGTCTGCAGAGGCGAAGGGAGAATTGCTGAACATTGCGCTCACCTTTTCCCACTCCGGGAGGGTATATACCGTAAGGCACCCCTCAAGACCACGAGTAATGACCACCGACTTGCCGAGCTCCTGACGCCATTTAGCAGGGAGCGATACGCGGTTTTTAATATCAATCGTATGTGTATATTCACCGATAAGCATGTGGTCATGACGTGACAGGAATCATTTCAGGAGAATTCTGTGAATTCTCCACAATCTCCCACCACGCCATCAGTATACGCCACTTCAACCCACCGTCAAACACAAACCTGTGGATAAGTGGGTTGACACCACTCCAGAAAGAATGTTTACTGTGCATAAATTATGACTAGCACAGACTCGCGCGAAGAACAGTGGTTGCTTACTGAAGGTTTTAACGGTGTCGAAAGCACCGAATATTTTGCAGCGCGCGAAAAATTACGGAACGGCGAACCGCTCGCCTACTTGATTGGCACAATGCCCTTTGGACCGCTTACGATTTCGCTTGATTCAAAACCACTTATTCCACGGGCTGAAACAGAATTTTGGGTGACCAAAGTTTTGCATGAACTCCCCTTCGAGCCAAAAACAATTCTCGACCTCTGTGCCGGCTCTGGCTGTATCGGAGTACTTGCACTCCACACCTTCCCTTCCGCACATGTCGATTTTGCAGAACTTGACGAAACACATCACGAAACCATCCGAAAAAATATCGAGCACAACAATCTCCCACTTGAAAACACCTCCATTCGTGGAGGTGACCTTTTCGCAGAAATTCCTACTGATGAGAAATACGACCTCATGCTCACCAATCCACCCTACATCGACCCCGCTCTCGACCGCACACAAGATGGCGTCAAGGCCCACGAACCCCACCTCGCCCTCTACGGCGGCGCCGACGGCATGGAAATAATCGAACGAATTATTCACGACGCAAAAAAACACCTCACCAAGCAAGGCATTCTCGTCATAGAACACGAACCTGAACAGTGCAGTACCATCAAACTCCTCACACAAGCATATACTCTCAGGGCTATCCACATGCCTGACCAATATGGCACAATGCGCTATACCATCATCACACAATAAAACCGCCTGAGCGGTCTTATATATGTTATTTATCTATTCTGATTCATGGTCTACTAGACCCCGAGATGAGTATACAGGTCTTCGAGACTAACCATTTCTCCCTTTTTATTTTTATCCTTGAAATATCTAATAATGCTCTCATACTCATCACCCCAACAAGATTCATAAGGATAAGTGGTCGAGCAAGCATCTCTTGGATTAGAAGGTATAAGGCATCCCTTAATATAACTAAAGGTATCACTGCCTGTGATAGTAAGAATGTCCTCATTTATATTGTCATTAAAACTGAATATGATTGGTCTAATCTGAAGTCCATCTGTTTCAAATTTTCCATTTTTTTTAAATGTATCCTTGGCAGTTACAATTTCGTCACCCTTAATTACACCAATCCATTCAAATAACTTTTGAAGCGCTTCATTACTCGTGATTAATGCGTCATTAAACTTAGGTTTACATCTTGTATCTTTAACCTCACAAATTATGATATCAGTCTTATCGGTAGGTATCATTAGTTTTTCTGAACATTTGATTTCTCTATCTTTCTGTTCATGAAATGGAAATCTTACGCCAATTGCATCTATTTGAGTTGCATTCTTTCCTTTTTCTGACGAATGTATAATTAGACTGGTCAAAAAATAACCATTTAGTCTAAGATAGAGTTTTGCAATTTTTTCCTGCAATTCGCTTTTTCTCATTTAAAGATAGTGTCAATTAAACATTCTGTTAATTGTCATATATGATTTCTAACGCCTGAAACTCTACTTTCAAATTTTCAATTTTTCCAGCATCGCGCAAGCGATCATAGCTGTCATATCCACCAAAATCAGAATCCTTCACACTTTGCGAGGCCGATGTTTTGCCACCTGGTAACAAAGTATCTGAATGTACAATATCGATATATGTTATCTGTTCACCAAAGATATCTTTAATCTTAATTCTGCCCTTAAAAGCACGTATCGGTCTTTCAGAGATATTTGTAGCTTCTGCCTGAATTTCAAACTCGTTCTTACTCTCTGAGTTATCTTTATGTTCTAATCTAACTATTTCTATACGTAATACAGAAGCGTCCTTATAAACGGGGGCCACGTAATTTGTGGTTCTTGTATTAAGATGACCATTCATTTGTAAGTTGCTGAGTAAAAATACACATCCGAGAATAAGCCCCGTTACGGACATCCATCGTCCTGAACCAACAGCTTTTGTCCTACTAATTCCAAACAGTCCAAAAGCTATTGCTGCCAATGGGATTGCCCCAATAAAAGCAAATGGTATCGAAAGCAGTCCAAGAATAAAACTTATAATCGCAATGATATCTTTTTTAACGCTTGAATCCGTTACTTGTTTGACTTCTTTTTCCATAGATTATTTTGTTGCCCTTTAGCTTTTAAGTAATTTATTTTTGTTCTATACAATGTATTCTACACTTACGAACATATATAGCAAGCCGATAATTTTATGCGATACATTAACATCCCTTTTTGAACCTATGTGGTGATGGTGGGGTTATTTTTCATAGCCTCGATGAAGTCGTCGATGTTGCCGTTCAGGACTGCGTCAACGTTGTTTGTTTCGTGTCCGGTGCGGTGGTCTTTGACCATTTTGTAGGGGTGCTGGACGTAGCTGCGGATTTGGTTGCCCCATTCTATTTTCATGGTGCGGTCGACAGTGAGACCTTGCATTTCTCGTTTGCGCTGCTCTTCCTTGAAGGCATACACCTTACCAGCGAGGAGCGCGAGTCCGCGCTCTTTATTTTGGTGCTGGCTTCGCTCGGTGGAGACGTGGACGGAAATATTTGTCGGGATATGCACGATACGGACGGCAGTTTCGCGCTTGTTAACGTTTTGTCCGCCGGCGCCACCTGCTTTTGCGAATGAGATTTCGAGCTCGTCCTCAGGGAGCGTACCAGTTGCGGCGTCTTTGAATTCGGGAGAGACTTCCACGAGAACAAAGGATGTTTGACGCTTGTCGTTGGCGTTGAACGGCGAAATGCGAACAAGGCGATGGACCCCCGCTTCGTACTTCAGATTGCCGTAGGCATTCTTCCCTTCCACGAGCATAGTGATATTGCGGTAGCCGCCGTGGTCGTTTTCGTTTTCATGGATACGCGTGACGGAATAGTTGTGATTGTCGGCGTAACGTCCGTACATTTCGACAAGCATACGGGCAAAGTCCTCAGCATCGGCGCCGCCGGCGCCAGCAACAATAGAAAGCACCGCGTTAAAACGGTCGTATTGTTCTTTGCCTTCTTGTGCGTCTTTGAGTGATTGCAGTTCTTTAATCATTTCCTGCGCAGCTTTTGGGTCTTGCCAGAATTCAGGCAAATTCATCGCATGTTCAATCTGTGCAACACGATCGTTACTTTCCTGCTCGTTCATGAAGATGATTCAAAATTGTACGAATAACAAGATACACGACGGCAATCCATCCGAGATAGATAAGCGCGATGACAATTTCTGGCAAACGCGCAACGGGAATAACCGTAATGAGGAATGTTGCATACCAGGTGCCCGCTTGAATTGCTGGACCAAAACGCATTGGGATTTTATGATAGGTCATCATGAACGCATTCATGCAGAGCACGCCAAAGAGTGACCACTGCATCGCGTATTGCAAATCACGCGTCACCGTATGACCAAGATGTGAAAAGATAAGCGCCACGCCAATCGCGAACATTGCCACGCGGAGGATTTTGTAAATCGCTCCAAGAAGCCGCCCCTCATCTTTTGAAATAGTGCCGTCCGCCTGCGCAATAAGCCAGAGCACCAGCACTACCGTCGAAGCACCCACGCCAAGCGACGTGCCAAATTGATACAAGCCTGACGTGAAGGCAGAAAAAATATCGTACATGACGATACTATAGCATAAAATTGGAGAATGTTGCGCTTACCTTATGGTTAATCTCTAGGCGTATCCTCGCCGAGTACTGGTTGAGTTTTTAATATTCTTCGAGTGAGGGCACGATGGAGGTCGGCGAACTCGGGTGACTTAAGGAGTGCATAGGTGATAAAGATAGTGATGAGTCCAAAGATTCCTGATGTGAGACCCTGTGCGAGAATACCCCAGAGTGTAATGTGTGTGCCGAACACCAGTACGGTTACCTGGAGCATTGCGTAGGCGACTGCGCTACCTGCAAGCATTGCCGCAAAAGCGCGTGCAAATGATGTATGGAGTGGCATACGGTCGATACGAAACGTGCGTACTGTTATAAACATCAAGAAGCCTACCCCGAGAATAGTGCCGAGACTATATGCGAGTGGCAGTGCGAGGAGTTGTGTATTTGCGACATCTTCAACTCGAAGGAACCTTTCGAGGAAAGGCGCGATGATGGCATAGTGTGTGGTGAAGATATAGGCGAGCGTAATAATAACCGCGGTTGTTGCGAGTGTGGTGAAAAATGGAACGCGAGTATTCCCTGCCGCATACCACGCACGCACACAGAGCAGGTGCAGTGACTGCGCCACAAGTGACACCACAAAGACTGCAAACACGGCGGCCGTGAGGCGTGTATCGTTCCAACTAAATTCACCACTCCCGAGAATGACACGCACAAATTGTGCACGAAGGACTACGGCAAGCCCGATAATTGGAAGCGTCCAGAACATCACGTGGCGGATACCTGCGGAAACTTCGTGACGGAAGCGTTCAAAATCACCTTCAGCATGTGCACGCGCGAGAAGCGGAAATGCGGCGACAGAGTAACTCATGCCGATGATGGCGAGCGGAACGGACTGCAGGTTATACGAAAGCTGGAGCGCAGCAACGGTACCTGTACCAATAATTGTTGCAAGCGATACAAACACAAAGAGCGTCACCTGCTGCATGGAAAGTGTGAAGGCGCGAGGGAGAGAGTCACGGATAACCACACCAAGCTCCCTCCATTCAAACATGCCTGTTAGACGTGGCGCGAGCCCGCTTGCAAGGATTGATGGAATTTGCACGGCGGCATGCATGAGTGCTCCAAGCACCACACCCCACGTAAGCCCCGATATACCAAGAAGCGGATAGAGTGCAAGAATACCGAAAATAATACCAATGTTGTACAAGAGTGGACTAATCGCAAAAAGAATGAAGCGATGATGGAGTTGGGTTACGACAGCAAAAATACCCGAGACGCCAAGAAGGAACGGTTGCAGCAAAAGGATACGCACGAGCATGATGAGTTCTTGATGTTGTGCTACGGTAAAACCTGGGAAGAGCGTGTCGATATAATACGGAAGTGTTATCGCAATCGCACATGCAGCAAAAAGATATGCGACACTAAAAAGCGTGAATACTTGCGACAAGAGATGCTGCGCACGCTCTGCGGAACCTGCCATACGCTCGGACACAAACGGAATAAGTACATATGCGGAAAGTGCTGCGGAAAACACTACGAAGAGAAGGTCAGGTACGCGAAATGCTGCGAAGTAGAGGTCGAGTTCCCCGCTGAGCCCGAAGGTGTGCGTTAAAAGTCGGTCGCGTAAGAGTGCGAGAATCTGCGAACCAAAAGTGAGTACCGCAAGAACATACGCGGCTTGGTGCATGCCGCGTATTTCTTTTTGGGTAAATGCGAAGAGTTTGTTAATCATTGTTTATTTTTGCATCAGTTGATGATGCGACTTCTCTGTCGGTTGTTGATGCGGTTGAGGTACTGATTCCAAAATCAATCGGCTCAGGAGCGGGAAGTCCTGAGATACCAATGCTGGTAATGCTACCTTTTTGCATGAGTTCGTCAAGGAGTGTGCGGAGGTGCTGTGCTTCTCCTGGAGGAGCCTTACGGAGACCTTCTTCAAGAATTATCTGTGCAGCCGCCATATCTCTGTCGATTTGTGCGGCAAGTGCACTATAGATGTATACCCGCACCTCATTCGGGAATTTTGTGAGAGCGGTTCCGAGGATTTTGCGTGCAGCAGGAATATTAGTATGGATACGCGATATTGCATATGCAAGGTATGTTTCTATATTTTCGCCATTCTCCGGTTTTGCAAGTATAGCTTCGAAGCGGTCAGCTGCAGCAGCGTAGTCTTCGAGTGCCATAAGCACATAGGCAAACATACGGTCATATTCAAGTGACGATGCATCCTCAAATGCATACGCATGCTTTTCAAGAACAGCAAGCGCATCTTTCGGATTTTTTACTTCGAGTAGCACTGCTGCATAGCGAAGCGCAAATGCGGAAGATGATGGGTATTGTGCTGAGATTTTCTCAAGCACCGCAAGCGACTCGTTGACTGCACCAGAAACCCCGACCTGCGTGAGGAGCTCATAGTGCGAGAGCGCAATGAGGAGTATACGAATGTCATCAGGATATTGCTTGCGAGCCTCGGCGATACGTGTTGTTGCACTGCGTGCAAGATCGAGCATCACGCTCTCATTGCTCCTCTCTCCAAGCGCAACAGTAAATTGAAGTGAGTCCTGTGCAATTGCTCGTGCAAGGTAGTGCGGCGCAGGCGCATAATGGTATGCCTTCATGAAATCGCTATGCTGTGCCGCCATTGTTGCGGCTGCGTATCGTGCCGTGTAGTAGCCCGCAAAGAGCGCAGCCAAGACAAGTGCAGATGCACCAATGCGACGGAGTGTGTGGTATTTTGCCGTGGTGAGCATCCACACGTACGATGGAGTAAGCTTCAGAATACACACACTGAGCATGCCATACGATGTTGCTACGAGGAGCATGGCACCGATACCTATTGGAACAAACAGTGCATAGACGGTGCCAAAAAATACTATCGCTGCATTCGCTTGCAAGAAAAGATACCAAACTTTTTCGTAGTATTCTGGCTCGCGGAGAGTGCGGAATGTTCCGTAGAGAGTGGCGAGCATGAGTGCAAAGATGGCAAACATACCGAGTATGCCAGCGCCTTGTGCGAAATGAATGAGTGTGCCAACTGCTGGGTATCCATTCCCGCGATATTGCATATCGGCGAGGACAACACGGAAGTCACCATCAAATGTTACGTCGCGGAGCGCAACGAATGAACGTGTGCCTTCAGCTACGTAATCCTGCACATTGCTCTTACGTAAGTCAAACACAAACATTGCAGCAACACCGATAAAAAATACTATCGCAATAACCCCCTGTACACGGAGCGAGGGACTACGAATGAGTCGTGTCGAAACATGCTGTGAGTGACGTTCATGATAGAGCGCACGCAACATTCGGCTTATATAATAAATAAAGAAAAGTGCGAGCGGTACAATAAGCGCAGGGTACATTGGGAATGCGGTAAAGAATTCGAACATTGCCACGCTGGCAATCACTACGACAGCAAGAAAGGTACGGGGCGTCATTGTGTACAATGGCAGCATAAGCATACCAACGAGCAATGTGTACATACTGATAAAGCCCACCTCTTCCGTGCTTCCGCCGAAGAATACTACAGGGAGCGCTACAAGCGGCAATACAAAACTCGCAGAAAGAAACAGGTGGATAGTGTTTTTATCAATACGCAAGAGCGGCAGACATAAAATTGTGAGTATAAAGAGACTTATCGGCAAAAAAGCGCGAAGCGGCTCGTCATGAATGCCAAAGAACGAATCGAATGCCGGAGACGTTTGGGTAAAGACAAAAGCTGCAACAGCATGGAATATCAAAGCGGTAATTTGTACGCCAGTGAGCGGTACCTTCATTCGTTTCTCGGAGAGCCTATAGGCAAGAAAAAACACAAGTATCGCAACGATATCAAAGCCAATAAAGAGCGAGAACGAACGTTCTCCGAACGGGACAGCATCGAACAATGGCATGAACACCAAAAAAACAAGCAGCGCCCCTGAGAGGAGTGAGATCCAAGATTTTCTCAATGCTCGCGGCACGGCGGTTGTTTTGTGACGTTCTATTTTTTGCATGGATTATTGATGTGCTAATTCACGTCTTCGCGCCAGCACGAAGGTAATCATACCAACCCCCACAAGTGCTGCTGCACCCGCGCCACCGTACACCCACCAGGGCTGTACATGTGGACGGAGTGAGAAGGTAACACGATGAATGGTTGTTTGGTCGGTTTCGGGAGAGGATACTTTGAGAACGACCGAGTAGTAACCTGCTTTCCATTGCGGAATATCGAGTCCGTAAAGTTTTTTAGATTCGATACCCCCGATGATTCGTGCACGATCAGTGAAGGTGCTTATTTCAAGACCCTCCTCACTAAAGACCCGCCCTTCAAGAAGCACATCACTACTCGATGCATTTTCGAGTGAGAGTGCAACCTCAAACACAGGCACCTGCCCATACTGCCATTCGCGCTTCTGCATGGATTCCTGCACCGAAAGCTCGCCAGCGGCGAGCACGGGGGCAGCGATGAATATCGCTATACTAAAAATGATTGCGCGGAGGAATAACATATTTATTTGGTGCCTCGCGGCAAACGAACGGTTACTACGGGAGCGTCATGTTCAATGTGCACATTTACTGCGCCACCTTGTGAAGTAATGAGCTCCTGTGCAAGTAAGAGTCCCCGTGGTGAAGCTTCAAACGGTTCAAGACCGGCGAAGGCAAACTCATGTACATGCTTCCCTGCTTTGTACGAAATGATGAGTGACTCGTGTATCGCGTCATTCTGAATAAGAAACGAGAACAACTGCACAAATGCACGCTCGATAGTTTCGCGCGAGCCAACAACAGGAATATGTTCAGGCACCGCCCCGTACTCAAGGACAATACCTCGCGCATGTGCATAGAGCACAAACATTGCACGAGTGTTATCAAGGATCTCGCGAACATCAAGCATGGTACGGACATCTGGCAGAGCACGTCCACCCCGAGCTTCGCGACTATGGTCGATAACTCGACGCATCCAGTCGTCGAGCATAGTCGTCGCTTTGTCCATTGATTCGAGGAGCTCCTCACGTTTAATACCCTTCCGTTTTGCGCCTGAACGAATAAAGGACAAAGCCCACGAAAGCCCCACAATCGGCAAGCGCATATCGTGCGCAAGGAGCGCAATATATTCTTGCTCGCTCGTCAAGCGACGTACGCGGTAGCGGAGATAGAAATAGAGCACTGCGCCAAGTGCATACAAAAGCGCAAAGAGTGCGAGCGGGAGCGCCGCCGCTGAAGCGACGTGCCGTGCAAGTGGTGCGGCATCATAGCTTACGATCAGGGTCTCTCGTGTGTTGGACAACCGCACCGCAAATACAACAACGTCACCGAGACTTCCCTGCATACGGCCAAGCATTGTAACATCCCCTCGGAGAGAGACGTCACGAAGTTGTGTGGCACTTACTTTTGGATAGAGAGACGAGAGCGTATCACTCTGCGACGACACAACACCACTATCAAGGAGGGTTGCCGCGCGAAGCACGGTGACCACGCCTGCATCGTGCGTAATAACTGTTGCATGGCGCGCATGCAACGTGCTGGTAAGCGCGTCAGGCAGGTTCGTGGTGCTTCGTGCAAGTGTTCGTGTTGCATCTTCAAGTGTGCTGATTCGTCGCGAAAGTGCACCTTCATACATACCTACTGATGCGAGAACAAACACCAAAAACGCAAGTATTGTACCTACGAATACCAAGAACCGATGCGGTTGCCACGAGAGATCTTTCATAACCACAGTATACGCTACTTTTAAAAAATGTTTATGTGGATAAGATTTCTCATCTTCGTAAAACGAAGGCAAGAGAAAACGCTCAAAATTGAGTTCAGGTGCGCCGGTTGCCTACATTTTTCACCGCAGGCGTATCTGACATACGATGAGGATGAAAAATGTAGGCAACCGGCGCAGATGGACCAATTTTGAGTGTTTTCGTACCCTCTATATTGGGAGATTTGAGGGGGCTTCTCTGCGGGTAGATTCGATACGGCTGAGAGTAGGCGTCATCACGGTTGCGCTTGGAATATGCCAAAGCGTTGCGAGTTCCTCGGTCGAAAAAATCGTGTCGGCATCTTTCATACTATTCGTGCCATAGTCGTTCTCGAAGTTACGCATGCTGCGATTCTTATACATGGCAAGAATTGTTTTTTTGAGTCGATCCGTTGTTCTACCACCACGTTTTTGCCACCATGGCCAGTCGACATCGGTACGAAAACGTCCAGGGTTTATTGCGCCAAAGTTCGGTGTTTCCGTACTTCGCATACTCGCCGCGAGGAGTGCAATACGGTCACCATTAAAGCGATTACTCTCTGCTACATAAATGCCACGAATGCGTGTATTGAAAAGATATTTATTCATTTGACGAGTAAATGAGTTGTAGAGCTCCTTCTCATGATCGGTCATTTCACTCGCACGTTTCTGTTCCTCTACCTCTTTTTCATTTCCCTCTGCATCTTTCCGTTTCGTTTTTTCTACGAACACCTTCTTAAGCTCAGTACGCATATCAACCTTTGCATCAGGTACCGCGGTCAATGACCCCGTCTTCCAGTCGTAATCCTTGTTGGGGGTAATAACAAATTGTATCCACATATGTTCTCCGGGACCAACATTTGCAAGCGCGTCGAGTGTTGTTGCCATTGGGTCAATCTTGAATTCTTCCTTCGGATTGTCTGTATGCCCCCAGTCCACATAGGTACGAATTGGCGGGCCAACAGGCTTACCCCCTTTGCCAAAATGAAAACCAAAGAGACTGTACCCTTCGAGGCTTGAAGGAATTTCTGCAGTGTAATCGATGTCTAACTCACGTACTTCAATACCTGGGTAATGTGCATAGAGCTGTGTCTCTATCATGTTCTTGAACTTTTTCTTCGGTGTCACGATATAGAGATGTATCGCCCCGCCCGTGGACACAAGTTCAAAGCTAAATGAGGGAGAACTCTTCCCGTCCCATACACCCTGCACCCAGTTATCAGGACCAGCCTTTTGATAGAGCTGCATGATTACCTGCTCCATTGCCTCAGGAGATTTAAAGACTTCCCGTGGCACGAGCACCTCAAGAATTGACTGCCCTTGCGCTACGGCAAACTGTGTATGTATGAACTGCATCCACTTCTCATAAAACAATGGCAGCAGTGCAAACGGTGCAATGAACGGAAGAATAAGAAGCATGTAGGCGATAGTATTACCGTACGGAATTTCGATGCGGGTAACAAGATACACAAAGAGCGCAATCGCCGCAGGAAGAATCAGCCAATCTAAACTCACGCCGAATGACTTCGTTACCCATGAATGTACAGCAGCCAAAGCAGTAAACGGCCACTTCAGTATCGCGCCAATGAACGCACCTATGTTCTCAATAACGTTATCCATGTAGTAACATCATACCACAACACGGAAAAACATCGCACGTATGTGCGATGTTTTTTAGAGTGCGGATTTATATTTTCCGTCACTAGTTTTTGCAAAAAGATTAAGGTCTTGGAGATTTACCACAATGGTATTGTCTTTGACATAGCGTTCTTTGCGAACATGGTCGATGATTTCTGTTTTTGTAAGCGGTCCGTGCTTTTCGAGTACTGCGAGAATAACGTCCTTCACCACACCGGGAGTGTATCCCCATTCGGTGAGTGCGTAGAGTCCGCGACCAACAAGTACGAAGCGATCATCTTTGATGAGTTCGTTATGCGTCGTGGCAATGTGTGCAGCACGACTGAAGGTCTCTTCGATTGCTTGCGCAACTTCACGGAAGTGCATCGGTGAACCATGACGTTTTACGATAAGGTATGCGTAGTCACGCACACCCTTCGTACGGACATTTGAACTCTCGACAAGCCCCCATTCGCCAAGGGGATTACGGTCGAGACGCTTGGTCAGACGGAGCCAACGGTCGAGATGCTCATTGGTATGATACGTCCCAGGCACTTTGGCGAGACTTCGCTTAAACCGAGCAAAGAGTTCATTCTCGGCAACAAGGTCGTCCATTTCGACGGAGTTTGCAAGTACATGTAATGCATCTTCAACTGCTGCGGCAACACTTGTGTCAATATGCCAACGGTCAGTGAAATGCTGATTTTCTTTCGTACGTGCAAATTGTTTGCCAATAGTAAGGAGGAGGAGAATGTGTGAACGATGTTCCTTGCGTGACGCAATCGTCTCAAGGAGATGTGATTCATCAATCACTAAACCGTGGTTACGAATAATAACTTCGAGTTCATCGAAAATTGGCGCGTGTTCATCATACAGCTTTGAACGCTGGATGGTTTGCACACCATGGTTTTCAATCTGACGCACACGCTCACGGGTGATGCCGTAGAGGGCGCCAATTGATTCAAGGGTGTGGGTTTCGCCGCCATTTGTAAGACCGTAACGCTTCTCAAGAACGTCGCGTGTGCGATCGTTGAGAATCTTCAGGAACTTGCTGGTGACTTGATGTGGTTTAAACGTAAGCATAAGCATCTCTTCAAAATTACATACGTGATGTCTTTTGTAATATTGCTGTTGTATCACATTAGACAAGCTGTGTCAACACTACGCGGGAAGCATATTGACGAGCTATGCGTTTCGTGGTGTTTTCGTGTCACTCCAAGAAAACAAAATCGCACACTTCTCAATTTTGTCAATTGCTGATGCCTGCGCAATGCGCTATTATGCAAAGCATATGGAGCACATTAAATCAGACGTAGAGTCATTCGCCCGCATCCGCGTTGTTGGTGTCGGCGGATCAGGCAACAATGCCGTAAACCACATGGTCAACGCCAAAGTGAAAGGTGTAGAATTTGTCGCAATCAACAGTGATGCGCAAGACCTCCATCACTCACAGGCGAAGCGGAAAATTCATATTGGTAAGAATATTACCAAAGGTCTTGGTGCCGGCGGTAACCCTGACATGGGACGTCGTGCAGCAGAGGAAACAAAGGAGGAAATTGCAAATGCCCTCAAAGGTTCTCACATGACATTTATTACTGGCGGTATGGGCGGCGGTACGGGTACTGGCGCTGCGCCAATTGTTGCGAAGGCATCACGTGACCTCGGCGCGCTGACGATTGGGGTCGTCACCAAACCATTCCTTTTCGAAGGACAAGAGCGTATGCGCTCTGCCCTCGAAGGTATTGAAGAGCTCAAGAAAGAAGTCGACGCGCTTATTATTATTCCGAACGATCGCCTCCTTGCCATCATCGACAAGAACACAACCATTCAGCAAGCGTTCGGTATTTGTGACGAAGTGCTCCGTCAAGCAGTTGTCGGCATCTCTGATCTCATCACGATGCCGGGTATCGTAAACCTTGACTTTGCTGACATTCGTTCTGTTATGGAAAATGCTGGTTCAGCACTCATGGGTGTCGGTATCGGTGCTGGCGAGAAACGCGCCGAGGACGCTGCTCGCATGGCGATTAATTCTCCCCTTCTTGAAGTATCCATTACTGGTGCACGAGGCGTACTCTTTGCAGTCGCCGGTGGCGACGACCTCGGCATGCTTGAAGTACAGGAAGCAGCTCGCATTATTACCGAGTCTGTCGACCCGCATGCACGCATTATCTTCGGTGCATTCAAGGACGACACACTCAAGAAGAACGAGCTCAAGATTACCGTTATCGCAACAGGATTCCCCGAAAGCGATTCAGCTCTCAAACGAGCCCGCGATGCGCAGTCTGACAGGGTCATGCAGCCGATGACTGTTCGTCACGACCCGTACGAACAAGGGGCGACACGCGACCAATTTTCAGAACCTGAAGAAGAAGTCCGCCCCGCACCTCCGCGCAGTATCTTCAATACGGTCATGCCACGTCCACGCCGCGAAGAAGCTCCTGCACCAGAACCTACTAAAGCGCCAGAATTCATAGAACAGGCGCCTGCACCCGCACCACTTCGTCCTGTTCCTGAAGCAGTTGAAGAACCTGTTTCCGAGACAGAACGTCCATGGTGGCGCAACGCCTCACAGAATTCATCACCAAATACGAACTATGAGGATGATGAAAACGACGAATGGGGCGCTGTCCCCTCATTCCTCCGTCGCACCAAGGGGCAGAATGAATAATAATTTGATTCACACAAAAATAAATCCGCGGAAAGCGGATTTATTTTTGTGTGTGTGAGACACTACTAGTCGACCTTTGGTTTCATTAAAGGAAATATTTGTCCCTCGCGGATTGAAACTCCTTCAAGGAATGCGAAGAGTCGTTCTGAAACACCGAAGCCAAACATTGGCGGCATACCATACTCCATCGCTTCGACATATTCCCAGTCTGCCATCTGCGCTTCATCATCACCCTTGTCGCGGAGCGACTGCTGATGTTCGAATCGTTCGCGTTGGTCGAGAGGGTCATTAAGTTCGTTAAACGCCTTCCCTACTTCGCTGCCGCCAAGAATAATCTGGAAACGGTCAACAACGCGTGGGTCTGTCGCATTTTTCTTCGCGAGAGGCTCGAGATACACCGGCATCCCCGTGAGAATCGCAGGTCCGCCGAGAGTCTTGCGGATAAGTTTCCAGAGAGTATCAACACCTCGCCCAACATCGAGTGAATCGTCATACGTAATCCCCTCTTCATCAAGTTTTGCACGTACGACGTCGAGCGTCACGGTACGAGGATCAAATCCAAAGCGGTTTTGCATGAGTTCGTTATAATCATATGCTCCCCACTCTGCTGCAAGGTCTACCTCATGACCGTTAATGGTGAACTGCGTCGTGCCCCATGTCGCTTGTGCGGCAGTGCGGTACATATCGATAATCATCGGCACCCCCTTGCGCGCATCACTGAATGCTTCATACAATTCCATGTGCACATAGTCCTGTGCGTGTTCATGTGACATACCCTCATTGCGGAATACCTGTCCGATTTCGAACACTTTGGGAATGCCTCCTGCAATGATTTTCTTATGCCAGAGCTCATGCGAGATACGAAGGAACACATCAATGTCGAGAGCATTATGATGCGTAATAAACGGCCGCGCCTCTGCACCACCTGTCTTTGTTTCTAGAATTGGTGTATGTACTTCGGTGTAGTCACGCGCAAGAAGGAACGAGCGAATCGTATTCCAGAAAATAGAGCGGCGACGTACGCGGTTACGAACGTTTTCATCAAGAAGCATATCGAGGTAACGCTTACGATATCGCTCATCCTCATCCTTAATCCCGAAGTGTTCTGTTGGCATTGCCTGAAGTGACTTTGCGAGCATTCTCCATGTCGTAACACCAAGTGACTGTGCACCGGTTTTAGTCACCATTGCTGCGCCCTTGACCTCTATAAAGTCACCCATCTCAAGGGTTGCCATACCAAGTGCAAAATCAGACGTCGTTTCTTTATGAAAAACAACCTGCACACGATCCGTGCCGTCGAAAAGCTGCGCAAATGCAATGGCGCCAATATGTCGCATCGACATAATACGTCCGACAAGCGTTGCTTCCGCACCTTCGACAAATGTCGTAAGGAACGCTCCGTTTGTTGTTGTTGCGTTTGATTCCGCTGGAAAAGGATCCATTCCCGTTGCCTTGAGCTCTTGGAGCTTTTTGATTCTCTCTGTTCGAAGTTCTTCTACTGATGCCATAGTCCAAGCACTATAGCAGAGGCGTTGCATACAAGCAACATTTCTGCTATAGTGCCACCACCTGCGAAGAAATCCTTTGCAAGAAAATGCGCGCTTAGCTCAGTTGGAGAAGGCAGCCGCTTCGCGGACCAGGCTGCCTCGCTGCTAAAGCATCGGCCTCCGCCGACACTATCTTAAAGTGTTTGCTTCCGCAAACACTGCAGATAGAGCGTCTCGACTAATACTCGAAGGGTCCCAGGTTTCGAAGGTAAGTACATCTAACAAAATTATATTGCACATTCTGTGCGCGCTTAGCTCAGTTGGTAGAGCGCTCGACTGATACTCGAA
>MFLE01000011.1 GCA_001781205.1 Candidatus Kaiserbacteria bacterium RIFCSPHIGHO2_02_FULL_49_34
TTGCACAGAAAGGCATACTGGCAAGCTTTGTGACTGATATATAAAAACTGAAGGCTACGTACACCGTAGCCTTTTTCTTGTAAGGTATACGCTTTTGGGAGAGTGCATGTATACTGCAAAGAAGAAACGCTGTGACGTTGGGTAAAAATAAAGTATGTTTTTCAAATTGTTTCTACGTTATAGAATTATCACCATCGGCACACTCTTCGTGGTGAGCGGTGCTGTCGTTGCGCTCTACATCATGAAGAAGCCTCCGGAGCTTATTATTGCTGCGCCAATCTCAATACACACTGAGCTCGGTAAAACACTTGAGTTTGCAATGCGTCTTGCGCTTACCGAATACGGGGAACAGCACAACGATTTCAAGATAACATTTGTTCCTATTGATGTAACGTCGTTCGAAGATGCTGGGAATTATGACGACCTTGAGCGGTTTGATTCTTTTGTGCGAGTGGTAACGGACCCCCGTACCGTAGCAGTGCTCGGTCCAGTTACCACCGCAGCAACCATGCGTATGCTTCCAATTCTCAGCACTGCAGGAATCTTGCAAATTAATTACGCTGCAACATATCCAGGGTTTGTGGTGCCTGATTTTGGCGGGCCGACTGAGTATCGCTCATTTTTCCCAACAGAGGATCGCACCTACTTTTCTCTTATCCCGCACATGCAGCAAATTGCAGATGTTATGAGTGAGCGTCTTGCTGCTGAAAAGTATACCGACATCTATATCGTATCCGACGGCAGCGCATATGGCACAACAGGCGCGGACTCGGTCAAGGCATCAGTGTCACAGCATGGTGGCACTATTGTCGGGAATGAGGTGCTGTCGCTTTCTACTATTGATACGTTGATTGCGTCAATTAAAGAAGCACATCCATCATGTGTTGCGGCAATCTCGTACCCGAGCGAAGTGTTTCGAAATTTTATTGATGCACTCGTTGCGACAGGGGCCTCGGATTGCCTGAGCGGAACCCATCTCGAAAACACATATCAAGCACTGTATGGCGCAGACCTGCCTAGGATACGAGCGCTTTCATTTAATCCGTCTCCAACTATTTCTGTAAAAACAAACGAACACACTCGTAAGATTTCAGAACACTACGAAAGGGAGTATGGCGAAACACTGAACCTTACAGCCGCTGCATACCGTGCGTACGATGCAATGCGTTTTGCACTTGCGGCTATCGATGTAAGCGACGGCACGCGGAAGGACGTCCTCCATGCAGCAAAAAACATGAAGACGTTTAAGACAATTGCAGGCAATGTACGTTTTGATACGTACGGTGCCGCATATCCAGTTGTGGTTGAAGTAGTGGATATTCGTGATGGGAAGATTTTTAGAAGGGATTAACACGATTTTGTATGCCACTCGTATTGTATGTACTTATTGCACTTGTCGCATCACTGGGAGCGCTTTTTGCGCATACTTTTTCTTATGGTGATGTTGTGCTCCGTGCAACGATTGTCGACGACGTGCTGGAATATATACATATAATAGAAGCGTCAGAGAGTAGTATCGAGGACCCTGTTGTGACTGTTGACCCTTCCACGTTTGATTTCATTGAGATTGTTAATAGTTGTGGAGCGCATTTCGAAGGAGGGTGCGTTCGTGCACGGAGTGGGCCGGGTGAAAAATACCCCATTACATATTATTTCCGAGAAGGAATCGTGCTTGCTGTCGGCGGAGCGGTAGAGGTTGATGGGCAATTTTGGTACAAGATTGTGTTTAAGGAAGAGCTTCGGTATCCTAGTCGCGTCATGCCGTCTATGTATGTTGCGGGCCAGCATGTGCGCGGTATTACGAACGCCGAGTTACAACAGGTTGCCGATCCGCACATGCCCGAAAAAGTCATTCGCGTCAGTATTTCCGAGCAGCGTTTACGGGCGTATGATGGCGACGTGCTGTATATGGAGGTACCTATTTCGACCGGACTCGCGCTTTCTCCGACAACACTCGGCACCTTTACTATTTTCAAGAAAATGCCCTCGCGCTACATGCAAGGGCCCCTCAAAGGCGTGACCGAAGACGAATGGGATCTTCCTGGCGTGCCATGGAATTTATATTTTTCACATGAGGGTGAAGTTATCCATGGTGCCTATTGGCATACAAAATTCGGACGACGCGCGTCACATGGCTGCATAAACCTTACTCCGAAGGACGCGGAGCAGCTGTACCGCTGGGCACATCTCGCAACAAAAGTGGTGATTACGCAATAGATAGCCGGAGTACGATATGCTAGGGTATTCACCTATGTTAACAAGCGTATCGCTTTTCTTGACCATTTTATTTGGCGAAGCCAAACCTGTGTATGCGGCACCGGCAGACGTAGTCGTGGCAGAACTGGTTCCCGAAGCGGTTCGTGCGGTACCGTTTTACTCGCAGTTTACTGATGTGTCGGACCCCGCATGGAAAAAGCTTGCTTGCGGTATCGCAAGCTTGGCAATGGTGCTCGAATATCAAACAGGTGAAAAGCAATCAGTCGATGCACTGCTTGCAGAAGGAAGACGTTCCGGCGCATACGAATCAAAAAACGGCTGGATTCACGATGGGCTCATTACTCTTGCACAGAAGAGAGGACTCTCTGGCGCAGCATACAACCTCCACGCTTCAACAACCGTTGCAGCATTCGACGCATTCAAAGAAAAAGTTGTACAGGCGCCGACCATTGTTTCAGTACAGTACAATTTCAATCGAAAGAGTCCCATATCACACCTCATCGTGGTTGATCGTATTGAAGACGGCATAGTGTACTACAACGACCCTGCACAAGAACAAGGTGGGGGCATTATCACACAGGAAGGTTTTCTCGCGGCATGGAATAAGCGATTTATTGTTCTGCAACAGTCGACAGAACACCGATAATCTTTTCCTCCGTAGTGCGATAGAAGACAATTAGTGCTGCCTTCTGGCAGTGAAGTACGGTGTCGCCTACAAGGCTGGTTCGTTGGCAGTATACGTACAATGAGTATGCGGTAGCACACCTTTTTGAAAATCGTGTATACTGCGAGGGTGAAAAAAGGAGAGGCAAAAAAAGTTGTGGTGATCGGTGGCGGCCCTGCAGGAATGATGGCGGCTATTTTTGCTGCACGTGCAGGCGTCCAGGTGACACTGCTTGAGAAAAATAAACGACTCGGTGAGAAGCTTCGTATCTCAGGTGGTGGGAGATGTAATGTGACGAATAATACGCAAGATGTTACGAAGCTCCTCCCAAAGTATGGTGATGCGGAGCAGTTTCTGTATGCGCCATTTTCGCAGTTTTCGGTGAAGGATACGATTGCCTTTTTCGCAGAGCTAGGCGTCACGTTTATTGAGGAGAATGAAGGACGGATGTTTCCGTCAACAGAGAAGGCGGAGACCATTGCGGAGGCACTCATTGCTGAAATGAAGAAACTAGGTGTGACTATTTGTGCTGGTGACGCAGTGCGAGGATTTATTACCGCACAAAACAGCATACTCGCCGCACATACCGCTTCTGGAGTAGCACACAAAGCCGACCATTTTATAATGAGCACTGGCGGTACCTCTCGCCCCGAAACAGGCTCACAAGGCGACGCACTCCCATGGCTTGCGCAATTCGGACACACCATTATAAAGCCCGATATGACCCTCGTGCCGATTAAAACGCGCGAAAAATACACCCATGCAATGAGTGGTCTCGCTTTCGAAGATGCGAAAGTTACCGTAAAGCAGGGAAGTACCGCTCTTAAAAAAGCACGTGGAAAAATTCTCTTCACACACTTTGGTCTCAGTGGTCCACTCATCTTAAACATGAGTAAAACAATTGCAGAAGCATTTCGTGACGATCCGGTATCGCTTGGTATTGATATATTCCCGAATGAAGACGATGCTGCGCTTGCTGCACGACTCCTTGCGCATTTTCAGCAGAATCAAAACAAAACTCTCCGGAATGCTCTGCGATCTTTTGTTCCGCCATTGCTTGCTACTGCGCTCATCACAAAATTCGATATCGAAGAAACAGTGCGTGCCCAAGAGTGTCCGCGAACCCTCCGTATCAACATCATTCAAACCCTCAAACGAATGGAACTCTCCGTCACCGGTACCCTAGGCGCAGAAAAATCAATTGTATCTTCTGGCGGTGTCCCCCTCGAAGAAATCGACACACGCACAATGATTTCAAAAAAAGTAGAAAACCTCGCCGTCATAGGCGACGTCCTCAACATCGACCGCCCCAGCGGCGGTTACTCCCTCCAGCTCTGCTGGACGACTGGTTCCGTCGCCGGTAGTGCTTCAGTCAAGATATGGTAATCAGTACTGCTATTTCTTGTTAACCGTTGTAAAGCAGCGGTTTTCTTCTGTGAAAAAATCGTATTCACATGATTCCGTAGAAATAGTCGTTGTTGTTTTGGAAACCATGTCGTAACGAATAACGCTTTTAACCGTTGCTCCTGCATCGTCCCATGAGCTTGTGTATTCGAGAACATTTACATCGACAAAGGATGCTGATGCATGATCAAAGCTGCCAGGAAATACTCCTATATATTTTGCAATGGGTGCACCCGAATATGATGACTCAAGAAACAGATGACATTTACCCGTGCTGTACATGCCTCCACAATAATCATCATTCACGCCGCGTCGCCTCACGATATATGCTTTTTCAGCACCATTTGTAAAGTTGTTTGATATGATGGCGATTGTTTTTAGTGGAGTATGTCGATAAATCGAAGGCACTGTGTTTTCGAAAACGTCTTCAAAAACGGCATCTGGACCATTTGTGTCGGGGAGCTCTTTGTACGTAAAAGTTTGCAAAGGTTCTTTCTCGGTAAAGAGAAAACGATAGCCAAGAAAGCCGCAGACGATGCCAAGGATTAGTAGTCCAGACCCTCGCAAAAGAGAGACCAACTCCCTGTGGGGTGTTCTGATTATCATATTATACATTATAGCAATACCAGAGACACTTGCAATAGTTTACCGTTCAAAATGGCAGGTGTAGCCATGAGGGTTCTTTTGGAGATAGTCTTGGTGCTCTGCCTCAGCAGAATTGTAGTTTTTGAGTGGCTCGAGGGTAGTGGTGACGGGGTCGCTCCATTTTCCTGAGGCCTCGACCTCAGCAATCATCTTTTCTGCGGTTTGTTTTTCTTCCTCGGTTATGTAGAAAATTGCGGAACGGTAGGATGTGCCGATATCATTACCTTGCCTGTCCTTTGCTGTTGGGTCGTGAATCTTGAAAAAGTAGCGGAAGATGTTTTCAAGATTCGTTACGTCTGTGTCATACGTGATTTTAAGTACTTCTGCATGGCCGGGATGGTTTTGGTAGGTCGCGTCTACATTTTCTCCGCCTGCGTAGCCAACTTCCGTATCAACAACGCCAGGTTGTTTGCGGAATAATTCCTCCATCCCCCAAAAGCAGCCGCCGCCGAGTATAATTTCCTTACGCATATTATTTTAGTTCTAATGAAGCGCTGTTAATGCAGTAGCGGTCGCAGACCTTGTCGCCCTTCATCGGGCCGTCAGGAAAAACGTGTCCGAGATGTGCACCGCACTTCGCACATTTGACTTCAGTGCGGCGAATTCCAAACTTGGTGTCGTCATGAAGTGTAACAGCTCCTTTTACAGCAGGGTCAGTAAATGAGGGCCAGCCGGTGCCACTGTCGAACTTTGTATCCGACGAGAAGAGCGCGGCCCCGCAGACCGCACAGTGATACATGCCGTCTTTCTTTTCGTGTACATACTTTCCAGTAAATGGACGCTCGGTGCCACCTTCACGCGCAATATGATAGAGCTCGGGGTTCTCTTGTTCTAATTGTGTATCGTTTTTCATACCACAAAGTATACACCCATTTTTGCGTACTGTGGTAGAGTGGTAGCATGTTAGAAATAAACAAACCTGCGCCGGATTTTGAATTGCCTGATCAAAATGGCGAGATGCATTCACTTGCACAATATAAAGGCAAGAAAGTTTTACTCTATTTTTATCCGAAGGATGATACGCCAGGCTGTACGACGGAGGCATGTAGTTTCCGTGACAGCTATGATGAGCTTAGTAGTAAGCTCATCGTGCTTGGTGTGAGTCCTGACAGTGTTGCAAGCCACAAAAAGTTTGCCGAAAAATACAGTCTCAATTTTCCAATCCTCTCAGACGAAGGTCATAAGCTCGCCGATACCTACGAGGTCTGGGGCGAGAAAAAATTCATGGGACGAGCCTACATGGGTGTTACTCGCGCTAGCTTCCTTATCGATGAAGCCGGTAACCTCGCAAAAATCTACCCAAAGGTAGTACCGAAAGAACACGTCGCCGAGGTGACTGCAGACATTGCATAATATGTTCATAAAACTGCCTTCATGGCAGTTTTTGATTTGTCCCCACACCTGTTATGCTGTCGCTCTGTTTTTTATTCTTTTCCCGTACCACAGTAGCAGAGGCAACATTGCTCTAGCGTTTAACATGTAAAACATCTCCGCAAAACAACAGCATAACAGGTGTGGGGATTTGTATTGTTCTTAGATTTAGGGTATGTTGTGCGGACTATGCCACAGGGTTTGATTATGTTTAAAGAAGTGTCGTTTGAATACGATGCAATGCGTCCTATTTTGAAGGAGGCAAGTTTTTCCGTGCGTCGCGGAGCGAAGTTTGCGCTCATGGGGCAGAACGGTGCAGGGAAGAGTACGCTCTTCGGGCTTATCACCGGCAAGCATCAGCCAGACTCAGGAAGTATTACTATTGACCCGCGCACGAAGGTAGCGATTTCTCGCCAGGTTATTCCTCGTGATGAAATGGAGCTCACGGTGCGCGACTTTTTCCAGAAGTGTTTTAAGGAGAAAGTCTACGATATCGACCCGCGTATTGATGAAGTGCTCGAAGTCGTGAATCTCACGCTTCCAAAACTCGAAGAGCGTGCAGCCTTTAAAGACCGTATCATAAAATCATTTTCTGGTGGACAGCAGGCACGACTCCTCCTTGCAAGTGCGCTCATTCAGAATGCTGATGTGCTCCTGCTCGACGAACCAACAAACAACCTCGACGTTGAAGGTATTACGCATCTCACGAATTACCTTCGTGAATACCGCAAAACAGTTATCGTGATTTCTCACGATGCAGATTTCTTGAATGCATTCACGACTGGTGTTCTTTACCTTGATGTGCATACGCATATCATGGAGCAGTACGACGGCAACTACAATGATGTACTCAAGGATATCTCTGCGCGTGTTGAACGCGAAAATCGCAAGAACGCACTCCTTGCCAAAGAAATTCAGGAAGACAAAGACAAGATTAACTACTTCGCGCAAAAGGGCGGCAACATGCGCCTTCTCGCAAAGAAGCTTCGTGACCGCGTTGAAGAGGCTGAAGAAGATAAGGTTGTCGTCCGCAAGGAAGACAGAACAATCCGTCCGTTTACCATTGAAGTGCAGAAGGATTTGCCGTCTGAAGTTTTGAAACTTAGCTCGTACAAGGTTATTAAAAACCATGCGCCGAAGGAAGTCGCGTGCGATATCACGCTCCGTCGAGGCAGGCACCTTCAGCTTGTGGGCCCAAATGGTATTGGCAAAACAACCCTCCTCGAATCGCTCGCCTCAGGGCATGCGAAGGGTGAGCATATCACCGAAGGAGTCAAAATTGGCTATTACCGCCAGGACTTTTCAACACTAGATTTTAATCAGACGGTGTACGACTGTTTGCTCGACGCAATGGAAGAGCCACACGACGAAAAACTTCGCGCATGCGCCGCTGGATTCCTTCTCGATAAAGAAATCCTCAAAGCAAAAATCGGCGTCCTCTCCGAAGGGCAGAAAGGACTCGTTGCTTTTGCACAGCTTACACTCTTGAAGCCGGGACTCCTCATTCTCGACGAACCAACCAACCACATCAACTTCCGCCACATCCCCGTCATTGCCGAAGCCCTTCATACATATGAAGGCGCCATGATTATCGTCAGTCACGTCCACGACTTCATAGAAAAAATCCGCATTGACGAAGTCCTCGACCTCGCGAAGCCTAAGAAATAAACCCCCAGAACTGTCATCCTCGGGATACAAAAAATAAACACGGATGCCTAATCCGTGTATTATTTTTATATACCCGGGGATCCAGGCTGCTAAACGATTTTCGTGAATTCTTCTCTAACCACCGTTGCATCGTCCCACGGAATCTTCGTATTATTCGGCCCCATAATGAATGGGTCGGTGCCTTTACCGCTGATGAGGACGACTGCATCCGCTGGGGCGTTTTTGAGTGCGGTATGGATTGCCTCACGGCGGTCGAGAACTGTCTGTACTGGCGCATCTTTTGACATTCCCGCACGCATTTCTTTCAAGATTTTTGCAGGGCTCTCATCATACGGGTCTTCGTTTGTGAGAATAATTTCGTCACAGTATTTCTCTGCGATACGTCCCATTTCTGGGCGCTTCCAGATGTCGCGTCCACCTCCGGTATTTCCTAGAACGCAGACTTTATATTCTTTCGGGAACGCCTGGTATAACTTTTCGAGTGAGTCTGGCGTGTGTGCGTAATCGACAACTGCGGTAATATTTTTCTTTGCACCTTCGGGCGAGTGAATCTTTTCAACACGTCCGCGAATTGGCGCGAGGTGCTCAAGTGCATGAATGATAGTTTTCTGCGAGACTCCATATGCGGTCGTGAGTGCGATGGCCGCAAGCATGTTGTAGACATTGAAGAGTCCGACCAATGGTGCACGAATTGTTGTGCCTCCGGCAATAATGCTCACACTGTCGTTGTTCAAATGATATCGCTCGACGTCACTGAGTGAGTAGGGGATTCGCTTCTCAACCTTCATGGAAAGGAATTTTGCACCCTCGGCATCGTCTGCGTTTGCAACCATGACACGAGGGCGTTTCGGTGAACGCATGAGCGCATGCGCAAGCTTTAATTTTGCAGCGACATATTTTTCGTATGAGCCGTGTGATTCAATATGTTCTGGAGAGAGGTTGGTAAATACGAGCGCATCGAGGTCAATAAACTTGTGACGGAATTGTTTTGCTCCTTCGGACGTCATTTCAAGAACAGCGATCTCACAACCAGCATCCGCTGCATCACGCAAGAACTTATGTACAAAGAAACGCCCAGGGATGGTCATCTTGCGTAGATTGCGTTCTGAATGATCACCAATCTTAAAGCGAATCGTTGAAAGCACCGCAGTACGCCGACCATCCGCTTCAAAAATGGCATTGATGATTTCCGTGACCGACGATTTGCCCTTGGTCCCCGTCACACCAATCACAATAAGCTCCTTCGACGGCATTCTATATATAGTAGCGCCAAGTACCGCAAGCATATAATGATACGCCGGCTGAAAGAACCGAAAGATTGACTTCGGAATGATTTTCTTAAGATAGTAGAATAGAGTTTCCATACAGTTATTTTTTTCCAATCATCGCTAAGGTAACCCGCATTGCCACCTGCATGTCTGCAATGTCATTTGGCAGTTCTCGTGCCGCATCCCGCGCTTCCTTGGGAGCATACCCGAGCGCGATGAGTGCCTCGGCAACTTCGGTGCGGATGTTGGTGACGGTGTCGTTTTCTTCGGTGATATCCATAATGTCTGTAATATCAATCTTCCCCTTGAGTGCCAGGACAATTTTCTCTGCATTTTTCTTCGAAATATCGGACAGACGGTCAAGATACGACGGATCCTCATTCAAAATCGCTCGTTTCAAAATATTCAGCTGCGCCTGCTTCAGAAACTGCATTGCGCTTTTCGGGCCGACTTTTGGAATTTTGAGCAAGAGCTCAAACATATCAAGCTCCGCACGGTCATAAAATCCAAAAAGACTCAGCGCATCCTCACGCACCACCATATAGGTGTGCAAAAAGTGCTCCTCACCTACAATCGGAAGAAATGATGGAAGTGTTGTAAGTCGATACCCAACCCCGTACACCTCCAGAAGTGTCGTCTCCGGTTCATGAGCAATAACAGTGCCGCGCAGTGATCGTATCATGTCAGTATTGTAGCACAGCCACACCGAAGCAGAGTGGTTGCATTTTTGCTACTCATGATGTATAGTGCCGTCACTAACTTAAGTATATATTATGCCAATTACACGAGGAGCACGTAAAGCACACGAAGCATCGCTACGCAAGCGCGTTTTCAACATCCGCCGCAAGTCGGTTCTTGCTGACGCAACGAAGGGCGTAAAGAAGCTTGTTGCCGCTGGCGACGCTGCTGCTGCACGTGCCGCACTTCCTGCAGCACAAAAGGCAATCGACAAAGCATTGAAGCGTGGCATCATCAAGCCAAACACCGCATCACGCAAAATCGCTCGCCTCGCCGCAGCTGCAAAGCGCACTGTAGCAAAGTAGCCTACCGCTCAAAACACCACGACCCACAAGGTCGTACACGCTCTCATAGTTTAATGGATAGAATATAGGTTTGCGGTACCTGTGATCCAGGTTCGATTCCTGGTGAGAGCACCAAATGCCAAAAAAAGCGCGCTAAAGCGCTTTTTTTGTTGCATTTTGTGCTCTCACCAGGAATCGAACGACGGAGGCGGTACACAAGCTTTCTGCTGATGCGTAGCTTTAGCGAAGCACAACAGAAAGACTTGTCGCCGAGTCGGGGCCGGCAGCACTTAGTATTTTTGGAGCGATAGCGAACATAAAATACTAAGTGACTGTGGCCGATTCCTGGCCCTCGATAAGCACGAATAAAAAAGTCCATGATTCCCGGGACGATTCCTGGTGAGAGCACTCGCGATGAGGGCCTCAAAAAATAAAACCCCCGAATTATTAAATTCAGGGGCAAAGCACACATAACCCTCATCGCCGCACCATCTTAGAGTAACATTCCGAAAGGATAAAACTATATACTTCCGATTCCGTGAATGGGTTAGCGTAAATTGATGCCGCAAGCCCCATCCAATATTCGCGAGAGGATTCCTTATCGTTTGCGAGAAACAAGAGCACCGTATTGAGCACAATGCCAGAGTTTTTTGCCTGCACAATAGCCCGCGCATACGATGCCTTTTCCTCGCATATCATGGTAGCAGCACTGAGGTTGTGCTTTATCGCAAATACAGGAAGAGGAGCGCAGAGCACTGCGGCAATCATTACGATCGTAAGATATTTTTTCATGACGAGCACTCCATGATCACAAAAGGTACGAACCTCAAAACTGTACCGCATCACACACGGAAGTCAACCGCTCTATGCGTGAAGTTATCCACATTTTCCCGCTTTGTATTTTCGTGGGGGGGGGGGTATAATGCTCACATGCAAAAGAAAAATATTTTCCTGGCGCTCATTGCCGTCACGTTCTTGCTCATTGTTGGCATCGTCATTCGCTACACGACAGCTGCCGATGTGAGCACAAGCGCCACCATCGAAAATGCTCCGCCAACTATCGATGAAATCCGTTTCAGCCAAACCGAATATGGTACGAGCGACTTTCCAAGCGGTATCAATCTGAGTGTTGGCACTGATACGCCACTACATATTGCCGGCATCATCACCGACCTCAATGGTGATGGTGATATCGCCACGACATCAGTCGTGTTCTTCCGTTCGGGCGTTACCTCCTCATGTACTGAAGACAAGAACAATTGCTATAAGGTAGACGTATGTGCAGTCGACACTAGTTATGGCGACGACACACAAGCACAGTTCAACTGCCCAGTTTCTCTCGCCTTCTGGACAGACGCGACCGATACTGCTGGACGCTTTAATACCGAAGTCTGGCAAGCACTCGCAACGGTTTCTGATAATGCTGGCAATGAACATTCGCTCATCGCGGACACGTCTGTGAATTCACTCCTTGCGCTCAATCTCCCCGAAGGTATCGACTACGGCACGCGTTCACTTGGTGAAGAAAGTACTGCGGCAAATAATGTCGAGTATATTCTCACCCAGCGTGGCAATACCAAGGCTGATGTCGAGGTAAAAGGTGCCACAATGAGCTGTTCTGTGCTCGGCAAACTCGCTACCACCACACAAGCATATGCACTCACTGATGTTGGGCACGTCTCATCAGTAACACTCACCGATGTTTTTACGCCAGTTGATGTAAACGTTGAATACCGTGACGACGACAATGCCGAATCCACAAAGCCGCTCTACTGGAACATTAAAATCCCACCAACGGGCGTGAAGGGTTTCTGTACCGGTTCAAATACCATTGTGATTATCGCCGATGCACCAGGCCTCGGCACACTCTACGACGGCAAACTCAGCAATGTTGCGTATTCGTCACCAACCTACTCAGGGCGCACCAATGCTGCAGGGCGCTTTAGCTACGCCGCAGATGAAACCATGACTTTCTCGATTGGAGCGGTTACTCTCGGCGCAATCGATACGAATGATATCCCTGTCGATCAAAATCTCATGATTCATGACCTTGTAGGAACTGCATACACCAACACAACAGATACAGCGCTTGTCCAAATGGCACGTTTCCTTCAGTCAACAGGCGGCGTGAGCGGTGGTATTATATCTATTCCTGAACAAGCCCACACATCATTTACCACACCGCTCACCTTCGCGACCGTTTCCGACAGCACACTCCAAACAGAGCTCACCAAAATCAGCAAGAGCCTCATTGCAGCATTTCCTGCACGACAACACGTCGCACAAACAATTCAGTCACTCGGGAAAGCAACATTTCCCGAAACGACAGTGACACTCAATGCCGATGAACTCCTTGTCGACATGCTTGGAAGTACCGGCCTCGCATGGACGAGCGAGAACGCAGAAGTATGTAGCGGCGTCGGCACGAGCACCTCTGGCTCACAGTCAACGGGTAGTCTTGCGACCAGTACGACCTATATCATTAGCTGTGAAGGACTTCTCGGTAGTGCAACAAAATCTATTACCGTTAGTGTTGCGCCGACACGCGCGGTACGTATTGGTGTTGGTTACCATCATACCTTTATTACCAAAGCAGATGGAACACTCTGGACATGGGGTAGTAACGATGCCGGGCAGCTTGGATTAGGAGATACGACTGCGCGCACATCTCCAACGCAGGTGGGGATTGATACTAATTGGCAGTATGTAACGGGAGGAGCGAGCGTCACCTCGTCGTTAGGGTTCAGTATTGGAATAAAGCAGGATGGAACACTCCGAGCTTGGGGTTATAACGCAGAAGGTCAGCTTGGTCTTGGCGATACAACAAATAGAAGTACACGAACGCAGGTCGGCACCGAAACAAACTGGAAGAGTGTTGTTGCCGGTACTGCTCATGTGGCCGCTCTTAAAACAGATGGTACACTCTGGGTGTGGGGATGGAACAGTTCAGGACAACTCGGTCTTGGCGATACAACAAATAGAAGTACACCAACGCAAATCGGTACAGCAACAGATTGGAAAAGCGTTGTAACTGGTAATGTTCATACACTAGCTATAAAAACTGACGGCACCCTCTATGCCTGGGGAGGGAATACCTCGGGACAGCTTGGTCTCGGCGATACATCAAATAGAAGTACGCCAACACAAATTGGTTCGGAGACAGATTGGGTGTCAGTTGGTATTGGTGGCTCATTCTCATTTGCTCGAAAAGCGGATGGTACACTCTGGGGTTGGGGCCTTAACGGCAATTATCAGCTCGGACTCGGCGAGGGAAATAATAGTAATGAATTATCTCCCGTACAAATAGGGTCAGCTACTGACTGGCAGAATGTCGTGGGTGCTATTGGTGGCGGATTTATGGTTGCAACAAAGCAAGATGGAAGTATGTGGTCGTGGGGCATAAACGACAATGGACGTACTGGATTAGGAACCTCGACAGGGTATGCGTATGTTCCTACACAAATCGGCACCGAAACAACGTGGTCGCCATATATTGCTGCAGCAGGAGGGAGATTTGCAATCGCGGTGCGTCAGGATAACACGGTCTGGGTATGGGGAAAGAATGATACTGGTCAGCTCGGACTCGGCGATACAGAAGATAAGCTCGTGCCAACACAGCACACCAACTTCCTCACCAAAATTAAATCACTTCAGAAATTTACGCTTGCAAATATATTCAATATATTTACTCGATAGGAAGATTAAAAAACACAATGCATGCATTGTGTTTTTCTGTGGTAAAGTACTGCCATGAAAAAGTATGAGCGAGCGTGGCTTATGAAATCGGAACCATGCTGTTATTCGATTGATGATTTGATGCGTGACGGAGTGACGCCGTGGGAAGGTGTGCGGAATTATCAGGCGCGGAATTTTATGTGGCGGGATATGAAGGTTGGCGACCTGGTTTTTTTCTATCATTCAAATGAAAAACCGTCGCATATTGCAGGGCTTGGGGAGGTCGCAAGTGAGCCGTATCCTGACAAAACACAGTTTGACCCAAAGGATGAATACTTCGACCCAAAAGCAACAAAAGAAAAGCCGCGATGGTTTTTAGTAGATGTAAAGTTCAAGGAAAAGTTCGCAGAGCCAATCACCCTCCCACAACTCAAACTCGACCCCGACTTCGCAACACTACCGCTTTTGCAAAAGGGAAGCCGACTCTCGATTTTGCCAATTAATTCTATTCACGCAGAATTGCTTGTGGAAATCGGTCGATCTGTTTAGATCTCATGCAGGGAGGAAGAAAGCCTGGAAATACGCTTGAATTATATGGAGTTTCGTGGTATGGTAGCGCCACGCGTAACAGATGCATTTATGCATTCGGGAGTGACGGTGTACACATCTTGTACAGACCAGCTTCCACGCAATTATTACGCTTTCTTCAATTTCGAAGAGAGTTTCTAACATACATCATTGTCATGGCACGTTTGTCATTGAAGGTGAAGGCGAAGCGCGAACCAAAGTTCGCGTCACGCGTCGTACGTCGCTGCCACAAGTGTGGTCGTATCCACGGATACGTTCGCGACTTCGACCTTTGCCGCATTTGTTTCCGCGAGGAAGCACTTAAGGGTCATTTGCCCGGTATTAAGAAGTCTAGTTGGTAATATCATATGGTAAACGATCCAATCTCAGACCTCATCATCCGCATCAAAAACGCAGGTATGGTTAAGAAGACAGAAGTAGCACTTCCGTATTCGAAGCTTAAGCATGCAGTTGCTGACACGATGGTCAAGGCTGGCTTTCTCACGAAAGCAGAAAAGCACGGCAAGTCCGTAAAAATGGAACTCATTGTCACGCTCAAATACAACGAGCGCGGTCATGTAATCCACGACGTCAAGCGAATCTCAAAACCAGGTCGCCGCTTGTACGTTAAGGCTGCGGAAATCCACGGTTTCAAGTACGGTAAGGGTAACCTTATCCTCTCGACACCAAAGGGTATCCTCACTGACAAGGAAGCACGAAATGCTAACGTCGGTGGAGAACAGCTCTTTACTATTTGGTAATCATCACAGTTATGTCACGTCTAGGAAAGAAGCCAATTGCAATTCCGAAAGGAGTTGAGGCAACCTTTGAGAACGGTGTTATCACTGTGAAAGGTCCAAAGGGTACACTCGTTCGCCCCGTTCGTGTTGAAGACATTGAAGTAGTCATCGCTGACGGCTTCATCACCTTCACGCCGAAGAACGAAACAAAGCTCGCTCAGGCACTCTGGGGCACCTACGCCGCACTTTTCAAAGTGATGGTAAAGGGTGTTACCGAAGGCTACGAGCGCAAGCTTGAAATCGAAGGTGTTGGATACCGTGGAGAAATGGTTGGTAACGACCTCAAGCTCCTTATGGGATACTCACACCCCGTTATTGTCAAGACCCCAGAGGGTATCACTGTCGAAGTACTTAAGAGCCTTATTACGCTCAAGGGTATCGACAAAGAAGCTCTCGGTCAGCATGCCGCAAATATTCGCGCAGTACGTAAACCTGAACCGTACAAAGGTAAAGGTATTCGTTACCAGGGAGAGTTCATTATTCGCAAACAAGGTAAGAAATCTGTTTAAACTTCCAAAATCGGCGAATTTGCATAGCCTTCGGAGCACATCCTCGTCGCCTTACTTAGGTAAGGCTCCGACGGATGAGCGCCTCCAGCCTACGCAACTTCATCCGATTTGTGAAAGTTTAAATGGTTCTCATCAACTATTTTCATATTCTTTATGTCAACAGCAAAGAAAATTCTTACCCGTGCACGACGTCACAATCGTATTCGTGCACGCGTTACGGGTACTGCAACTCGCCCACGTCTCGCCGTATTTCGTTCAAACACTGCGCTCTACGCACAGGTTATCGACGACGTAGCAGGCAAGACGCTCGTTGCGATTGATACGCGCAAGCTCGCTGGCGCAAAGCCAATTGAGCGCGCAATTGCAGCAGGTACTGCACTCGCAGAAAAGGTAAAGGCGCTCGGCCTCGACACAATTGTGTTCGATCGTGGCGGCTTCACCTACGCAGGTTCTATCGCCGCACTCGCTGATGCAGCACGTGCAGCAGGACTGAAATTCTAATTATTAAAAATTCATCATATAAAATATGACAGATGTACAGACAACGGAGTCAGCAGCGCCAGTAGTTCCAGAAACTACACCAGTGGTGCCTGCTGCGAACGAAACGAAGACTGATGAACGAGGTGCTCGCGGTGGCTTCACACGCGGCGCACGTGGTCCCCGCACAGGCGGTGATCGCGGCGCACGTGGTGGCGACCGTGGAGGCCGTGGACGTGGCGACCGTGGTGGTCGTGGCGGACGCGGAGACCGTCCTCGTCCAGAATTCGACCAAAAGATGATCTCTATCCGTCGCGTAACTCGCGTTATGGCAGGAGGTCGTCGCTTCGCATTCTCAATCGCGATGGTTATTGGCGACAAGAAGGGCAAGGTAGGAGTTGGTATTGGTAAGGCAGGCGATGTGCAGGCTGCAACCGAAAAGGCTATCCGTGACGCAAAGCGCCACATGATCCTCGTACCACTCCAGAAGAACGGCTCAATCCGTCACGACGTGCAGGCAAAAGAATCATCAGCAGTGGTGATGATTAAGCCGGCACCAGGTCGCGGACTTGTGGCAGGTGCTGCAGCACGTACTGTACTTGAACTCGCAGGAGTTAAGGACATTACGGCAAAGTTCCTCTCACGCACCAAGAACCAACTTAACAACGCTCGCGCAACTATCGAAGCGCTCAAGCAGCTAACCTAATACGACTATGCAACTTCATGAAGTAGTTCCATTCTACGCACCAACAAAGGTGCAGCGTGTCGGTCGTGGCGGTAAGCGCGGTAAGAACTCTGGCCATGGCAACAAAGGTCAGCTCTCACGCGCAGGTGCTCGTCCTCGTCCAGAAATGCGTGACGTTATCAAGCGTCTTCCAAAGCTCCGCGGACACGGCGTAAACCGTGCACGTACCGTGAACAACGAGCGTAAGCTCGCAGAGGTAGTAAACCTCAGCGCACTCAACGCAGTATTCAAGGCAGGTGAAGTGGTTGACCCAAAGAACCTTATCGCAAAGGGACTCCTCGAGCTCCGTGTCGGTAAGGCTCCAATGGTGAAAATCCTCGGAACCGGCGAACTTACCCACAAGCTTACCTTCAAAAAGGTAACTGTCTCAGCATCAGCTAAGGCAAAAATCGAAGCAGTCGGCGGAGAAATCCTCTAATCTGTCAAGAAGAAAAACACCACTCTATTCATAGAGCGGTGTTTTTTATATTTAGTCAACAAGTGCGGCTATCTTTTTTGCAAGTGTGCGCTTTTCGTCGTAGTTGGTGTTTTGGGTGAACTCGGTGAGGAGGCTTGTGACGCCTTCAACTTCTGCAGCCTCAGCATCTTCTTCAAAAATGCCGAAGCTTGAAAAGTTACTACCAATACTATTGAGTGCGTAGTCAAGGATGTCGATATCGGATGTGTCGAGTGATCCCAGAAGTGCAACGAGCTTCGAACTAGGAAACTTTTCCTGTGCACTGGCAAGATATTCATTTGTTGATGTTTCGGAACGAACGTCCGGTCGAAGTCCAACGATAACCTCAACTGCTGGTTTCATATTTTCTTTCATATGGAGACAGTATACGCTCTTTATAAAAAAAGAAAACCTCTCATAAACTCCTTGCGCTTAGGGTAAGAATTGGTATAGTAGTTTACATTCCTCTATGGAAATCTATATCTATTCACTACTACTTATCTTGTGTTCGGCGCTGTTTTCAGGGCTGACATTGGGGTACTTTTCGCTTGATGTCTTTGACTTGAAACGGCAGGCGGCGCTGGGGAACAAGGATGCGGCAAGGGTCTATCCGCTTCGCGTACAAGGGAACCTATTACTTACAACGCTCCTTCTCGGAAACGTAATCGTCAACACTACGCTTGCGGTCTTTCTTGCGCAAATTGCAAGCGGTGTTGTGGCGGCGACACTCTCGATTGTACTCATCTTTATTTTTGGTGAGCTTGTGCCACAGGCAACACTTGCTCGACATGGATTGAAATTCGGCTCGCTTTCAGCACCACTTATGCGTGTACTTATCTTTATTGGATATCCAGTCACTTGGCCTGTTGCACGAGTGCTCGACAAAATGCTCGGCAACGAAACACAGACTATGTATAGTAAGCACGAACTTATGCATCTGATTTCTGAACATGAAGACTCTGAACATAGCCCCATCGACCGCGACGAAGAACGTATCATGCATGGCGCGCTGACATTTTCACACAAAGAAGTCTGGGAGGCGATGACGCCATGGAGGAAGGTGGTGCGATTCTCTGCAGACACATTGCTCGATGACGCATTTCGCGAAATCATGATTGAACACAATTATTCGCGCTACCCAATTTTTAAAGATGACGAAGAGCGTATTATCGGCACATTGTATGCAAGCGATGTAGTTATTGAGGATGAGGCGGTGAGTATCGAGAAGGCAGAAAACGCCTTCGAGCGCAAGGTTTACCGTGCTCGCGCCTCGGAGAAGCTTGACACTATTCTTGCACGTATGCTCAAAACTCGTCACCATCAGTACGTTGTCTTTGGTGAAAAGGACCAACCTGTCGGCGTTATTACTCTCGAAGATATTATTGAGGAAATCATTCAGCAGGAAATCGAAGATGAAGGCGATGTCGAAGCAGGTGCATAAAAAATCTCTCCATGTACGGAGAGTTTTTTAGAGTGAGAGTCCGCCGTTGGCGACGAGATTCTCGGTGTTTGTGGAGGCTTCCGCGAGGCGGGCGTGGCCAGAGAGGGCTATCATGATGGCGTTGTCGGTAGAGAGTTCTCGGTCGGGGAGATGGAGGTTGATGTCAGGAAATTCTTTGGCGACGAGCGCTTCGAAGGCGTTGCGAATGTTCGTATTTGCGGTGACGCCGCCACCGAGAATGAGGGTCTGTGCGTTTGTATGAGCGAGGGCACGGGTTGCTTTTTTGATAAGCACTTCGGTGGCGGCGTCTTCGAAGTCACGGGCAACAACGGCTTGTTCATCGTCGGTTAGTTCCTTGTCGAGGACGCGAGTACGGACTGCAGTTTTGAGTCCTGAGAATGAGACGTTGAAATCAGGTGTATGGAGCATAGGGCGAGGGAGTGGCGGGAGAAGTGGTGGGAGATTTTCGGCACGAGCATGCGCGGCAAGACGTGCAATTTCTGGGCCGCCAGGGTATGGAAGGCCAAGCATTCTCGCAGTCTTGTCGAAGGCTTCGCCGACGGCATCGTCGAGCGTGCTGCCGATTTTTTCGTAGTCGGCAAAATCGCGCATAAGGACGAATTCTGTGTGTCCACCAGAAATAAGGAGTGCGAGCGCAGGGAAGTGCATGGTGCCAAGGTGGTCACCTTCAAAGACAGAAGAGAGGATGTGGCCTTCCATGTGGTTTACAGGGATAACGGGAATGTTCCAATGCGCAGAAAGTGCGCGTGCGAAATTAACGCCAACCCAAAGTGCAGGTGCAAGGCCAGGGCCGTTGGTGACAGCGATTGCGTTGATTGCTGGGCGTTCGTGGGTTTTGAAGAATTCGATGAGAAGTTCAGCAAGGGTTGGTTCACGTTCTAAAAGGATGTTTAGTTGCTTTTCTATTTCTTCTGAAAGTGATATTTCTTTTTCTGAAAGCATTCCTGCCTCACGAAGTGCCTTTTCAAGCATTGGTACGAGTGCCTTTGCATGCTCACGCTTTGCGACGGCAGGGAAGACGCCGCCGAATTCTCGGTGGATATCAATCTGCGACAAAAGCCCATTGCCGAGCACGCGGTACTTGGCATGAGGGAAATCACCTGTTGCTTCTACTAAAGCAACAGCAGTTTCGTCGCAGGAGGTTTCGATACTGAGGAGAATCATAGTTAGAAAGTTGAAAGTTATAAAGTTATCAAGTCATAAAAATATCCATGTCGACACTTTTGACCTTCAACTTTATAACTTTATAAGCTACTTAATATCAAGCGCTTCAAGGAACTCTGTAAGTTCCGCGCCCTTCAAAACACGGAACTGCCCTGGCTTCATTTTGCCAATAGAAACAGTTGCGACGCGGAGGCGGACAAGCTTCATGATTTGGTAGCCACACGCCGCGAGCATACGCTTGACCTGATGTTTTTTGCCCTCTTGGATGGTGAGACGGAAGGTCTTTGAATCGATACGTTCGACTTTTGCAGGTTTTGTTTTTGCGCGTTCAATCGTCATACCTCGCTCAAGTTGTGCATACACTGCGCCAAACATACGTTTGTCGACAGTTACGAGATATTCGCGGTCGAACTGAGCATCTGCGGCGAAAAGCTTGCGTGTCACGCGTCCGTCATTCGTGAGGAGGATAAGCCCTGCATTCGCCCGTTCGAGGCGACCAACCGGCGTGAGTCCTGTGACGTTGTACTCCTTTTCAAGACGCATCAAAAGGTCACGTTCGGTCTCCTCTGAGCCTCCGAAGGTAAGCTCACCAGCTGGCTTGTGGTATGCAATATATGTGTATTCTGTCGGTACTACATTTTTACCGGTACGCACTTCAACCTTGTCGGTTTTTGCAATTATTTGCCCGACAGTCGCCTTTTTGCCATTTACAAAAACAACACCTTTTGCAATAAGTGCATCCGCACCGCGGCGTGTCGATATCCCTGTTTCTGCAAGGTATTTATTGATTCTAAGAGGAAATTCCATATGTCTGCACCATACCACATCCTGAGCATTTTGGCTATGTGTTCTCCCTGCACGGAAAAACACATCAAGTGATGTGTTTTTGAAAACTAGATAGTTTGAATCGTAAAGGTGTTGGTGGTGCCAGTAGTGCCAAAGGGGAGGCCTGCGACAAGGATGAACGTTGCACCTTTCTTTGCGATACGGGTCTTCGTGAGAACCTCCTTTGCACGGTCGATGGCATCTTCAAGGCCAGTAGTTGCTTTGATAACTTGCGGCACTACGCCGAATGAAAGATTGAGTTGGCGTGCAACTGATTCGTGCGGCGTGAGTGCAACAACCGACATATGTGCGCGGTGGCGAGCGACCATACGAGCGCTTGCACCACTTTCGGTGAGTGCGCAAATAGCTATAGCATTGAGCTGATGTGCGGCGTGTGCAGCAGCAAGAGTGGTTACATCGGCAGGGAGAATGGTTCGCATTGGACGGCGCTTTTGCATTGCATCTTTATAGATCTCACTTGATTCTGCACGAACGGCAATTTCTGCCATTGTACGAACAACGAGCGTTGGGTCGTCACCGACTGCTGATTCTTGTGAGAGCATGACCGCGTCTGTGCCATCGAAGACGGCATTTGCAACATCGGCAACTTCAGCACGGGTCGGCACGGGTGAGTCGGTCATTGAGTCAAGCATTTGTGTTGCGGTAATGACAGGCTTTCCGAGTGCGCGGCACTTACGGATGATATTTTTCTGGTGAAGAGGTACGTCTTCCTTCGGAACTTCAACAGCAAGGTCGCCACGGGCAATCATGATGCCGTCAACTTCTGCGATAATACTGTCGAGGTTATCAATCGCGGACTGGGTTTCGATTTTCGCAATCACTAGTGGGTTTGCGCCTGCTTTTGCGAGAATCTTGCGAAGATCTGTAATATCCTTTGCGGTCTGCACGAAGGAAAGTGCGACGATGTCGATGTTCTTCGTGAGTCCGAAGGCGAGGTCCTTCTTGTCCTTTGCGGTCATTGCGCCGATAGGAAGCATTGCGCCTGGAACATTCACCCCGCGACGGCTACGAATACGTCCCCCTGCGAGAACTTTTGTAACGATGTCAGTATCGGTAACGTTCTTAACTTCAAGAATATACTTTCCGTCTTCGAGCATGATTTTCATGCCAGTTTTGACACATGATGGAAGAGAAGGGAGATTAACGGAAACAATTTCTTTCGAGCCTTCGACTTTTCGTGAGGTGATAGTGAACATGTCGCCCTTCTTGAGCTCAATAGCACCTTCGGGGAAATCGCCAATACGAATCTTCGGACCACAAAGGTCTTGCAAAATAGCAAGCGGCTGGGCTGTTGCCGTAGCAGCAGCACGCGCATTATCAATACGCTCACCATGCTCTGCATGGTCGCCATGAGAAAAGTTAATACGCGCAACATTC
>MFLE01000012.1 GCA_001781205.1 Candidatus Kaiserbacteria bacterium RIFCSPHIGHO2_02_FULL_49_34
TCGTCTGCCATGGGTCTAAACCCATTCGACTTGCATGACTAATCCACACAGCCAGCGTTCACCCTGAGCTAGGATCAAACTCTAAGTTAAAGACGGAGTGCCTCCCTAAGGAGGACATTCCGTTGGTTACACATAATGCGTATTCGCTGTACTTAGCGACGCGTGTAACCTACGTTAGATAAAGCAAAAGAGAATGAATAATAAATTTTCAAAACTTCTTTTGCTGCTCAAATAATTAGTCCTTCCTTCTCCCGAGGGAAGGACCATAAAATGATGTATTTAAGTATCTTGTTTTCTTAATTTTTCAATTAATATTCAAGGTACTCGTACTAGTTATTTAATTGTCAAGAATCTCCTTCAAGGCGTCGGTCGGATGCGCCTGCATCCTCGGTCCTTGGTGGTGCGCGTCATTATATTCAGAACCAAAAAAAAGTCAAGCGCTTCCCCCTCAAATAGCACACAGGTTTCTAAGGTTGTCACGTGTATCGCACGACACCTCTCATTCTGCTATACTTCACAGCATGAAAACATACAACAAGAAGGACCTCGACACCGCAGTAGCACCACAAGATGACTTTTTTCAATTTGCCAATGGTGGGTGGATTGCGAAGAATCCTATCCCGCCGGAAAAGTCGTCGTGGGGGAGCTTTAATGCATTGCGGGAAAAAGTGGCGAAGCAGGTACACGCTATTACGAAGGATGCGCTTGCGGGCAAACTCACTGGTGGCGAACATGGTATCGGAGATACTGAGGCGCAGCAGCTTTCTGATTTCTTCACATCGGGCATGGATATGAAAACGCGCAACAAGGTTGGCACGAAGCCGATTGCACACTGGCTCGACCTTATTGAGAATATTGATTCAATCGAATCACTAACATCGGCGATTACACACCTCCACAAAGATGGCTTCTCACCGCTGTTTGGTGTCTTTGTCGGACAGGACGACAAAGCCAGCACCAAGTATATTACTAATATAGTAGAGGGCGGCATCACTCTTGGCGAACGGGATTTTTATCTCGTCAAAAGTGAGCGGAACGAAACTATTAAGGCTGGCTTTCTCAAATATGCACATGAACTACTTGCTCACGTGGGGACAAGCACCAAGACTGACGGACACACCATCTGGGATTTTGAAACCAAGCTTGCACGCATTAGCATGAGTCGCACTGACCGCCACGACATCACAAAGACATACCATACCTATAGTGTGAGCGCATGGCAAAAGGAATGCCCTGCGTTCCCTTGGAAGGAGTACCTCAAAACACAAGGTCTCTCCGCAGCAACACACCTTCTTGTGCAGCAGCCCGAATATCTTAAAAAGATGACAGAACTTTTCAAGAAGACGCCACTTGAGACGTGGAAGCTCTACCTCCGTTTCGGCATTCTCAACGACTCCGCAGGAATGCTCACCGATACAATCGGCAAAACAGCATTTGCATTCTATGGCAAAGTGCTCAGCGGCAGCGAAAAGCAAGAACCACAATGGAAGCGTGTACTTGGTGCAGTCAATGGTGGCATTCCTGATATTCTCGGCAAAGAATATGTGCGCCGCCACTTCACGAAGGAAGCAAAGGAACATATGGATGCACTCGTCGACGACCTCTTCGTCGCATTCCGTGCGCGCATCAAAAACCTCGACTGGATGTCAGACGTCACCAAAAAGAAAGCGCTTGTAAAGCTCGGTAAGATGACTCGAAAAATCGGCTACCCAACAAAGTGGCGCAGTTACGCAGGTCTTCATATCGACCCGACTGATTACGTCGGCAACATCATGCGTGCGGGACTCCACGAAATGCGCCATAATTTTAGCAAACTCGGAAAGCCTGTCGACCGCGACGAATGGTTTATGTCGCCACATGTGGTGAACGCATACTTCTCGCCAAACATGAATGATATCGTCTTCCCTGCAGCTATCCTCCAAGACCCCTTCTTCGACCACGAGGGCGACAACGCGATTAACTATGGTGCCATTGGCGCGGTTATCGGCCACGAAATGACACATGGTTTTGATAACCACGGATGCCTCTTCGATGGCGATGGCAACTACAAAAACTGGTGGACTGCCGAAGACAAAAAGCGCTTCGATAAAAAAGCTGCGGTGCTTGTGAAGCAATTCAACAACTTCCATGTCCATGGACAGCCCGTGAACGGCAAACTTACTCTTGGAGAGAACGTCGCCGACCTCGGCGGACTCGCCATCGCTTACGATGCCTTCACGAACCATCTCGCACAGCACCCTGAAGAAAACGTCGTACAAGGCGGCTTCACCCCCGAGCAACGTTTCTTCCTCGGCTACGCCCACTTTGAGTGCGGTCACGGACGCAAGGAATACGAACTCATGAAGCTCGTCGTCGACGAACACGCCCCAAGCAAATCCCGCGTCAACCTCCCCGCAAGCAACACCCCCGCCTGGCACGAAGCATATAAAACCGAACCCCATCACAAACTCTATCTCGCAGAAAAGCAGCGAGCAAAAATTTGGTAGATTTATGAACCATGTCAGACTTTGTTCATAAAAAAAGCGGCACCGAGGTGCCGCTTTCGCGTATGTACGCAAAGAACTTATGCGGGAAGACCCAGAATGAAGTCAACCAGCGATTCATCTTCACGACAGCCGACGATGAGGTCATCGCGCGAGACGAGTTTACTGAAGTCGCCTTCATGCTCCATCTGCTTCCGGAGCTGGTACCAGCCTGGCGCATAATTACCCGAGAGTGTACGTGCCGACGCTTTCCGATAGCCATGAATTGCTCGCGCAGGATGTTGAAACGGCGACATATGCCCATTCATTTTGAGACCATCTGCCATCTCGATATCTCGCACAACCGAACGAACACCATCGTGCGTCATGTAGCTCACACGGGCACACTTTGCCGACGACGCCATGGCGAGCTGCGTTTCATCCGCACATTCCATGACATCTTCCATGGATACGTAGGGCAAATGAAGACCGCCTGCACGGAGCTGTTGTGGCTGTGCGTTTTTGAGTGCATATGCCATAGCGAGCCCGAAGTCTTGCGCTTCTGGTTGGGCATGCTTACTTGCGCGAAGTCCGAGGAAATTGCGCCAATGCGTCGCCGTCGTCACGACGGTGTGGTAGGCGTACGGCTCGAGCACGCGGTTTGCATGCTGCTTGTGCACGGCATTGCGCAGAACAGGAAACGGATTCCCCAATTCTTTCGACAATTCTTCCATGCAGAGGCACAGCGACTGCGCTTCAAGACTTCCCTTAGCATCAGCAAGAATACCTTCCGTGCCGCCCGCAAGCGCAAACGCTTGGATACATGCATAATGCATGCCGATACGCCATGCTTCCACAGCGTGTTCTTGCTCCTTGTCCGAAAGAGGAAGTTCCGACGACATGCCTGGCTTATTCACACCAAATGACGTCGGCACATACGGGCGCTCGATGATTGCACGCAAACGCTTCCAGACAGGAATCGCACGCGACGAGGCCGAATTGCGAGATAAACGTGTGTGAGTATTGAACTCTGCGAGGTATACTCGCGGAAATTCAACTTCGAGTGTCGTGAGCGGCGGAACCGCTTTCGACGGATGCAGGCTTTGCAGCACCACGCGTGCTTGTGCATGCCCGACGATATGCCATTCTTGTAATTGCAACATGGGTATGCTCCTTTGAGGTGAAAAGATCGAACGTCTTCACTCTATAGAATTGCATCAGGAAAGTAAATGTGGTAGTTTGTTGACATATGACGAAACTCGTGCCACAAGACCACGCGGCGCTACACACTATGTGTGAAGAAGTGCCGGTCAAGGAGATTACTTCTGCTTCGATACAGAAGGTTATTAAGGATATGCGCCAGGCACTCATCGACTACTCAGCAAAAGGGTTTGTTGGGGTTGCTATTGCAGCGCCACAGATTGGGGTACCGCTCCAAATTTTCCTTGTGGAAGATGCCGAAGCGATTAAGCGTAAAGAGGAGCCAGTACTTCCCTTCATGGTTGCTATTAACCCAAAGATTGTGAAGGTTTCCGGCAAGCGCGAAGACGTCGGCGAAGGATGCCTCTCGGTACCCGACCACTACGGCATCGTCTCTCGTGCAAAGAATTGTACCATCCGTGCATACGACGAACACGGCAAGGAATTCGAACGCGGCGCAGGCGGGCTCCTCGCCCAAATCTTCCAGCACGAATGCGACCACCTCGACGGCATGCTCTTCGTCGATGTTGCCGAAGAGGTCATGCACAAAAGCGAACTAGAAAAACGCCGCACCAAGCAGACGCAGGGCCTCTAGTATCACATGAATACCACAAAAAACCGCAACGAACGTTGCGGTTTTTTGATGTTATCTCTACTCAATAGTGGCACGGTAGATAGCATTAGAGAACGCACCACTGGCAAGACCACCAAATAGATAGACATAATCTCCGATGGTTGCTGTTTGTGAAATACCGAGAACACTCGGGAGTGTTCCGTTGTCAGTCTCCCACTGCGTAGGATTTACTACAGGAGCACGATAGACAGCATTGGTGTAAGTACTTCCGTTATAACCTCCAAAGAGATAGACGTAATCGCCGACGATTGCTGTCTGTGAAAAACCTAGATTGCTCGGAAGTGCTGCGCCGGTGTTTACCCATGCAGTTGGATCTGAAGTAGGAGCGCGGTAGATTACGTTTGTGTAGCCAGTGCCGCTATAGCCCCCAAAGAGATAGACGTAATCGCCGACAATGGCAGTCTGTGCCTGATCGCGACCACTCGGGAGCGTTGCGCCGGTGTTTACCCATGCGGTTGGATTTGAGATTGGAGCGCGAAATATGGTATTTGTCGGAGTACTACCACTCGTTCGTCCACTAAAGAGGTAGACGTAACTATCAATGACTTCCGCTTGAGAATACGCGAGATTGGCGGGTAGTGTTGCACCGGTATTGACCCATGCGGTTGGATCTGAGATAGGGGCGCGGTAGATGACGTTGGTAAATGCAGAGGCACTATTGCGTCCACCGAAAAGGTAGACATAGTCGCCAATGATTGCAAGTTGGGATGCCCAAATTGACGCGGGGAGTGTTGCGCCAGTGTTTACCCATGCGGTTGGATTTGAGATAGGGGCGCGATAGATTACGTTAAGGTACGTAGTCCCCGCAGAACGCCCACCAAAGAGGTAGACATAGTCGCCAATGATTGCAAGTTGGGAGTCGGTAATATTACCTGGAAGTACTGATCCTGTGTTAATCCACGTTGTATTATTGAGCAATGGCATGCCAGCCACTTGCGCAATAACGGCAATCGTATTCGAACCAACACAAGCCCCCTTCACCCCACTCGCAGGAATAGCAATGTTCCAATAAAGAGATGCAGCAAGTTCATTCGATTCATCAGTACGAAGGTCAATGTTGCGTTCTGCAGCAGTAGGAGTACCTGAGAGAGCAATTGCTGCACCATCAGTATACCCAACATCAGTGAGTGCGTAGCGCTGTGCAGTGACAGGAAGTGCACCGAGTGCATCACAGTCCATAGTATCTCCTGATACTTGGACGTCAGCTTTGGTATTGCCACGTTGGGTGATAGTTGTTTGT
>MFLE01000013.1:0-2299 GCA_001781205.1 Candidatus Kaiserbacteria bacterium RIFCSPHIGHO2_02_FULL_49_34
GAACCAACCACGCGGGTGTCGTTCAGTGGTAGGACTCCTGCCTTCCAAGCAGGTAGCGGGGGTTCGATTCCCCCCACCCGCACATATAGCCAAAAAATCTGCGAGAGCAGATTTTTTGTTGCTATATGTAGCGGGTTGGGGGGAATCGAACGCCGGAGCCGGTATACAAGCTTTGTAATGATGTGGAGCTTCAGCGGAACACAGTACAAAGACTTGTCGGCGAGGCGGGGCCGGCAACGCTTAGTAGAATTGGAGCGATAGCGAACAATTCTACTTAGCGATTGTGGCCGATTCCCCCTCATAAAAAGTCCGTGATTCTGGGTCGATTCCCACACCATGGATTTCCACAGAAACAGTGCTATACTTTCTTCATTACCCTAACAAAATTATCATAACTATGTCACCACTTACTTCACTGCGCTACATGGGAACACTTGTTCCTGTTCTTGCGGGTTCACTTATTTTTGCTGCGGTTGCATTTGGCATCCATGAGCTTCGTGTTTCAAGTCCACACTTTGGTATTGATCCAACTATTTCCATTCAAGGCACCGGCACCATCACTGCCAAACCAGACATTGCGTCATTTAGCTTTAATGTCCATAGCGAAGAGGAAACGCAAGAAGCAACCCAAGCAAAGGCAGCCGAACGTGAAAACGCAATCCTCAGCTACCTTCGTGAACAAGGTGTTGCCGATGAAGACCTGAAAACCTCAGGATACAACCTCTCACCGCGCTACGAATACAAAATTGATACAACCTGCCGCACCTACTGCCCTGGCGAGCAAGTGCAGATCGGCTATCAGGTCGACGAAACGGTGACGGTGACTGTCCGTGACCTTGCCCGTGCAGGAGAATTTATCGCAGGAGCTGGTGCACGTGGCGCTGAAAATATCTCGCAACTCTCCTATAGTATTGAAGACGACGCAGCATTCCGCGAGGAAGCTATTGCGCTCGCCGTCAAAGATGCGTACGAAAAGGCAAAAACGCGCGCAAAGTCGCTCAACATGCGACTCGGCAAGCTCCAGTCCTTCTCTGAACAGTTCTCCGAGCCGTACTATCCAGTATACAGCACGAAGGCTATGTCACTCGACGAATCTTCATCTGCAACTCCCGAACTCCCAACTGGCGAACGCGAGATCAAGGCGTCCGTCTCAGCAACCTACTATCTGAAATAACAAACAAAAACATCACGAGCCCTCGTGGTGTTTTTTCGTACCGTTGTGCGGTATACTTGCCCTATGTCACTTCGCGACCTCAAACAACAATTTCTTGAATACATCGAAATCGAACGTGGGCGTTCGGCACTTACGGTTCGAAACTATGACCACTATCTCACTCGTTTTTTTGACTGGCTCGGGAGCGATAAAGTTTCTGATGTCACCGCTGTAAGGCTTCGCGAATTCCGTCTTTGGCTCAATCGTCTCGAAAGTGACCAAGCGGAAGAAGGTACGCTAAAAAAACGTACCCAGAACTATCACCTCATTGCGCTCCGTGCATTTTTAAAATACTTACGTAAGCAAGAAATTAAATGCGTCGACCCCGAAGCTATTGAACTCGCAAAAGTTCCTGAACGTATGATTGATATTATTTCGCACGAGGAAGTTATGAGGATTTTGGATGCACCGGACACGACAACAACTATCGGGCTGCGTGACGCTTGTATTCTCGAACTTCTCTTTGCAACCGGTCTTCGTGTCGCAGAACTCTGTAAACTTTCCCGCGATGACATTGATCTTCATCAAGACGGATTCTCTATACGAGGGAAGGGTGAGAAGGTCCGTATTGTCTACCTCACTGACAAAGCTCGCGAGCTCCTCAAGAAATATCTTGCACACCGCACCGATAGCGACGAAGCGCTTTTCATTGCACACGGAAAATCATCGAATCTTCGAGCTGAGCGTAACGAAGACCTTCGCCTCACTCCGCGCACAATCCAGCGCATAATTAAACACTATTCCATCAAAGCGGGTGTCACAAAAACAGTCACGCCGCATACCATGCGCCACGCGTTTGCCACCACACTCCTGCATAATGGCGCTGATCTTCGTTCAGTGCAGTCACTCCTCGGACACGCCTCAATCACCACCACACAAATTTATACGCACGTAACTGACAATCAGCTGCGGGATATTCACAAAAAATTTCACAAACGCTAGAACACATATTTTTTCTATCTGCAAGTGTTTGCACATTCTAGAAAGGCAGGTATACTTATTTCAAGCCGTAGTTTCGCGGTGTTATCACTAATAAGTTCAAATCATGAATAAGGCAGATTTGGTTGCAGCTGTGCACGACGTGCT
>MFLE01000013.1:2315-7523 GCA_001781205.1 Candidatus Kaiserbacteria bacterium RIFCSPHIGHO2_02_FULL_49_34
CGACGTGCTCGGCTCAACAAAGGCAGACGCAGACCGCGCTGTCGAGACCGTCATTAGCAGCATCATCACCACGCTCCAGAAGGGTGAGGAAGTCTCTATTGCAGGCCTCGGCATCTTCGCAACGAAGATGCGTGATGCTCGCACTGGTCGCAACCCACGCACCGGCGAAGCAGTAGAAATCCCCGCAGTTCGCGTACCAAAGTTCCGCGCTGCAAAGGCATTGAAGGACGCCGTCAAATAACACACCTTCCACAATGAGCGAATTTGCACTGGCTTCAGATGATTTTTCCACTCACCGTACACTTGTACGGCTCCTGTAAAAATCATCCTCCAGCCGGCGCAACTTCATCTCATTCTGAAAGGCGTCATGACGCAATTTGAAGAATCACCTGATAGCGCGGGTGATTTTTCTTGCATAATGGGTGTGGATACTATATATAGTAAGGAATGAGTCAGTTCACTCGTACCAAAGAAGACTTTACCTGCTCGCAATGCGGCACCTTTGTTGCAGGTGATGGCTATACGAACCACTGCCCTGTTTGCCTTTGGAGCCGCCATGTAGACGTAAACCCAGGCGACCGTCTTGCAGACTGCGATGGAGAAATGGAACCAATTCGCCTCACTGTAAAAGGCCACAACCAAGTAATCACCCACCGCTGCGTGAAATGTGGCTACGAGCGAAACAATCACGCCCGCGACACCGACAGCCGAAAAGCACTTCTTATCCTCTCGACTCGGGTTCAATAAAAATACACCACAGCAACAACAAACTTGAATTCCAGTGCCTTTTTATGCTATAGTGCGCGCACGCCGTTATAGCTCAGTTGGTAGAGCGCATCCATGGTAAGGATGAGGTCAACAGTTCAATTCTGTTTAACGGCTCCAAATTTTCATTGTTTACGCAAATGGAGGTATACTCTTCATATGAAAAACATAACACCACAGGAACTGAACGCACTCCTTCGCCGAGGAGGAGATGCTATTACCCTTATTGATGTTCGTACGCCTGAAGAATACTCGGCAGGACACATTGCAGGATCACGAAACATACCTCTCAATTTGATTTCCGGAGCACTTGCTGAACTCAAAAACAACGCAGGCACCGTGTATGTAAATTGCGCTGCCGGAGGACGTAGCATGCAGGCGTGTGAAATCCTTACCCAAAACGGCATCGATGCGGTAAATCTTGTCGGAGGCATTACTGCATGGGCAAGTGAGGGGTTTGAGATAGTCTAATCAAACCCACCAATCAAGAAAAACACTCCTTGCGAGTGCTTTTTCTTGGTCTACATGTTACACTTCTTGCATGTATATTAAAATTCGAATCCCCTTCACCGGAGTCCTTCTTGATCTTGGTATTATTTTAATCACTATACTTACGATCACCTCAATCACTCTTGGTGTGCTATATCTTGATGCGCGTAACGACATCTCTCGTCTTGTTACATCCCTCACGAACACCGAGTCAGAGCGCGTGCGACTAGAGCGCCTCGAGAAAGATACCGCCGCCAAACTCTCTGTTGAGGCGCATGCGCGTCTTGATGCAGAAATGGCACAGCGTACTGCAGAAGAAACACTTGCCGCAGAGCTAGAACGTATCAATGAAACATTCAGTGACCTTGCACGAGTCACTGACACTATTGAAGATCTCGAGAAGCTCGCAAAGACCGACAAAGAACTTCTCATGAAGTACTCAAAAACATACTTCCTGAACGAACACTACATACCATCCTCCCTTACTGAAATTGATAAGAAGTATACTATTGGCGATGATCTTAAATACTTCCTCGCGCCAGCATATACGCAACTACTCAAACTTATGCGCGCTGCAGAAGAAGACAACGTGGACCTCGTTATTCTCTCCGCCTATAGGTCAGGCGACCACCAAGCAGCGCTCAAACAAACATATACCTCACAATACGGCACTGGCGCCGACACGTTCTCTGCTGATCAAGGCTACTCAGAACACCAACTCGGCACTGCCATCGATTTCACCACTCGAGCGTCAGGTGGCAGTCTCACTGAAACATTTGATACAACCCCCGCATTTGCTTGGCTCCAGAAAAATGCTGCAAAGTACGGCTTCATCCTCTCCTACCCCAAGGGCAACACCTACTACGAATACGAGCCTTGGCACTGGCGTTTCGTCGGACGCAATCTAGCTCTCGACCTTCGCGATGACAATAAAAACTTCGCCGACCTCGACCAGCGAACAATTAACGAGTACCTTCTCGAACTTTTTGACTAGGACATGTACGACATTCAGATACAAATTGTAAACTACAAATCCAAGAAGTATCTTTTTGAGTGTCTTGAATCTGTCTCGAAAGATCTTGCTGGCGTTTCTTTTTCGTACCACATCGCTGTTCTCGACAATGCATCGGGCGATGATCTCTCCGACATCCTCACACAATTCCCCTCTCTTAAGAGCGTCGAGGTAGTCCAAGGTGTTGAAAACAAAGGTTTTGGCGCAGGTAATAATCTTCTCGCCGAGCGAGCTAATGCAGAATATCTTCTGCTCTTAAATCCTGATACAAAAATTATTGAGCCAAATACAGTTGTACGCATGCTGGAGCAAATCAAAAGTCTCCATGCAGACGTATATGGTCCGAGGCTCATAGCCGAAGGCAATACCACCCAGTGGTGGGACCATGGAGAACTTTATGGTTTCAAAGCATGGATTGCTAATCTCGCAGCAAGCAGTCACTGGGAGGAACAGACCAAGCCAGTTTCCGCAGCATGGGTATCGGGTGCAGTCTTTCTTCTTAAGAAAGAAACATACGACTCAGTAGGTGGCTTCGACGAAAATTTCTTCCTCTACAAAGAGGAGGAAGACCTCTGCTACATGCTTCGTAAAAATGGAGCATGTATAATCTACGATCCAACAGTCACCATATTTCACAGAGGAGGTGTCTCTGCTCGTAAAGAGGACCATATGCAGAAATCTTCCGCATACTTCATAGAAAAGCATTTCAGAAACCGCCCCTCTTACTACTTTGCAAAATTTATTCTTTGGTGCAAAAAATAAAACAGTCTCTGCTCACGGAGAGACTGTTTTATTTTTAGAGTAACGCAATCGCCAGGAGAAAAATGGCGAGGAAGCCGCAGATATCGGTGAAGGTCGTGAGGATGATTCCAGAGAATATTGCAGGGTCTTTGCCAAGAGCACGGATGGTAAGCGGAATAAGCGAGCCAAACGTTGCAGCAACGATGAGGTTTATCATAACACCGAGCCCGACAACGACGCCGAACATGGCGCTTTGCCCGAGGACCACGGCGACGGTTCCTGTGATAACACCGTTGATACTTCCCTGCAATACGCTTGCCATAACTTCGCGAGAAACTGCAGGGAATGCTCGTGCAAGCGTAATTTCGCCAAGGGTAATACTACGCATGAAGATAGCGAGCGATTGAATACCCGCGTTGCCTCCCATGCCTGCCACAATCGGCAAGTACATGGCGAGAATCGCCATTTCTTTCAGTGTATCGGCAAATATACCAACGACCGAACCTGCAAGAAACGCCGTACAAAGATTCACCACGAGCGACCGATACCGCGCATTAAACTTTTTCTTCACTGAGTCAAACGCGTGTTCATTTTCTTCAATTGCCGCGAATTCATACAGCGATTCTGACGGCAATTCTTCAAACAAGGCATTTACGTCGCGAGCAAATACCACACCGAGCACGCTTTCATCGGTATCGAGAATCACCACTTTATGAATATTTTTTTCAACGCACAAAGTGGCAATGGCGTGTGGCGCGTGCGTATAGGTAAGCATGGTAACTGCACGCACATGTGCCGTAATAGAGCTCGTCATTTCTTCGCGCACCAAGTCTCCCGGACGCACTTCGCCAATACACTTCCCCGCATGATGCACCAACATCACCGGAATTCTCCCCGTCTCATCAAAGTGACTATCGAGCGCCTCGGCAACATCAGCAACCGTCGCGGTGTCAGGAAGAAGCACGTAATGCTGATCAACAATGCCGAGCGTCGCCTGCTGATGAAACCTACGCACGACATCTATCTTTTCCTTAATCTCTCGCTTGAGCTGTAGCGTAATAGCATGGCGTCGCTTCGCATCTGAAATACGCAATAAAATCTTCTCCGCAACCCCTGGGTCGTGCTGGTCGAGGAGCGCCACAATATCCGCAACCTGAAGCTTCGTAAGTAAATCCCGTTGCACATACGCCGAACACTCATCGAACACCGCCATCTGCTCTGCCCCTGAAAGCCCACGAAAATACGCGCCACGCTCAGCGCGATGCCGCGCAATATACTGCGCATGTTCACCAATTGTCATGCCACTATTATACTCAGATATACAAAAAGCAGTACCTGTACTGCTTTTTGTATTGAAAGAAAATTATTTAATTTCTTTCCCCTTTAAAATCATTTCAAATCATTTTATTTTAGTTTCCAGCCTTCTTCGAGGAACGGGATAGCCTTCTTGTACTTCATGGTTCGCTCTTCGCCGTTACTTGTGATGGTAATGGTTTCGTTGCGGGCGAATTCTGGCTTTGCGTGGATTGGCTTGTCAGGCTTGTCTGCGACTGCTGCCTCTTCGCCACCGCCTGCTTCTTTTGCAAGACGAATTGCTTCTTTTTGCTTTTCTTCTTCTTGAACAACTCGCTCAATGCGGATGGTTGGGATGGTTGCAGCAAGGCGGTCGAGAGCGGTACGCTGAAGTTCTGCGTAGAGTCGCTGACCTTCCTTGCGGTATTCAACGAGCGGGTCTTGCTGTCCGTAGGCGCGCAGCGAGACGTTTGAGCGGGCGTACTGCATAACTTCGAGATGCTCAACCCAAAGGTGGTCGTAGGTTTGGAGTGCGACGCGACGCATAATGTCATACCAGAGCGTATCCCCCATTTCTGACTTACGCTGTGCGACCGTCTCAGAAATTTCTGGATGCGCTTCGGTTACCTGCGCAATAATCTCATCAATTACCCCCTGCTCTCCCGCGAGAATATGGCGGCGCTGTCCATAGAGTGCCTGACGATGACGGTTCAAAATATCATCGTACGCAAGCACTTGCTTGCGTGAGTCGAAGTGGAAACCTTCGATGCGTGTCTGTGCGCTTTCAAGTGAGCGGGTGATGATGCTGTTTTCAATTGCTTCATCTTCGGGAATACCGAGACGCCCCATCATCTTCTTCACGACGTCCGACGCAAAGACACGCATGAGTGAGTCTTCCATCGAGACGT
>MFLE01000013.1:7534-13369 GCA_001781205.1 Candidatus Kaiserbacteria bacterium RIFCSPHIGHO2_02_FULL_49_34
CGTAGAATTGCGTCGTACCGTGATCGCCTTGACGACCAGCACGTCCACGAAGCTGATTGTCGATTCGACGTGCTTCGTGGCGCTCAGTACCAATCACATAGAGTCCGCCGAGCGCTTTGATTTCTTCCTGCTCTTCCTTGGTGGCATCAATACCACCAAGCTTAATGTCGACACCGCGACCTGCCATGTTGGTTGCAAGGGTGACAGCACCTTTACGTCCAGCATTTGCAATAATTTCTCCTTCATGTTCGTGGTTCTTTGCGTTGAGCACGGTGTGCACAATACCTGCTTCACTGAGCGCGATTGAAACTTCAGCGTTCTTGTCGATTGATGCGGTACCGATGAGGACTGGCTGACCTTTATCCTGAACCTCCTTCACGGTGCGTACAAGCGCCATAATCTTACCTCGTTCGCTTTGGAAAATGAGGTCATTTTTGTCGACGCGCCTGATATCGTTGTGGGTTGGAATCGGAATAACATCGAGCTTGTACACTGAGTAAAACTCTTCCTGTGACGTGAGTCCGGTGCCCGTCATGCCGGCGAGCTTGTCGTACATGCGGAAGTAGTTCTGGAACGTGATTGATGCGAAGGTTTTGCTTTCCTTTTGGAGCGGCACGCCTTCTTTTGCTTCGATCGCCTGGTGAAGCCCCTCTGACCAGCGTCGGCCGGGCTGCATACGGCCAGTAAATTCATCAACAATCACAATCTCTTCGCCACGCACCACGTATTCCTTGTCGCGTGTATAAAGCGCCTTCGCTTTCACCGCGTTTTCGAGGTGGTGCACCATACGCATACCTTCGATAGTGTAGATGTTTGGAATATTGAGGTACTGCTCAGCTTTCGTAATACCTGCTTCCGTAAGTGTTGCGCTTTTGTGCTTTTCTTCAACGATATAATCTTCATCGAGTACCATTTGACGTGCAAGATCAGCAAACTGTCCATACAGATCATCGGTGTCTCCTGCTGGCGCAGAAATAATGAGCGGGGTGCGCGCTTCATCGATGAGGATCGAGTCGACTTCGTCAACCATCGCATAGAAGTGTCCGCGCTGACGCACGTTTTCTTGATTGAATTCAATATTATCGCGAAGGTAGTCGAAACCGTATTCGTTGTTGGTGCCGTAGGTAATATCGGCAGCATAGGCCTCCTTACGTGTACATGGACGCATGAATTCGTTTTGTACAATCACATCGCCATGTTCGTCGCGTGCTGCATCTTCTGAATCAGAGGTAAGTGCTGCATCATAAAGATATGAGACCTCATGATTCATAATACCAACCGAAAGGCCGAGATACGCGTAAATCTGCCCCATCCAGACGGCGTCGCGACGTGCGAGATAGTCGTTCACCGTTACCACATGCACCCCCTTCCCCGCGAGCGCGTTTAAGAATCCCGGAAGTGTACCCACGAGCGTCTTTCCTTCACCGGTGCGCATTTCAGCAATCTTGCCCTGATGAAGCATAATGCCACCGATAAGCTGCACATCGTAGTGACGGAGTCCAAGCGTGCGCTTCGCTGCCTCACGCACCAGCGCGAATGCATCAACAAGTACATCATCAAGTGAAGTGCCTGCGGTAACTTTCTCCTTCAACTCCTGCGTAAGAGCCACAAGTTCTTCACCTGTTTTACCCTCAAAATCCGCCTCTTTTGCGTTAATCTGCGCCACAAGTGGTCGCACCTTTTTGAGCTCCTTCTCATACGAAGGCCCAAAGAATTTTTCTAGAAAAAATGCCATAGTGAGCACAGCATATCACAAAAAGTTTTTTGGTGCATTAAACTATGAGTAGTTTGCATTCATCGTGTTTCTATTGTGCAGTTTTAGAAAAACAACACTTTGAAAAGTTATCCACAACGTATTGATGTACATCTATGCTACTGTATATAGACAGTTATCAATATTAAAAACACTAAGTTTCGCTGCTCTAGAAACGCATATCATTCATATGTTTACTGAAATAATTAAACGAGACGGTTCTACGTCTCCGTTCGATGCGGCAAAAATTACTCTTGCTATTGAAAAAGCAATGAGCGCCGCACAAGAATTAGACGAGGCAGCAGCGCAGCAACTAACCGACAAAGTGGTACAAAAACTTTCAAAGCATAAAGCAGTACCCAACGTCGAAGACATACAAGATGCTGTTGAGGAAACACTCATGGCATCCACATTTAAAAAAACCGCAAAGGCATTTGTGGTGTATCGCGCACAGCATGCAGAAATTCGTGCATTTTCAATTCAGGCAGCACTTGGACTCATCGACAGCTACGTCGATATTGAAGACTGGCAAGTGAAGGAGAACAGCAACATGGGCTACTCGCTCCAGGGGCTCAACAATCACATCGCCTCTGAGACCAGCAAAACCTACTGGCTCAATAAAATTTATCCACCAGAAGTCCGTGCCGCCTACGAAAGCGGCGACCTCCATATTCACGACCTCGGTTCTCTTTCTGTGTACTGTGTCGGCTGGGATCTCATGGATCTCCTTATGGTTGGTTTTCGTGGCGTATCAGGGAAAATCGAGTCCGCACCAGCAAAGCATTTCCGCACCGCGCTCGGACAGGTGGTAAACTTTATGTACACCTTACAAGGCGAAGCAGCAGGCGCAATTGCCTTCTCAAACTTCGACACACTCCTTGCGCCTTTTATTCGATACGACAAGCTTGATGCAAAAGAGGTCAAGCAGGCTCTTCAAGAATTCGTCTTCAACATGAACGTGCCAACACGTGTCGGTTTTCAATCACCGTTCTCAAACATCACGCTCGATCTCTCACCCTCAGTAAACTTCAAAGGTCAAAAAGTTATCATCGGTGGTAAACCACAGAATGAAACCTACGACGACTTCCAGAATGAAATGGATATGTTCAACGGGGCGCTCTTTGAGGTCTTTGCAGAAGGCGATGCCGCAGGACGCGTCTTTACCTTCCCTATTCCAACCATCAACGTCGATAAAAATTTTGACTGGGAAAATCCGAAACTCAAAGGACTTTGGGAAATCACTGCAAAGTACGGTATTCCGTATTTCTCAAATTTCGTCAACTCCGACATGAAGCCAGAAGATACACGCTCAATGTGTTGCCGTCTTCGACTTGATCTCGATGAACTCGACCGTCGTGGCGGCGGACTCTTCGGCGCGAATGCACTTACTGGCTCAATCGGCGTAGTGACCGTCAACCTCCCCCGCATTGGCTTCACCGCAAAGGACGAAACCGATTTCTTTGCACAACTCGATGCACAAATGGACATTGCCAAAGAGTCTCTCGAAATCAAGCGCAAGGTTATTGAAAAACTCGCACGAGCGAACCTCTACCCCTACACGTCATTCTACCTCCGCAACATACACACCGCCTTCAATGAATACTGGAAGAACCATTTCTCAACCATCGGTCTCATCGGGCTTAATGACGCAATAGTGAACTTCCTCCACACGAATATCGGGACCGAAGACGGGCATGCATTCGCAGAAAAAGTCCTCACTCACATGCGTACGCGTCTTATCAATTACCAAAAGGAAACCGGCAACCTTTACAACCTCGAGGCGACACCAGCAGAAGGCACGTCATACCGTCTCGCACTCAAGGACAAGAAGCAATTCCCTGAAATTGTCGTTGCAAATGATGCACAGTATCAAAAAGGTGCACAGCCTTTCTATACTAACTCTTCACATCTTCCCGTTAACTACACCGATGATGTATTCGAGGCGCTTACACTCCAAGACTCACTCCAGACAAAGTACACAGGAGGCACCGTTATGCATCTCTTCCTTGGCGAACGCATTACCGACATCAGTGCCGTACCAAAACTTGTAAAGAAGGTTTGCGAGAGTTTCAAGCTCCCCTACTTCACACTTACCCCAACCTTCAGCGTGTGCCCTACCCACGGTTACCTTTCTGGCGAACACCACACCTGCACAAAGTGCGCAAGTGAATGTGAGGTGTACTCTCGCATTGTTGGTTACCTGCGCCCCGTGAAGGCATGGAATGCTGGTAAGCAGGAAGAGTGGATAAATCGTACAACCTACCTTACCGAAGAAAGCGCTATAAAAACTGATCCTCTCCTATGTGTATTAAAAAGCGAAACGCTCGTGCAATGATTTTTGGCGGACTCAATCCTCTGACACTCATTGATTACCCCGGAAAAACATCCGCAATGGTATACACCATCGGATGCAATTTCCGTTGTGGCTACTGCCACAATCCTGAGCTTGTCGACGAGACGGTAGAAGATACCTACTCAGAGGAGTATGTACTCTCCTTTCTCGAGAAGCGAGTCGGACTTCTTGATGCGGTGACCATTACCGGCGGTGAACCTACCATGCATGAAGAAACATTACTTTCCTTCATGCAAAAAGTCAAAGACCTTGGCTTTTTAGTGAAGCTCGACAGCAATGGCACGAATCCAAATTTTCTCAGAAAGGCAATCGACCGGCAGATAGTTGACTATATCGCCATGGATATCAAAGCACCACTCGCAAAGTACTATGTCACCGCCGGGCGGCCCGTGGATACGGATGCTATCCGTCAAAGCGTTGCTCTCCTCAAGGAAGATCGTGTCGATTACGAATTCCGCACCACCGTCATAAAAATCCTTACCTCCCCGGAAGACATCGAAGCAATCGCTAAAGAAATTGAAGGAGCAAAAATCTATAACCTTCAAAAATTCGTCCCTACCAAAACCCTCAACCCTCAATTCCTCCGCAAAACCACCTACACCGACGAAGAGTTTTTAGAATTCCAAAAGACCTGCGCTCGTTACGTAACGTTTTGTGGCATACGATAACATATGAAAACAATATATCTCGACAACGCGGCAACGACACCCATTGATACGGGAGTGCTTGATGCAATGCTTCCCTATTACGGTGTGACGTACGGGAACCCGTCGTCGCTGCATACAAGCGGACGAAGGGCAAAATCGGTGATTGATGCTATGCGATTACGAATCGCTCACTATATCGGCGCACAAGCCGATGAGATTATTTTTACCGGCAGCGGTACTGAGTCTGATAATCTTGCGCTCCTTGGCGCTGCACGAGCGAATGTTTCAAAAGGAAGGCATATTATTGTATCAGCGATTGAACATAAAGCCGTTATTGAAGCAGTGAAACTCCTTGCAAAAGAAGGGTTTGAGATTTCTTTTGCACCAGTTGATATATACGGCGTTGTCGACATACCTGCACTGCTTGCGCTTGTTCGTGACGACACCGTTCTTGTATCCGTCATGCTTGCTAATAACGAAGTCGGCACGATTCAGCCGATTACGGAGCTTCGTAAAGTTTTACCAAAACATATTCTTCTGCACACTGACGCCTGCCAAGCAGCGGGACATCTTCCGCTCAACGTCCTTGAACTTGGCGTTGATTTACTCTCGCTCAACGGTTCAAAGATATACGGGCCAAAAGGTATTGGTGTCCTCTACAAAAAGTCATCTGTGCACATAACGCCACTCCTTGTTGGTGGCGACCAAGAAGGAAGGTTTCGAGCAGGCACTGAATCTCTCCCCAACATTGTTGGTATGACATATGCACTCGAGAAATCAGAGAAACTTCGTGAAAGCGAACATGAGCGACTATGGACGTTGCGTACGAACTTCATCACAGAACTGAACAAAGCTCTACCACAGAGCATCATAAACGGACACCCCGAAAAAGTGCTTCCCCATATTATCAGCGTCACGATTCCAAATATCGAAGGAGAATCAATGCTGCTCATGCTCGATAACGCTGGCATTGAAGTTGCAACTGGATCCGCTTGTTCTGCGCAAGATCTCGCACCTTCGCATGTCTTACAAGCAATCGGGCAACCAGCCGAAGTAATCCACGGCAGTGTCCGCTTCTCTCT
>MFLE01000014.1 GCA_001781205.1 Candidatus Kaiserbacteria bacterium RIFCSPHIGHO2_02_FULL_49_34
AACGGAGTACGTTCGCATTGTGCGCGAGCTCTTCTTGGAAACGGGTGAGACCTTCAGCCTGGATCGTCATACGAACCCAGCCAAAGTACGCACTGTGGAAACGCTTATGTACGCCATCGATAACTTTATCGATTTCATACGCGAGTTCAATACGCTCAGGGAATTCCGAATCAGTGATAGTTGCACCATCAGCTTCGATCTGATCAGTGAGTCCTTTCACGACATCGGCAACTTCCGTCCCTGCAACCGTCGGAAGAATGTGGAAGGCGAATTCGTACGTGTGCGCGTCGCGCATCATGTCTTCATTTGCCTCGATTGCTGTTTTACTTGCCATAATCTAATTTTTATTGATAATGTATGGTACACTAGCATAGAAAATCGCCATTATCAACCACCGCAACGATACCTACGTATTTCCATGAAAATCCTCACTATCGACGACGACCCAACCATCCAAGAGCTATTCCTCACCGGACTCTGCTCAGAAGGATTTGATATCACCCAAGCATACAATGCCAAAGACGGCCTCGAACTTATCGAGAGTCAGGTTTTTGATTGTATTATTCTCGACAACATGCTTCCCGACATTGCCGGCGTTTCGCTGTGCGCCATGATTCGTGACAAAGGTATCGACACGCCCATTATCGCCCTCTCTGTCCAAACCGCAACCGACCAAAAAGTCGCCTTCTTCAACGCCGGTGCCGACGACTACATGGAAAAGCCCTTCACCTTCTCCGAGCTCATCGCCCGCATCCACGCAGTGACGCGGCGCGGCACCACCAAAACTCCCGACATTATTTCCTACCGCACCATCACCTACGACCTCCACAACGACAAACTCACTGTCGGCGGCGAGACAGTATACCTCACCCACCGCGAGGCAAAGCTTCTCGAATACCTTCTCTTAAACCGCGGCACCCTCCTCACCCGCGCCATGATCTACGAACACGTTTGGAATATGCGCGCCGACCCCTTCTCAAACTCCATCGAAGCACACATCCTCGCCCTCCGCAGAAAACTCGGCTCCCCCCGCAACGCCAAAGACTCCATCATAAAAACCGTCCCTGGCCGCGGCTATATGATTGATTAAAAAAAGCATCTCCATTGAGATGCTTTTCTATGATTATTCTTCAGTAAACTCAATCGACGCAAGTATCTTATCAAATTCCGGCGTGAGGTTTATTTGGTTTTCGTAGCTGATGGTGTACATGTACTTCCCCCTTTTTATGAAATAGATTACATGATCTCCATAGCCACTACTGTCGGGATACACATATTTACTTGCAGCCGAACCGTCGACCACAACAGTTTCTTCTGACGGCCCAAAACTTGCAATATAGCTCTCCCAACTTTCGATGCCTAACCTATCGATTCGCTCACGTTCTATGCGAAATTGCGACGCTTCCCCAAAATCGTTGGTATAGATAGTGTGTACTCGAGGATGCTCTGTATAGAGCTGAGGTCGTAGACTCACTGTTAAACGAAATCCAAGAACACTGGTAAAAACAAAATTTTCTGGACAGGTAAACGACACGCCGAGATCCTTTGCGTCATATTGCACATATACCAACTTTGATGGATTGAATGGCACATATGTCCCCATAAAATAACCAGCATCAACAACGCGCTGTGTGCCCGGGTAGAGAACGTGATTCTTATCTGTGAACACAACATCACTGAAGCGGATTGGCTCCATAGGATAAAAATATTTATTCGTACTTGTCGACTGTATACTGCGTATATTGTCATCCTTCCGTATATAAGGATTACTTGGGAGCGACACCTCCGATATATTCTCTCTTACTATTTTTGCGCCGAGGGCATACATACCCACACCAACGACGACGCCCGCACCAACACATATAAGTGCGAATAGAAACTGTTTTTTGTTTTTAATATTCTTCATACGTTTTTCTAAAGTTTCTTAATAAATAATCAATCACTAGTATACCACACATAAAAAACACCTCAGACGTATCCGAGGTGTTCAAAGAACTATTTGTACAAACTACTGCAACACGTAGTTAATTGATACAGCGCTTGAAAGAGAAGGTCTCTACGTCATACGCTGAATTGTTTTCGTACATGAACTTGAATATAATGTTGCTACTCCCCGCATAGAGCGACTGTGTCTGCTCGGATGTAGTTACTTCATTTTCTGTGATGAAATTCCATGAAGCGCCGCTATTATTACTCCAAGAGAATGTCACTTTTGTACCACCCACATTTACTGAGTCATGGTATTTGACTGCATGTGTCCCAGCCTTTGCAGGAATGAGGTAATACACTACTGGATCGCTACCCGGATACAGCTGTCCACTGTTGGTCCAGCTGCTGTCACAGCCCGCCATGGCAGTCTGCGCAAAAAGCAGAGTTGCCGCAATTGCAGCAACTGAAAACATAGTCTTTTTCATTTGAAACCTCGATGGTTTGTGGTTTGTGAAAGATCAAGCATGCATACATGAAAGTGTCTGATATACTCATACACCTTCGCGTCTACGTAGCAGATAATACTATATTACAGAAAAGATACAAGCATTGAGACTGTTGGCACACAATAAAACCGCATGTTCGGTTTTAGATTTTTTGTTCGTTTTGGAAATTGATGATGATCACTTCTACTTCGCCGCTATTTGTTGTCTCCATGAGCTGTGCACGAAGTTCTACGGCGCCTTCGAAGCCGTTGATGTAGGCTTTGTAGTGCTTTTTCATGAGAGCAAATGATTTGTGCGGGAGGAGCTGTTCGTAGAGTTTGGTGTGTTCGATGAGGGCAGCGAAGCGTTCGTCCATGCTGATATTAGTGAGGTCTTTTTCGGGATGAAAGAGCCACGGGTTGCCGAAGATGGCGCGGCCGAGCATGACGCCGTCGGCGCCGGTTGCAGCTGCTTTTGCAAAAGCGTCTTCGCGTGAAATGACGTCGCCGTTTCCGAAGATGAGGGTATCACTTCCCTGTTCATTGCGGATTTCAACCGCGCGCTTGACGCGCTCCCAGCGTGCGGGAACTTTCGACATTTCTTTGCGGGTGCGGGCGTGAATAGTAATGACCGCAGGCTTTGCGGCAAGGAGAAGCGGAAGCCATGTTTCGAGTTCGTCGTGATTGTAGCCGATGCGTGTCTTCACGGAGACCGGACGCTCGACACCATCAAACGACATGCCGCGCTTTGCTGCTTCAATCACTGCTTTCGCTGCCTCGGGATTTTTAATCATCGCCGAGCCACAGCCTTGTTTTTCAATGCCGCGGTCAGGGCAGCCCATGTTAATGTCGACACCATCGTAGCCCATTTGTGCGCAGAGTCGTGCTGCGAGCTCCATGTGCTCAGGATTTGCCGTAAAAAGCTGCGCGACAATTGGGCGTTCTTCTGGCGCATATTGCAAATCAGCACGAAGCTTTTTCTGTCCTTCTTCCGGTGCGCGTGCGAGGCCATCTGCCGAGACAAACTCTGTCCACATCACATCAGGACCACCAATCGTGCCGTTGCTGCGCTCATGCGCGGAATACTTCGCAATCACCTTGCGAAACGACGGATCCGTCACATCCGCCATCGGCGCCAAAACAAGCAAAGGTTCACCCTTTGCTTTCGCTGCATCTGAAATAGTTTTCCAAAAATTCATGGCAAGAATATGCCACAAAAAACAGTAGAAGTCGAGAGCTACTCGGTTTCTACTGTTTCGTGCGCCTGCGTCGTTGTTGCGACGGGAACCTCTTCAGCCGCAACGCTTGTTGTTGCTACGGCATCTTCTTCGTTCTCTTCGTCCTTGGCGTTTTTATCCTTCACATACACGCGATTCCCGAAACGGAGATCAATGCTTTTGAATCCGTCTTTCGGGAGCACGGCGTACTCTTTCGTGCTGAAAAGTTGCTCGAGGCGTTTTTGAATGAGATCGGCACTGTCGCTACGACGCGCCTTGATAATACCGCCGTCCGTAAAGTGATACCATACATCATGCTCGTCAATATACTGCGTTTCAACAAGTGAGAGCTTGTACGCAGCAAATGAAACCCTGAGCTCAAACATCTCACGTAGCGGAACGTCTGCAGGCACATAGTCACCATACTTCGGTGATGTCGAGGCGACAACGACTCGTGGATAGAGAGAGCCGGTGAGCGAGGCAGGCGCGTCTGCAAAGGCGTACCCTTCCTGATTTATAAACATGCAGGTTTCGGTATCGCACCACAATGCGTGCGGCTGATGTTCTTCGAATTCAATAGAAAGAATATTGCGCTCTGGCTGGGTAATACGCACATTCGCAAGGCGAGGCATGTCGCGCAGACGCTGTTCAATTTCTGCATATGGCACACGATACGTGAAGCGGTACGGCACCAGTCCAAAATAAGAACCTTCGAGCACTTCTTCAGTCACCGACCGCACCGCTATGGGCGAAATAGTGGTGCCTCCCTGCACCTGCACCGTATCAACCTGAAACAGTGCCGCGCGCGTACCGTAATACGTAAGAGTCGCCCATAGCCCCGCGCACACCATGAGCACTAGCGTTGTTGCAAGGGGGGTAAACACAAAAGAGCGCCTCGTGTTTCGTGCGCTACGTCTTTGTGGCAGTGGTGTTCTTCGCTTCGGCATACCTTTGTTCTACTTTTCTACCAACTGTGTAACGAGATGGTCGGCAAAGGCGCTCAGTGACGAACCAACTGCCGTGAGTGCGCGTGGCACAAGCGATGCTTCTGTGAGTCCCGGCAAGGTGTTGACCTCGAGGAAATAAATCCCGTCGTCAGCAATAATAAAGTCACTCCTTGAATAGTGGTTAAGCCCAAGCTCGCGATGCACGAGGCGGGCAAGTTCCATAAGTTCGTTTTTGACCGCATCGTCGAAACGCCCTGGGCAGATTTCTTCCGATGCGCCGTTGTATTTTGCTTCGTAGTCGAAAAACGCACGCTCCTTTGCGGGAACAATTTCAATGGGTGGGAGTACGTAGAGTGGCTCATCGCGGAAGTTTTCAATCACGCCGACGGTTGCTTCGGTTCCCTTAATTTGTTTTTCAACGATTACTTGGTCATAGGTTTCAAGCGCCTGCATGAGTACACGAGGAAGTTCTGTGCGAGTTGCCGTGACAACACCATGTGACGAACCCGAACGCACCGGCTTCACCACATAGCGCGGCCCAAACATTGCCGCGATGCCTTCTGAGATTTCGTGCAACTGCTCCTTCGATGAACGCGACACCAACATGTGTGGTGCGAGCATAATCGGATGGTCACGCAGATGATCTTTTGTAATACCTTTATGCATCGCAATCGCCGACGAATACGAGCCCGAGCCGGTAAACGGCACACCGTGTCGTTCGAGCACGCGCTGCACTTTGCCGTCTTCTCCGTAGGCACCATGCAGACCTATAATCACGCCGTCAACGTGACTGAGGATATGTTCTGGCATATGACGACGCCCATCGAGCGTCCACTCCCCTGCGCGAGTAATCATAATATCAAGCGGCGTCACACGATCTGATGACAGTGCCGCCAAAAGCGCTGCGCCAGTCTTCAGCGACACATCATGCTCTTCACTCGGCCCTCCACGGAGCACCGCAATACGATACTTTGACATGTCGCCAGTATACCACCATTTCCGCCATTGCGTCATCTGCGCAGGATTCGAGACTGTCATGCACTTAAAATTTTCTGCACTTCCGTGGTACTCTTTCTTACAGAATCGTTATGAAAAAAGTAATTGGCATATGGCTACTGTGCGCAGGTGCAGTGTTTTTCTATCTTGTTATCGTCACACGAGTTGTTTCGCCGTATTATATTGCAAAATTTGAACCACTCAATGCGGCAGGCATTGCAATTCTCGCAAGTTTTCTCTCACTATTCATCATCGCATGGCGATATGACACCGACATACTAAGAAAGCGGCTCGTCTTTATCGCAAGTACACTCTACCTTATCTTTGCGGGCATGGCTGTCACGCTTGACCGTGTCGCCCTGTTTGCAGAAGCTCCAAAGATACCGCTGGTGCACATTGGTATTATGACCATTGCGCCAATTTCTGCGATATGCCTTACTATTACCTACCGTCGACTCCGCAGAGATATGAATAAAATCACCCTATGATGTATTTTTTTATCATACTTCCTCTCTTTGGAGGAATCATCTATATCTGGTTCGCAACATTAGGCATGCGACAAGAGCGGCGTGTAGCGCCCTACCTTGTGCTCTTTCTCTACGGTCTCTCTTACATCCTCCTTGCAGCACTCAATCAATTCGGCCTCTTCGGCACAGACGTCCACGCCATTGAGGCAAGCACCCATGCCATCGCTGTCACCACCTTCGCCCTTACCTATGGCTACCACATGCTTAAAAATCCGTCTCAGAAGAACTAGCTCGTTCTTCTTCCAAAAGTTCCGTTTTCGACATTCCTCGCAAACCATTATAAGCACCCATCTTTCCTGATGCTAAAATAACACGATGACACGGCACGTTCATATCGGCGTTCTGTCGTAAAAGCGATCCGACTGCTCGAGCTGCACCCGGAAATCCGGCAAGGAGTGCCACCTCTCCATACGAAAGCGTCTCCCCCGCAGGAATAGCTCGAACGATTTTCAAGACCGATTCGCTAAAGCCCCGAGGCGCAATATTCTTCATAACACCCAGCATACCACAAAATAAAACCGCAGATGCGGTTTTAAAACTACACAAGATTTTTATCTTTCTTGTCCTTCTTCGGTTTTTTCACCTCCTTCTTCTTATCCATTCCTTTTGCCATATACATCTAATTACTTGTACCTACCTATAGTAGCACACAACTCCGCAAACATTGGTATGTGTGATTACGCCTTTTTTACATATTCAGCGCGAATGCTAAGCCCTTTCATGCCATCAGCATTCCCCAGTACGCCTTCCGCCCCATCACTCAGGCGAATACCCTTAATTTTCGTCCCGCGCTTAAGTGTGCCACCGCCTTTTACTTTCAAGTCTTTAATGATAAGCACGGTATCCCCTTCTGCAAGCAAAGTGCCGTTACTATCGTACACCGCAAACTTGCTCTCATCTTCTTCGTCAAAATTTTTCTTTTTACTCATATATACAAACTATCATACACATGCAAAAAGAAAAGTAAATTTGATCTGCAGGGTTTTGTGTAGGTGATAGTGCAAGTCTCCCAGATAAATGCAACCACCCCAAATAGCTGTCATCCTCGGGATTTAGGAAACAAAGGAGAGCTCTGCTCGACTATCTTTCAAACGAGTGAGCGTCGTAGCCAAGCCGTAACGAAGTGAAGGCTTGGATATGATCGAACGAGAGAAGAAAGAAGCGTAGCGTCATGTTTCCAAATACCCGGGGATCCATGGATTACGAGCATTGTTCTTTATCCATGGATCCCCGGGTATGTGAAAGTAATACTCCGCTCCGCTTCGTTTACTTTCTACATCCCGAGGATGACAGTTATTTGGAGTGGTTGCTTTCATTCCTTAAAAGTCAGGACTCCTGCACTACTCCTTCATGCTCAGTGAAATTCTCTTTCTCTGCACATCAACCTCGAGGACGGTTACCTGCACTGGTTGTCCTACTTTTACTATAGTGTGCGGGTCGCTGACGAAGGTGTTAGCGAGGGCGCTGATATGGACGAGGCCGTCTTGGTGGACGCCGATGTCGACAAAGGCGCCGAATGCGGCGACGTTGGTGACGATGCCTTGGAGCTTCATTCCGACGGTGAGGTCTTTGATATCTTCAACGCCGTCGGCAAAACTCACAGTAGTGAATTCAGGGCGCGGGTCGCGGCCGGGCTTTTCGAGCTCTGCGATAATGTCGCGAACGGTCGGCTCGCCGATTGCACCGCCTGCAAAATCTTGTGGCTTCAAAGTGCGAAGTGTTTTGGTGTCGCCCATAAGCTCTTTGAGAGTCGATTTTGTTTTCGTAAGAATCTTCTCAACAACACCGTACGATTCAGGGTGCACCGCCGAGGCATCAAGCGGGTTTTTACCTTGCATGATACGAAGGAAACCAGCAGCCTGCTCAAACGCTTTTGGACCAAGTTTCGGCACCTTATGCAAATCTTCACGCGCCCCAAATGCACCATGTTTGTCGCGATAGGAAACAATCTGCTTCGCGCTTCCCTTTGTAAGTCCCGAAATACGCGCAAGCAAAAGCTCCGACGCGGTATTTACATCAACACCAACCGCGTTCACACAATCCTCCACCACCGCATCAAGCGAGTCAGCAAGCTGCGACTGATTCACATCATGCTGATACTGCCCAACCCCGATTGCCTTCGGCTCAATTTTTACAAGCTCTGCCAAAGGGTCTTGCAAGCGCCGTGCAATAGACACCGCCCCACGAATAGACACATCAAGCTGCGGCAACTCTTCCGCCGCCTCCGCTGATGCCGAATACACTGACGCGCCCGCTTCGGAGACAACCGCCGTGAGCACCTTCTGCTTCTCAATACTCTTCGCAAGTTCATTCGCAAGCTTCTGCGTCTCGCGCGAGCCGGTACCATTCCCAATAGAAACAAGCGTTACCGCATGCTTCTCTGCAAGCTTTTTGAGCGTCGCAAGTGCCCCCGTCCAATCATTACGCGGCTGATGCGGATACACCGTCGCATGGTCGAGTACCTTTCCTGTCGCATCAACAATCGCAACTTTCACACCGGTACGAATACCCGGGTCGAGCCCCATGGTTACATGCTTCCCTGCTGGCGACGCCAAAAGGAGCGCCGAAAGATTTTGCGCAAACACACGAATCGCCTCAGTCTCCGCCTTCTCGCGAAGCTCCGCCAAAAGCTCGAGCTCAAGCTTCAAAAAGATTTTTGTCTTCCACGCCATGCGCACCGTTTCAAGAAGTAAGCCGTCAGCTGGTCGTCCATAGTCGAACACCTGGAACCACTCCGCAATCTTTTTCTCACACGCATTAAACGGCGCATCAGATTTCTGTCGCCCTGTTTCCTTGCCAAGCCGCACATTCACCGAAAGCATTCCTTCCCGCTCACCACGAAGAAGCGCGAGCATTCTGTGCGACGGAATCGTGCGCGACGACTCACGAAAATTAAAGTAGTCGGCAAACTTCTCCCCCACAGACTCTTTATCCTTCTGCACTTTTGATTCAAGCGACGCATTGCGTGAAAGATGTTCACGAAGCCATTGTGTGAGGTCAGCATTCTCCGAAAACATTTCAACAAGAATAGCCTGCGCACCTGCGAGCGCAGCAGCGGCATCCGCCACACCAGGGTTCTTACCCTCCTTCGTCTCAAACGGCTCGCACACATACTTCGCCGCCTCAACCTCTGGCGTAAGCTTCGGATTCGAAAGCAGATCAGTCGCAAGCTTCTCAAGCCCTGCCTCACGCGCAATACTCGCCTTCGTCCGACGCTTCGGCTTATACGGCGCATACAAATCCTCGAGCCGCGTCTTATCTTTCGCCGCCGCAATAGAAGCGCGAAGCTCTGGCGTCAATTTCCCCTGCTCCTCAATCGACTTAAGTATCGCCACCTTCCGCTCAGCGAGCTCTCGCAAATACACCACTCGCAAAGCCAAGTCGCGAAGCTGCCCGTCATCAAGCCCGCCCGTAACCTCCTTTCGATACCGCGCAATAAAAGGCACTGTCGCTCCTTCATCGAGCAATTTCACCGCCGCAACAACTTGCCAGTCCTTAACGCCAGCCCCAAGCTCCCCCGCAATCTGCTCCTCTATAGAATGTTCGATAACCATAAGGTGTGCAGTATACCGCACCTCCCCGCATCATACCTCATGACACCTCCCTAAAATCATTGCCAACATATGCATCCACCACGCTCAAAAAGGTTCTTCAGGGTTCTGTGCGGGTAATCTATCAGGCCTGCCAGAGAAATACCTAAAACTAAAATATTTGTCATCCTCGGGGCTTTAGAAAATAACGAAGCGATAGCGTAGTATATTTTCAAAGAACCCGGGGATCCAGGATTCAAATCTGTAGCTTTTCAGCCTGGATCCCCGGGTATGTGAAAGTAATATTTGCTCTCGCTCATTTACTTTCTACATCCCGAGGATGACAGTTCGTGGGGTTGTGCCGGTGGATTTTTGGTTGATACTCACACAGATGTCGGAATAGTCCTCAAAAAAACGCTCGGTTACCCGTGCGCTCTTTGTATTTATTCAGTCACCGATACCCCTGCATCAACCGCGAGACGTGCATGGATTTCCGTTGCTACATCTTCCATCGCAGCGCGGTTTGTATTTCCCCAGAGGAATACTCGTGCATACCACGACGCGTTGAGCGTTGTCCGTGTCTGTGTGATACCTCCTTGTCCATCGCCCTGCACAGTTACTTGCGCGTTGACCGTGCGTGGAATAATTCCAAGGAAACGCGCAGTTGTTTCGTACGTAACCACAACCTGTGTTTCTGCCTCACCTTCCACTTTTTCGCGGATGGTAATATCCGCAATCATTTCGTTGTCAATCGCCTGCATCGCAACGAAGAGCCCAAAGTTATTTGCGTCATTTTTTGCATCAGCAGTTGCAAGATGTGCGCGTACCGCCGCCTTCTGTTCGGCATCCCAACCACGAACTTCTACACCCGCTACCTTAAGACGAGTAACAAACCCTACGCCAATCTCGCCCTCTGCACGCATCTCATCACCATAGCCATCACTATCAGCGTCAGTATCACGACCACTACCTGCTTGTTCTGCTCGAGCAGAACCTGTTGATGTGTTCTGATCAATCGTGATATCTACGTCAGGAATAGGATCCCCGAGCAATGTTGCCTGGGCACGGACCTCTCCCATACTACCGGTGCTACCACCTTCAGAGGAAACTCCTGCTTCAAAACGCGCATCGAGTTCCGCCGCGTGCGCAGACGTTGCCAATAATGTAGCACAGGCGAGGAGCGCAATAGCGCACACCGTGCCAATTTCACTTTGTCTATATTGTTGTAATTTCATATGTATACATACCACCCTACGAATAAAACCTACCTAGACTCCACCTCGATTTTCAAAAGAAATACATGCTCTCCACGATTCAAAATGCTTTGATGCGTGCATGGCCATAGTACAAGCAGCTCGCTGTACTCATGAAGTCGTAGGAAAAGTATACCCTAGACGAAGCATATGACAAAGCATTTGTACCAACGTACCTATTACTGCGCAAAGCGAATAGGTATCTCGAGCGCATCATCATGCTCCGGAAGGCCTGAGGGATTATCTTTCTGGAGAATCAAACTACCTCGTTTCATAAAATCTGGATCACCTTCAGTATAAGGATTCTCAAATTCGAGCAGCGCCGTAAACGGCACAAACGCTTCAGTCATCCAATCACCCATAGCAGTAGCATACCCCTCGGCTATTATTAACCCATCCCAATTCACCAATACAATAGGAAAACTCGCTTCGAAGTACCAATTTCCACGAGCTTCACCGGTAAGATACAGCGGGCTATGCGGAACGACCGCATTCGGCACGGGAGATGCAAGAGTGATGAGATCCGCCTTCGCGTCGATATGCGCCCGCACATCATCAGGCACCGCAGGAGCTGCCGGGCAAACAAACTCACACCGCGGGCCAGTACGCCCAACATACGAGCCATCAGAACAAAGCATTGCATCCATGGTACAAGCGACCCCTTCCACTTCAGTCTCCCCCGAGCCAAACCACCAAGAAGGCTCAAGTAGCGGTACATCAAGTGCGTTCGACACTATAATGCCCGGCCATAACACTACAAAGTAAGCAATCTCCGAGGCAAGCACACCAAACGACTTCGCGTTTTTACATCGCGAGGGATCAGGATTTTCTGGCCAGTCACTTAGTAAGCTACCACCTCCAGAATTATTATCATCAGTACAAACATACGAGGAATGCCCCTGTCGCATAACAAAAATACCAAACGATGCCCCTATCAGCACATATCCCACCAAGCACCATGTTAGAATCTTTTTCATAGAGAAACTATAGCACACAATAGAAAACCTTTTCTCTTTCATACAAAGTGTCGTATACTTTCCCCATGAAAACATCACCACAAAAAATAACCTTCACCGCGAAACTCTGGATCTGGCCGGGCGACAAGGCGAGCTGGTACTTTGTCTCCGTCCCACAAAACATCGCCGCAACCCTCCGCGAAAAATACAAAGGTACCCACAAAGGCTGGAACTCCCTCCCTGTCGAAGTCACTGTAGGCGAAACCATCTGGAAAACATCAATGTTCTACGCGACCCAATCCAAAACCTACCTCCTCCCCATAAAAGCCCAAGTCCGCAAAAAAGAAGCCCTCCTCGCAGATGAGCTTCTTGATGTTGCAGTTGTTGTCGCGCCATAATGTATTGAACAAAACTGAAATCTGAAGCATACTGTGCCTATGCAATTCATGAAAAATTCAAAACATAAGAGACTTCTCGTGACCCTCTTCGGACTCGCCGCGGTTGTTGGTGGGGCTGTCTTGTATTCATATACGTACAGCGAAAAAGACGTGGTGATGAGTGAATCTCGTGACCATAAAAATGTAGTGTTTTTGATTGATGGAAAGCCGGTACAGCTCGTCAATGGCTTTGCGGAAACAGAGGCTGCGCCGGGGTCGGCTTCTAAGGTTACAACACAGTATTTTGGGAATGAGTTATGGACGGATCTTGATGGCGACGGACGCGAGGATGTGGCGTATATTATTACACAGGAGTCTGGCGGTTCGGGTGTATTCTATTACGCGGTCGCAGCACGCAATACTGAGAACGGCTGGGTCGGCTCAGACGGCTATCTTCTTGGCGACCGCATCGCACCGCAGTCTACAATACTGAGTCCAAATGAACGACACGTGCGCGTTGTCGTGTTCAATTACGTCGACCGCGCACCAGGCGAACCAGCAACGAACTCGCCATCAGTCGGCAAAAGCGCCTATCTCAAGCTCGATACCGCAAACAATATGTGGGGCATTGTCGAACCAGATTTTGAGGGAGAATCAGCACGCACACCCGCACCACTTGTTAACGACACATGGGTATGGAAAGAAACCGCACTGAACGACGGCACCACCACAAAACCAGATAACCAAGGCGTATTCACCGTAACTTTCAAGCCCGACGGAAACCTCCACGGCACCACCGACTGCAACAGCTTCTTTGGCTCCTACACACTCAGTAGCAATACCCTATCGGTAGGTCCACTTGGGTCAACTAAAATGTACTGCGAAGGCTCCCAAGAAAACGAATTCCGCACCGCAATCGAACTCTCCACGAGCTTCCACTTCACCGAAGACGGCAACCTTGTCCTCAGTCTCCAATACGACTCAGGCTCAGTCATCCTCACGAAGCAATAATCTCACACACGAAAAGCCCGAGCTGATATAGCTCGGGCTTCTTCTTGTTTTTTTGATAAAACTATTCCCCGCTTACCTCTACGGCAAATCCGCCATATGCCATGCGATTCATCTCAAACGGCATAATCATATCTTTGTACGCATCTGCCTGTGCACCCATTTCTTCGAGGACTTTTGCGTTCACTTCGTCGCGATGCTCTTTCGAAGCGTAGGTGATAAACGAGAACCAGACATCCTCGTCGTCGCTTGCTTTCGCAAGCTCTTTAAAGCCGAGCGGCTTCGCACCACCCATCTCTTTTGGCACGAGGTCATCACCCCGGCACTCGAAATACGCAAGCGCACCATGCTTCATCCATAGTGACTTCCCGTCATTCGCCATTTTTATATATGCCTCTGCCTTATCCTTCGGCACTACGAGCACAAACCCGTCTACATACTTTGTTGTTTCCATAGTGGTTTTAATTATTTTTTAAGATTCTCCCACAAGCCCATAACATTCCCTTCAGAATCTTTGAAGTACGCGTAGAAACCCATACCCTCAACAGCCCCCTTCGGCGTCACCACGGTACCGCCAGCTGCCTCAATCTTTTTTATATGCTCGTCGATTGACTCCACCTCAATGGTAACAATCGGCGTGGAAACAGTATCGTTCCGATCGACAAGCGCACCATTAATAGCGCCCTTTTCCTTATGCATCCAGTTCTCATCAACAGGAGACGTCGTAGCAGTCGTATATACCTCATCACCATTATACGGCATATCAGCAATATCCCACCCAAACACCTCACCATAAAACTTCTTCACTCTACCCCTATCATCCGAAGGAATCTCAAAATGCACAACTTTATTCATACGTTATATCTCTCATTAAACCTCTAATACCCCACCGAACGCTCACATGCGCCTCATACACACAGTCTAACCCCACTATACAAAAATACAAAACCAAACCTCCTCCCCATAAAATCCCAAACCCACAAAAAAGAAGCCCTTGCAGAGGATTTATCCCGAGCAGAGTCGAGGGAGCTTCTTGATGTATCAATCCTCATTCAGCCATAATAAAACTGAACACACGTTCAGTTTTTATCTGCAAGCTACCCGTTTGTCCACCACGCACCAATTCGTGCTCCGAGGTAGATAAGGAAAGCAAGGAAAAGGAAGGCTCCAGTGACAACCATCCGTGCATCCTCTGGCATTTGATTGGCAATAATCATGCCGAGAATTGCAGTAGCAAACGCAACCAACTTAACCTTCTTCCAAAGCTTATTCGTCTTTTCGATTTCAACTTTTGTAACAACTTGTTCCTTCATAATGAGAATCTAATTTGTAATGAAAACATTATACATGAAAGTACAATAAGTGAAAGTTGTGGTCTCCTATCACATTTTCTATTTTCATTCACGCTCCGAGGAACAGGTGTGCTATTCGTAATTTCTACAAATCTCATTAATTCTCTCCATGTCATTATTCTCTTTCGTGCCCTTAAAATATATTTCAATAAACAGTAGTGTTACATTTTTAGTATCGTGCATGTATATGACGCGAAACGAAGAACCCCGCACTGTTCGACACATCATACGAGCCTTGTAAAATGCCACATTCTTTTCAGGCACTCTTGTTATACAATCAGACCGTAGTCCTGCGCCCTCTCCAGTAGGATTATCAGCAATAACTTCTGCAAAATACTCGAAGTCATCTTTGAGGGTTTGATATTTTTTACTCAACTTCTTAAAATCCTTTTGAAAGGAATCGGTCTGCAAAATCTCCATACCGCCAATACTTAGAGTGGATCATACGCACCAACCGAAAACTCATCGGGGCGATAGAACGCATGTTCATATTCAAGATTCTCACCATTTTTCGCAACCCTCCAAGGAGTATCACGATGTGACATGTCGGAAAGTTGCGTCGCAGATTTGTCTGAATACCGACTAAGCACATCATCAATCATTTCTAATTCTCTGCCATTGAGAAGCGCTAAATTTGGCTCAGCGGTCGGCAGAAACTTCTTCTGCTCATGCGCAAAATACTTTGACTTCACCTCCACCACCTCCCCTTTCTCTTTCATCGCATCAACCACCTTCTTAAACTCACGTGGTGCGGGACCATGGGTATTCTTAAAATACGTGAGCCCCATCAACTGCTCCCCATACTTTTCATAATAATCAAAGTCAATAAAATACAGAAGCTTATACAACACCGTCATCCCCACATTCGGCTTCGCTCCCACCTTCTCAAGTACATACAAAAGCACCTGCTCAAACTTCTCCAAATTCTTCTGTGGAATATTCACACGCAGCTCCTCTTCCCCATCATTATCCGCATTAAAAGCCGCAAGCATTTCTTCAAGCGCCTGCTTCTCAGGATTCGTAAGCTCCCGCTCGCCACTCTCCACCTTCGCCAAAGTCTGCCGAGTTAACCCAAGCCGCAAAGCAACGTCCCCTTGCGACAATCCAAACTTCTTCCGTTGTTCGATAAGATTCAAAACCATATACCAGCAGTATACTCAGGAATCAATTTTTAACAAGTACAAATGTTAAATTTGACATTCTAAGAAATAGGAGTATCCTCAATGTAATCAGCAGGCTCTATCTGAGATTATTAGATAATCCATACAATTATGACAACTCAAAGAAAAACCAGCGCAAGCGCTGCAAAATCTGCCTCAAAGGTTCTTCGTGATGGACGCACTAGCACTCACTCAAAACGAGCAGCCGGCAGCGCCCTCTCGCAGCGAGCACCGAGACATGCACACAAGGGGACCACTGCGACCCATACTCCGCCACTTCGTTAAATTAATCCATTATGACCAACAGCGAAACAACAAGCCACGATGATAAAGAAAAGAATCTTAAGATACTTTACGCTCGCTATGCGAAGATTGATGAGGCTCGTATTACACTAGCATCATCAGTTGATAAATACCTATTCACAGCATCAACAGGTATCATTGCACTGGTGTTGAGCAAAGGACCATTTGTTATGCTTGTAACTCTGAAAGTTGGTATTATTTTACTAGCCATCTGCGTTATAGCGACAATACTTTCGCTCATATGTAGCGTGTCGGCTTTTAATCGACAGCTCAAAATCACAACATATGAAATAAATAATGCCCTCAAACTTTCCACTGACATGAGCTGTATGGAAAATCACTGGAATATACTTGTAACTATCTTATCCTGGACTTCCCTCATTTTCTTTATAGCAGGCGGATCTTTTGTCTTGTACAGTTTCTTGAGTTGATGTTGGCAACTGTCTCAAACATGAAAATAAGCAATGAATACCTATGTATTCATTGCTTATTTTTTGAATACGTTTCTTAGATCCCTTACTAAAATCTAGAAACCGAACGGGGCAAAATGTCCCCTTATTTGCATTCCTTTATTTAAATGGCACTAGATATATGCGCAGTTATTAAGTACTATATCTAAATATGAACCAACAAGATATTGTAAGTCCAACTTGTGCCCGAGTAATTGAGATACTCACCCGTACACCTATTTTGATTTCTTTTAAATGTTACGGCAGCATACGGAATGCAAAAAACGGAGTGGTTCCGATGCCTGAGGATGGTGAAGAAATAATAAGTCATCACGCTGTCTCCGTTACAGTCTACTCACAACCTAGTACTTCGCCACATGATAATATTATGCTACAAGTTTTAATAGATAAATATGCCTGTCCCCTTTAATTATTCAGCAGATAGCTGCACACTGCTCTTCTGCATGCTACAAAAAATGAGCGTATACATAAAACATACTGCGCGTGCACAGTATGTTTTTATGGTTCTTCCAGATTATATATTTTTCCGCATCCAATCAGTAACCTCTTTTGAGATGTTAAACGTCCCCCATGCACCTCCCAGCGACACAACTAGAAGTTTATCATTTGAGTCGAGATGACTCTTAATTGCATCCCTTACTTCACCAGCACCATCATCAGATTGTATAAGCCATACAGATTTTGCAGGTCGCGCCCATTTAGAAAACATGCTTTTTATTGCATTCCCAAGCTCAACATAATTCTGTCGAGTTTCTGGTGCTCCAAGATCATATGTGACAAGAAATATTTTACTCATATCATTTTTAATTTTATTCTAATAAAATCACATCTTCCCCTCGTCTGTTCTGCTTTCATCCGTTAGTATACCACCTAAATTGTCGTCCAAAATATCCACACCATCTGAAGCAAGTCCATGCATTTGTTGATTTCTAATCAATCTACTTAACTTTGCATTTTGAGCCTCTAGTTCGTCTACCCGCCTATCTGACTCCGTCAACATTTTCATAAGTCTTTGTGCTACAACTAGATTGTTGTTTGATTCCTTACTTTTGCCATCAACCTCAACACTTTTCTTATCCAAATCTTCCCTCAGGACGGAAATCTCTGACTTACGCTCCTTCTCTTGCTTCTCTCTCTCGAACAACCGCAACACTTCTTCATCTATAACATCTTTAACATTCTTCAAATGTCCTTTTGCACCAAAGAAACTGAAGCTATCCATGGAAAAGAAAAGGTAGGTAAAAACTTTTTTAAAGAAAAATAGTGCAATCAGCAATGTAATTGGCCATATAAGTATCTCAAGTAATTTTAAGTAATCGAGCTGAAGAAAATAAGCACCACCCACTAATCCGACAAGAAACACCGAAAGAGGCGCCAGGGCATAAAATACACTTGCTATTAGCATCATCAGATTTTTCATTTGCTTCATGAACTGATCTACATATTTCATATTTAATATACTTCGTCAATTTTATTCATAATTCTGATCGTTTCGTTGAGGGCTACTATCATTTTTTCGTAGTTTTCGAATTCTTGGGTTGAGAGTTTTTTGTCTTTGCGGTCTTTTAGGTATTTTTGGGCGGGTTGGTAGCCTCCTATGTGGAAGTCGTAGACTTCTTTAGGGATATTGTCCCAGTATTGGGTGTCGTTTATGTAGACGCGTCCGTCGCGGTAGATTGGTTTGTCGACGACGTCGGTGCCAGATTCGGGGAAAGTGGTGATTGGCTTTTGGACGGCTGGATGAGTGAGTAGGTGGAGTTCGCGGAGTTCACGCCCGAGTTCGGTGAGCTTCCAGAATGTTTCTTTGTTTTCTGGATAGGGTACTCGGGGGAAATCTGTTTTGAGGAATTCGCTGTATTTTTTACGGTAGATTGGTGAGTGAAGTGCTGCGTAGACGTAGTCGAAGATATCTTCTGGTACAGTATCCCCGGCTGTATTTTCTATCTCTCGAACAATTCCAGCATTGAGGTTTGATACCTTTTCTCCATCTCCTAAATATAAATATAGTGGGAAAACCGACTCACTACCTTTGTTGTCGGAACGTATAAATCCGTCTGCGATTACGTATTTTGAAATGAAAAAATAAGTTGTATTACCGTCTGGCATTTGTCTTCTGGCAACAAGTCCGAGATTATCATTCACAAGAAAATGCTTCATCACACTTTGTCGCGAACGTTCAATAAAATCTTCGTTGTAGTAAACAAATCGATTATCGAATGGACGATAGCTTATCGGCACAATATTATTCTCGTCAAAGCTATGCTTGAGTGCATTCTCGATTCTCCATTTCTGATTTTCCTTCAGGTTAAATTTATGTTTTGCAACACCTGCATTCTGACTATCCAAAAAGTCGAGCATTCGTCTCTCTAAAATATCTTTCTTGATATCAATAACAAACGCATCACGCGAAGTTACAACTCCAGCAGTATTCACGTGGAAAAGTTCCGCAACAGAAAATCCTTTCTGATACTCAGCTTTTCCCTTCCCTTCAACTTTCCAAATATCGTTATCTTCAGGCAATGTATTCCATTTCAAGTTCTCAACGCTTCCCTGCTTAAGTGTATCAAACTTCTTTGCGCGCTTGCCAAACATATCGAACTGGTACACGGTTGCAAGTTTCTTTTTTGTTCCTGCTTCTTGCTTTTTCTTCACACCGAAAAATATCGAGACACCAGTCTTAATGTCGAAGACGTTTTTATCTTCAGTGCCGTCGGGTGCGGTTTCTTTTTTGTTGCTGTTGCCGTGGAGGTCGAGGACGTAGATCTTGTCGAAGGTATTGCGGAGATGCCAACGCATTCCGCGGAAGGTTGGATTGTCGACATAGCCGTGTGCGGTAATCATCGCAACGATTCCTTCGCCGTTTTTCTCGATAAGACTTTCGCCGAAACGGATAAACTTAACATAGTCGTCGTTAATCCACTTGCTGTTCTTTTCTTTAAGTTTTTCCTTCCCGCCGATTTCTACCTTGTAGACATCGTTGTCGGTGTAGTGCGGATTTTGTGACTCGCCAGAATACGGCGGATTACCCATCACGACCATAATTGGTGTGTCTTTTTTGATTGCTGACGCAAGACGGCTTTCCTCAGCGATACTATCAACAACACCAAAAAGTGAGCTGGTGAGCGGGATATTATGCGCATCTTCGAGGGTGTTACTCAAATATACTCCGAGGCGTTTGCCGAACTTTTCGATGCCGCTCTTTTTGAGTGTCATGGCAAGCTTGAGGTGTGCGATGGTGTAGCTTGCCATCATGAGTTCAAAGCCGTGGAGGCGTGGTAGGAGGTCGTCTTCGACATACGCCGCCCAGCGTCCTTGCTGTGCTTTTTGTGATTCGTGGATATGGTTTACCGTTTCGTTGAGGAAGGTGCCGGTACCGACGGCGACATCGAGAAGCTGCACGCGGTGGATTTCTTTTGTTTCTTTAATAGGTTTACCACGGTCGTCGAGGATGCTTTTGGTGACTTTTATTTTTTCATTATCAGCGAGTCCTTTTGCGATACCAAACTCTTGCTTCAAGAGGTCGTCTATGCCACGGATAATAAAACGTACGACAGGAAGTGGCGTGTAGAAAACGCCCATTTCCATTTTCTTGGCAGGGTTGTATTCACGGAGGAAGTCTTCGTAGAAGTGAATGACAGGGTCGGGACTTTCGTGTGTTTCGCCAAAAAGACTAGTGACTTTGAAGTAGTCTTCCATCAACATCTTCACATCTGCGTGCGCAAAAACCATACACAACTCATCGACGATAATCTCAAGACGTTTCGGGAAGGTGTTGCCCGAAATATGATCAAAGAAGCTTCTGAGGAATGGGTTTGTTGCAGGAACAAGCTCGCGTGCTTCTTGGCGACTAAAGTCATCCGGAGTTTCGTCGTTATATCGAGCGGCGAAAAGTCCATACACGAGCGTTTGAGCATACATGTCGGCAAAATCATCGTCAGAAAAGTTTTCAATGAGATGTTCCTTAATGAACGCCCGCATGCGCAGGAGTTCCTGCTTGTTGTCTCCTTCGATTTGTAGGAATGCAATGACATTGTCACGGATACGTTGTGCCTTCCCTCCCATGATTTTAGCGAGATGCTTGCCGCTTTTGATTGGTTCTTTCTGGCTTGCAACAAAATCAACAATGGTGCGCTCGAGTCGTTCTGCGTTTTCAGGCTTTAGGGAAAGAGAGCGTGCCTTTTTATGGATATCTCCAAGAGAAACAGCCTCGTCATAGCGTTGCCCGTTGCGGAAAAAGCGAAATTCGACATAGTCGCTAATGATGAGATTCGTGTAACCGAAGTATCTATCAGCCTGGCTTGATTGCTCGATTTTATTCAAATCTTCACCAACCTTTTTTACTTCGATATATAAAAGCGGTACATTATTCTTGAGAATGATGTAGTCCGGCTTGTTTCCATCAATCGCTTTTGCGTCTTGTTGGATTTTATAACCACCAGACTCAGGAAAAATAGTCGCAAGATAGTTTTGAAAAGCCGTTCGATATGAATGCTCCGAACTATTTTCATCAGCAAAATAATGCGCAACCTCCGAGAGATATTTTTCAACAGTATACATGGAGTGCATTATTGCATAATTAACATATAAAAACAAAGTTAGGAGTTGGGGGAAACAACTCCTCATCTAAGAACCCCAACCAACTTCTCGATATTATTGTTTTGATGGTTTGATATATGCTACGGCGCAACTAAATGTGCGTCCCATGGGAATACGAAATCGCCAACATAACCGTGGTACTCGGCTCTTCTTGGGTATTTACTCATAAGAACGTTACAAACTTGCTCAATTACTTTTTCAGAAAGTATTTTGGCATTTTCATCAAACACACTCATCTCATCTCTAGGTTCCTCAAACTTATCATTTTGTATGTGGATACGATTTCGCTTCTTAGCAAGCAGCTCTAGAGCATCATAAAAAGCATCTGTACTATTGAATAGATTATGTTTTCTCGCTTGTGCTATATAATGTTGAAATTTAGATAACTTCACAGAAAAAATGGCTGGGATATGAAGCAATATCTGCTCTGTAAAGTTCGCATGCTGAACTCTATTGCGTATAAAATCAAAAAGTAATGCTTCTGCAATTGATGCGTTTGTCACAACGATAATTTTTCTTATATACTGGCGACTACTTGGATCGGTGTTATATTGCTCATATAATTTGTCTAGAATACCAATATTATAAATAATATTGTCTCCTATCTTAAAAATATCTATGAATGTTGGTGTTACTGTATACGACATAAAAATCTATTTATTTTATGCTAATTGATAAATTATGACCTCTCAAGGTCTATTAATTTTTGAACATGTTCCCATGAGACAATGTTAAAAATACTCTTCGTTTCCGTCGGATGGCTCGTTACCACCCCAATCAATTCATCACTGTCATTGACTACAGGAGATCCGCTAAAACCCCCTTCCACAAAACCTGAAATCTTGATTTCTTTCCTTAGCTTTCCAACTGCAGACGATTTATGTGCCACTGTTGCCTTTGAAAAAATAGGCGTATGTTCCTCATTGAGCAAAGTGTTTCCAAGAGGATATCCTGCAAAACGAACATTATCTCCTACAGATTCTGTAGTGCTGGTTATTTTGAGACATCGGTCAATATTTCCAACATGGTTTGATATATCACCTATCTGCAAAACTGCAAGGTCGTGTTCCAAATCGAGTATAGCTATACTTGCTCGGCAATACTGTTCAGAATTACCTCCAACCACCAACATACCGACAAGCTCCATAGGTCCTGACAATAGATCAGAAACGACATGTGCGCAAGTAACAAATACTCCGTCACCAACCCAAAAACCTGTTCCGAGTATATTAAGCTGTGGTGGCTTAAATCCCTGGGAATTAGGGTCAAATACTGGCTTTAGAATACCAACACTTCTTACGCTTTCAAGCAATACTTTGTTCTTATTTTCCATAATCTATAAATTACTAATTACTATTCTACACTCTACACCTTCCCTACTTTTTTCTCAACCTTCTTTTGAATTTCTTTTATGGTATAAAAACTCTTCTCCGACGCAGTGATGATCTTGGGCCCATTATTTTCACAAACAAAAGAACCACCGCTGTGGGATTGCGGTGGTTCTTTTGTTCTTGTGAAGAAAGCATGTGGGCGGTGGCGCTCTTCTTGGCATATGGTGGTGCCTCGGGGAGTTGTACTCCTCGGGACATCGATGCCGTGGTGCTCGCATGAGTTTTACTTCATGACGCTCCATGCTGGGGGTAGTGTAGCATGCTATCGGAATTTTGTATATAGTGAAATGCCTGCGATACTACACTCGTGAAGAAAGCATCAAACATGAAGGAGTATCTTGCCTTTGCTGCGCGTTTACGTGCGGCACGGATTGAGGCGGGGCTTTCGCAGATTGAACTGGGTCATAAGCTGAAGCGTCCGCAGTCGTATGTTTCAAACATCGAGGGCGGGCACCAGCGTGTTGACGTGGTGGAGCTGCGGGAGTTTGCTAGGGTGTGTGAGAAACCAATGTCTTACTTTATTGAATAACATCTCCCAAAAGTAGCGAACTTGTGCTGGTTTCATCTACTTTTGGAAGACGTCAAATAAATTTCATAATGCTCTGATACTTGGTGTCGGTTACAATGACATGATCGATAAGATGAATGCCGAGGATTTCTCCGGCATTTTTTAGTCGGTGCGTGACGTCGATGTCTTCGGGTGATGGGTCGAGTGCGCCGCCGGGGTGATTGTGGGCGACAATGATATTCGCTGCGCTGTGGCGGATTGCAGGCTCGAATACTTCGCGTGGATGGACGAGTGAGGAGTTGAGGGTGCCGATAGAAATTATTTGTCGTTCGATGAGATTGTTTTGCGTGTCGAGGTAGAAGGCAGCGAAGTGTTCTTTTTTGCTGGTGCGGAAATCTGCGCACTGGTGGTAGATGTCTTTTGTTTGGAATACACTGGCTGGCTCGTTTGTGTTCAGTCGACCTGCAAGCGCAAGGAGTGCGACGACTTGTGATGCTTTTGCAGTGCCGAGTCCGCGGATTTTTTGCAGTTCTTCGAGGGTGATGTTTGCCGCGCCGACGGCGCGCACTTTTTTGAGAATCTGCTTTGCAAGTGCAAGAACATTCACTCCCTGTACGCCCGAGCCAAGGAGTATTGCCAGGAGCTCATAGTCTGCAAGCTTCCCTGCTCCGTACTTCGCGAGTCTCTCGCGAGGCATCTCAATGCGATGTAATTCTTTTAATTTCATTAGAGTATTATACGCAGATATACTAAAACAAAAAATGCATCCCGGGGATGCATTTTTGTTACTCTTTGATACCGCAGATTTCTTTGGCGTGTGTGATGTCTTCTGGGGTGAGTCCTGTTTCTAGGGACTGCTGGCCGGTTTTAGCGTACATGATAGAGTGGTCGTTTTCGACGTGTCCAAGGCCGAGGGCGTGGCCGAGTTCATGGGCGAGGACGATACGGAGTTCTTCGTCGCTTGTGAATTGATAGACGTTAATCGTTCTCCCCCCAAAAGTGCCTTGGGCAAAGCCCGTTTCTTGGTGGAAGGTTTCGTTGTAGGAGTCGACGAGCTTATTGTAGTTGTCGACGTAGCTTGCGATACGGGCATTATACGTGTTGAGCTCCTCGGTGAGTGCTTTGAGGGAATCGCCCGCGGCGACAACTTTCTTCATTTCTTTGTCGAGCGCCTCTCCCTCTACTTCGAGTTCTTCGTAGACGTCTTTTGGTGCGCCGCCTTTTTTGTTCCATTCACCGACGGTTTTATTGTACGCAGCGAGGCGTTTTTCGTAGTTGATACGGATTTCGTTGTAGATCGCCAGTGTCTTTTCGTATTCTGCAGCGAGTTCATCGCGTGCTGTTTCCATGGCGGTTAAGCTTGAGCGTTCGTCACCAAGGGTGTTGCGGACATTCTTCGAGATGTCGGATTGTATTTGGCGATTGTCGTAGATGAGGTTTACGGGGATGGTGCGCGAGGTTGCGGTTGCTGCGTAGGCGAAGAGGTCGATGCCGAGAGCGTCTTCCCAAAGCGTTTCAACATCCTTGAGTGTATTGATGAGCCGCTCTTCTGAAACACCAAAGCGGCCATCTACCTCGCCGAGCGTGTACAAAAGCGGCTCCGCACACGGACGTGCAATCAAACGCTCCAGCATAACTGCGGGCGCGCTGTCTCGGTAGAAATACCCGACGAGAACGCCGAGCATAATCATGGCAATAATACGAACGCCTTTCATCCGAAAAGTATGGCACAAGATACCAAAAACAGCAACCGTTGCTGCTGTTTTTATCTCAGTGCCATATATGCCTCCGCGCCAAGTGCGTGTGCAACTTTTCGTAGTGTTGCAAATGTAGGGTTTCCTTCACCTGATTCGAGGCGAGATATCGCTGACTGACGTGTACCAACTTTCTTTGCAAGTTCACTCTGTGAAAGACCTGCATCAAGACGCTTTTGGATAAGTGTTCGCGCAAGTAAATACTCCGGCTCGAGTGCGTCGTATGCTTTCTTTGTCTCGGGGTCAACGAGAAGCCGACTCTTAAGTTCTTCCAAGGTAACGGTTTTCATAGTACATATATATCACATATTTGTGATAATTACAACCCCTTCATCCATTCTTTTGCTCTGTCTAAATGTCTTCGGGGAGTTTTCTGCTGTTTTTTTATGAACCCGTGCACAATAATAGCGCCATCATGCTGGAAGCCATACAATAATCTCACCTCCTGTTTCCCTCGTGCTCGAAGCTCAAAAACTCCATCTTCGAGTGGTCTACTATGTGGCATACCCAGATTAACCCCATATTCCCGAAGCAGTTCGAGAAGACGAAGTGCTTTTGTCTGAGCAGGTCTTTCAAGTTCCTCGAGAAAGACGGCAACCTCTTCAACAACAATGACATTCATGTATTGAATATACCATACCACTTCGACAATCAAAAACGGCAACCTTTAGGCTGCTGTTTTTGTGTGCATTCTGTTTTTCTTGAATTGGGCGGGGCGCTTTTTGTGGGCGTTTTTGTTGAGGATTTTCTTTACTGGTGTTGGGAGCTGGTCGCGGATACGGCACCACGTCGAGCAGTAGCCTTTGTTCTTTTTCGTGCAGGTGTCGCAGCCGATGAAGAGGATGTGGCAGGCTTGGTTTTTGCAGTGCTCGTGCGTGTCGGCTTTCTCTTTGTTACAGAGGTGGCAGGTTGCGATGATTTCATCGGAGATGCGCTCACCGAGACGTTCGTCGAAGACGAAGTTTTTGCCACGGAAGGTGTTTTCGAGTCCTTCTTGTTCTACTTGGTGTTTGTAATCGATGATGCCACCTTTGAGGTGTTTTACATTTTTGAAGCCTTTATGCTTGAGCCATGCGCTTGCCTTTTCACAGCGGATGCCGCCGGTGCAGTAGAGGGCGATTGGTGCGTCTTCCTTTCCTTTGAGAAGTTCGGGGGTGACGGCAAGTTCTTCGCGGAAGGTCTCGACATCAGGAAGGATCGCGCCTTTGAAGTGGCCGACTTCGCTTTCGTAGGCGTTACGCATGTCGACGACGATTGCTTCTGGGTCGTTTACGTAGTCATTGAATTCTTTGGCGGTGAGGTATTCGCCGGGAGCTGTCACGTCGAAGACGCCATTTGCCACGCCGTCAGCAACAATACGCTCTTTGACCTTGATGGTGAGTTTGTAGAATGATGGAGCTCCGCCTTCTTCGACTGCTATTTTGAAGGGTACCCCATTGAGTTCTTCGAGAGAATCAACATATGCGCGGAATGCTTCGAAATTCTCCGTTGGCACATTCATCTGTGCATTGATGCCTTCCGATGCAATATAAATACGCCCCAAACATCCAAACGCCTTGAGCTGCGCAAAAAACGCATCGCGAAACGCTTGCGGGTCTGCAATGCGGACATAGCGATAGAATGAAAGGGTTGTACGCGCGACACCATCGCCCTGCACCGTCATTTTTCGCTCTTTTCGAGAAATTGCCTGTTCCATAATGGAACACTATACGAGAAAACGATGTAAATGCAACTGCCAGCCCAGGAATTGCTTGTATATGAATAGAAGGAACAGCCTTTACGGATCAAACTTCAATGTATCGAGTAAGTAGTTTCGACTCTGGATCCTTACAGGATGACAAAATGAGGGTGTGGCGCCTTAAAGAAAGTGATGGTTAAAATCGATTTTAACCATCACGTAATTTAAAACATACACTCAACTTTTTTCATCCAGGAGGCATCCAGAGTCAAAGCAGTGTTCACTAGTATTCTTTTGTCGTTCTGCAAAATAGAAACCTCCTAGTAGTGTTACATTTGATTTCTTAATTTAGTCCACCCATAGGTGTTGCAAGAAATACGTGTATAATGTTTCTATGTATATCATAGTCATTGGTTTGGTGTTTGCGGTTGTTGCCTATGCGGGGTATGCGGTTTTTGGGTCGTTTGCACCAAATTTTACGTCGCTGTCGAATGAGGCAGAGGGGGTTTCGATTACTGAAATGGCGAAAGAAGAGGTTCAGGAAACACGAATTCGTGTGACGTTTCCGGGGCACGGCGCGAAAATTCGCTCGCCGCTCTTAATTCGTGGTGAGGCGATTGGACCATGGTTCTTTGAAGGCTCCTTCCCTGTTTCTATTCTCGATGGCAACGGAAATGTGCTTGCGCAAGGCTCTGCGGTTGCGGAAGATGATTGGATGACGGAGGGTTTTGTGCCGTTTACCACAACGATTTATTTTGGAAAATCGCCGACTGATGGTGGCAAGGTTCGATTGCATAAAGCGAATGCGTCGGGGCTGCCGCAACATGAGGCTTCGTTTGATGTGAATGTGCGGTTTTAACTTGAGAAATGTCATCCTCGGGATTTAGAAAGTAAACGAGCGAGAGCGAGTATTACTTTCAAATACCCGGGGATCCAGGCGTTAGAGCAATAGCTTTTCAGCCTGGATCCCCGGGTATGTGAAAAAAAACACGGACTAGACGTCCGTGTTTCTTTTCTACATCCCGAGGATGACAGTTCTTTGAGGTATTTGCTATGCTTTTTCGAGCATGTTCATTACGGCGTCATTAGTCAGGAACGACGTAACGTATGCCCGCACGCGTGTTTCGTCGGCGTCTTTGAAGCGTGCGAGGAGTCCTTGCACTTCTACTTCGAGTGCTTCGGGGGTCGGCTTAATGTCGTCCTTCTTCGCAATTGCTTCGAGGATAAGCTGGAGCTTTGCGCGCTTTTGCGCCATCGGCAACCATTCTGCACGCATGTCGTCACGTGTCTTCTTTACATGGCTGAGGTAGTCGTCCATCTTGAGGTTTGCACGAGTAAGGTCATCTTCCATCTGCGCAAACATCTGCTTGATTTCTGTATCGATGAGAATGTCAGGGAGTTCAAGTGTTGTTGCTTCGACAATTGCATCGGTAATTGCTGCTTTGTGCTTTGAAGCAACTTCGTTTTTCTTTTCAATCTCGAGGTGTTCGCGGATTTTTGCTTTGAACTCTTCAACTGATGAGAATTGTCCTGGCGCGCCGAGTTCTTTTACAGTTTCTTCGGTGAGTTCAATCTTCACAGGCTCTGCATCAGCAATTGCTTTTGCTTCGTCGGTGTTGCCTTCTTGTTCTGCAGCCTGGAGCTTCTGCATCTTTTCCCATGCTGTTTTACGGTGAAGAATGTCGTCGATTTGCTTCTGAACGTCTTCATCAGAAACTTCTACCGTTTCCTTCGTTTTATTGATACCAGCAGCGATACCCTTGTAGTCCGGAAGTTCGAATGTTGGCACGACTGACTGCACGATTGAGAAACCTACCGGGTTTCCTACTGCGAGCTTCGTAAGCGTAAGTGCTGGACCACCGAGGGCATCAATGCCTTTCGCCTTCAAGATCTCTTCGTATGCCTTAATAATCGTACGAAATGCCATTTCCTGAAGGAGTGCACCTTCGCCAATCTGCTTTACAAGCGCGGCCTCGGGAATGTTCCCCGGACGAAATCCGTCGAGCTTGATGCCCTTCCCAAGATGTGCAACCGCTGCTGCACGCTGTTTTTCTGCGAGTTCCCATGGGAGTTCGCCAACAATAGTCACCTGCGACTTTTCTGCGGGAGTCACCGCAATCGCGTCAAGAATTTTTATATCCATACTAATATTATTTATAGCCGCAGTCTACTGAATTTGACAAAAAATGCAATGTTTCTGAACTATTCTGAGAAAATTGCTGAAACGGGGTGACCGTGCTACCATCGCAATGGTTTTGAACTTTTTTACTTCTTTGGAGGTATCTATGGCTCGCAGACATAATAATTTTTCTGCAAACAAAATTCGGAAAATTTCCAAACAAATCAAAAGCTCACGGCGCATCTATCATGCAAAGAGTCATGCAGAGTTTTGCCTGCAGGACATGCCGCCTGAACTTTGGATTGCACTTGTGCGCATTATACTCATGAGGAACATGTAGCAGCATGAACTATAGATGTATACACAAAAAACGACAGTACGCTGTCGTTTTTCTTATGGTGTCTGTTGGAAGAAATTATTGAATGGTATCCAAGTCAGAGGTAATTTCGTCGAGTTCTGCATCGATGCTCGAGAAGTCGAGTGACGCTTCGAGTTCGGCGCTTATGCCATCGAGATCGCGAATGGCACGCTCTTCATCGGTCTCAACCGGAATGTTGACCACGGGGATTTCATCAGTTACATCAGGCTCCACAGTCGTCATATAGTAGTACGTGCCTGCGATAATCATGGCAACAAGGATAAGTCCAAAGCCAATCCAGACAGCGACACTGCTTTTGGCGCCACTTTGATTTTCAATGGGTGTTGCACCCATGATGTTTTCGGTGGTATTCATCTGAGCGCCGCCAACGGAAAATGTTGTAGGTGCTTGTGGGGGAGCTTCGTTTGCAGGGGCTCCTTGTGGGGTTGTGTTTTCTGGCATATATATAATGATTATTCGCTAGTAGTTGTTGCTTCTGCGTCAACCTCGGCGTCTACCTCTGCCTCTGCCTCAACTGCGGGACGTGCACCTAAGCTACGCGCTGCTTCTTTAATTGTTGCAGCCGCTTCATTGATAAGTGCGCGAATCGCATGCACTTCAGCAATCACCGCGGCGAAATCTGCACGAGCAGTAGCCCATGCTTCAGCGGGAGTTGACGATGATACCGCAAGTTCAGCATCTTCTGGGAGGTCGACGAGCGATACCTTGAGTGTAGCAATACGAGCATCGACAGCAGTGAGCGCGGTCATTGTTGCAGACACATCGGCACCCTTTTCTTCGAATGCTTCGGCACGGGTACGGAGTAATGCTGATGCGTCAGTCAAACGTGTTGCAGCATCTTCGATACGTTGCGCTGCACGTCGAACGCGCTCAGCGATACGGGTAAACATTTCATTGGTAATCGCGAGCTTCTTTGCGGCGATACGCGCTTCAATTTCTGCGCGTTTTTCGTCGCGAGCAGCAAGGGCAGCTTCTCTGTTTTCTGCAACTTGACGCGTTGTGGTCTGCACGCGTTCTTGTGCAAGCACGCGAAGTTCAGCAGCTTGTGCTTGGCGCTCTGATGTAGTAGCACTTCCTTGCGCACGTGTTTCCACTTGCGCTACCGCGCGACTTTCGGCCGAGGCTTCTGCCTGTAGACGCATATCAGTTTCCACCTGCGCACTGCGGGGTGTTTCGCGGATATAGCCCGCATTTGTCTGTGCATGCACCGACCCCACGGTGACGGCAAACATGGCGACGAGCGCCGTTCCTGTATATATATTTTTCTTCATACGTCCTATTGTATGCAGAACTCAAAAATGCGCAATGTGCACAACTCCGCACACCTGTTTTGGCACTGCTTCTTACTTTGCTTGACTGTCTTTCTAACAATTATAGTGCAGCTGCTGCTTTGTATTGCGGTTATTGTGTAGTATCCGCATATGATGCCAAAACAGGTGTGCGGACTAGTCCCTTCACCATAGTCCTCACATCATAGTGTATGGCTTGCACTCATCGAAAAAACAGCTATTATGCAGAGACTATGCTTATTTCATACGCACGTTTGCAGACATTTTTTACCGAGCCACTACCAGCGGTAGATGAGCTTTCGGACCTTCTCACCTTTCATGCGTGGGAAATTGATGAGGTAATCCCCAAGCCAGAATTTAACGACACTATTCTTGATGTCAAAGTGTTACCTGACAAGAGCTCATGGGCGCTTTCGCATGTGGGTGTTGCGCGTGAAATTGCGACACTTTTAGGACGTAAGCTTGCTGTTGACCCTGTTACTCGCGGTGAAATCTCTACCTTCTTCCCTGTTCGTCAGTCGCAGACAAAAATGGATGCAAAGAACTGCGACCGCTACACGCTCGCACGTATTGACGGTGTCAAAGTTGCGCCATCTCCAAAATGGCTTGCGGATTTCTTGCAGTCAGTTGGGCAGCGCTCTATTAATAACATTGTCGACGCAACAAACTACATTCTCTACATGTACGGGCAGCCGACACATGTGTTTGATGCCAACAAAGTTTCGAGCATTCGCGTTCGTGAAGCTCGCGATGGCGAAACGATTACTCTTCTTGGCGGCACCGAGGCCACATTCACGGCAGCCGATGTGGTTATTGCAAACGCTGACACTGACGAAGCGCTCGCTGTTGGTGGTGTCAAAGGTGGCGCAGCTGCAGAACTCGAAAACACCACAACATCAATTCTTATAGAATCCGCACATTTCGACGCCGTCGCAACTCGCAAAACCGCGCAGCGCTTAAAGATTCGCACTGATGCATCGGCTCGCTATGAAAACGGCGTCCTTCACGACATGGCACCAATCGGTCGTGACGAGGTGGTGAAGCTTATCCTCGAACTTGCTGGTGGTGAATGTGTGTGGACGGAAGATTCATTCACCGGCACCGCAACACAGCAATCGGCAATCACCCTTCCCTTTGCAAAACTTTCTTCAGTTCTCGGTATTGAGATTAAAACAAACGAGGTCGAGAATATTTTTAAGCGAATGCATTGCACTGTCGAAACGGAGGGTGGAGCATGGCAAGTCACCCCACCTTACTTCCGCACCGATCTCCAGATTCCTGAGGACCTCATCGAAGACATCGCACGCATCCACGGTCTCGAACATGTGCATGCCGCAATGCTTCCGCAGGCAGCGCTCACGGAGATTAATAAAAATTTCTACTACGCCGAAAAAATCCGCGAGGCACTCGCGAACGTCGGCTTCTCAGAAATACTCACCAGTTCATTCCGCAAAAAGGACGAAGTGAAACTTCAAAACTCTCTCGCAAGCGACAAAGGCTACCTCCGCAGTAATCTCTCAGAAAACATGCGCGAAGCGCTCACGAAGAACGCCCCGAACTGCGACCTTCTCGGCGTGAAAGAAATCCGTATCTTTGAAATCGGCACCACCTTCACCGAAACCGCCGAAACACTTTCACTCGCAATTGGTGTCACTGGAGCATCGGGCTATAAAGCAAAGCTTCATGATAAAGTTCTCGATGAAGCACGCACAGCACTCCGCGAAATCCTCGGTGACGCATCATTTGATGCAAAGGATGGCATAATTGAAATCTCGCTCGAGGGCATCATCACAAAATTGCCAACACCGACAGCATATGATGTTGCGCACGAACAAAACAACGCAACCTTCTCACAATTCTCGCTCTTCCCTGCCGTCTCACGCGACATCGCCTTCTGGGCAGAAAACCCCGACGCAGCGTTTATAGAAAAGGAGCTCCACGCATTCGCGGGGAGCAACCTCGTCCGTACCGACCTCGTCGACCGCTTTGAAAAGGATGGCCGTACATCGCTCGCCTTCCGCTTCGTCTTCCAGTCGTTTGAAAAAACACTCACCGATGATGAGGTGAACGCAGACATGGACAACGTTTACCAGAAAGCACGAGACCTTGGTTTCGAAACACGCTAATATATGAAAGGACACATCCACCCTATTTCCCAAACTATCTCCGAAATCAACCGCATTTTTGCGGAGCTTGGTTTCGTGTTTGCGGAAGGTCCTGAGCGCGAGCTTGTAAAGTACAACTTCGACATGCTCAACGTCCCCAAAGACCATCCGTCGCGCGACATGCAAGACACCTTCTACGTCAATGCCGAGACCGTTATGCGCACGCATACCTCGCCCGTCCAAGCGCGCTACATGGAAGCGCATCAACCACCGATTCGCATCATCGCCCCTGGCAAAGTCTTTCGTAACGAAACGACCGACGCTACCCACGAAGCACAGTTCTACCAGCTCGAAGGACTTGTTGTTGATAAAGATATCTCCCTTGCACACCTCAAAGGTACCCTCGAACACTTCATCAAAAAACTCTTCGGCGACTCTGCAGAAATCCGCTTCCGCCCGTCATTCTTCCCGTTCGTTGAGCCAGGTGTCGAAGTCGACATGCGTCTCACCTCTCCCGACGCACCCGCAAAACTAAAAGGTAAGTGGATTGAAGTTCTCGGCGCTGGTATGGTGCACCCGAATCTTCTCAAAGATGCCGGTATCGACCATACCCAATTCCAAGGCTTCGCCTTCGGCATCGGCGTTGACCGTATCGTCATGCTCAAACACGCCGTCGACGACATCCGCCACTTCTACTCCGGCGACCTCCGCGTTGTGAATCAATTTTAAAGAAAGACAAAATGAGAAAGCATAAAACCAGAAGCAGGCTTCTGGTTTTATGTTGGGTGATTTATTCCTGTTTGATCTTATTAGAAATCTTCTATAATAATCTTTTTCATCTTCATCATTTTGGCAAAAGCATTCGGACGCTTCATTAATTCTTCCATGTTTTTCGGTACTACTTGCCAGCTCAGTCCGTACTTGTCTTTGAGCCAACCGCATATCTCGGATTCTGGCACGGCCGAGAGCTTCTCGTAGTAGTAATCTATCTCTTCCTGATTCTCACAAGGGATTGAAAAGGAAACTGACTCATTGAACTTGAATTCTGGACCAGCGTTAATGGCTGTGAAATGATTGCCACTTAATTCGAAGTCAATCGCTAAAACTTTACCAGCGAGGTTGCGCTGAAAATCAGCCAACCCCTCTTCGGTACTGTTTGGATAGTAGACCGTAGAAATAACTTTGCTGTTTGGAAATACTGAAATATAAAATTCGACAGCCTCCTTGGCATTGCCGTCAAACCATAAGTTTGGTGTGATATTTTTCATAAGTATTCTTTGTTGATTATTAATAGTGTTATTTTACCATATCTTCGCAGTATGCGTCACACAAATTTCCTGACTTCAGGATATTTCTCATTTTTACTTAGGGATTCAGACTCATGTTCCTTGTGCATGCTATAGATATGTGCTAGGTTCGTTCTATTACTAATCCCAAAAAGGCTGAGGAATCTCCGGTTCTCTCTCCTTATTCTATCCATTGATCCTGGTGATCTATGGTTGCAAAACATGTCCCCTCTCTGTTTTGTGTATAACTATTCGAATTTTCATGTATTCAACGAAAGCGGTTGTCCCTGGCGTATTTTCACAAGCTTCACATACTTCCTCACTTAAAAAGTCCGGTGAAGGAGTAAAAATAGCAATGATTCATAATGAAAAACGAATCGCGACAGGCGCGCATCATATCAATGAGCTTATGATGCAAGCCCTCGTACAGCACGGTGCGAAGGTGCGCAATTTCTTCCCTCGTATACAACTAACTAACACACCCATCCGAATGCGTGGACTTTCAAGCATTCTTTTCTTTCACTCACTACTTGAACGTAAAAATGAAATTTTGCGGCATCATATCATACAGGGGACGACCTACACACCGCTTCCCTTTCTTTCGTTCAATACACCAATCGTGAGTCATTTTGGCTCGACAACGTCTGGCTTTCTCACGGATACACCGCGAACCTCAAAACTTTCGCCAAGCGAGCGAGCGATTTGGCGCGAGCTATGTGCGCTCCATATTATCCCTGAAATGGAGCTGCAAACCTTTCAGCCGCTCAGGGATATTGCTGATATGGAAGAACTTGTCGCAACACAAGTTACACGTTGTATTGCAACATCGGAGCACGTGCGTACGGAACTCGTCGATATGGGTGTGGCACCGGAAAAAATTGCGGTAATCCACAACGCTATTGAAGACTACTGGTTCAAACGGGACAACACTCCTCCACTGACACCTCCGCACCTTGTGTTCCTTGGTCGTCTTGGGGGCGATGTGTTTACTCTCAAACTAAAGGGCCTCGACCGACTCATTGCACTCTATCGTTTGTTTCCTGCTATTCCAAAAGTCACCATTTGCATGACAGCAAATAAAAAGTTAAAGGAATGGCTTCATGTTGCGTTCCCTCTGCATCAACTACATGCAAACACCCGTAAAGACCTTATCCCTAATCTTTTAACCAATTATTACGGAAGCATTCTTTTTATTACATCTCGTTACGAAGGTTTTTCGCTAAGTCTTGTTGAGGGCATGTCGCAAGGACTCGTGCCAATATCGTATGCAGTTGGCGTTGCGCCTGAAATCATTGAAGACGGAGTCAATGGATTCATTGTTTCTTCAATCGAAGAGGCACAAGAAAAAGTTGCGTTCCTGCTTGCACATCCAAACGAACGGCTTGCCATGGCACATGCCGCATAAAAAACTACCGAGCAGTTTCGCAGCGACACAATCGCCACTAAGTTACTTGCGCTCTATCGCGAAATACTCACACCACAGAAACAGACAATGTCCGCTACTTGAAACTGGACCTCCTTACAGAAAAAGAGCCGCCTTGTAGTACTCTAAGACTTGTTTTCTTCAGTCCGTGCTATACTTTACTCATGAGACGCTTGACGTTCCGTATATTTTTATGCAGCAACATCATCACGCGCATACACGAATACTGAAACGCCTTTTCCTCTTGTTTTATATCTCAATTGGTCTTGTGGTGTTTTTGCTGAGTATTCCGTTGTGGAAGTCTATCGAGGAGAAGCAGAACGAAAAAGCTATCCATGCGGCGGATATGCTTTTTGCTCCTGTGGCTGAAAACATATACGAATACTCCGGACTCATTGTCGAGCAAGTCGAACAGATTAAGGAAAGGCATGCCACAAGCGAATTCTACCCCGAAAGCATCGCCACCATTACACACTTCGACAAGGTACGTCCAACCAGCATCACTCGCTACCATGCGAGCACCTCTCTCTCATGGCATCGTATACAAGGTGCAGACGGAACATATACCGACACTATCATAGAAGGTTCAGTTATTCGTAAAGAAATATACCTGCACGCGCTTAAGCTTCATAAGGGTGATATAACCATCATGTCCGCCCGCGAAGCGCCACCATGTGAAGACATGCGCAACGTCCCGTCACTTCACTGTAATGCGAAAAACAGTATCGTCTATGTTATGGCAGTCTTCCATGATGCATCGGATAAACCAACTGATATTCTCGCTATCGCCTACCCGATAGATATATGGATGACGGGGCTAATGCGTGGAGAGGTTTCACTCCCCGAAAATGCCTTCATCGTAGATGCGGAGGGGTACTATCTCTGGCATGGCAAAGATCCTAAAAAAGCCACCGAGCGAGCAGAGCGCGTAGACAGCAGTTTCTACAGCGACTTCCCCAAAACCTACAGTGCCATGATTGCAGGCGCAGGAGAAACATTCATAAAACAAAAACGCGAGCGAATACATCTTACTTCCCTCTACCCCGCCATCGAAAGACGATACGGTGGCGCGAACGTAAATATTCCAAACCCCTTCGTCCCCGCCGCGCTTAGATTTTTAATCATTGGTCTTAAAGAAAAATAACGTATGAAAAAAACACAAAAGAAAGCAAGTTTATTAAAAATTAGTATTTTCAGTGTACTGTTCTTACTTCTAAGTGCCGCACCTCTCTATTTCATTGCAGAGAAAAGTGTTCGCAATACCATGCAGACACAAGCAGAAATGTTTGTACAAAAGATAGATACAAGACTTTTTACGTCGCTTACTGGAACACGCGACGATCTTGACACGCCTGCATATAAGGAACTAAAATCTGCATTCATAACATTGAAAGAACCACATGATAATATTGCGTTTCTTTATACCGCAGGAATCCGCAACGCAGCATACCGAGCAAAAACAGGAGACATTCGCGATGAGAAAGAAGTATTTTTCTACCTCGACAGTGAACCTGAAGACTCGTACGATATCTCCCTCCCTGGCGATATTTACGATGATGCGAGCAGAGCGCTGTATAACTTATTTGAAACAGGAGAACCATACATTGTAGGACCAGAAACCGATGCATGGGGTACCTGGGTAAGTGTACTCTTACCTATTGGCGGCGATACGCTTGAAACACGTATAGCGTTTGGGGTTGATTACCACGCAGAAACATACACTCGTACGGTGCTTTGGCATCTCTTCAAACTTATGAGTATTCCTCTCCTCATTCTTTGTATCGGACTCGGTATCTATTGGCGTAAGAAAAAATAATATGAAGATTAAGAAGCAGCACCGTATGAGGACTATTTTAATTGCTTTTGGCGCTTTTTGTGTAGTTGGCGCTAGTGTCTTTGTTTATTTCTTCATGCGTCCTGCGCCAATTCTTCGATTCTCATGGATTGAGAATTATCAAGGGAAAAATTTTCAAGCAGTACTTCGGGCATACGAGGAAGAAATGGGCGTGAAAACTACCTATACCCGCTATCAAGAAGAAGACTACACTGAATTTCTTGCAAAAACAGCAACAGTGCCTGACGACGAAAAACTCGCCGATATCGTCATCGTTTCTCCTCGTTTCTTTAAACAAAATCCAGATATATTTCTCCCAATAACCGACTTTATCCATGAACACAATGTTCGTGGCACCATGGTTGCGCAATTCGTTGATGCGGCAGCAAGTCATCCTGACCATGACAGTGAATACATTGGGCTCCCTTTGATGGGCGGCACGACAATTCTCGTCTATCGCCGAGACCTTTTTGAAGATGAGCGCCACAAAGCGATGTTTGCAGAGCGGTATGGCTACGAACTTGCTGTGCCACGACTGTGGGGTGATATGCGTGATGTTGCGGAATATTTCACGAACCCCGAGCAAGGCATGGTTGGTTTCAGTATGCCGTTTAGTGATCATGATGGGTCACTTTCTAAAAGTTTAGAGTCATTTTGGTACACCTTTGCAGAGCCTTCAAATAAAAAGCATAGAAGTCTTAAGGAAATACTAGGATCCGACAACGCCATCCGTACATATATGCTTATCCATTCATGGGCACCCTTCCTTTCAAAGGAAGCCATTACTGGCGGCAGTGTGATTGCGCGCAAAGATTTCGCAGAAGGCAAGGCAGCGATGGCGCTCCTTGACAGCGAGTATCTTATCCTCCTTGAAAATCCAGCGTTTAACGCCCATAAAGAAAACACTGGTTACGCCATCGTGCCTGCTGGTGAATTCGGTCGCACAACATCAGCCTCTGGCGCAGTCATGGGAATAATCAACCATGACAAATCAAAAGAAGCACTTAAGTTCTTTGCATGGTTTAATACTTCCAGAGCACAGCAAATCTGGACAGATGCTGGCGGACTTTCCGTATTTAACAGAACACTCCAGTCCCAAAAATTCCTCCAAGATAAGCCGTACCATCCAATCTACAAAGACGCACTCGCCCACACCGTTCCTATATCTCCTCTCAAAACAAATCTGGAAGAGCTCACGTTGGTCAATACGGAACTTCAAGACTTTCTCCTCAATCCCGAAAACCACACCCCCGAGACATCCATAGCGCGACTCCTTGAGGTACTTCAGTAAAATGGAGCATCATTCATTACTCCATCTCCTGTTCAAACACCCACTTCTTATCTTGTAGTCGTGAGATATACAAGACTGGATCTCGTGGCGCACCATACTCATTAAAAGCAACTAATCCGTATGCGGTATTGATACTTCGCACGGTTCTGAGTGCATTGAGGAACTTTGTTTTGTCGGGACCTGTTTCTGCAGCGATACGAAATACGAGTGACGCGGCTTCATACCCAGCAAGAGTGAATCGTGAGGCTGGTTTTTCACCATATGCTTCGAAATAGTTCCTCTCAAACTCTTTTGCACGGACACTTACCAAATCTTCCTGATCTGGCAAGGGGTCAACTGAAAAGATGTTCTCTGTATGTATAAATGTGCCAGGATTCTCGATAGTACCAGAAAACGAGGGGCCAATAATGTCACCCGTATAGCCATACTCACGAGCCGCGTTCACAAATTCAAATAATCGAGGTGAGCCAAAGGAGCCAACAATAATAGCGTCTGGCCTTGTGGCAAATATCTCATCAAAGTTTTTTGTAGAGCTGGCAAATTCGGGGAGCGAGTAGCGTATGGTTGTCATCTGTTTTGTTGCTGCATACTCCCCTGCTGACTTAACAATACCCTCTCCAAACGCAATACCATCACTCAGGAGCATAAGTGAATTGGCACCGCGACGCCACGCGAATTCGACTGCTACCTGTGATTGTCGCTCGCCATTTGCAGTCATACTAAAAAATGTTAACTCTCCTGTAGGAAAAAGATTTCTGTATTCATCTGCTGATGCATAGTTTGGTTTACTGAGCCCGGTATAGGTGACAGAAAAACCCATCTGTGCAACTCTCGCTCTGTTTAAAAGCGGTGCAATCGCAATGTGTACCGGACTTGCAATCGGCCCTATTGATGCGAGAAGCGCTGGGTCGTCCAGATGTTCTATGATGCTCGGTATTTTCTTCACATCATCAAACGCTGCAGGCACCTCTGTATTAGAGATATCTACACGAACAAGCTCAATGAGGTACTTTCCCGCATATCCACCCATTTCGGCGAGTGCAAGATCAACACCAGCATACACACTCCGTGCCGACGCATGACTTGTTGAATAGGGGATTAGAAATTTCACTACCTGTTCTTCCTGTACCGTTTCCTCTTTCGAAAACCACAGATACCCACCACCAAGAAGCGCGAGAAAAAATACGCACACGCCGACCCATATAAAAATTCTTTTCATAATTGAAATGACTGGTCGTCGTGCGACTCTTCCTTGAAGTATACCCTAAAACACCAAAAGTCCTATCATGCCATTATGCAAACTGTTTGCATAATTTTTTGTGTATGCTAGAGTCTGTGCATATGAAATTTAAAATAAGTATCGCGTTGATTACTGTCGCGGGAGTCCTCGCACTTCTTTTTGCGCTGAGCACACTTAAAAAGAATGGGGGCGCTACAGAAGTTGCTGCAAGTTTTTATCCGATTGCGTTTTTGGCCGAGCGGGTTGCTGGTGATTCCGTTACGGTCTTTTCGGTCACACCATTTGACACGGAGCCGCACGACTATGAACTTACACCAAGTATGGCACTTCGCCTCAGTAACGCAGCGCTCTTTATTCATACTGGTGCACACCTTGAGCCATGGGCGAATACGGTTATCACAACTAGAAATACACAAGAACTACCGTCACTTACGCTCCTTACCGAGGAAAACGCGCTTTTGCATGGGGAGGATACTGAAACAGACACACGCGGCGATGACGGAAGTGAATTCGACCCTCATTTCTGGCTTTCACCACTTCGCGCGATTGCGGCAGCCGATCAGATCGCCTTTACCTTGGCACATGTGTACCCTGAAGACGAAGCAGTGTTTACAGCAAATGCGCACGCCCTCACAACAACACTCAAGAAACTCGACGCCGCATATCGCACTGAACTTGCATCATGCACATCACGAATTCTTGTGACCGACCACGATGCATTCGGCTACCTCGCTGCCGACTATGGACTCACCGTTCATGCAATTCGCGGTATTTCTCCTGATGAAGAACCTTCAATTGCAACACTCGCCGCTATCACCGAACTTGTTCGCACGAACAACATCAAAACAATCTTTACCGAAGAGCTCGTCTCACCAACAATCGCGCAAACCATTGCACGAGAAACAGGCGCACACGTTGCACTTCTTTCAACCATTGAAGGCCTCACGGAAGACGACATCAAAAACGGCAATGACTATATTTCCAAACTTCGTGGTAATCTAACTACACTCAAGAAGTCTCTTGCATGTAACTAATATGCTTTGCAATTCATCCGACCCAATCCTAACATTCAAGAACGTCTCCTTCGCCTACGACCGCGAGGCGACGCTTTTTGATGTCTCGTTTACGATGCATCGTGGTGATTATCTCGTTGTAACGGGCGAGAATGGTTCCGGCAAATCGACCATCGCAAAGCTCGCCATCGGGCTTCTCGCTCCCGACACTGGCTCAATTATGTTTGATACGAAGCGTATCGGCTACGTTGCACAACACGCTGCACATATCGACCAGCTCTTCCCTGCAACCGTGCGCGATATTGTTTCTATGGGGGTTCGCCCCTTCGACAAGCTCAGGGCAGGCCAAGAGGAAGAGCTCATCGCGAATGCGCTCGAACACGTCTCACTCGAAAATCACGCAACTGATCATATCGCCGAACTCTCTGGCGGCGAACGGCAACGAGTTATGATAGCCCGTGCGCTCGCGAGCAATCCAGAAATCCTCATTCTCGACGAACCAACCGTCGGCGTCGCCCATGCAGTCCGCGATGACTTCTATGCACTTCTCCACGAGCTTAATACCAAACATTGCGTCACTATTCTTCTTGTTACGCACGACAACAGCCGTGCACACCAAGATGCAACCCATGTTGTCTGTGTTGAAAACGGCGGGGTCCATTATCACGAAGACCCACACGAGTCGCACCATCATGCACACTAATATATGTTCACCTACACATTTTTAGAACACGCGATTCTCGCCTCCCTCATTACCGCCATTGTTGCGCCAACCATTGGTTTCTTTCTCGTACTCCGACGCCAAGCACTTATGGCAGACACGCTTGCACACGTCTCACTTGCCGGTGTTGCCGCTGGTTTTCTTCTTGGTTTTAACCCACTTATTACCGCACTTTTCGTCACAACTGGTAGTTCTCTCGCCATTGAACACCTGCGTGCCCGTCGCGTTGCTAGCGAATGGGCACTTGCGCTTTTCCTCTACGGATCACTCGCTGTCGCCATCATTCTCTTCTCGCTCGGCAAAAACGTCGGCAGTAGAGTAACCTCCTTCCTCTTCGGGAATCTTCTGACCGTCACGGAGAATGATCTCTTCTTTATGCTCACGCTCGGCGGCATCGTTATTGCAACCGTTGCTGTCTTCTGGAAACCCCTTCTCACCATCACCTTTGACGAAACCTTCGCTCACACCATCAACCTCCCTGTCCGTCGTCTCACCACACTCCTTGCCGCACTCACCGCCGCCGTCATCACACTCTCTATCCCTACGCTCGGTGTTCTCCTTATCGGCGCCATGATCTCAATCCCCGTCATCGCCGCCCTCCAGCTCCGCGCAAGCGCTGTCACCACTCTCTTTGCTGCAATCGCCATCGCCCTCATCAGCACCCTCTTCGGCCTCGCCTCCTCCCTCATGCTCAACATCGCCCCCGCCGGCACCATCGTCCTCACACTCATTCTAACTACCCTTCTCATCCGCCTCAGTCTCAGTATAAAAAAATAGCACAGAGAATAAATCTCTGTGCTATATATGCTTCATACTGCATTATTAGACCTTCGCAACAGGGGGGAACGATCCTTGGATACGCACGAGCACTGCTTCGATTTCGTGAATAAGAACAATCTCCTTCTCTGCAAGTTGCAGATAGAAGTCCTGCGTCTCGCGCACCTTGCGCCGTTGTTTTTCTTCAGGAACTGCCCAGAGCGTCAGTAGATTATGCAGTCGGTCGGCGAGCTTTATGATTATTGCCCACCGCGGCGCACATCCAAGATTTTGATGGTACGCACGATTCCGCGCCTCTTTATCTCCGTGATACAAATCGACTGACGGCTTAGTCACCCACCACACCAATTGCGCAACACCTTTATTGAACTCAAGTGCAAGACGCTCCTCATTCCATCCCTCGATATCCTCCATGATGTCATGGAGGAGTGCCGCCACTATCACATTCGCGTCACGAACACGCAGATATTCCATTAAAATCAAGGCGACACCGCGAAGGTGCTCAAAATATCGTGTCTCACCATCATCTCGAAAGTGCGGCCGGAAGGCGTTTTTCGCGGTGTCATACGCCTTTTCTATGAGAACATACTCTTCCGAAAAGATCGGAAAATGCCTCCCCACAATGGCAAAGAACTCTTTCCTGCTGCTATTCGCTACAAAAATGTTTTCAATACGAAGCAACATGGCGACCTCCTTCTCTAAGTAAGTTACAAGCGTATGCCGGCAGAGTATATGTTCCCACAACATTTGTCAACGAACGATACTACCTCTATGTCACACGTATTCATACGAGTTATGCTATACTCGTACCATGTCAGAACGTCTTGCACGTATTGAATGGGATGCACTTCCGCACTTTCCACATGAACGTGGGGATGATTGGTATTGGGTTCTCGGCATCATTGGTGTCTCAAGCGCTATTGCGGCGTTCATTTTGAGCAATGTGCTTTTTGGTATTCTCATCATTCTCGGTATTCTGGTCATTAGTATCTACACTGGCCTTGAAGTGCATGAACCAATCCCCTTCTCTATTTCGCAAGCCGGCATTCAAGTTGGCGACACCACCTATCCCTACGCAAAACTTACCTCATTCTTCATCGACCGTGAACATCGCCACGGCCCACACCTTCTTATCAGTAAGCCCGACGGCATCGACAACATCCTCATCATCCCTATCCCCGAAGATTACCTCGACGAAATCGACGAAACTCTCTCGTACTACCTCCCCGAAGAACATCTCGAGGAGCCACTCCAAAACAGAATCATGGAACTTTTTGGATTATAGAAATCATGTCACGTCAGGTGATGTTTTTTCGTCTTTTTTGAAAACCAGCGTATACTGTACGCAGTATGCAACTTACTGATGCTCAAATAAAACGGTTTGTGCTCGATACGCACTTGGTAACACGCAAAGATGTGGATGCGGCTGCGGCAAAAGCGTCCGACCGTGGGATTTCTTTTGCGGATGCACTGCGCAGCCAAGGATCGCTCACGCAGGACGACATCCGCCGCGCGAGCGCATATGTGCTTGGCGTACCATATGTCTCGCTCGTAAAACGCGCCATCGACCCGCACGTGATGCTACTTATGCCAGAAGCTATAGCCCGCACCTACAGCGCCATTCCCTATGCAATGACTGACGACACTATTGAGGTCGCCGTGCTTGACCTCGCGCATATCCCTGCACTCGAAGGACGTATGCGTACTGGCGGACGTCGCATGGTTGCACGACTTACCGACACCGCATCCATTCAATCGGCACTGAGCCGCTACCAGCGCCATCTCCACATCGAATACAGCGATATCATCCGCAGCGCCTCCGACTCCCTCAAAAAAGCAATCACTCCTGATGAAGTAGAAGCAGGTGCGAAGAAACTCCTCGACACACTCATAAGTCACGCCCTCACCCAAGAAGCGCGTGTAATCCATATCGAACCAGGCGATGCATGCATTATCCGCTACCGCATCGGTACAACGCTCCATGATGCCATGGAGCTCCCGAAGCATGTCCTCGAACCGCTCGCTCGCATTGTCACTAAAGTGGCGCGTCTTGGTACAGCGACGGGAAGCGCGCACGACGGACGCTTCCGTATTACTCGCCATGGTGAACGCATTGCGGTTCGCGTACGCACTATGCCAACACACACCGGCGTCACCACCGCACTCACTCTCGTACGTGGTAGTAGTCACGGCTTCACTCTCGACGGTCTCGGCTTCCACGGCGCAATGCTCGATGACTTCCTCCGTGCAAGTGCTGATCCGCACGCGAACATTCTCATCAGCGGCCCTGCAGGATCCGGCAAAACAACCACGCTCTATACCCTGCTCGACACGCTGCGCACACCAGCGACGAATGTCCTCACGGTTGAATCATCCATCAGTGCACCACTCGCGCGTATTGGACAGGTCAGTATCCGTCCCGATATCGGCTTCGACACCCGAGCAGCACTGCGCGCCGCACTTGCGCAGGACCCTGATGTGGTTGGTATCGATGTCGCAAGTGACCAAACTGAACTTCTACAATTGCTTAGTGGCGCACGACTTCGCTCCATCCGCACCATCACCACCTCTTCACTCGGTGCTGCATGTGAGGCACTCGAGGTATTTGCAAAAGCTGCTGACGAGGCAACGCTTCCCCTCACCCACGTACTCGGCATCGCATCCGTCCGCATGCTCGGCGTAAACCGCGAAGCATATCATCTCAGCGCACGCGAAATGGACAATCTTCGGAGCGTCGCCCGCATGAGCGACATTCTAGAAATACTCAAAGAAGAGCGTATCGTTCCTCCGAAGGCAACGTGGAGCAGTGTCCCCTTCTACCGTGCGCCACTCGAGACACCTGAACATGAAATCCATGCCGGCATGATTGGCGTCCATGAGCTTCTCACCGTCACACCCGAACTCCTCACTGCATCGAAAAAACCCGACGCCTCGAACTACCTCGCCCACGCCGTCGAGCACGGCATGTTTACCCTCGTCGAGGACGCCATCATGAAGGCCTCCATGGGAATCACCACCCTTGAAGAAGTCTGGCGCATCGTTGCCCTCTACTATGGCGAGAATGCAATTCCGACAAAATAAAACTGAAAAATTCTCTCCGCTCGTGGAGAGAATTTTTATACCACTTGATCTGGCAAACAAAAAAAACTCCACGAATGGAGATTTTTTTACGCTGCTGCGGGAGTTTCCTGAGCTGCTTCTGCTTCTTCGGTAGGAGTTTCAGCTTCAGCTGCTTTCGCTGCTGCGGCTTCTTCTGCTGCCTTCGCTTCTGCTTCAGCCTTTGCTTTTGCATCTGCTTCGGCTTTCGCCTTTGCTTCAGCTTCAGCCTTAAGCTTTGCTTCGTCGATAATTGGTGACTTCTTTGGAAGGACGTTTACTTTTCGTCCTTCGAGCGTTCCCTGAGTGATAAGAAGGTTTCGTACGGTATCCGATACTTGTACCCCCTTCGCAATCCAGTCCTTGGCACGTGCACCATCGATTTCAATCCGATTTGTTTTCGGAGAGTATGAACCAATAGTATCTGCATGTTTGCCACTTTTAGGACCGTGACGCGAGTCGGTAACAACAACACGGAATGACGGATCATTCTTACGCCCAGTTCGCTGTAATCGCATTTTGAGCATGGCTAGAAGATACCAGAAAATAAGGATAAGTCAACCATTTCACCCCAGCACACCATGTCTGCAAAAAAAATGCCGCCCGGGTTGGGCGGCTGCGAAATGCGCTGTGGTGAGCTATGCGTCACTCTCTTCCTTAAATGCGTCGTACGGAAATGCTATCTGTTTCCAGTCGCTTCGTTTAAGGTAGAGATTGAGATCTGCCGCGTCTGCTCTTTGTGCAAGTACACGCGGCACAACTGCTTCCGATACCATGTGCGAGTGTGCGTTGATGCGAAATATCAGAGCTCTGCCATCCCCCGTTTCCACGTAATGGCATACTTTCTGCTGGAAGCCTGCCCTGAGGATACCTTCTTCGCCGACAACAACAGGCGCCCCTACTCCTGTCATCATCAGTCTTACTTTTGCAGCATCCTTGATGACAAAGAGCGTTCCGTCATCTGCAATACCCCACCCCCTCTGGTTATCGAGCCTTGCCTTAATAAGACGCCGCGATTCCTCTGCAAGGATGGTTTGTATCCGAATTGCTGCATCAAGGACTGCATCGTGAGTTTTTCCGTCCTCTTCCTTACTACGTTTCTTTGAACGCAGACTGCGAATAGCGAAAATGAGAACGACGAATGCTATGCATATCGCAATTATCGAAAGGTACATAAGGACGGTATCTACAGTTGGCATGGTAAACCTCTGCACTTCTATGATTGGGAACGAACTTCAGCACTGTACTACCTCGAAACAAAAAGTCAATATCGATTCTATTCTCCGCCATTGTTCGAATATAGAAAAAGCCGCATCTGAAGATGCGGCAATTATGCAAGAACTTTCTATCCGAGCATAAACAGTACGAGAGAACACGTCATACAAGTGCCATATGCGGCGCAGCCGAACTCAGTTACCTGAGGAGTATTTCTTCCCAAGATACCAACGGCAGCAGCAGCGACGACCGCAATCGCAGCGCTTACGACAGCACCGACATCGCCCCAGGACTCAGGCTCGGGTATACTCAGATACACAAGCTTCAGTGTAACAAGTGCCGCGAGAAACACTAAGGCGGTCGTGCCGTATGGCATCGATTTTCGAAAGAATACCGCAGCAACCATGAACGCTACCGCCACCATCCAGTACGAGCTAAAATTGTGGCCTACCTCCCACTTTTGTGGCGATGGACCGTTAATGACTTGTATGCTAGGGACCGGGTCATTGCTATGGTATGCCATACCAATAGTGGCAACGTCTTCCAAAATATCTGCAAAAAAACCACGAGAAACCCTGCGTGTTTCTGGGCGTATAAGCACCGTTTTGCCAGGATTTTCGAGCGCGACAGCAAACTCAGGAATCTTCTCAAGGAGCACCTTGTCGACGAGAATGCTTTCGTCGGGGGTAATCTTCTCCATAGCAACCTCACGCTCTGCACCCACACTCATATCAGCAAGGTATGCGCCACTGAGTATTACAAACGAGAACAAACAAATCAAAGACCTTTTCATTGTAGTTTCCTCTGACAGGTGGCACCGACATGGTACCGCTTCTCCACACGCACAGAATGTACAATATTAAATATGATATGTCAATTTCAACAGTATGCGGATATGTACGTTGTGGAAATCGCACACGGGGTGTATATTCGCAGTATGAAGAACAAGAAACCACACATACCCCATGTAATGAGCCCTATTGAGAAAATCACCTCATGGGTTGGTTCCTATACCTCACTTGCGGTACATACGACGGTATTTGCATTGTCATTTGTCTCGGTGCTCCTTGGACTTATTGAGCTTGACCTTATGCTCCTCGTACTCACAACGATTGTCTCGCTCGAAGCAATTTATCTAGCGATCTTCATTCAGATGTCAGTTAACAACCAAGCAACAATCCTCCATGAAGTTGAGCATGACATCGACGACATCGCCGAGGACATTGATGAGATTCAGGTTGACATTGATGAGATTCAAGAGGATGTCGATGAGATTCAAGAGGACATTGATGAGATTCAAGAGGATGTCGACGAAATGACGGAGGAAGAGAAAGCGGAAGAAGCACGAGAAACACATCATGCCGTCACGCTCGAAAAGCTCACAAATGACCTTCATCGTCTCCTCAAGGACATTGAATCACTCAAACGGGCAAAATAGAAAAATAGAAAACAGTCTCCGCGAAATGGAGACTGTTTTTTAGTGTCTTACTTCTTGCGAACCTGGAGGAAGTCGAGTTCGACGGGGGTTTCGCGGCCGAACATGTCGACCGTGACGGTGATGCGGCTTGCGCGCGGATCCACCTTTGCAACCTGTCCTTCGAGGTCTTTGAAGGGACCATCGAGAATAACCACGTATTCACCAGGAACCATGTCGCCCGTATGTTTCTTTTCTTCGGTAATACGGTTTGCGAGCTGGTTGAATTCGCCTTCGGTGAGCGGCACTGGTGTGGTACCTGCGCCAACGAAGCCTGTTACACGTGGCGTGTTACGCACGGTGTACCATGATTCGTCGGTAACGATCATGTTTACGAGCACGTATCCCGGGAACACGGTGTCTGACTTTTCAATACGCTTGCCGTTTTTGATTTCGACGCGTTCTTCTGAAGGTACGAGTACTTCGAAGATGAGCTCCTTCATGCCAGGAATCGTATCGATACGCTGGCGAAGGTTGCGAGCAACAGCCTGCTCATAGCCGGAGTAGGTATGTACTACATACCAACGGGCGATGTTGTCACCGTGTTGTTTACGAATTTGAGACATAGTTTTTAACGAGTGAGTGACTTAATAAGTTCAAGCATACCAAAGTCAACAAATGCCGCAAAAAGAGCAACCACCACCGAGAGCACGACAACGATACCCGTGTAGGTAAGCGCCTCAGTGCGAGACGGCCAGGTAACGTGATTCATTTCCTTACGCACATCGGTAAGGTACTTTGAGATATTCATACAAGAATTATTAACTTAATTAAAAGCCCCGTGGGGCTCTGGATACACCCACGATACCACAGGCGCAGGCAAAGTCAAAGCGATGGATGTGCCATAGCCTCGGAAAAGGGGCTTATTTGCCAATCATATCTCGGACAACGCTTTCAATTGCTCGTTCTGCGGCAGCTACTTTACCATCTTCATTGACGATGACAGCGTCTGCTTCATGCTTGAGTGCCATTTCGATGTTGTAGCTTTCTTTGCGGAGAGCGAGCTCATTCTCGCTCATGGGCGCGCGTCCGAGAATACGGCGCTTGAGATGTTCCCAATCACCCCCATCAACAAAGATGAGGCGATATTGATCGTGTGATACTGCTGCTTTAATTTGCTGGTAGCCTTTGTGTTCGATTTCGCGGAAAAGGATGTTGCCGTTTTTGAGCGCATCTTGCACAGCATCAAGCGGAATGCCGTAATAATTCCCTCCGTACTCTGCGGATTCAATAAACTTTCCTGCATCGCGCATAGTTTCAAACTCCCCACGTGAGACATAGTGATATGTCTTCCCTTCAATTTCTCCTGGGCGTGGCGCTCGACTCGTATACGAGGTCACAAATGAAAGCTTGTCACCAAACACCTTCTCAATATGCGCCTTGAGCGTGTTCTTCCCCGACCCTGATGGCCCCATGAGCATTAGCAACATCCCCTTTTTCATGTTTGCAGTATACGTGAGAAATATCCGTTGTCTAATTTCTAAAGGAAGTATTACATGGTACCATCATGAAATGTCAAAGGAGTGGAAAGAACAACTTTCAGAAGAAATGAAGAAGCCGTACTTTGTGGCGCTTATGGATTTTGTGGATACTGCATACAAAAATGGTGATGTGTATCCTTTACGTGAAGATTTGTTTGCTGCTTTTGATGCCACATCATTTGATAATGTGCGTGTGGTTATTGTCGGGCAAGATCCGTATCATGGTGACGGTGAAGCGCATGGGCTCTGCTTTTCAGTGCGTAATGGCGTGAAGACTCCACCCTCACTGCGGAATATTTTTAAGGAGATTACTGCTGAATATGGAAATACACCGCAAAGCACCGACCTTTCAGGCTGGGCAAAGCAAGGCGTATTACTATTGAACGCAACCCTCACCGTTGAAAAGGACTGCGCGGGGAGTCATACCGGCAGAGGCTGGGAAACATTCACGGACGCTATTCTTCAAAAAATATCTGATAAAAAAGAGAATGTTGTCTTCCTTCTCTGGGGTAACTATGCTCGTAAAAAAGGCGCGCTTATTGACCACAACAAACACTTGGTCCTAGAATCCGCGCACCCCTCCCCGCTTTCTGCAAGTCGAGGATTCTTCGGCAACAATCATTTCACTACAACGAATGAGTATCTGGAGGCCCACAAAAAAAAGCCAATCAATTGGCTTCTCTAGAAAAATGCGCCCCGCAGGTAAGTGACCTGGGGACGCATGTGCGCATACATTACTTTCTTGCCAAAAAAGCAAGACCGAGTAGACAAAAAACTGCGGTGCTGACCACGCCTTTCCATCCAAAGAATGCAAAGGCGGTGCCGTAGACAGCGGCAGAGACCACGATAGTGACTGCGAAACCGAGGGCAAGATTTTTCGACGGACGAGTATTCATCTCTATCTCCAAAGAACGTTAAGAACCAAAGTGTACATCAAAATATCTATATTGTCAATAGTGTACGCACACCGTACTGTTATTCCTGTACTTGTTCAATAATGGGAAGTGTTCCTGTTTCTAGGAAGGTGAGCATGGCGCCGCCGGCTGTTGAGACGTGAGTGAAAGCGTCCGTTGTGTGTGTAACACCGAGTGCTGCGAGAGTATCACCCCCGCCGACTATAGTGATTGCGTTCTTGCGGATGGCAATTTTTTCGGCGCAAGCTTTTGTGAAGCGATCGAAGCCAGCTTCGAAGTAACCGAGCGGGCCATTCCAAACTATTTCTGCGGCTTCGTCGATATGCCGACTGAGCGTTTTGAAACTTTCTTCCCCGATGTCGACAACCATGTCTCCTGATGTAATCTCTGTTGCAAGCACATTGCGGACTTCCCCGTTTTGGTTTCGTACGAGGACATCAGTTGGTACGACGAGGTTTGGCAGTGCAAGGATTTCAGAATCAATTGCAGCATCAGAGGCAACTGACGTACCAATTTCATACCCGCGCGCTTTATACACATCATTCATGAGGGCGCCGCCAATGAAAACATGGGTGTATTTTTGCGCAAGTGTTTTTATAAGCGGCGTTTTTGTGTCGAATTTTGCACCACCAATAATGGCAAGTGAGGGTGATTTTGGTTCGACGGCAAGCGAGAGGGCGTTGTATTCTTGCATGAATGCTTCACCGAATACGGTAGGGAGGATTTTTGCAATACCGGTGATTGAAGCGTGTTCGCGGTGCGCGTCAGCAAATGCGTCTACAACAAAGTAGTCACCGAGTGCTGCCATAGTCTCTGCATACTGCGCATCATTTTGTTCTTCGCGTTCATCATGTCGAACGTTTTCAAGCATGACAACTTCACCGTCTTGAAGCGCATCAATCCCCTGCACTGTCTCTGAAGCATCGTATGCGGTACCGATAAATGTTACCGGCACGTGTTTCGCAAGTGCTGTAGCCAAGACCTGTAGACTTTCGCCATTACGGCCGAGATGTCCGAGTAAAATAATTTTTGCTCCTCGCTCCTGCAGCACTTTGATGGTGGGAAGGTTTGCACGAAGGCGTGTTTCGTCAGAAACACGCCCGTCAATAAGTGGAACGTTCAGCGATGCGCGCACGAGCACCTTTTTGCCACGTACATCAGGCAGCGAAGAAATGTTAGGGAGAGTTTTCATACTATGCAGTACACACCTTAATAATTGCAGCGAATGTTGCTGGACTGAGTGACGCGCCGCCGACAAGGAACCCATCAATCATGCCGTTTTGCATGAAATCCGTAGCATTTTCATCGGTCACCGACCCCCCGTAGAGTACGCGAACCTTGTTTGCAACTGAATCACCGTACTTTCCGTGCAGGTATTTTTTTATTGAAAGACGCATGGTCGAAACATCCTCCGCAGTTGGTGTAAGCCCCGTACCGATTGCCCACACTGGCTCATACGCGACAACAACGCGCGCAGCAGCGGTTGGTCCAAGCTCCGCAAATACCGCCTCAAGCTGCTCCGTCACGAGGTGATAATAGTCACCGTCAGTATCGCGCACTTTTTCACCAACACATACAATCGGTGTCATTTTCGCCGCGAGCACACCAGAAGCTCGTGCCCCAACCTGTGCATTATCTTCCCCGAGAGTGCGGCGCTCCGAATGCCCCACAATCACAAAGGCTCCGCGACGCTCTGCAATCATTCCTGCAGATACCTCACCTGTTTGCGCCCCTACGGCACCCGCTGCTGCATTTTGCGCACCAAGCATAATCGGCTTACCTTTGGTGATTTTACCAATCTCATCAAAATACAGCGTCGGCACAGCGATACCGACATCACACGCTTCTGTGCCCCGGGCACGAAGCGCCTTAGCGACCACTTCCTTGCCAAGCTTCTTTGCTGCCTCGAGGGTTGCTGGATGCATCTTCCAGTTTCCAATCACCAAGGGAATTCTTTTTACTTTTGCCATATGCACATGAGTATATCATGAAGTAGCGCAGCCTCCACGCAAAAGAAAAGCCGCACCATGTGCGGCTTTTTCGCAGATATGCTCTGCAACCATTAGAAGTAGGTTTCGCCTTTGTTTTTCACATCCACCCACGTGGGGACAAGTTTGGCGCTGCGTAATGGCTTCATTGCTGCCGCAAGCGTTGGCCCCTCCGATGAGCGAAGCAGTTCACGCTTGCCGCCTTCGTGTACCTGGTACACAAACACACGCTTCCCCGTACTCTGTTGACGTCCTGAGCCAACCGCACCATTGCCGTGTTTCCGGTACGGCTTTACCACAACAACCCTTCCAAGCGACTCTCTTTGCGTACCCATAGCATACCCCTTTTCAATGCATAACGAATTATACAAGACCAAACTCTGGAACTGTCCCTGTCACTCTAGCAAAATTCACCCCACTGTCAAATGCTCTGCGGCGCAGCTATCGCACGCCATCCCATTCATCATAAAACTGCGCAAGAAACTTCTTCATGACATCATTTCTTTTTGTGGCGATTTTCTTCGCAGTTTTGGTATTCATCAAATCTTTGAGGAGAAGTAGCTTGTCCTCAAAGTGTTGACACGTAGCACTACCCGCATTTCTATAGCTCTTTGTCGATGTAATCTTCGGCGCCTTTCTCGTTGGATCATGCATTGCTCTTCCTGCACTACCGCCATACGTAAACGCTCGTGCGATGCCGATGGCGCCGATAGCATCCAATCTATCTGCATCCTGCACCACATAATATTCCTTCGATGCGTGCTCTTTCTTTGTATTGAGCGTCTTACTGTACGACATATGTTCAATAATAAACATCACACTGCCTATCACTTCATCAGGAACTTTCTGAGACTTCAGAAAGTTCCTCGCAATCGAATAATCATCCTCGTCTTGTTTAATGACCTTGCGATCCCCAACATCATGCAGCAATGCCGCAAGCTCAATGATAAACGCATCCGCCTGTTCTGTCGCATTTATAAGACGCGCATTCTTCCGCACCCGTTCAATATGCCAGAAGTCATGCCCTGTTCCTTCATGGAGCAAGGCCTTCTTCACAAACATCTCAGTCTTCTTTAAGATTCTTTCTTTCTGCATAGTGAAACTATACCACCGTCCACAAAAAATCCCTCACTGAGGGATTTTAAGAAAATATTAAATACGTATATCTTTATGCTTTCGTCGGATCTGCAATTTCTTCTTTCGGGTAGGCGTTTTTGATTTCTACGCCTTCTTTTTTGAGGATTGCTTCGTAGTCGTCGCGTTCGAGGGTTTCTACTTCGAGGAGACGTTTTGCTACTGCGTCGAGGGCTTTGCGGTGCTCTATGAGCGCCGCTCGGGCACGGTCTTCGGCTTCGCGCATAATACGTGAGACTTCTTCGTCGATTTCGCGTGCTTTCTCAGTTGAGTAGCCACGGTCTTCGGAGAGTCCACCGCCGATAAGGCGTCCGCCTGTTCCTTCAAGGGCTACAGGGCCAAACTTTTCGGACATACCGAAGCGAACCACCATATCGCGTGCGAGGTTGGTTGCAACCTGCAAGTCATTTGACGGGCCTGTCGTGAGGTCGTCGAAAATCATGAGCTCAGCAACATAGCCACCGAGTGACATCGCAATGTCATCAAGGAATTCCTTGCGCGACTGCATCTTGCGGTCAGTGTCGGGGAGCTTCAAAGTGTAGCCTGCTGCACGTCCACGAGAAATGATGGAAATCTTCTGCACGGGGTCAGCATATGGAAGTACTGATGCAACGAGTGCGTGCCCTGCTTCGTGGTACGCAGTGATTTCTCGCTCTTCTTTCGTAAGCAAATGACTCTTGCGTTCAGGACCGAGCATGACTTTTTCAATCGAGCGAATAGCGTCGAACTGTGCAACTTCTTTGCGTCCTTCGCGTGCGGCAAGGATTGCTGCTTCGTTCATAAGTGACGCAAGGTCAGCACCTGAGAATCCTGGCGTACGCTGCGCAACAATTTCAAGGTTCACATCAGCCGTGAGCGGCTTCTTGCGTGCATGGATTTTAAGGATTTCAAGACGGTCGTCGCGGTCAGGAAGGTCGATCGTCACACGACGGTCGAAGCGTCCTGGACGCATGAGCGCCGTATCAATAACGTCAGGACGGTTGGTTGCGGCGATAACAATGAGTTTTTCTGTTGGTTCAAAGCCGTCCATTTCGGTAAGGATTTGGTTGAGAGTTTGCTCACGCTCGTCGTTGCCACCACCCATACCACTGCCGCGTGAGCGACCAACGGCGTCAATTTCATCGATAAAGATAATCGCAGGCGACATCTTCTTAGCGGTCTGGAAGAGGTCACGTACGCGTGATGCACCAACACCCACAAACATCTCAACGAATTCAGAACCAGAAATTGAGAAGAACGGCACATTTGCCTCGCCAGCGATTGCGCGCGCAAGGAGTGTCTTTCCGGTACCTGGTGACCCCATCATCATGACACCCTTTGGTACTGCTGCACCGATATCGGTAAATTTCTTTGGATTCTTGAGGAAGTCAACGATTTCCTCAAGTTCGATTTTTGCTTCTTTGGCACCCGCAACGTCCTTGAACGTTACTTTCTGCTGTTCATCATCGGGATGAATCATGCGTGCTTTTGATGAGCCGAAACTGAGTGCCTGCGTACCCATTCCCCGCATTGAGCGTGAGAAGAAGAATACGATAAAGCCAAGGAGGAGGAATGGGAACAAGAATGGCGAGAATACACCGAGCCAATACGCAAAGCCTGTCTCTTCTTTGACCTCAAGGGCAATTGCACGGAGCTCTTCGGATGTTACGCCAAGATTAACGAGGGTTTCGGTAATCGGCGTTGCGTAGCCTTCCTTCTTTGCAATACCTATGAGACGTTTTTCGTCTTTGTGATACACCTCAACCTTATCTCCGCGCACGATAAGCCCCTTAACATCACCGGCATGAATTGCTTCGGCAACTTTTGTTAAGGTTGTTTCTTCGGTTTCTTTTTTATCGGTATTGTATCCGTACAAAAGAGTAAACATCATCAGCGAAAGTACGCCGACAGTGAGAATATTCCAAAGACTTTGCTCTCGCTGCTTCTTCTTTTTTGCTGGCGACATCTTCTTATTTGATGTGCCCTTTTTTTCTGTTGCCATAGTATGTGCAGTATACGAAAACAAGGGCGAATGTCCATAGCCAAGGGTGCAGACGTATGCTATATATAGTGCATGTCTACTCTCGTAACCAGTCCGCGTGCGCGGTATGATTTTGAGATTCTTGAAACGCTCACCGCGGGGGTTTCTTTGTTGGGTACGGAAGTTGCATCGCTCAAGAAAAACCAAGGAAAGCTCATTGGTTCGTATGTGAAGCTTATCAAAGGCGTACCAATGCTACTTGGTGCATATATTCCGCCATTCCAGGTTGCGAACGCACCAAAAGACTACTCCCCCACTCGCGACCGAGCGCTACTTCTCAATAAAAAAGAAATCGCGAAGCTCGAACGCGAACTCCACGAAAAAAACCTCACTCTCATCCCGCTCCGCTTCTTCCGCGGCGGCCCCCACATCAAACTAGAAATCGCCCTTGCAAAAGGCAAAAAGAAATTCGACAAACGCGAAACCATCAAAAAGCGCGACATCTCCCGTGATATTGCTCGTAAAATTTAGATGGCTCGCGCCTCCTATTACAACCATCTTCCAAAAATAAATAAGCGTCAGAACAGTATGTCGTTCTGACGCTTTACTTTTACTTGCAGGGAGTATCATTGCGATAGTACCCTCCTTACCTGGGGAAACATGATAAGGTATGTGTGAAGCATCCCAAGATGCCACCACATCTGTCCTGCGAACATCTTTCCCGGCAACGTATCTTGCCCGAACATATCGAGGATATCTCCGTACATATAGTCGAGCCATGGCAGAAGTGTGAGTAGGATACGGAAATCCTCTCCGTAGTGCTCTCCTTCATCAGAAACATATTCAAGAAAAAACTGTGTGAATTCACTTTCCGTCGGCTCCCTGCCATGTATCACCATGAAAGAAACCTTGGCCACATCAGCCTGCGCAATATTCCTCCTTAAAAAACTATCCATCTCTTGTCTCCTTTCGTTATACTAGGTTACTCGAGGGTCAAAAAATCTTACACCTTTGCCGTACAATACACAACTATACACAGCGACAACTACAAGACTTGCTGAAGGACCAATACTGCAACATAGCCAAAGTACATGCCGAGGAAGATGAGTCCCTGCCAGTGCTTGAGCATGTCGCGCTTCCCGAGGAACATGAAAAGGAAGAGGAGGATGCTTGCAACAAGAGCGACAAGGAGGTCGCGGGTGAACATTGCTGCAAATGGGAGCGGCGTTACGATTGCGCTCACACCGAGGATCCAGAAAATATTGAATATGTTGGAGCCGACGATATTGCCGATGGCAATGTCGCTGTGGCGCTTCATTGTTGCAATGACCGAGGTCACAAGTTCTGGCAGTGACGTACCAATAGCGACAATCGTGAGACCGATGATTGATTGCGGAACATTGAGTGCTATTGCGAGAATAATGGCGTTATCGACCGCAAGCTTACCACCAAAACCAAGGAGTGCGGCACCAAAAAGTATTGCGACGGCTGCTTTTCCTCCGGTATACTTTTGTTCTACATCTTCGCCGACAGCATCATCCTTACGTGCGCGACGGCTGAGTTCAAAGATGTAGTAGAGGAAAATGCTAAAGAAACAAAGCAGTGCTAATCCATCAGAGCGACTAATCATTGATACACCACCATCGAAGAACGCATCATTCGCTAAGAACCCCAACGCAATCGTCGCAAGTATTGCAAGCGGAATTTCTTTGCTGACTGTACCCTTTGAAACGGAGAGTGGATAGATTGCCGAACAAATACCGAGCACAAGGAGGATGTTAGTAATGTTTGAGCCAAGGATGTTTCCAATTGCCAAGTCTGTGCTACCACCCCCTGCCGCAAACAGGTTCACCACAAGCTCTGGAAGCGAGGTACCAATCGAAACAAGAGTAAGTCCAATTACAATCGGCGGAATACGCCAAATCCGCGCAATGCTTACTGATCCATCAACAAAAAGTCCGCCACCTTTCACAAGCAAAGCTAGCCCAACACAGAGTAATATAAAAGAAATCATGACGGGCAGTATAGCATGGCGGCACCTATATATTCACTAGACAATTCGCAAAACACCCCCACTGAAAAATCCTTGACAATATTTTATTTTGTGGGACAATGCGGGCACGGGGATGACAGGCTTTGACGGTTACGGTCCGTGCGAATGGCGCGTGTCGAAGATGGTGTTGTGCTTCGTAAAAACACACCAACCCTTAATTGCAAAAGCAATCAAGAGTCCTTACGCTCCAGCGTACGGATACGCATACGCTGCATAGGTTGAGCCGTTAGGCTCCCTCGCACGTTGCGCGTTACGCTTCGTTCGTCATATCTCGAAGCAGTGGCGTTATATCGATATGACTCGGCAGGAGCACGGCGTTCTACGCGCTCCACTTAAAAAGCAAGAACTGCACTTCGCCTTCTCGTTCACTCTCTCGAAAGCGAAGTTAAGCCCCAAGAGTGTCCTACACACGTAGACACCCTCGCACACCATAATTCGGACGAGAGTTCAATTCTCTCCATCTCCACCATAAAAAGCGCCTTACCAAAGGCGTTTTTTTGTAACTATGTCCTACGCGTGTGACTGCCACGCATCGAGCATTGCTTCGTATTCGTTGATGTGGACGATGGCGATTTTTGTTTTGCTTGTTGCGGTGTTTAGAAGCGTATCGTTTTGATTGTCGGCGTGTGCTGTGTTTTTTTCTGTGTCGAGTTCGATGCCGATGCCTGCAAGCGGCGAAAGTATGCGCTCGCGCATTATTGTTGAACGTTCAGATACAGTGCCAGAAAATATGATGAGGTCAGCGCCACCGAGTGTAGCGAGTGCTCCGCCGATATAGTGGCGGACGCGGTACGCGTAGGCGTCGAGAGCTTCTTTTGCTTCTAGGCTGCCGTTCTCTTCGAGCGTTATGAGTGTGCGAATGTCGTCAGAACCTCCAATTCCTTTGAGTCCTGATTCGGTATTGAGGTACGAACGCATAGATGCAGGCGTCATCCCCTTCGCTTCCATGAGGGCGAGCACGGCACCAGGATCAATAGCACCAACGCGTGTTGCCATAATAAGCCCGTCGAGTGGCGTTGTTCCCATTGAGGTATCTACAGACGTTCCGTCACGCACAGCAGTCACACTTCCGCCGCCGCCGAGGTGACACACAATTACTCGTGAAGGGAGCGTGCCGCAAAGCAAAGTTCCCCGCGAGAGCGCAGATGAGATTGCTAATCCGTGGTAGCCAAACTTACGAATATCATAGGTCTCAGCATCGCTGCGCGGAATTGCATAGCGTGCAATATATTCAGGAATCGTTGCATGAAAGGCGGTGTCGGATATGCCGATGAACTCTGCATCGGGAAGTATACTTTGCAGACGCGTCAATTCTTCGTGTTGTGCGTGCACATGCAGTGGCGCAACACGCTCTGCCTCCGTCAGCTTCATAATATATTCGTCATCAATCACCCGATGCGTTTGAAAATAACGCCCCGATGCAACAATGCGCATGAGCACCGTATCAATAGAAGCCGCATGCACGCCTTCCTTTTCGAGCGACTCGATAAAAACATGATGCGCACGGTCATACTCCTGCGCAGGAAGCTCACTCGCCTCATAATGCGCCACGGTACGTACACGAAACACGCCAGCATCATCTTTCTCCGCAAGCGCATATTTCTTTGACGCGCTCCCAATATTTGCAAGAAGTATCATGACACCATACTACCATTCTTTTTGGTAAGAACGGTAGTTGACTTTCATGTGTTGTGCTATGCTTATCAACATATGTTACATACAAAAGCAAAAGGTATGCTTGATGAATTCAAAGCATTCGCCATGAAGGGCGACGTTGTTGACCTTGCGGTGGCAGTTGTTATTGGTGGTGCGTTTGGGAAGATCGTCTCGTCACTCGCAAGCGACATTATCATGCCTGCAGTTGGTGTACTGGCAGGTGGTATAAACTTTACGGAGTTACGCTTGACCGTTGGCGCAGCAGAAATAAAATACGGCATCTTCATCCAGTCAATCATTGATTTTACCATCATTGCCTTTGCGCTCTTCTTTGCCATTAAGATACTTGCGCGCCTTAAGAAAAAAGAGGCAGTAGTACCTATGTCTGATACGGTGGCTGAAATTAAGGAGGAGGTACGTGAGGAAGTATTGCTTCTTCGAGAAATTCGCGATACTCTCCAGAAATAACCGCAACGTTGACATTTCTTAGAAACAAAAACAGGAAAAATTCCTGTTTTTTCTCTATAGCATAATGACTATGTCCGCACACCTATTCCTCCGAGTTATCTACACAGAGATTATTGATGTGCTCTATAAATATTTTGAAGGATGGAGATTTGCTACATGCCAATTCTATGTTGATCTGACCGCCAAATAGCTGCCCTTGTCCTATTCTTTGTCCACAATATTCTGCTGTCAGAATTTCATCAAGGACACCTTTCGGATCTGGGATCTCGTCAGTATCTTGAAGTGCTCTTAAGCGTGTTAATTCAACATCTTTTGAAGCATCAAAACAATCCTCTTCAAATGTTGAACCTGCGAGAAACCATGATTCCACTTCTTGTTTTGCTATATGCACAGATTGGTTGATGTCGGCAAATGCGCTATTACATGCGTTTAGAAATGCTTGTTTTCTTTTTTCAATATCTCCCTCTGAAAGTGAGTCGCGGTCTGAGATAAGAATAACCTCTGCCTGATGGCTAGCAAGACCATACATGCTTATCTTTGAGTTCAAGAGTAGTCGCGCCTTTCTATATATTCTGGATTTCTCCATCTCGTTCCAGCCACCAGAACTATTACTTCCTGGATGTCCAATTACTGCATAGGAATCTGACGATGTACTTTTAATTAAGAAATACTCATTCTTACTACCTGCATCAGTAAATCCGTAATGAGAAATGAGTAATGACTTAACAAATTCTCTCGTTGTTGCATCTTCCAGAATAAACAGTATGACTATTGGATTTTTTATCATACTGATTATTTCTTATTTGTAGCATCTGTAGGAAATATGTCATCCAACGTGCCATCACTAAATAATTCAGAATTACGCATCTCTTCTAACCAGCTCGTATCTCCAGGAATTTTTGAGATAATATCTGCATACGTATACATATTTGAATTACAGCTCTCTCGCTTGCCGTTTACAAAATGTGTATCTTTAAGCCAAAACAATTCATCACGAGTAAACCTATCTATAAAATGCGGCGAATGCGTTGTGATAAAAATCTGTACTTTGGACGCTATGCCACGCAACACCTCTACGTACTTTTCAGTAAGTGATGGATGAATTATTGATTCAACTTCATCAAAAAGCATCACGCTCGGCATTCTATAGCTCCTTGCAGAGGTATCTAAAAAAATCCAATTTTTAAGGGTTATGAAATAGAGGAGCACTACCGTACCTGCAGAAAGAGTTGCTATGCTCTTCGGCGATGCTGGTGACTCTATGAGAACTGTGCCTTTCGTGGGGAAGGAGCCCGATGTTGCAATTTCAACTTTTGTAAGAATATTTTCGGTATAAAGTGACAAATCGGAACAATAACGCGCAAATGCTTTCTTGTCTCTCTGAATATCAGCGAGAAGATGTATAAACTTTGCTTTACTAAAACTAGATACAGACCAATCCTGTTCTTGTTTATTTATTCTCTGCACAACCTGCTCTTGCTCTTCCTCTCCATATTTTTCAGTGACATAATTAAATATTTTGTTCGAACTAAATTCGTTATCGTTATCATCTACCCAATTTGTATGGATTCTTTCACTGCATTCTTTATATATATCCATCAAAAACGGATTTCTAATCTCCTTCTCAGTCTCGCGAAGCTCATCTGCATTCTCTATATTTTTCTTGAATTCACGCTGATACACCAACTCATTACTCACATTGAGTGCACTTTCTCTCATTTGCGAGACAATACCACTTCTTCTAGTCACTTCATTAAAATCAGACTGATCGACTTCTTTCGTAGATTTTTTTCCACTATAGAAAAGTTCATATTTCTTTGAAGATCCTGTTTTTTCTATGGAATTAATAAATATGAAGTCAGATATTGACATATGATCTAACTTAATTTTTGCGCTCTCCTCTATGCGATAATATGTTCTGGCTTCGCCTATATTACTCAATGTAATTTTAAAATCAGTCTTCTTTTTTCCTGGACCATATGTCACAATATTATCGAAAAAGACATCAGTAAAATCATTACGGACCTCAGCTATATGTGAAAGCGCTTTAAGAAAGTTAGTTTTTCCGCTAGAATTTCTTCCTGTTATTATATTTATTGGACCAAACTCGCTTTCCACATTAAGCAAATTCCTAAAGTTCCTTATTTCAATATTTTTGATTTTCATAAATTTGAGCAGACCTATGTTTATATGTATAAAATGTACTCCTATATGTAGAAAAGTCAAGTTAAATATCCATATATCAATATTATCATTCAGAAATCTTCGTTAAACCGCTGACATGCAGCGTTTTTTGTGGCTCTTCTACTATTTTGTGCGTGGCGTCCATGTCCAGGCGTCGATTTCTTCGGGGTCGATCGCGTTTTCTATTATGTAGGCGCGGTGGTCGGTTAGTTTTTTTCGATACTGTTTTATGAGTTCGTCGGCTTTTGTTCGGGCGACGACGCCCGCGGTAACCATTTCTTCCCAGACTTCGATCGCGAGACTGTAGCGATCGGTGTTGTTGCGGATATGCATGTCGAACGGCGTTGTGGTTGAGCCGTTTTCTTCGTAGCCGTGTACGAGGAATCGTCGCCCACTCCCATTGCAGGCATAGTCGAAAAGCATTTGTTTGAGTGTTTGTGGGTATCCGTGGAAGTTGAAGAGGACTGGTTTGTCGTGCGTGAAATAGTCGTTGAAATTTGCGTGAGGAAGAGCGCATTCGCCCGAGCCGATACCGAGTGCGTTGAGGGTGATGATGTTCACAAAACGTATGCGAACATTCGGTGTTTCTCGCTTCACGATGTCGAGTGCGGCGAGGCCTTCTTTGGTAAGGTAATCACCGATGGTTGCAATGATGATGTCGGGGCGGTCGTCGGATGCAAAGTCCCAGGTCATAATGCCGGCGTCGACTGCTTTCTGCGCCTCCGCGGGGGTGAGCCAGCGTGGTTCGAGCGTCTTCCCCGCGGTGATGATGTTGATTTCTTGCGTTGAGGCGAGACATCGCTTGAGGCATGCGAGTGTGGTGTTGCCATCGGGTGGGTAGTAGGCATTCACGAAGCAGCCTTGGCGGTTGAGCATATCATCAACGAAGCCGGGGTTTTGATGCGAGAAGCCGTTGTGGTCTTGCCGCCAGCCTGATGAGGTGAGGATATAGTTGAGTGACGGAACTTTGCCACGCCATGAAACACTGCGGGCGATTTTCAAAAACTTTGCGTACTGGTCTACCATCGAGACAACGATTTGGATAAATGCTTCGTATGAGGCAAAGATGCCGTGACGTCCCGTAAGCACATAGCCCATGTACATACCTTGGAGGGTATGTTCGGAAAGCATTTCCATGACTCGTCCGTCGGGGGCGAGGTCCTTATCCCACGCTTCGCGCTTTCCTACCCATGCGCGAGAGGTCTTTGTAAAGACTTCATCGAGTTTGTTTGAGTAGGTTTCATCGGGAGAAAAGAGGCGGAAGTTTTTTGCCTCGCTATTGCGTGCGAATACTTCGGTGAGGTAGGCGCCTGTACGACGCATTGATGAGGAGCCTACCGTTCCCGGAACATTTGCGTCTTCGGTGTAGGTCTCGATGTCGGGGAGTTCGAGTGGCGTGTATGCTGGCGAGCCGCCGCGCGCGTGTTTGCTTGAACCCATACGAAGTTCGGCAGGCGGAATTATTGCGCGAATATCTTCGGCGAATGTGCCATCAGTAAACAGCTCAGGGAAATTATATGAACGGAGCCATGTTTCAAGTGCGGTGAGATGTGCAGGGTTTGTCGCCGCTTCTTTGGCAATGACTTGGTGTGACAAGTGATTTCCCTCGAGCTTTTCGCCGTCGAGCTCGGCAATACCTGTCCAGCCTTTTGGAGTGCGCAAGATAATCATTGGCCATTTTGGCACTTCCGCAACCTGCGCCTCGCTACCGCGTGCTGCTGTTTGGATTGTATGAATCTGTGCGTGTGCGGCACGGAGCGTTGCTTGCATTACGGCGTACACGTCGCGCGTATCAGCAGCATCAACAATGTAGACCGTGTAGCCGTAGCCGGTAAAGAGGTGGGAGAGCTCAGCATCCGTCATGCGGCCGTAAATAGTTGGACCTGAGATTTTATAGCCGTTCACATGCACAATCGGGAGCACGGCACCTGAAGTTTTTGGATCGACGAATTTATTGCAGTGCCACGCGGTTGCGGTCGGCCCTGTTTCTGCTTCGCCGTCGCCGATGAGTACGGCGGTGATGAGGTCGGGGTTATCGAGCACGGTGCCGTAAGCTGTTGCAAGTGCGTAGCCAAGTTCGCCGCCTTCAAGAATAACGCCTGGCGCTTCAGGGTTGCTATGTGACGGGTAGCCATACGGCCAGCTGAAATTACGACAAAGGTGCATGATGCCTTCTGTGGACACAGGAAGGTTTGCATCAACATCGCCGAGCGAACCTTCAAGAAAAAGGTTTGCTTGGAGCGCAGGAAAGCCGTGTCCCGGGCCGAGTACAAACATCATTTGTTGCTCTTTTTCGCTAATGAGCGCATTCAACTGTGCATAGGTAAAGTTAATACCAGGGCACGTTCCCCAATGCCCCAAAAGACGAGGCTTCACATCGATGTGCGCAAGCGGCTTTTCTAAGAGCACATTGTCGCGTAAATAAATTTGTGCCGCTGAAAGATAATTTGCAGCACGAACATAACGTTTTAGAGCATCAGTTGATATCATGTGCGCAGTATACCACCAGACACCAAAATCAGTGAGATTCAAAAAAACCGCGAGCGCTATCTCGTGGTTTTTTAGAACACTATTCAGAACAATCTAATTCTTTTAAAATTTACTTCAACCAGTGCAGATGGACCAATTTTGAAAGAATTAGGATTAGTCGATGATTTGGAGATTAGTACCCACTTCGTAGAGGTCAGTACTGTTACCGCCATCAGTTGCCATCTTATTGGTGCCACCCTGGTCACCTGCAGTGTCGCCATAGGCAATACTTTCAAGACGTGCCGTCATTTCAAACGCAAGTGGTGCATTTGAACATGCGTAGCGGTAAACCATAGTCGTTGATGCAAGAGTACCGGTCGTGAGGGCTGTAGTATCCTGTGCGGGATCAAGCGGAAGTGCTGCAAGTGGCGAACCGCCAGCAATACCACCAAAATCTACAGGAATCCAACCAAGACCGGTGCCGTCTCCGTTTCCTACTGTTGTGTCAGCGCTTCCAACATAGGTTACGCCACTAACCGCTGCTCCTGTGATTGGCTTACTAAGATACACTTGCCCTGGCGCTGCATTTGGTGCTGGGAAACAGGTGCCGAGCGATGGGTTTGGTGTCACTGTCATATACATCGCAATAGCAGTACGTACTGATGAGAGATCAGAGAGGCGCTGCACGTCACGTGCGCGGCGGAGTGTTTCCACTGGGTTAATAACAATAACGAGTATGGTCGCGAGAATGGCAATAATCGCGATCACAATGAGGAGCTCGAGCAGGGTGAAGCCCTTGGCTGTTGAAGTTGATGATGTTGAACGCATAAATATAGATTAATTAATAGTTGCCAGTTCGCGGCAATACAAAGAGTATACTACACCTTTCTAAAAATAACCTGTGGATAACGCCTTTAGCTGAGAAATTAAACGTAACACTACTGGGAGGTTTCTATTTTTCAGGACAACAAAAGAACAATAGTGAACACTGCTTAGCAGCCTGGATCCCGTCAGGATGACAAAAGTTTGATGCAATGTTTAAAATTAATGAATGGTTAAAATCGATTTTAACCATTCATTAATTTTAAACCACATTCCCTCCTTTTGTCATCCTGACGGGATCCAGCGCTAGGGCAAGAGGTGAGATAGCTCTCCATATGTTAGATTCATAATTCTCTAGAATTGTTACATTAATTTCTTGAGGTCAGAAGATATCCACACATCGTTTTTTCGAAATGACGGTATACTAGTCGTGATGAGTTTCTTTGCGCACTTTATACGAGACGAACGGATTACCGCACTCCACATTGCAGAAGACGCAGTGTCTGCACTTTCATTTACGCATACCACAAAACAGCTCAGTGCTATCCGCATCACGCGCATCCCCCTTGCCGCAGGCGTAATTATCGAAGGTCGCGTCGCAGACCCGACGGCACTCTCTCGCGTCTTGCGCGACCTTCGTATCAAAAACAAGGCATACCGCCACGTTGTTGTCGCGCTTCCGCATGCGGCAATTTTCACCAAAGCAGTTATCTTTCCCGAAACACTCGACGCAGAAAATGACGCCGCACGCCTCCTTGAAACAGCAAACCTTTCACTTGAGTGGAATATCCCCTTCCATCCTAACGAACGCTTCGCCGATGTTGATATCCTCCATGAACCAGTCTCAGGCATGCATATTCATGCCATTGCAGCCGAACATGCCACCCCCTATATTACCGCACTCGAAAACGCCGGCTTCAAACTTGTTGCCCTCGAATCTGAACACGACGCTATTGCACGTGCCGCAGAGCGGGGTGCACACGTCATCACGTCCTTTACCAGTCCCACCTACGAAAATATCCTTGCCTGCCGCGACGGCTTTGCCCTCCTCTCAAGTACTCACGCACTGGGCGCATTCCCCACAAAAACCGCACGAACAAATGCAGTGAAGCGTGCCGCAGAATTTGTCGCATCACGGTTTGGCAAGCGTCCGGTGGTTAAGGTCTTCGAGAAACTCCCCCTTCTCGAAGAAGTGAAAAAGATTATCGATGCTCGCAACGATATCTCACTCATACCACTCCTTGGTGTCGCACTCCGTGCACGTACCGCACGCCGCGACGATGTCGCTGCAAGCCTCCTCCCTATCGGCACGGAAGAAGCCTACGAATACCAAAAACTCGAAGCATTCATCGGCGGACTTGGCACACTTACCCTCCTCACCGCACTCATCATTACCGGCGCCGCAATCTCTGCATGGTACGGTGTCCGTACACAGCTCGCGACAATTCCTCGAGGCGACCTCTTCACCGAAACATTCTCAGTCGACACCGCACTTACGGAAGAGCGTGCAAACTACGAACGATGGAGCGCGGTTATTGCCACCGTTGGCCCCCTTGCAACCGAAGAAACTTCCTTCGCACGCATGACCGCCTTCATTCGAACATACGCCATCAGCGGCATCTCAATCCGTGATGTATCTGCCGACGCAACCACCGTTCGTCTTGGCGGCGTCGCTCGTAGTCGAACCCACCTCAACACATTCCGCGACGCGCTCAAGAGTGCGGAAGAAGTCGCAACCGTAGAACTCCCTATTACCGACGCCGAACTCCGCGGTGACATCCCGTTCCAAATGACCATTACCTTTAAGCCTGCTGTTTGGCAATCCTGGGTACCCAATAACTAACTTCTTTCAAAATGGGATGAAATTGCGTTGGTTGGAGCAAAATTTTGACGGAGCCGTACCCAATGTACGGTGAGGGCAAAATTTTGCGAAACCAATGCAAGTTTGCCCATTTTGAAAGAAGCATTAAAGCAAAATATGACACACACATCTCTCACACGTTCTATCCTCATCCGCATCACGGTTCTCGTGCTGCTTCTGTGTGTCATTGTGGGTGCAAAAGTATACGCGACACGCGAGATGAACATCACCCTGCAAGATATTCGCGCACACTACGAACAGGTTGCAAGCATTCGTGCCGCACGTGATTCCTCTATCGCGTTTCTCTCTTCGTTTACGGCAATCGCGGGCAACGAATCACGGATTCGCGCTGCCTTCCCTTCTGCCGACTACATCGTTCCTTTCCGTGACGCGGTCGAGGATGCTGCAGCACGCACCGATGCAACCGTCACTGCAACCTACAGCAACCCGTCAGCGACGAATTTTACCCTTCCTGAACATCCGCAGGGTACCGCACGCGAACAGGTCTACCGCATTGAGACAACCTTTGTCGTTGAAGGCGATGCTCGTGCACTCGAACGCCTCCTCGCTGAGCTTGAAGCGCTTCCATACTACTTCACGGTCACGGGTGTAAAAAGCACAAGTGCACAGCAAGACGGATGGGAGGCTGGCACGCGCACCACGATAACCGGCGTCTTGTACGCCATTCACGAAATATAGCCTATGCATACTCGACCTTTCTACACCACCCAGACGTTCTACATCGTCATGACGACGACGTTTGTCTTGGTGCTTGCACTTATTTTCACCACCACAACGCGCGACCTTCGCGCCATCATCGAGCAAACCTTCGTGGCCGAAACAGGCACCGTCCAAACTCTTACCGTTGAGAATGAGCACTACCTCGCGCTCAAAGCAAAACTGAGCCTCCCCGACATTGCACAGAGAGAAGCCCCCATTACTCCTGACGAAGCACAAGGAGCTGCTACTTCCACCGAAGAAGCTATCAGTACTACAGCACCTACACTCAATCTCCTCGATTACTCCCTCGCCGTCCGCAATGGCACAACCATCCAGGGTCATGCTGGCAATCTTGCCACACTCCTTGAAGGAGCAGGTTTCGCAAAAGCAGCAACCGGCAACGCTTCACCGCAAACAGTCACCGAAATCTACATCAATGCTGACATTCGCACTGAGGTCTTTGCACTTCTCAAAGCCGCCGCTCCCGAGCTTCTCGCCGAAGCACAACTCATGCAAAACAATCCAACCAGCGCCGATATCGTTATCATCCTCGGTAGCAACTAAAAAACTCGCAGAATAATTCTGCGAGTTTTTTTATTACTGAACCGTAAACGGAGTCATAACACCCTCAACCATTTCGAATGTTGTTTCGAAATCAGTTGCCTGTGTGTAGAACACAACCGCGTATGACTTACCTGCTTCAGTTGCGCGGTAGAGGTCTACCTTGCCTGGATACTTCCCGTCACTCTGTGAGTAGCGTGATGCACCGAGAACATTACCGAGAACGCCGTCAGTGTAGTCACGAATCGCAACCCAACCTTCGGTTGCAGGGTATTCAGTAACATTAACTGCTACCATCTCGCCTGCAACTGCACCCTCGACTGTAACCTTTCCTGCGCCAACCTTTGGTGCAGCTGTGTCTGCATTGACGGTGTCAATAACAGCTGCCTCGTTTGCATCTACTACCGCATCTGCTGGTGCCGCAGTCTCTCCTGTTGAGAAGACCCACACGAGGAGACCACCGATGAGGAGGCCTGCCACGAATGCGACAACGCTTTTCTGATAATCCTGATTTGTAACTGTGTTCATGTTGGAACTCTATTATCTATTACCGTGTAATGTCACAAGTATACCACCTTGAAAATGAGGCACATCTTGACATGAACTGCATAATGCATGCCAGTGTTATTAGCCGTCTCCCCGTAAAAGCGACGACCATTGACTTTTTTCTTGTAGCACGCTACTACTAAACACAGCTTGTACTACACCATGCCGAGGATTATCCCTATGAGCAGTCGCCCATCAGCACAATGGCTCGTAGGTTGGTTCTATGAGCGGATGTTCTCTCTCTTGCACCAATCCGAATGGGAGGTCGTGTGGAAACAAAAATATATTTTTGGAAAAGGTCGTGTCAAACGTCCGCTCTGTGGACTTGTTGAGTTTGAAGACAGGTGCATGTATCTGAGCCCGTCGCTCAAAATACATCCTGACAACGAAACTCTTTTACTCACAGTAATCCACGAATGTGCGCATGTACTTTTTGGTGAAGTCTCCGCAAATGAAAAAGGCTTTGTTCCTCACGCATCCATTTTCGAACTCGAAGCACTCGCGAACCATTTCACCCACCAGCAAAAGAAGGATCTCCTTGCACTCCTCCCCTTTCACCCCTCATGTCTGCTCCGCAAAAAGTAGCAGACATACAAAAGCCGCGCATGCGGCTTTTCTTTTTTGTCGCAACTCCCTCTACTGAATGGTACCGAGGTATGGAATATTGAGAATCTTGTTGCTGTGGGGGATTTTAAGGAGTGGGGTGCCGGTGTCTTCTTCGGAACGTGTTTGCTTCGGACGGAGACTTGAGGCTCGCTCGAGGGGGAGTCCGCCGCTTCGATACATGAGTGTGTCGACAACGTCATTGAGCGTGTTGCGTTTTTCTTCAGTTTCGTCTTCCGCAGTTGTGAAGAGTTTTTGTTGCGCGGCACTCTCAAGCATTCCGTGTGTGCCGACATAGACGGCGCGGTAGCGGACGCCTTTGCGATACATGGCGTGCAAAGCTTCCTCAGCAAGCTGCATAATAGTGCCCGGATCATTTGTTGGTGATGGACACTTTATGGTGTAAGTAACAAGTGTATGAATGTCAGGAAATGCTTTGTAGCCAATGGTTACCGCGTGCATACGAGCGTGTTGCGTGCGGAGTTTTCGGCACACGCGCTCAATGTTGCGCGAAAATTCAGTGAGGAGCGGAGCGAATGCAATGATTGGCTCCATGAATGCTTGGATACTACTGACGCTCTGCGCATTTTCTCTTGCTTCAATACCTCGCACCGAAGTGCCGCGGAGTTCATAGGCGAGTTCGACAAGTGGCTTATTGTAACGGCGTTCTATTTCGTGCGGTGCAAGCGCGAGGAGGTTGCCGATAGTAAGGATGCCCTGTTCTGCAAGTTTTTGTTCGGTCCGGCCGCCGATGCCGGGAACTTTTCGTAGCGACACACTATTGAGCATGTCAAGATTTTCTGGTGTGACTATCGTAAGTCCTCGCGGCTTTTTAAAACCTGATGCAATTTTCGCAATCGTCATTGTTGGTCCAACACCAATGGAAATGGTGAGTCCAAGTTTTATACAAAGTTCTTCTTGCAGTGCTTTCGCAAAACCTCGCACATCACTCCACGTAGTAACGCTCGACACATCCGCAAAACATTCATCGATCGAACCTTCAGAGATATCTGATACATATCGCCGTACGATGCTTTTCATACGTTCTGAAAAAAGCTCATACTTACGATAGTCCGACGCAAGGAGTGCAACCTGCGGAAACTCGCGACTCAGTGCCGTCTGACTCATTGGACGCCGCACCCCGAGCGCCTTTGCCTCATACGAAATAGCCGTCACAATACCGCGCTCACGCCCCACCGCAATCGGTTTCCCACGCCACTGCATATTGGTTGCCTGTTCACACGACGCAAAAAACGCATCGCCGTCGACGTGCATGAAAATCTTTGCGTTTTTTTGTGAGAATTGCATGGGTTATATACTCGAGGCTATTGCCCTAACGCTGGATCCCTCTTGGATGACAAATGTTAGGTGCTATGTTCAAAAGAGATTTATGGTTAAAATCGATTTTAAACTCTTATTAATTTAGAGCACACTACCCAAAATTTGTCATCCAGGAGGGATCCGGAGTCACAGCGAAAAACTTGTTAGTTCTCATACTTCCGAATACAAGCAATTACCTTACCTTCTATATTCAAAGACTCCTGCGGGATAAGCTTCGGATACATCTCATTCGCTGCTTCCAGATACTGTTCGCCTCGACCGTTCTTACGTAGAAATCGTACCACATAGTCGCCATCAATTTCTGCCACCACAATATCCCCTGCGCGCACACTTCGCGTGCGCTCAATTAAAAGATAATCACCCGACGCAACCTGCGTATCAAGAAGCGCCTCACCTTCCATTCTCATAAGATACGTCGCATCTGGATCAGCCAAAAGCCACGCCTCAAGCGTCCCCACATCACTCCCATCATCAACAGGTGAACCAAAACCAGCCATGGAGCAAGTATACCACATCAAAAAATCCCCTGGAGGGGATTTTTAAATGATACTTGCATTTTAATCAGAGGTCATGACACGGCTGCCTGCAGATCCATTACAGAAATTATTTCCAACACCACAGGAGACAGCAACGAATATACCTCCACCATATGTGACGCCCCTCCAGTTATTTTGAGCGGCTGAGGTTCGAGATGTCCAAGTGATGCCGTCTGGTGAAGTCATGACACGGTTGCCAGCACCAGTACGTGACACTGCAACAAAGAGGTCTTGTCCATAGGTGACGGATTGCCAGCCATTGTCTGGAGCACTTGTGCTAGTTGTCCAAGTGATGCCGTCTGGTGAAGTCATGACACGGTTGCCAGCACCCGTAACAGCAACTGCGACAAAGAGTCCGTTGCCGTAGGTGACGCCGACCCAGCTATTATCTGCAGCACTGGTTTGAGTTGTCCAGGTGATGCCGTCGGGTGAGGTCATGACGCGATCGCCGGTACCGTTACTAGACACTGCGACAAAGAGTCCGTTGCCGTAGGTGACGGAGCTCCATTGGTTAGTTGTAGCACTGGTACGGGAAGTCCAAGTGATGCCGTCGGGTGAGGTCATAACACTGTTCACCGTACTGTCGTTAGACACTGCGACAAAGAGTCCGTTGCCGTAGGTGACGCCGACCCAGCTATTATCTGCAGCACTGGTTTGAGTTGTCCAGGTGATGCCGTCGGGTGAAGTCATGACGCGATCGCCAATACCATTCCCTGCAACGGCGACGAAGAGACCATTGCCATAGGTGACGGAGCCCCAGGCATTATCTGCAGCGCTGGTTTGGGATGTCCAGGTGATGCCGTCAGGTGAGGTCATGACGCGGTTGCCGAAGCCTGTGCTTGCAACTGCGACAAAGAGTCCGTTGCCGTAGGTGACAGAGTTCCAGAAGTTATCCGCAGCGGAGACACGAGATGTCCACTCAACGCCTGCTTGCGCCTTCGCAATCACCGCAATGGTGTTTGCTCCTGTGCAGGTACCCTTCACTCCACTTGCAGGAATAGCAATGTTCCAGTAAAGGTTTGCGGAGAGCTCGTTAGATTCGTCGGTACGGAGGAGGATGTTTCGTTTTGCTGAAGCAGGAGTATCGGTAAGAACAATTGATGTGGCATGATCGACATCGGTGAGCGCCCACGCCTGTGTTGAAGTAGCGAGTGTACCGAGTGCGCTGCAGCCCATATTCGAACCAGAGAGCTGCACATCAGCCTTTGTGTTGCCTCGCTGTGTGATGACTGTCTCTACGTTTGTGGTTGATGATGAAACTTCACCAAGTGAACGAGTGCCGTAATCAATAACATCGGGGAGATTGAGAGCAAGAAGTGAGTTAACTTCTACTGTTGCAGAAAGAGCACCTTGTGTTGACGCAAAATCTTGAACAGTAACATATGCGGTCCAACTATCGCTTGTATAGGCACTTGCTGCATCAGTTGCATCAATCCAGTAAGCAAGCGGCACTTCACAGTTGTAGGCGATTTCTGTGTCGGAGCCTTCGGAGTAGTTCGTGGTACAAGAATTAATTACGTAGCAGTCGTTGTTGTCGGCGGCGCAGGTGTTGGTACTGCTTGTTTTGTGGAAGACAAGAGCGAGTGTTGATGAAGCAATATCGTTTTCTCCGTTTGCATCAGAGATTTGTCCGTTGATGTGAATAGTTCTGTCAGTACCGACGTTCGGGAGAATACCTGAGCTTGTTAAATCATCTGTGCCGTACGCGGTTGTGGCGATACGGATGGTGTCGACGGTTGGTGCAACGTTAATAATTTCTGCAGTGGTTGCGACATCGGCTGCGCCAGTGTAGCGGATGATGATTCCTACGATGAGGAGGAATGCGACGACAATCAAGGTGCCGAATATTTTTATATTTGTCATATGTGCATAGTATACCTTGATTTGTGAAATCAGATAGTGGACAACCTCACAGGAACTAGCACTACCATTCATGTGTATTAAAAAATCCCCTGGAGCGGGATTTTTGATTAGGCCTTATTATTAATCAGAGGTCATGACGCGGTTGCCGGTGCCGTTATATGAAACTGCAACAAAGAGTCCGTTATTGTAGGTAACTGAGACCCAACCATTATTTGCGGCGCTGGTACGAGACGTCCAAGTGATGCCGTCAGGCGAGGTCATGACGCGGTTGCCGGTGCCAGTGTTAGAAACTGCTACGAAGAGGCCGTCGCCGTAGGTAACTGAATTCCAGTTATTGGCAGCAGCACTCGTGCGGGAGGTCCAAGTGATGCCGTCAGGCGAGGTCATGACGGTATCATTCGTGCCCGTGAAATCAGAAACTGCAACAAAGAGTCCGTTGCCGTAGGTGACACTGAGCCAGTTGTTATCTACAGCACTCGTGCGGGAGGTCCAAGTGATGCCGTCTGGTGAAGTCATGACACGGTTACCAGTACCGTTATACGAAACTGCTACGAAGAGACCGTTGCCGTAGGTGACGGAGCGCCAGTTGATATCTACAGCGTTGACGCGAGACGTCCAAGTGATGCCGTCAGGCGAGGTCATGACGCGGTTGCCGGTGCCAGAGTCAGAAACTGCTACGAAGAGACCATTACCGTAGGCGACGGAGCGCCAGAAGTTGTCTGCTGCTGAAGTTTGGGATGTCCAAGTGATACCGTCTGGTGATGTCATGACGCGGTTACCAGCACCAGAGTCAGAAACTGCTACGAAGAGACCGTTACCGTAGGCGACGGAGTTCCAGCTGTTATTTGCAGCACTCGTGCGAGACGTCCAAGTGATGCCGTCAGGCGAGGTCATGACGCGGTTGCCGGTGCCAGTGTTAGAAACTGCTACGAAGAGGCCGTCGCCGTAAGTGACGGAGCGCCAGTTGTTATCTACAGCACTCGTACGAGACGTCCACTCAATACCTGCTTGCAACTTTGCAATCACTGCAATTGTGTTTGCACCAGTACATGTCCCCTTCACGCCAGTTGAAGGAATAGCAATGTTCCAGTAAAGGTTTGCGGAGAGCTCGTTAGATTCATCAGTACGAGGTGCAACGTTTCGTTTTGCAGGAGTGAGTGTTCCTGTAAGTATAGTTGACGAAGCGTGGTTGATATCAGTAAGCGCCCAGGCTTGTGTATTCACAGGTAGCGTACCAAGTATACTACAGCCCATAACATCACCAGAGACTTGCACATCAGCTCTTGTGTTGCCACGTTGCGTGATGACGGTTTCAATGTTTGTTGTTGATGACGAGACTTCACCAAGTGAACGAGTGCCATAATCGATAGCATCGGGGAGATTGAGAGCAAGAAGCGAGTTCACCTCGATGGTTGCTTGTAGTGCTCCTGATGTTGAAGTCAAATCAGCGACGCTGACGTATGCAGTCCAATTGTCACTAGTGAATGCCGACCCTGCATCGGTTGCATCTATCCAGTACGCGAGCGGTACTTCACAGTTGTAGGCAATCTGTGTGTCATCGCCGTCGGCGTAATTTGTATTGCAGGTTGTAATGCGATAGCAGTCGTTGTTGTCGGCGGCACACGCACCTGTTGCTGAGGTTTTATGAAAAACGAGACTGATAGTGCTTGAGGCAATGTCATTTTCTCCGTTTGCGTCGCTCATGACACCATTGATATGAATGGTTCTATCGGTACCTACGTTCGGGAGAATACCTGAGCTTGTTAAATCATCTGTGCCATACGCAGTGGTTGCAAAACGAATCGTATCAACGGTTGGTGCGGTATTCTGAATTTCTGCAGTTGTTGCGACATCGGCTGCGCCGGTGTAGCGGATGACGATTCCTACGATGAGGAGGAATGTGACGGCGACGAGTGTGCCGAATATTTTTATATTTGTCATATATGCATAGTATATCTCCACTTTGCGAAAACACGAAGTGGATAACGCTTGGTTTGACAGACTCACCACAAGTCGCTTCTTTCTTCACGGGTACTTTTGCATTCTAATTTTCAAACAGGTATACTGCCTACATGGAGAATGTTGTACACAATGCGCCGCAATCGGCGCGCCGTGAGTCTTTTGGCGAAACGGCTCGCTTCGTCGCGACAGCGATTATTGCGATTGTGCTCATTCGCACGTTTCTTGCGTCACCGTTCATCGTCGAAGGCGCGTCGATGGACGCGACCTTCCACGATAACGACTACCTTATTGTTGATAAACTTTCCTACCGCTTTATTGAACCACAGCGTGGCGATATTGTCGTCTTCCGCTACCCACACAATCCTTCAATCCATCACATCAAGCGCATTGTTGGTATGCCTGGCGACACCATTTCCGTACACGATGGCAAGGTCACTGTTTCGAACGTACAATTTAAGGATGCTACCTTTGAGGAGACCTACGTGTTGCCTGGCAACAATCTCATGCTACTGAGCGATAGTCGCACGCTTGGCGAGAATGAATATTATTTCATGGGCGACAATCGCGACAACAGTCTCGACTCGCGCCGATATGGTGCGGTTTCGGGTGATTTTATTTCAGGACGTGTCGTGCTACGCCTCTTCCCTTTCGACATGGTAGGACTCTTCCCTGGTCGTGTTACACACTACACGCTAACAACCTCACAATAAAATGCCTATGACAAAAGCACAAGTTGTAAATCTTACGGGGCACGTGAATGCCGTCGCGCAGCACTTCGATTTCTTGCCGATTGCGGAGCACTGCGCTCGCGCTGCAGCCTTCCCCTCGCAAAAAGCACGTGCACCAAAACGCCCCACCGACCTTCCTGAGCACCCGCGATATCGCACACTCGTCAAAGGCATTCACGACCTGTACACGCACGAGCTCAACGGCCGTCGTGGCAACCACCTCTTTTACACCTTCGATGACGCAGGCCGAGACGGCGTTACCATCACCTTCCATGCCATCGACACGACACACACGTTTGCCGACCCGCTTCTTATCCAAGTCGCCCGGTCACTCCTCTCGCAACTTGGCTATGAGCACCGTATTCGTATCAATATGATTGGTGACAGCGAGGCAAAGCGACGTTTTATAAAAGAGCTCGCTGATTACTTTAAACGTAGTGGCTCACAAATCCCTGAATCCATCAGAAGTATCAGCACGAAGGATGTGCTCACGGCATACCGCGCACTTCTCGCGACAAACGATGATGCAGCATACACAAGCCCCGTCTCAATCAATCACCTTAATGAGAAAAGTCGTCGTTCGCTTCGAGAAACGCTTGATTATCTTGATTTGAGCGAGACACCATACGAGATTGACCCGCGCCTCACCGGAGATTACGACTACCACTCAGGCTTCCTCTTCACCGTCGACGTAGCACCAACAAGGGAAACGATTACGTCCCCTTGCTCAGTCATCGGCGGCAGCTACGACGACTACGCACACAAACATCATGATGATCGCCACTCCTGTGCAAGTGTCACGTTTCGATTTACCAACCATACCGAAAAGCCACTTCCTCAAAAGAGCACGAACGGAACTACCGTTGCCCTCGCAGCAATCGGTGCCACCCCAAAACTCTACAGTTACGGCATTCTCGACACCCTCCTTGCAGCAGGCATATCAGCGCACCACAACCCCATCTCCCTGTCACTGAGCGATCAGCTGCGTCATGCACAGAAGAACAATGTCGACATTATCCTCATCGCCGGCACCCATGAAGCAAATCGAAAAGAAGTCATCATACGTGACGTTCGCAAAGAAAAGCAAACAACCATTCCACTTGAAAAGCTCATAAAAGCGCTAAATAGCTGTACCTCATAATGTTCTCCAAAACGCCCACGGGCGTTTTATTATGCCACTAGTTTGGGGCGGGCATAGGTATTGCTTTTTGACGTCTGGTCTGGTAGAGTACGCGCACTATGGCAGTCAATATTCAAGTTGAAAAACATTCAGGCGAAAGCACCGCAAACATTTTGCGTCGTTTTAGCAAGCGCGCAAAGCAGTCTGGCATTGTTCAGCGCATGCGTGGCATCCGCTACTATGTTCGCGAGAAGTCAGAGAACGTGAACCGTTTCTCAAAGCTTCGCAAAATCGCACGCACCGAGCAGTTCGAAAAGGACTACAAGCTCGGCAAGGTAGACAAAGGCTTCGTAAAGAAGTAGGGATTCAATCAAAATTGAGTGAATCTTAAAAATCACCTTGCGGTGATTTTTTGCTATTGTATTGCGCCTGATGCTGTTATGTTTATCGAGGTGCTCGCTTGCGATGATGAGAGTGTAATGGTTACCGGATTGCTCGCTCCACTGATTGACTGGAACATAATTATCCCTGGAGTTGCAGCAATGCCTGTTGGCAACTGTTCGCTGGCTATTGTTGTGGTTGCGCCGTCTATAACCTTAAGCGATGTGTATGCGGTCGGGGTGATTTCAAGCCCAAATACTGCGCGGTCTTCACCAGAACGTGCACGTGAACGCACTGTTGCAAGCTCTGTGCGAATCTGCTGCGCAACAAGCTGTATATCCCCTTCGCTACCGCTTCGCGGTAGCATAACAAATACCGTACTTGCAAGAAGCCCAAGGAGTGCAATCACCAAGAGCATTTCAAGGAGGGAGAACCCACGATTTTTTGAATAAGTTTTCATACCTAACGAACGGCACCCACAAGCTGATAAATCGGCAAGAGTACCGCAAGCGCAATCGCACCTACCACGAGTCCGAGAATAACAAGCATGATTGGCTCAATCAGTGAGGTAAGTCGCTTAAGACGCTCGTCAATGTCTCGTTCGTAGAAGTCAGCGACGGACTTGAGTGTATCGGCAAGCTTACCCGTGCGTTCACCAATCGCGAGAAGTCCAATAAAGAGCTTCGGGAAATACTGCGACTCTGCACTAAATGCGGTTGCAATTGGCTGCCCCGCCATCACTGCGTCTTTGATACGGAGGAGTGCTGCATTATATACTGCATTGCCACCTGCACGCCCGGCGAGCGTAAGTGCATCGAGGATACTCACACCACTTGGCAACAGCGTGGCGAGTGTACGGGTAATACGTACGGTGATGGTTTTGCGAACAATATCCTTCGTGAGCGGCGCACGGACAGCGACCGTGTCGAATACATGACGCCCTCGGTCTGTTTTTAAAGCCCAGACAATCGTCGCAATGAGTGCAACGAGCACCACAGCATCGAGTGTGTAGCTGTACGTGAGTGTGTCAGAAATGCTTACCAGAAGACGTGTAATGAAGGGGAGCTCAACTTGCGCATCGGTGAAAATCCTTGAGAGACGCGGCACCATAAACACAATAACCAGGAGTGATACAAGAATCGAACCTGTCACCACCACGAGCGGATACATGAGCGCCGAGCGCACTTTGCCGCGAAATTCATGCGAACGCTCGACATAATCAGCAAAGAGCATGAGTGTTTGATCAAGCTGTCCAGAACGTTCACCTGCCTCGAGCATACCGAGAAACATCGGTGGGAAATGCTTTTCATACGGACGAAACGCTGCGGTGAACGAGCTGCCGCCACGAATAGAGGTAAGCACCGCACGGAGCATATCTTGCGTGATGTGCTTTTCGGTATCTTCGATAATAAGCGCAAGCGCTTCCGTTGCTGGCACACCCATACGAAGTGAGGTGGCAAGGTTTCGTGCAAAAAAGAGAACATCTTCAAGCTCAATGCGTTCAAAAAGGCGAATATCGGAAAGTCCGCGCGCATGTGCATCCTCTTCGATATTCATCGGCTTAAGCCCTTTGCTCAAAATATGGTCAAGCACTTCCCCACGCCCCTTTGCAGAAAACACCCCTTTCACCAAAACACCCGCAGCATCATAGGCGGTGTAGTTATAGATGGTGAGTTGTTTCTTTTTCATAGTTGTGTTTTAGGAACACGTAATCTAAACCGAGTGTAATTCTTTCAAAATTGAGTGCAGTTGTGCTGACTGGAGGGAGCGAGTGACTGAGCCGTACCTAAGTACGGTGAAGAAATGAGTGACTGAAGTCAGTACAAATGTGCCAATTTTGGAAGAATTACTCTTGGACTACACGTAGGACTTCCTCAATCGTCGTAACCCCCCTCTCGACTTTCTGCAATCCATCTTCAAACATTGTTGTCATACCGCCTTTAATTGCTTGTTTACGAATGACTGCAGCACCTGTTTGTTTCTGGGCAAGTTCGCGGAGCTCGTCATTCATTGCCATAATTTCAAAGACCGCAACCTGTCCAAGGAACCCACTGCCGCCACAGACAGAACATCCTTTGCCGCGATATAGAGTTTCGGGAACCGTTTTAATATGGGTATCTCCAAGCGCCTTTTTCTGTGCGGTTATCGCGCGTTTAATTTCGGGAGAGATTTTATACGAATAAATACAGGTTGGGCAAATTTTACGTACCAGTCGTTGCGCGACAACCGCATTTATCGTCGACGCAAGCAGGAATGGCTCGACACCCATATCAACAAGTCGAGGCAGTGCTGACGGCGCGTCGTTGGTGTGGAGTGACGAGAGCACGAGATGTCCGGTAAGCGCAGCATGCACGGCAATATCAGCAGTCTCTTCGTCGCGGATTTCTCCCACCATGATAATGTCAGGGTTTTGACGCAAGAGTGAACGGAGTCCGTTAGCAAAGGTAATGCCAGCGCGCGCGTTGACCTGTGTTTGGTTCACGTGGGGAAATTCATACTCGATAGGATCTTCGATGGTGGTAATATTTACCTTTGGAGAATTAAGTTTATGCAAGATAGCATAGAGGGTAGTGGTTTTACCGTGCCCCGTTGGTCCGGTGACCAAAATCATGCCGTGTGGTTTATGTACTTCTGCCTCAAGAAGTGCTTCTTGCACGGGTGCGAGACCAATGTCGCGGAACGTGATAGGGCGCGATGTTGATCGAAGCAAGCGCATTTCTGCCTTTTCACCATGAAGCACCGGCATAATGTTCACGCGAATATCAATAGTGCCTGCGGCGTCAGCATTTGCACGGAAACGTCCATCTTGCGGCGCATTATGTTCATCAACTTGGAGGTTGGCGATAACTTTGATACGTGCAACCAGTGGTGCAGAAAATGATTTCGGAAACGAGGCGATTTCTTGCATAATACCGTCGATACGGGCACGTACTACAAGCATGTTTTCGAGAGGCTCGACATGAAGGTCGCTCGCACCAAGTGTAATAGCGTGCTCGAGCAACGCATCGAGTGTTTCAATAATTGACGCACTTTCGCCATCTTGCGCCTCGACTGCAGCACGATGTGCGTCGAACACAACTCCCTGTGCCGCGCGGTATTTTTTGAGCGCATACGCCACGGATGACATCGTCACCACGGCCGCATTTACCCACTTCCCTGTCATTGCGCGAACTTCGGCAATGGTATCCGCATCACCCGGGTCAACCATACCGAGCGTCACGGTCGTGTCGTCTTCGGCAGTAATGAATACTCTGTGCGTTTTAATAAAAGCTTGGGGCAAACGCATGAGCGCGTCGTCCTCTGTCTCGCTTCGCTTTGCATCAAAAATTGGCACTTCGTAGTATGTGGCAAGCACTTCAGCAAGGTGTGCTTCTGAAATTTTACCCAATGAAATAAGAGTATCAAACGGCGACTTCCCTTGCTTTTTCGCTTCATCACGAGCGAGAGAAAGATCATCCTTCGTAACAAGTCCCGATGCAATAAAAAGAGAGTCGAATGTTTCTTGAGAAAGGTGCATATGCCAACAGTATACGTCATTTTCAAAAAAACTATCTGTGGACTTCCCTCCCCGTTCGGGAAAATTTTGCAAAGTAAAAAGGCCATCCGTGGCCCTTTGTCGTCATGACGAAAATCTTTCTGCTACCGACAGGGGCGTCCCATCTGCACTCATAATAATAAGAAGGTGATTCTCTCCCCATTGATAATGTATAGCCCATCTACCAAGAGATTTTCCGCGACAGACCTTCCATCGATTGTATTCCATTCCAGTCAGTTCAAGACGGAAGTAGGTAAAAGGGGCTTTATCGCTGGTTTTGCCTATTGCAAAAATGTTCGACTCATCGCTGTCTGACTCACGAAGCTTTGTCTCCACCTCCACATACGCCAGGTTCGCATGAACTTTTGTTTCGTGTAGTAAGTGCGCGGGCGACTCCGCAATACTTTCAAAATCAATCTCCTCATCTCCCACAAGAACCAAACGAATCATTGGTATGTCTACCGAGATATCCCCGAAGAGCACGGGGACAATTCTAACGCCAGCAGTGAAAGCAACTTGATGCGTCATGGTGCAGCCTCCAAGAACAAAGGAACATGCATTCCTTCCCAGAGTAACAATATATTGCTTATATTGTCAAGAGTAGTGCAGTCCAACAGTATCTATCTTTTAAATGAGTGAGCGTTACACAGCAAGCGTTGCAGTATATGCAGCGATAGTTGCGCTGAAGAGAAGGGTTGCGATTGCGGCAGCGATAATGCCAGGAAGCATACGTGTCCGGGCTGCTGCGCCATGCCGAACATGCGCCCAAACTGCATACACAAGCGAAAGCACGAATGCAAGCGAAACAAAGGCAACCATATTGGGCCATCCAGCAAGAAAGGCAATACCGCTCACGAGGAGCACTTCTTCGCGTCCAACCGCAACAGGCTTCCGATGTTGCAAAAAACGAAAGATACCATACAGTACAAGCGTACCAAGAAGCGCAAGCATGAGCGGCACCCAAAAGCGGCTATACGCATAGAAAACATAATACCCACCACTTCCTTCGAGAAAAAGGGAAATCGGTGCATGGAGCAGCATCCGCGGCACCTCTTCACCCAGCGGCGTTGTCACGAGTTCACGAGTAATTTCGTTCGCGTTCCACATACGATACTGTGCCACCGTAAGCACGGTTGCGTAAAAGATATGCCATCCAAGAGCAATACCCCACCACATCCGCATCGACATCACCGCAAACGCGCCGCGCCACAAAACAACCAGCGCCAAAAGTGCCGCAAGTGCGAGGGTAACGCCATACCCCAGCCAATGTGCCCACCCCATGAGCGCAACCGTAAGAGAATCCATACTCACCATCATACTGAAAAAGTGCGAAAGTACAAAAAACCCACAGCGTACTGTGGGTTGCATATATGAACTAGCGTGCCTTGGGACGACAGACAAACGGTGTATTGTTTGCCGTTTTTCCTGAAACGCTGCCGTCGCTATTTTTAGTTACGGCGTAATCGCCGCCTTTTCTGAAGGATTTCAGATGCACGTACGCACGAGAACCGCCATTATAGCGAGCAGTTTTAAGACCTTTCGCTTCACAGACCCACTGCTGGTCAATGTTTTCCGCCATTGCTGGGGCAGTCGTCAGAAATGCAAGCATGACCACCAGTAGAGTGAGCCTATTCGACTTCATGGGATGTTACCTCGCGAGAATGTAAGGAACGTATCCAGAAAAACATACCACATATTACGAGAATGGCAATACCTCTCTCTCGAATGACAAAACATTGACATTCTTGTCCAACACGGTACTGTTACACGAACACTGTTCCCTTTCGTTCCTTGACTATACAAAGGAGTACTTGCCATGAGATTCTTCTCGAAACCTGGCGATTCACGTTATGCGTTAATTCTTCGCGCGCTGATCGTATGCACGACCTTCGTGTGCCTCATCACTCTTGCGTGGCGGTCAACCCCCATTGTCAACGTGATCTACGCCGCAGACCGATACTACATCGCCTACGGCATTACGCTGTATTTTGCGATATTACTCGTTCGAACACTCCGCTACATTATGTTCGTCGGAGGTGAACTCGAGCTTGTGAAAAAACACCTCGCCTATAAAGAACACAGCACCGCACAAGGCATACATGCCCCTGCACCCGCAGACTCGCTTGTACGTGAAGTGTACGATGCACTCAAGCGCCACGGCGGCAATCACAACCACGACGAGATTTTGGATATTGTATATGACACGCTCGACCGCAAGGTCGCGCACGTCGCACAACATGCAAAAACGCTGATACACCTTGGGTTTATCGGCACACTCGTCGGCATCATGATGGCACTCACCGAAGCGGATCTTACGTCGCTTTTCCAGCCAAACGCAAATGTTGGCGCGATACTCGACGCGGTTATCGGTGGCATGAAAGTAGCCATCGGCACCTCAATCGTCGGCATTGTTGCAAAAATCTGGATTGACCACCTCGGAATTATTCTTGAGGAAGGCAGCCATCATCTCGCCAACAATATTGTTAAAATGGAGCTCCTCGATGAAACGCAATCGGAATTCCCACTTTCGTAACGACGACGCCTTGGGTGTTGCCCTCGGCGACCTCACCATGAACCCGCTCATGATTTTCTTCTTTCTCTTTGTGCTCATGGCCGCACTCTTGGTCCCGCGCGCAAAGCTGAACGACGATACTGAGCCACCACCACAGCTTGGGAAGCTCCACGTCGAAATCGAATGGCCTCCAGGCAATACCGATATCGATCTGTGGATTCTTCCGCCGGGCGCAGCAAAACCTGTCGGTTTTTCAAATCGTGGCGGGCCTGCCTGCGACCTTTTACGTGATGATCTCGGCACGGCCAATGACCCCATGCCGAGCAATCGCGAAAGCATTATGTGTCGAGCAGCACCCGCTGGTGAGTACACCATAACTGCGTACTATTACGCGAGCTCTATATTGGAGGGACCTGTTCCTATTTCCGTAATCGCCATTATCTCTCTCTGGAACGATAGATTGAACCGCTACGAACGTGTACATACTACAACCGTCGAGCTCGCAAAGCCGAAGGAGTATGCAACCATTGCATCATTCCTGATGCAAGATGACGGCACAATCGATACCGGCTCGTTTAATACCATTGAACGCAACATCTTCGAAAAGAGGTAGCCTATGAACTGGCTCGATATGTTGATGTGGGAGAATGTACTGACCATGCCGTTTACCGGTATGCGACTGACACTCTTCCTGGTGATACTGGCAATACTCTTGCTGATGTGCACGAAAATTGCCATCTCTCGACTGCCGCTTTCGACGCGAACGCTCTTCTATATTGGCACGATTGCACTCATCCCGCTCGTGTTCGTTACAGAGCTCTCGCTCCTCTCGCGACCAGGAACCATTCAACCTTCCCGTTTGCGCGATGGATCACTGTGCCTCACTGTGCTTTCTGCAACCATTAAGTACGGCAAAGGCGTCTACTTGCTCATTGAGGAGCCGAAACAGGAACCTCGCTACATACATGTCGTCTGGGAAGTACGCTTCGCACAAGCGATGAGTCGCGCACTGCAAGCAAAAGGCATGAGTAAGCAGGCTATTCTACTTGGGGATGCAGCTTGTGCCGCACAGAGAGGAGCCAATGTTTCACACGGCGGCGCGAATGGTAGTAGCGAAGGTGTTCTGGTTGTTGATAACTTCCCTGCACCCTACCCCGACAAAGTTGATCTTGAAGAATAAGAAAAGCCCTTACCAATATTCGGTAAGGGCGATTTTTTTGCGCAGAGTGCATGCGCTATTCTATGAAAGAACGAATCTGTTTGGCTGACGCCGCACAGGTGATATTGAGGAACAAGGCTGCTGAATGCCCCTCGCCGAGTGTCCTTACGGTCGACGTAATACCGACAACCGCACCTGTCCCGACATCAAGTAGTGCCCCACCTGAATTGCCCGGTGCAACGGCAAGTGTGGCGCGAATCTTCCCACCTTTGCACACCTCATCATTATCGACAGCGTTCGACACAATCCCGAGAACTGCCATGTTTGCACTACCAAGCGGTATCCCGTTGACAAGCACTTCACGACCTTCGAGCTTTGCATCAAACGATACATCTATCACAGGCACTAGGGTGAAGCGTTCGTCTTTCTCCTTTGGAATGATGCGTAAATGGGCAAGGTCGTCTTCTGCATCGAGCTTCAAGAGCTTCGCTCGGTACACCTGCGTGTGTCCAGTCATTACGACTGCGCAGTACACTTCTTCTATGGTGATTTGCTCCTCAGGCATACACATACCTCGCACCACATGCTCGGCAGTCAACATGTCACCCTCAGGCGAAATAACCACACCCGTACCAAAGCTTCTCCCATCACGAAATGCGTCGGGAGTTGTCGGATCATCATAGAGCCGTTTGTCAGGTATATCTGCATAGACAAAGACCGTCGCCGCACGCAGCTCGCGCAAACGTTCAGCACGCTCTTCATTGAGTTGTGCGAGAAGTGGTGTTGGCAGCACGTATGCCGTCATTGGTTTTTGTTGCACGATATAGGCGAGAGCAGCGATAAGCAGTGCGGTTATGCCAACACCGTACACAGCTGGCCATACCCATTTTTTGAGAGAGCTCATGGTAAACCCCTTCTAATGAACAATGTTATCGATAACACTACTACGTCCGCCCTCATTGTCAACATGAAAATACGTTAGAAGCTGTCTAAAGTCACACGCCGAGCTAAAAGCTTCAGATTTTAAGGCAAATAACACGCTGGAGGAGGAGGCGAACCTTTGTTCGGTGACGACGAAGTGTGTTATTTGACCAAAATATGGAGGTTTTAGACGGCGAGTTTTCTCTTGTCTACTGATATCCTTATTTTACAACACTACATACGGTGAGACTTTAGACAGTTTCTTATGCTGTGGTATACTCGTGCGCATGAAGCAGAGCGAAACTCATACTGAAGTTCCCGCACCTACACGCGTCGGTCGCGGCTCGTCGGGGCTAGGGCTTTTTGCAGAAACGTCAATTGCAAAGGGCGGTTTCATTATTGAATATACGGGCGAGCGCATTACCGTCGATGAGGCCGATATGCGTGGCGGACAGTACCTTTTTCAGGTCACGGACACTCTCACCATTGATGGTCGTGACCGCTCTAATAAGGCCCGCTACATCAACCACTCCTGCAAACCAAACGCCGAAGCCGAACATCTCGAAGACGGTGACCGTATCTTCATCCGCGCCAAAAAGTCCATCAAACCCGGCGAAGAAATCACCTACCACTACGGCAAAGAATTCTTCGAAACCTACATCAAACCCAAAGGCTGCCGCTGCATAAAATGCGCCACACCCGGAAAGATATAGAAAAACGACCTTTAAAGGTCGTTTTGTGTTTCAGGCAATGCAAATATTTTTACATTCTGCTTCGTAGAGAGGAGCAAGGGATTCCATGGCTTTGACTACCTTTTTGAATTCTTTGCCCTTCTTGGTGAGTGAGTATTCGACGCGTGGCGGAAGTTCGGCAAATACGACACGTTCGATGAGTCCTTCGAGCGCAGCGCGGTCGAGTTTTTGTGAGAGCGTCCGGCTTGAGATGCCGGAAAGTTCTTTATGAAGCTCAGAAAATCGCTTCGTGCCCTCAAGAAGCGCACGAATAATAAGGATGAGCCAAAAATCCCCCGCGACACGTGCAACACGTGACGTAGGACAATCAATACACACTGCAGGCATTTTTTCTTGCATATGCAGAAGCCTAGCACACTTTACAAAGGAAAGGAATAGATATTTTTAGCCATATCGGTACCTTTGCTTCTTGCAGAGAGACCTTTTTTGGAGTATAACGAACCTGCACCATCAACCATTGGAGATTGTGTATGTACAGCAGCAGATATCCTCTTGCATGCTTCATGCAGATAGCTCGTCACACCCGTGAAAAACGAATGGCGGTAAATACCCGCAAACGCAAGCGTCAAAGCATAGCAACGCGCGAGCGGTATCAGCGGCGACGCGCCGCACATCGATAAACCTTCCTGTTCTTGCTCCTTCATACACCGCTGCGCACACGCGTAGCGGTTTTACTTTGCAGCACACACAAAAAAATGCGACACCCGTAGGTGTCGCTTTTAAGAAAGAACTGATATGTCAGCGTTTAAAGAACTCAACGCGATCGACGCGTGCGAGGAGGCTCGTTGTGCCATCGCCATGATTCATGACAAGCTCAACGGGACACGTCCACAAATACGCGAGGAAGTACGTTGTCGAGTACGCCTCATCCGGCTCGAGTTGGCGTCCGCTGTGAGGCTGATACTCAACCCGAAGCGTTCGGTCACCCGTCACGTCAACCTCCGTCGCAACGATAACCGCCTCACGATGTGAGAGGCTGTACTGCTGCGAAAGATTCTCTCGGACAGTATGATAGCCGTCTTCGTCGTGAATTGCTTGCACGAGCGTATGATCAACTCCCTCCTTATTCAAGGTTGAGAACAGTTTCATGTCGCGCATGACTTTCGGCGAGAGGAATTGCGCAACAAACGAGTCGTCGCGGTAGTTCCGCATCGCCTCGTCGAGCACCTCACGCCAATCCTTGCCGACAAGCTTCGGGAACCACTCGGCATCTTCGCGTTGTTGCGTAGCAGTGTCCTTATGGAACGTGCCGCCACGCCACACCCCTCCTTCAGCAATGCGCCGAATATCGGTATACATCGACAGCCCGAGGTAGTACGGATTGATACCGCTGTAGTACGGATGGTTGTACGGCAATTGCCGCACGACCCCTGCATGTGACTTCAAAAACTCGAACATGAAGGGGTCGCCAACAACACCCGTGTCGTACAAACGCTGGAGAATCGTGTAGTGCCAGAACGTTGCCCAGCCTTCATTCATCACCTGCGTCTGCCGTTGTGGCCAGAAATACTGTGCCACTTCGCGAACGATACGGATAATCTCCCGCTCCCATGCCTCCAAGAACGGCGCCTTTTCTTCGCAGAACTTCAGGATATTTTCCTGCGGTTCGTCGATGATGTTTTTGTTGCGTGATTCAACGGAGATATGCGAGTGATACCCGGGAATCGTATGCGCCCACAAGTCGTTCACCTGTGATTGCCGATACTCTTCTCGTTCTTTGCGTGCCTCCTCTTTTTCGCGTTTTGTCTTCTCATGGGGGCGCTTCACCCGATCGACACCATGCATCATAAGTGCATGGCACGCATCGAGCAGCCGCTCAACACGTTCGACCGTGTACTTCGTCTCACACTCCTTAATGTAGGCGCGCGCCGCAACCAGAAAGTCCACAATAATGCTCGGCTCTGTCCACATTTGGAACAGATAGTTGCCTTTGAAAAAGCTGTTGTGGCCATAGCACGCGTGTGCGATAACCAGGGCCTGCATCGTATTACTGTTTTGCTCCATGAGATACCCGATGCACGGGTCAGTGTTGATAACAATCTCGTACGCGAGCCCTTGTTGTCCGCGCTTGTATTGCTCGGACTCATGCACGAACTGCTGACCGCGCGACCAATGGTCGGCGTAGTCGACAGGGAGCCCGACCGATGAATACCGGTCGAGCATCTGTGCACTCGTGATGTACTCGATTTGGATGGGATAGATGTCGAGCGCAAACTCGCCGCGTGCGACATGATCGATTGCCGCATGGTGACGCTCGACAGATTCGAACGTCCACTCATGCGTATACGGCAACAGTGCATTCTGCTTGTAGCCACTCATGATGTCTCTCCTTCGTGAACGTAATTACTTCTCAATAAGATTGTGACGTTTGAAAAGCGAACGGAATGCCGGATAGATATCCGGGTAATCCATCACGCGTGCCATGCCAAACATTTCAGAATGATCATACTGCAAGTCAACGTACGACGCCCACAGATCCTGCGGGTTCTCCGCGATTTCAATGTACGCGAAGTACTGCAGGAGCGGCAGGAGCTCTTCTTCCATGATTTGCTCGCATACCTCCGTGTCGTCATTCCAGTTGTCACCGTCAGACGCTTGGCACACATACGCATTCCATGCATCGCCGGCATACTCTGCCTGAATAATTTCAGACACCAGCTCGAGCCCCGACGACACAATCGTGCCGCCCGTTTCCTTCGAGTAGAAGAACTCATGCTCATCGCAGCGAACTGCTCTGGTATGATGGCGAATGAATTCAATCTTCACCGCATCCTTACCATACGCACGCCGCAGAAAGAGATAGAGCAGAATATAGAACCGCTTCGCGATTTCTTTATCCTTCTCCGTCATCGAGCCTGAAACGTCCATAAGGCAGAACATCACCGCCTTCGCCGAAGGTTTCGGCACATCAATCAGTGACTTAAAACGCAAGTCAACCGTATCGAGCGCCACGGGATGCCGACTTTTAAGCTTCTCAAGCTTCTCGGCAAGTTCGCGTGCACGTGGATGCAATGCGCCGTGTGCGGCGATAACGTCAGCGAGCTCACGCTCACATTCGGCAATCGCCTCGTTCAGCACGCCGCGCGCCGCGACTTTCCGCATAATGCTCTGCTTTTTGGTACGGAACACATGCAGCGCCGACGGATTACCGCTTGTTGCGACACCGCCACGGCGCTTCAGGGTTTCATGCACCAGGTCGATGTTCATCTTCGTAAGGTTCGGCAGTTCGAGATCTTCAAAGAAGATATCGAGTACCTCGTCCTCGCTCAGATGCATGAAGACAAAATCGTCTTCACCTCCACCGTCTTTACTTGCCTTTTTGCCACCTTTGCCGCCACCTTGCTTCGGATGTGGCACTTTGTCACCAGCATGCCACTTGTCGTTGCCGGGATGCACACCTTTGTGTGTACCGCCAACAGGGCGATAGTGCGGCTGCTGGAGGTCACGTTTCGGAATCTTTACATCTAAACCATCAGCAAAATCCTTAATATCACGTTTCTGTACTGAGTCGCTCACCTGCTCGCGCAGATAGTCCTTCATACGCCTGCTGAAACGTTCACGTAGAATCGGGCCGCGAGAATTATGTTCACCGCGACGGTCGATATACGTACCGTTTTGAGCACTGAATAATTTCTTATCCATTATGATTCTCCTTGCAATGTAATTCCTCGTTCTAAACTGAGTGCAGTTGCGTTGGATGGAAGACATTTTTAACTGTAGGCGTACCCAATGTACGACGGAAGTTAAAAATGTCTGAAGCCAATGCAAATGCGCCAGTTTTGGGCGAGGCTCAAAGAAAAGAGGGGTGCCGCTGTGGCACCCCTCAGGTTTACGAACAGGCAATTACGACTGCTTGCGCGCCCGCAGGTACCACTCGCTGAGCATTTTCACTTGTTTTGCGGTGTAGCCCTTCGCCATCATGCGCCCGACGAAATCGTCGTGCTTTTTCTGGTCTTCCTTGGAGGCCTTGGTTGTTGCCGTGATAACCGGCAGCAGCTCTTCGGTATTCGAGAACATCTTTTTCTCGATAACCGTGCGCAGCTTCTCGAAATCGGTCCATGCGGGCATTTGGCCTTCATGGCTCGACTTCGCGCGGAGAATCCAGTTGACTACCTCGTTACGGAAGTCTTTCGGATTCGACACACCTGCAGGTTTCTCGATTTTCTCGAGCTCCTTGTTGAGTGCCTCCTTGTTGAATGCTTCGCCGGTCTCAGGGTCACGATAATCGTTTTCCTGAATCCAGTGGTCCGCATACAGAAAGTACCGCTCGAAGATGTTCTGGCCGTATTCCGAATAGCTCTCGAGATAGGCCGTCTGGATCTCTTTGCCGATGAACTCGAGGAACCGCGGCTTGAGATGGTCGTTGATAAAGCCAAGGTACTGCTCCGAAACTTCTTTCGAATACTGATCCTTCATGACCCTGTCTTCGAGCACGTACATGAGGTGTACCGGGTTTGCCGCAATCTCCATGTGATCAAAGTTGTACACTTCCGAAAGGACCTTGTAGCCCCAACGGGTCGAAAGGCCTGTCATGCCTTCATCAACGCCGGCATGCTCGCGCAGCTCCTGGACGCTTTTGGCGTCTGGATCAGTTGCGCGGACATCCAAGCCGTCGTAAATCTTCAGCTTGGTGGCGAGTGAGGTATTTTCCGGCATCTTCATGCGCGAGGCAATCAGAAATTCCGCCAGCATCTTGAGCGTATTCGGCGCACAGACATTGCGATGCAGGTTCGAGTGCTTGATCAACTTTTCGTAGATCTTGATCTCGTCCGTGATACGCAAGCAGTACGGCACCTTCACAATGAAGATACGGTCGATGAACGCCTCGTTGTTTTTGTTGTTACGGAACGTTTGCCATTCCGCTTCGTTCGAGTGCGCCAAGAGAATGCCGCTAAACGGCATGGCGCCGAGTCCTTCGGTGCCTTTGTAGTTTCCTTCCTGGCTCGCGGTGAGCATTGGGTGGAGCACCTTGATAGGCGCCTTGAACATCTCGACGAACTCCATCAGGCCTTGCGTGGCACGACAGAGCGAACCGGAATACGAGTAGCAGTCAGGGTCATCTTGCGGGAACTTTTCGAGTTGGCGGATATCCACCTTCCCGACCAGCGCCGAAATGTCCTGATTGTTCTCGTCGCCAGGCTCGGTTTTCGAGATACCGATTTGCATCAGCTCCGACGGGTAGAGTTTCACGACCGTGAATTTCTGGTAGTCATCGCCTGCCTCCCGGAGGCGCTTGACGGCCCACGGGGAAAGGATATGTCGCGACGCGACATGCTGCGGAATACCGTACTCACCTTCGAGAATCTCGTAGCTTTCTGGGCCAAAGAGCCCCAGCGGAGATTCATAGAGCGGCGAAATGACATCGTCGATCTTGATGGTGTAAAACGGCTGCGACTGAAAGAGAGACTTCATGCACTCTGCCAGCGACGATTTACCGCCACCGACAGGGCCGAGCAGATACAGAATCTGCTTCCGCTCTTCAAGCCCCTGCGCCGCACGTTTATAGTACGACGCAATCTGCCCGATTGCATCCTCCATGCCATGAAATTCAGGGAATGACGGATACATCATGATCATTTTGTTTGAGAAGATTCGCGAGAGCCGCGGATCATTGCTGGTATCGACCAGCGTCGGCTCGCCGATTGCTGCCACCATGCGCTCATGCGCGGTAGCATATGCCATCGGATCACTCTTGCACAGGGCAAGATATTCATCCATCGACATCTCTTCGGGAGCACGTCCCGATGTGCGGCTTTTCAGTGCAGTAGCCATAGTAGTCACCCTTTACGTAGTGAAGAGAATGAAACTGCTCAATTGACAAAGAACATGTTTCCAACGAGCATTCCACTTCGAACGGTATCATGTACAGTGTTCATGTAAAGGTTGACAGTATGTCCTTTATGTTCTGATATAACGGACATCATGTCCGTTAGACATTATGAGTGGTTTTGCTACAATGCAGGAATGAAAATCTATTCGTGGAACGTGAACGGTATCCGTTCTGTCTTGAACAAAGGCGCTTTACAAAGCTTCCTCATGGAACACAAACCAGACGTCCTCTGCCTCCAAGAAACAAAGGCTGAAAAAGCGCAGGTACCCGTCGACTTCCCCGAGTATTATGAGTATTGGTACTCAGCTGATAAAAAAGGCTACTCAGGCACCGCAATATTTACCAAAACACAGGCACTTTCTGTAGTAAATGGCATCCCGGAAGAATTTGTGAAACTCCCGCTTGAAGATTCATATGGTAACCTCAACCGTGAAGGGCGTATCATCACCGTGGAACTTGAAAACTTCTACGTCGTCAGCGTCTACACACCGAACAGTAAGGGGGACCTTTCACGCTTGGAAATCCGTTCTGTATGGGACGATGCGTTCCGCACCTACATGAAACACCTCGATAGCATCAAGCCAGTCATCTTCTGCGGCGACCTCAACGTCGCCCATCAAGAAGACGACCTCGCCCAGCCAAAACAAAACAAAGGCAAACACGGTTTCACCACCGAAGAACGAACTGGTATGGATACGCTTCTTGAAGGAAACTTCACGGACACCTTCCGTCTCTTCACGCAAGGTAATGGACACTACTCCTGGTGGTCAAATTTCGGCAAATCACGAGAACGAAACGTCGGTTGGCGCATTGATTACGTACTCACCTCAAACCGTATCGCAAAGAAAGTCGCCGCAGCAAATATCCATCCTGATGTTATAGGAAGTGATCACTGCCCCGTAAGTATTGAAATCAATGTTTAGTTTTCAATACTCAAAGTTGCAAATTTCGCTACGTACCTGTGGATAACTCTGTGGATAGAGTGGATAAAAGACACGCGCTGTGCGTGTCTTTTATAATTTACCCTTTACTTTCAACACATTTATTTTAGTGAGTTATCCACAGGTAATGTCCTTGACGTTTTCTCATAACGGACATATTATGTACGTAGGCCATCAAGAAGTGATGGCGGGTCACACGACGAGTAGTCGCTGATCTACACATTGTTCCTTCACAATAAAAGTTGTCTCATACAACTCGTTCTTCTCACCAGAAGACATAGCATCCCCGCAGACAAGTAATCCATCACTCCGTGTGATGAGCACCCTGTGCCAATGATGCACGCGGATAGCGCCGCGCACATGTTTTCTGAAGACACTCAAAAATTCTTCACCGTATCAAACGTAATGGAAAAGGTCGCCTTGATCAGCCTCCTCCTCCAGCGTCTTGGGCTACAGCCCGCATTATATACACCTGTCGATTGAGTAGTGTAGTCGTATCAAAAACATTCTTATCGATACGCGCCAACAATTAAATATCCTGTTCACATTTTGTTCTTTCCGTTTACTGGTATCGTACAAACCAAACTACAAAAGCCGGGTAAAACTCCTGGCTTTTTTTGTTGTCGCTCTAACGCCTGGATCCCGTCAGGATGACAAAAGTAGGGTACGATGTTCTTAATAGGCTGATCGTTAAAATCGATTTTAACTATCACTCTCTTTTGCGCATCACACCCTACTTTTGTCATCCTGACGGGATCCAGGCGTTAGAGCTCAAACTTATAAGGCATCATAAAACGCTCTTTCGAGCGTTTTAATCTATCCGACCTTATGTTTCCGGCGAATCATCTTCTTTTCCTGCGCTTCGAGTTCGTTGCGTTTTTCTTTGCCTGCCTCTGCATACTTCACAAGCTCCTCCATATCAAGCGTCATATACATCTCTGCGCGGGGTTCGAGGTAGTCTTCGGTATTCTTTGACGGATCATCGAGCACTTCTTCGAGGAGTGCAAGAAGCGTATGTCCGAGCTTTGGTCCCGGCTTCTCGCCAGTGAGTGTCATAATCCGTAAACCATCAATCTTGAGCATCTTTACAGAAATAGGGTCACGCAATGCTTCATCCACCATAGCTTTATAGGTACGGAAGCGGAATGGCTGTTCTTTTGGCCTACCGGTACCGACACGGTCGCAAATACGCAGTGAGAGCAGGTCGTGAATATGCTCCTCACCCACATTGCGAATCGTGCGACGCACGGCAGAGAGCGTAATCTGGTCGGGGTCGGAGAAGAACATATGCCAGCGCACCAGCGTCACGCACACATCACGGAAATCCTTCGGGTACTTCATGCGGTCAAGAATAACTTTCGCCATCTTCGCACCGACAACTTCGTGTGAGTAAAACGTCCAATCCTTCTTTTCTTCGGAAAACCTGCGTGTTGCTGGCTTCCCAACGTCGTGCAAGAGTGCTGCCATGCGCAAGATAAGCGGCCATCCTTTGTCTGCAGCGTGCTGCATCGAACGCAAAAGGTGTTCATAGACATCGTATGCATGCGCTTGATTCTGGTCAACCTTAATAGAATCGAGCAGTTCTGGCATCACATAGGGCAAAAGTCCAAGCTTTTCGAGGAAGATAATTCCCTGCATCGGGCTTTGCGACATGAGCATCTTTGTGAACTCATCACGAATACGTTCCCACGAGATACGCTTGAGATTTCCTGCATTTGCAAAAATCGCCGCCATCGTGTCAGCTTCAATCACAAAATCAAGCTCAGCCGCAAAGCGTACCGCACGCATCATACGCAGCGCATCTTCTGCAAAACGGTCTTGCGCAATTCCCACCGCCACAAGCCGCTTCAGCTTCAAGTCCTCAAGTCCGCCAAATGGATCAATAATTTCAAGACTCTCTGGATCAAGCGCAATAGCATTGACGGTAAAGTCGCGGCGAGCTAAGTCTTCGTCAAGCGACACACCAAATCGCACCTCATCCGGGCGACGTGCGTCAGAATACCCTGATTCTGCGCGGTACGGTGTCACTTCAATCACTTTCAGCTTCTCGTCTTCGCTCTCCGTCACGACGCCAACGGTGCCGTAGTCATTGTTGCAATATGAATGCTCAAAAAGCGCCACGATTTGGTCGGGGTGTGCATTGGTCGTTAAGTCCCAATCTTTTGGGGGGCGTCCAAGCATCAAATCACGAGTACATCCACCCACCATATACGCATCAAACCCCGCACCGCGCAGTTTTTTTGCTACTTCGCGGACTTCCGCGGGGATATCTTCACGCATCACTTGTGTCATGCAAAGACTGTAGCATATTTTATGTAAAAGTATACAAAAAGTCCTATACAGTACTGTATAGGACTACTCAAAATGAGAGCTAAAGAATATTCAGAATGTCGTAGCCCGAAGTGATACGGATAACATCCTCTTTGTAATCCTGATTCCAAGGTCGATCCACGAGGATTCGTGTAGTTTTAGGGCTGTCAGTAGCAACATCCTCGATATTGTGTGGCGCGTCGTCCACAAACGCAACAGCGCCAACACGTTTGCAGACTGCTCCTTTTGAGGAACCCATAAAGACGCGCTGCATATATTTCATCATGTCATGCTGCACGAGTGCATTATGCATTGACCGAGCAATTTCTGCTTTGGATTTCCGCGCAGTCGCAATATGTACGGCATTGTATTTTGACGAAACATACTGCAGTGCTTTGTGCATCCCTGGTGTTGGCACCATTTTTTTATGATCATCCGACATGCAAAACTGATGAAACATATGATCTATCTCATCATCCGTGCGACCAAAGAGGAGAGAAAGATTAAACGTATAGCAGTCTTCGTACCGAATACCTGTTTGAAACATTTTGTTTGCAAACGGGAGCATATTGGGAACCATTTCGAAGAGCGTATCGTCGAAATCGAAAACTATTGAGGTCATCGAACATGCGTTCATGGCAAGTACCTTTCTGTGAACTGTCTATCAAAATGTATAACATGGACTAGTTTACATTGCTAGTTTTCGGCTTGTTTTCTTATCGAAAATACCGATGAACCAATATACATCGTTGAGGAAATAACTGTCTCGCGGGGGGGGCAGTCATCCTCAAGATTCAACAACTTGGAAAACGAGCCTCAGAGAGTACGCCTCAGATCTTAACAAAACTTTATGAGCAGTCAATCGTGAACGTTACAACGGTTTCGAAATGAACCAGCTTTTAAGAATATGGAGGAAATTAGATAATCTATCCCAATTCTTAAAATCCTTTAAATCACAATGCTTTGGACTGGTTCTTTGATTCCTCATTTTTCTCCTTTGTTTTTTTCAATATCAAAAACAACACATCTAGATATTCTTTTATTCGAGCATGCTCTTGAGAATCAACTGACCGGACAACATCGTCCAGAAAGTCATACCTAATTTTTGTAAAATCTTCGATTAATATCTCCCCGTTATCCTTAGTACTAACTTTGTATTGCGTACTGTTCTTTTTAACTTCTGTGATACCAAGTTCTTGAAGATTTGTTCCGCCTAGTGCTTTCGCTGTCGCTTGTATATTGTGTCCTAAATTCACCAAACGACTATTCAGAGATTGTTTGTCATTAAAATTCTCTACCATCACTATCCTAGATTTTAGGACGAGTTCAAAATTATAGGAGAGTAAAATATAAAATGACCTTAGACGAGAAGAGTCGCCTGCGTTACTCATCATACTAACCAAGGAATCTTCTACAAAAGAGAGCCCTGTGGAAGCCACACTCGTGAGAGCGTAGGCATATTTGTATTTTTCTTGATTATTCATTTCCACGTTTTTCTCCATAGCAATTTTGCGGAAATAGTAAAAAGCAGCGGCAATGATAATTATTACTAAAATCCAACTTGGGATATACATAAGAATTTATTTGACTAAATTCTACCAATAAAGCCTCTGCTTCAGTCAAACTTGGTAATCTGGCGGAGACGCAGGGATTCGAACCCTGGGGGCTTTTAAGGGCCCGCCTCGTTAGCAGTGAGGTGCCTTCGACCACTCAGCCACGTCTCCAGTTTTAGTTTTATATCTTTACGGATGCTATTTTTAGGATGCCAGATGGACTCACTCAGTAAGCCACGTATCCATGTAAATGTTTTACATCCTTTCGGATGAATATTCACGTTTTACTGCGTTCGAAGGTTGCAGTTCTGAGACTATACTACAAAATCAGTTTTGAAACAATTCTTTTGCGAGGTTTGTCCATTGGTCTATATTTAGGTCTTCGCCACGGACGGTGAGCTTGAGGTTTTGGTTTGTGAAGATTTCTTCGAGGGTTTGGCGCGGGTATGTCTTTGCGAGGGCGCCGAGGAGTTGTTTGCGTTTGCCGCCGAGGCCGAGGTGGAGGAGTTCGAAGAATTTGGTGCGATCTATGTCGGTAAACCGTTTATTTGTAATACCATGCACGGCAACAATTGCAGAATCAACCTTGGGTGCGGGGCTAAAATTGCCGCGTTTTACGGTTTGTACGTATTTTGGTGTGCCGAATGCTTTAACGGAGAGTGAAAGGAGGGATTCTTTTTCGTCGCGAGCAATGCGGTGTGCGAGTTCTTTTTGGATGAGGAATACAATAGTTTTTGGCTGACGGTTGTGTTCGAGGAGTGTGCGGAATAAAAATCCAGAGAGGTAGTACGGAATATTTGCAATAACGGCATAGTTTTCAGGTAGCTCTGCGAGGTTTCCCGCGAGGTACTCGCGAATATCTGCATGCACGAGCGTAAGCTGCCCTGCTGCAATGAAGCTCGCAAACACTTCCTGCAGAATTTCTATTGCGCGTTCGTCTGCTTCAACCGCAATAATTTTTACTCCCACAGCCAAGAGAGCTTTTGTGAGCGCGCCCGTTCCTGGGCCTATTTCAAGCACCGTGTCTCCCTCATTCAAATTCCCTGCCGCAACCATCGCTGCAGGTACACTAGGATTATTCAAAAAATTCTGCCCAAGAGACTTTTTGGCTACTAATTTCATATCCTGTAACGTATCACACCCTCTTAAAATATGCTACGCTGACGGGATGATTCAGAAATATCGTTTGCATTATATTGTCGTAACGAGTGCTGCTGCGCTTATGGCTATTGAAGTTGCGGGACTTGGTATACTCTCCAATTATTTCAGTAGTGCCTTGCAAGTTTCAACGAATATTATCGGCGTGGTGCTTATCGCGACAGCGCTCGGCTATCTCTATGGTGGACGTAGGGCTGACGATTCCGCGAATGCAGGCGAGCTTTCGCTCATGATACTCCTTGTTGCCGCATGGATAGGTATCGCCCTTGCGAATCACGCCTTTATTGCAGCATTCATCGGCACCTCGCTTTCTTCGGTTGCTGTCGGCTCATTTCTTGCGGCAACAGCGCTTTTTGCGTTGCCAACGTTTTTTCTTGCAGCAATTCTTCCGTATGCAATTAAGCTGCATGTACAAAACGTCGAGAATTCTGGTGCCTCGAGCGGTATCTTGTACGGACTTTCAACATTCGGCGGCATTCTCGGCACTGTTCTTTTTGGGGTCATTCTTCTTCCTCTTCTGCAATATGGCGGTACGTTTTCCGTTCTTATTGTCGCACTTATGTTTGGAGCGTTCATCTTCGGCGCGTCATGGAAATATATTCTCATAAGCGCACCGATACATATCTTTCTTCTTATCAGCGCGCCACTCGCGAGTATCGAATTCCATAAAACCCCCATTTTTACTGATGGATTCTTTGAAAGCGATCATACACAGTGGGTAAAACTTGCCGACACCACCAGTATTTTCAGTCGTATTCAAGTCCACGAAGGCACTGATAAGAGTACTGGCGAGGCAGTGCGCTTCATGACGGTTAACGGCGGCGTACATTCTGCGGGATATCTCGAAAAGAACGACCTTATCTTTGAATATGCAAAATATAATCGTCTTGGCGGACACTTCAACCCTGCCGCAAAACACGCACTCCTTATCGGTGGCGGTTCGTACTCCTATGCAAACTACTTTCTTACTGACACACCCTTGTATGATATCGACCGTGTTTGGGAGCTAAACAACGAGCACTATCACAACAAAAAAACCATTTCTCTTCCCTTCTTATTTTCAAGCAACGCGGTCAAGCGCGCAAAAGAGCGCATCCTTACCTTCGTCAGCGACAAGGAGCCTGTGGGAAGGCAAATAGAAGGCGAACATAATCATCTCGAGGTGGTAAACCAAAAAGATTTCGCCGCGGTACATATTGATCGAGCAGATATCCTCGATACTGGATTCCCCGAGCCAAAAGGATACGTACACATCCACGAAACCTTGCCTGATGGCAAGCCGGGGCGCGTGATTAGTAATGATGCCCCTCTTGCAGAATCCTTACAGTATCCACGTAACATTATCGCGACGAGCACTCTCCTCTCTGACGAAAACACCAATATCACCATTCCACTCCACCGTGCTGCAAAGGAAGGAGAGGTCATGTTTGCCATGCTGCACCGCGATAACGGTAACGAACATTTTGATGACTTCCTCGTAGATGGCTACGAACAAATCGAGAGCCTCGACGTGGTGGAAATTGACCCGCGCGCCACCGCACTCTCTGAAAAATATTTTGGGCTCAATCGCGCCGACCCGCGCCTCCGTATTTTCCATGAAGATGCACGCACGTATTTGAACCGCACCAAAGACACCTACGATATTATTTATATGGACGCATTCCGTAGTTTCTACGGCGTTCCGTGGCAGCTCACTACTCGTGAAGCGACGCAAAAAGTGTTTGATGCGCTCAATGAAAATGGCGTTGTTGTTGCAAACGTGCCGGGAGCACTCAGTGGCCCCTACAGCAAACTCGTACAAGCGGAGATTGCAACCTATCGCGCTATTTTCCCTGAAGTCCGCATCTATGCCACCGTGTCTCCAGAAGAAGAAACTCGTGTGCAAAATATTATTCTCGTTGGATTCAAAAATACGGACAGTATTCGCGAAACACCTAGTGATGACCATGAGATAAACCATCAACTTTCAAACCGATGGTTTGGTGAGATTGACATCGCCACAAAAATCCTCACCGACGACTTCGCACCAACTGATTTCTACACAGGATCGTTTATCAATATTCACTTATTTTAGCGCCATAAAAAGACCCTCGAAAGGGTCTTTTTATATTGTTGCCGTGCATACTACTCACGGAATAGCGCTAAAAATCCAACCGCTGCAACAGATACACCAAGAAGTGTAAAAATAGCAGATGTCGCCATTGCAGGAATAAGTACATACGTCACTACAAATGTTCCAACCACGCTTCCAACCGTCGCCCATGCAAAGAAATCTCCGTGTACTTGCGCCACAGTGTCGAGGCTTTTTACATGTAAACGAATAACATACGTTGTGAGTGCTGCAAGACACGCAATCGGCATCACAAAGAGAAGTGATGCTGCGACTGCCGTTATAAAAAGCGGCGAAAATCCTGCAAGCAGCCACAGCACGCCGCCCTGCATATACGGCACCGCCACGAGACTCAGCGTCGCCCCCATCAAAAACACCACATGGAGCTTTGCGCTTGGTAACCTGTCCGCAAGTTTCCCGCCCAAGTAATATCCGACGGCACTACCGGAAAGCGCCACCGCAATCAACATCGCCCACACCGGCGTCGTCACCCCCGCGACAGGCCCAAGTACCCGAATCCCCAAAAACTGCAACGCCAAAATCACAAACCCCGAAGTAAACAAAAGTGCCTTTGTTGTAAATGTCATGCGTATATACTACCTCATTTTATCATAAAAGACATCCGCCAAGCAGATGTCTTTTATCTATACCTATCTTTTGAACACGAACAGAAGGAGGCGAAGCATCACAACCATACGGTTGTTTCGGCGCCCCAGTCGTCGTCGAGGAGGCCTCGTTTTTTGTTTGGGTCGGGTGTGAAACCTATGCCTCGGTGTTGTATTGCACTTGGACGTTCTTCTTCAATGAGTTCATGGGGGATGTCGCCAATGAATGGTGACGGTTCATTGTAGCGTGTTGAGCCAAAGACCATGCGGCTTTGTGCCATCGAAAGGTAGGCTCGCTTCCCTGCGCGCGTGAGGGCAACATAGAAGAGACGTCGTTCTTCTTCATTGTCTCGCTTGGTGCCGGGATCGAAGCCTTCATGGGGAAAGAGACCTTTTTCGAGCCCGGTGATAAACACATGAGGGAACTCAAGACCTTTTGATGAGTGAATCGTCATAAGTCGTACGGCGTCCACGACATCTTCTTTGTTGCCAATTTCGTCTTGATCACTCTGGAGTGCAGACTCTTCAAGCAATTGCTCAACCGCTTCGTTTGGTTCAAGATGACTGTATTTTGTTGCAAGCGCTACGAGTTCGTAGACGTTTTGCAAACGCTCTTCGCCTTCGTCGCCGCCAGCGCGAAGCGACGCCTCAAGCCCCATATCTTCAATAATTGCGCGGAGTGTTACATCCACGGGTTGCTCATATACCTTCTCTCGAAGTTTACTTATGACTATATCAAAGTTCATAAGTGCACCCTTTGCTTGTGGAGTTATCGTCTGTCGGTCGCCTGCAAGAATCTTATCCATTGATACTTTACCAATACCGCGCTTGGGCACATTGATAATGCGCGCGAAGTCCCCTTTGTTTTCAGAGAGAATATAACGAAGATACGAAAGCACGTCCTTAACTTCCGCGCGTTCGAAGAACTTCGTGCCGAGAAGTTGATACGGCACGCCCTTTGTAATCATTGCTTCTTCAAGGACGCGCGACTGGAAGTTCATTCGATAAATAATCGCGATTCCGCTCGGCTTCGTACCCGCATCTATGAGTCCCTTGATTTTCTTCGCAACTTCTCGCGCCTCATTCTTCTCGTTCTCTGCGTAGATACAGATAATTGGCTCACCCTCTTCGTTATTCGTGTACACCGTTTTGTCTGGCCGCTGCTTATTTTTCGCAATAATCGCATTCGACGCATCAATAATCACCTTCGTGGAACGATAATTCTCCTCAAGCTTAATCTGCTTCACATCTGGAAAGTGTTCCTCAAACTGCAAAAGGTTCTTAATCTGCGCCCCACGCCAGCTGTAAATTGATTGATCCACATCACCCACCACACAGACATTGCCATGCTCTGCGAGAAGACGAAGTGTTTCCATTTGGATTTTGTTGGTGTCTTGGAATTCGTCGACATGAATGTATTGCCAACGCTCTTGGTATCCTTTGCGGATATCTTCGTGGTCGCGAAGGAGGTTATAGGTCTTGATGAGGAGGTCGTCAAAGTCGAGTGCGCCCGCTTCGCGCATGATGATTTCGTAGCGCTTCCAGACTTCGCCCGCCGCGCGCGCGCCGTATGACTTCGCATTCAAAAGGTATTGTTCGGGGGTTTCTCCTTCTCCTTTTGCTTTTGAAATCGCAGAAAGGATATTTTTGGGCTCAAATTCTTTGACGGAATAATTCGCCGCCTCCATTGCGGACTTAATAGCACGCATGGTGTCGGAACGGTCGTAAATTGCAAAGTGTTTTGGGAGCCCAAGCCGTTCATGATGCTCACGCAGAATCCGCACACCAAGCGAGTGGAAGGTTGTTGCGGTCGGCATTGCGACAGAGACCTCACCAAAATCATCGGGGATTGCATGGCTACTCAAGAGCGTGTGCAGACGCTCGCGCATTTCTGCCGCCGCTTTATTCGTAAATGTCACCGCTAAAATACGATTCGCCGGTACACCGCTGCGAATAATTTCAAGAATACGGTGGGTAATCACACGGGTCTTCCCTGAGCCCGCGCCCGCAAGCACAAGCACCGCGCCGTTAATCGTGCACACCGCCTCTTGTTGTGCCGCGTTGAGTCCTTTCAAGTGTTCCATAGCCGCATTACTATACCACACACCCTTCTCTATCCACCGTTGACAGTTTCTCAGTTCGGCATACAATTATGGACAGAAGTCGCGCAAGCGATTTTTCATTCACTACTGCTCTTCCGTATTGATACCCCAGCGGCGCGTCCACTCTTTTGTATTCAACCTATTGATATAAACCCTGACGATTCATTACCAAAAAGATCGTCACGACATATTGCGCGGATTATTATCGGCATCGCAGGAGTAAGCAGCCTGTCGCTTGTTGTTCCGCCCCTTCTTCATGGATTCGCCGCGAGCGAAGGAGTTTACCCTTATCTTATCGCCACCCCGATACCTCCCGGCGATACCGCACAAACAATACCGCTCCTTGGCAGCACCTATGGCGGAGCTCCGACGCCAGCAACATACGCGGACGGTTTTCTTTTTTCTGAGGCAGATCGCAGCTTCGCGAAAACCGCCACTATCAGCGGAGAAATTAGCGTCTACGTAGTGCGTGAAGGCGATACCCTTTCACAAATCGCACAAATGTTTGACGTGTCGCAGAACACTATCCTTTGGGCAAACGACATCCCTCGTGCAAACCTTATCAAGCCGGGCATGGTGTTGAACATCCTCCCGATTTCTGGGGTACGTCATACCGTGAAAAAAGGTGACACGCTTGCATCTATTGCTAAAAACTACAAAGGGGACGTTGACGAAATCCTCGCCTACAACCAGATTGATGACGGGCTCACCGTGGGTAGTGTTGTGGTAATTCCAAACGGCATCGTCCCTGAGACCGTTGTTGCAAAAAAGAGCACCAGCGGTGTCACCAGTGGTGGTGTCGTAAGCGCTGGGCTTATCCATCCACTTCCAAATGGTCGCAAGACACAAGGAGTCCATGGTTATAATGGTGTCGATATCGCTGCACCTGTTGGCACCACCGTTCGTGCGGCAGCTGCCGGCAAGGTAATCATCTCTGCATCATCTGGCTACAATGGAGGCTACGGTCAATACGTGGTAATCAAACACGCAAACGGCAGCCAAACCCTGTATGCACACCTTTCACAGAACAACGTCCGTGTCGGCGCATCCGTGAGTCAAGGTCAGTCTGTCGGACTCGTCGGCAATACCGGCCGCTCGACAGGGCCTCATCTCCACTTTGAAGTGCGCGGAGCCAAGAACCCATTTTAATTTTGGACGGTCTTCTGGGCGAACTTGCTACTTTTCTCATATCATCTCCCTCGCCCAAAATACGTAATCTGCTTCGTTGATTGGTCGATTGAATACAATTTTAGTTCTGGTATACTTTGTGTATGGAACAAATACCTTTTCATTTTGATGACGAGAACGGCAAAGAACTAACCTTTGACGAACTCGTTGCTACGTATAAAGAGCGTGTTGGTGTACCGTTTCGCAATGACCTTACCCGCGCGGAGCTTGCCGCTGCCCTGAAGGATCCAGCAGCTGAATTAGCACGACTACGAACAATGGACAGCGAAGACGATAAAGACGACCTTAATGCAACCTACCGTCGTTAAAAAATCCATCAGTAGATGGATTTTTTGTTTATTGTACTCGATACTGCAACGCTTCGAGGACATGTATGTCTTTAATGTCGTCGCTCCCTTCGAGATCAGCGATAGTGCGAGACGTTTTTACAAGACGATGGTAGCTGCGAGGCGAAAGCTTGAGACGTTCGGCAGATTTAACGAGAAGAGCACGAACGGAATCGGAAAGTTCAATAACATCATCAATGACACGGGCGGTCATTTCGGCATTGGCGGTGAGTCCGTGTTTTTGGAGACGTTCTTTTTGACGGGCGCGTGCAGCACGAATAAGGTCGCGAGCACGCTCAGTTTCACCTGATTGTGTATTTATTTTTGCGAGGTCTTCGTGTGAAATATGTGGCACACCGAGCCAAAGGTCAATCCGGTCAAGAATTGGTCCAGACACTTTATTTTTGTAGGTTTCAAGCATTTGCTCGGCGTAGTTGTCGCCTTGGTCGCCTCCACGAGATGGGTTCATCGCCGCAATCATCATAATATTCGCCGGGAATTGCACCGAAGACTGCGCACGAGCGATTGTCACAATCCTATCCTCAAGTGGCTGACGGAGACTATCGATGGTACGACGGTCAAATTCAGGAAATTCATCCATGAAAAGTACACCTCGATGCGCGAGCGTTACTTCGCCTGGTCGTGGAATAGATCCACCGCCAACGAGTGCAACATGTGACGCTGAGTGGTGCGGTGATCGGAACGGCGGCACAGAAGTGATGCCTCCCGCGAGTGTGCCCGCATATGAGTGAATTGCCATTACCTCAAGTGCCTCATCAAGCGAAAGCGGCGGGAGAATCCCTGGAAGCGTACGTGCGAGCATCGTCTTCCCTGTTCCTGGAGGTCCGACAAGGATGGCATTATGCTTTCCTGCTGCGGCAATAATAAGTCCGCGCTTTGCGGTCTCTTGCCCACGCACATCTTCGAGCATGGTGACGGCCCCTGCATAGGTATCGTCTATTTCTGTATGTGGTACCGGCGAGAAGAGTGCGGTGCCTTTAATATGTTGCGCAACTTGCAGGAGCGACTGCGCTGCGTACACCGTAATTCCGTCAACAAGTGCTGCTTCTGCAGCATTTTCTTTTGGAACAATTATTTCAGTGAAGCCTGCTTTCTTCGCCGCAACCACTGCAGGAAGCACCCCGCGCACTTCTCGAAGTGTGCCGTCAAGTGACAACTCTCCAATAAATACTGTGTTGGAGACATCTTTTTGAATTCCCTCCCGTGCCATAAAATAGGCTATTGCAATCGCAAGGTCGAACAATGACCCATCTTTTTTAAGCGCAGCAGGAGCGAGTGAGATAATCGCTCGCACCGCACCTTCCTTGTGTGTTAATAATTTAGAATTACGTAGCGCGGTAAGGACACGGTCACTTGCTTCGTCAACAGATTTACCCGCAAGTCCCACAATTGAAAATATTCCCGGCCCTTGTTTTACGAGCATGAAGTCTGCTTCAACAGTAACAATAGTTCCATCAAGTGCATTTGGTTGCACGGTGTGTGTTCTCGCAATCATAGAAATGAATATACCATAGGAACCAAAAAACACCTCGCGGTGTTTTGTCTCGACTGATATCTCCTGCGGGGGATTCTTTCAGAATGAGATGAAATTGCGTTGGTTGGAGAATAATTTTTTCCGAAGCCGTACCCAACGTACGGTGAGGATGAAAATTTTCGAAACCAATGCAAATTCGCTCATTATGAGAGAATTCCTTCCTCTTCTTTGTGGGCAATGCAGGTCCGTGCTGCGAGATTCGCCTCAAGGCGTGCTGTTTCGATAGGATGTCCGCTGATTTCACAGATACCGTAGGTACCCTTTGCAATCCGGTCAAGGGCGTGACGTAAGTCATTGTATCGACGTTCGAGCTGTGCGACTTCTCCCGTACGTTCTACCCATGCTTCTGTTTTGTCAGCAACATCGATTGCGTCTGCTTCATCAGCTGGCATGTCGTCCGTCTTTGGTACCCAGTTATGCTCGTCCTGCGGATCACGCGATGCGATCTCCTCAAGCATATGGGTTACCTCCGTAAGTTCTGCCTCAATGGCGATTTTATATGATTCTGTTTCCATGCCGATAGTATACTCCGTTTTAGAAAAATACAAAAGAAAACTCCCAGTTCCCGAGAGTATTCTTTAAAGCTACGAGGCTTTGTTTAAAATTGAGTGCAGTTGTGCTGGTTGGAGTAAATTTTCACCGGAGCCGTACCTAAGTACGGTGAGGATGAAAAATTGCGAAACCAGTGCAAATGTGCCAATTTTAAGCGAAGACTGTTATTTCTTGAGGCCGAGTTCCTTGATGAGCTTAGCATATGAGGCAGAATCTTTGCGCTCAAGGTACTTAAGGTGCTTGCGACGGTCAGAAACCATCTTGAGAAGTCCACGGCGTGAGTGGAAATCCTTTGCATTGGTCTTAAGGTGCTTGGTGAGCACTTCAATCTGCTTGGTAAGGAGTGCAACCTGGACTTCTGTTGAGCCAGTGTCGCTGTCATGGCGGCGGATATCCTTGATAACCGCAACCTTTTTACGAGCTGTAAGCATATAATTTAAAAATTAGTTACGCGAGACTAGATACTGTCTCTGCCTGCGAAGGTGCTGATACTATAACACATATCCACAAAAAAACAACCTATTCGGTTGCTTCTGTGTTCGCTGTGGTAGTTGCCTGTGTTGAGGTTGCTGGCTTCGAATCGGGGATAATTTCAACCACTACTGGCTCCTTTGGTACGGCTTCACGCAGTGCTGCGTTTGTAAGGTAAGTAATAAGCGTCTTAATACGTGTAAGGACGTCTTCTGGGCCAGATGTAGGCTTTGAAAGCGTAGTCGATGCCATAGTTGTAGTACTCAGAAGTACTGCTTCACTTTCTGTGCTTGTTGCGCCACCCTCGCTCGTCACGGTCGAAGTGGTAACCTTCGCCTCACTTATCATTACTGCAACAGACTCAACAGGCTTACCTCGAAGGATTGTTTCGATACGAGTGAAACGACGAGCAATTTCTGCTTCTTCCTCTGCAGTCAGTTTACCATTGAGTGTCGCGCGGAGTTCATACGCTCGAGAAAGTTCTCGCTCAATATGCCCCGCTACTTGGTCTTGTGAGGATATTGTTGCAATCGCTGCCGATTCTACTGCATCATCCTTTACGGCTGCAACTGCTTTTTTGAGAGAATCTGCTGGTTTTTCACTGACAATCGCTTCTACGATTTCACTTGTTTTGGTAAGTTCTGCGGCAAGGTCTGCCTTTGCATACAAGGCACCTTCTTCATTTGTTGTTGCGATTACCTCAATATTCTCTTGAATCTCTTCAGAATGTCGTTTAATGTTTTTTGAGAGGTCTGCTTCTGCTTCGGGACTCATTGAGTTATTTTCAACAAGAAGCTTCGCTTCGAGTACACGTTTTTCAAGAAGTTTTGTTTTGAATGCGATTTTTTCTTCTGGAGTTGAGAGAGTAATCCCCTGCAACGGCTCATTCACACGGGTTTTAACCGCGTAGAGTAGGTCACCAGGGTTTGCACCTTCTGCAAGAAATGGGGTCGCAATAATCAAGACAAGTGCCGCAACGCTTCCTGATGCCACTGCCCGCAAAACACCAACGTGCTGCATAAAACGCTCCATGAACGGGACCTGTTTTGAGATATGTTCACGATACGGATGATATTCCATGTATGACAAAAGCCGCGCACGAAGTTCTTCGCGCTCATGAGTATTCATTTTCGTATCTTGTACGTATGTCGACCAAGGTGATTGCATGTTTATTGTTTTGTTTCTAGAATTTTTTTGAGGGCTTTGAGGCCTCGATGAATTCTGAGTGAAACGACATTTTCTGTCGTTTCGAGGAGCTCCGCCATTTCTTTTGGTGAGAGACCATCTATATACCGAAGCACAACTGCCTCACGATATTGCGGTGCAATATCCTCAAGATGGACAAGTGCTTTTTGAGCATCGATGCTGTCGATGAGTGTTTCATGGCTATGCTCATGAAGTTCTTCCATATATCGCTCATCAGACTCATCGCCATCAATCATGGCGTCGAGTGATACTGATTTCTTTTTGCGATATTCGTCGATAATCCTATTGTTTAAGATTTTATAGAGGAAAGATTTGTACGAGCCAATGACAACGCCTTTACGTACATACGACCAGGTCTGTATATACGCATCATGCACAATCTCTATAGCACGCTCGCGATCCGACAGGCGGAAAAAGGCGTGCCGAAAGAGTGCATCATGATATTCGTCAAAAGCAGCGAGAAACGCATCTTCGGTATGACTGCCAGATGGTATGTCTTTATCAAGAAGAGACATAATGAGTGGAAGTCATTATATAGGTAGACGCATAAAAGTCCATATCTTTCACCTCGACTTCCAAAACGGGCGAATTTGCACTGTCAGGTGATACTTTTCAACCTCCATCATCGTACGCTATGTACGCCTACGGCTGAAAAGTACCACCCGCCAGCACAACTTCATCCCGTTTTGAAAATCATGATAGTTTTACTTGTTTTACATTTCCAAGCCATCCATAAGCTGTGGATAGACCTGTGGACGGTGTGGATAACGGACATTTATTTTCGTCAAGTACTGCAAATATCCTTGTTTTTCAACATTATTATCGGACATAGCACGCAAGAACGTTTCACACTGAAACACTTCTCTTCTGTGGAGAACTCGGGTAGAATGTTTCATATGAAACTAGATGTGGGCAAAATAGGGGAATCTATTGCTGCAGAATACTTGGAATCACAAGGTTTTACGGTACTTGAGCGCAACTACTCCCAAACTGTTGGTGAAATAGACATTGTTTGCCGTAAAGGGCGTATTCTACATTTTGTAGAAGTCAAAGCGACAGAGTACCCGAATCGCGTAAAACTAGAGGAGGACGTTTCATATGAAACACATCAGATTAATCTCCGGGTCGATGACCAGAAGATGCAAAATTTACGGAAAGTTATAAGTATTTATAACTCTGAGCGGAAGTTTAAGGGTGTATATGTGATTGACGCACTATTCGTGTACCTTGTTCCATATGAAACATATGCTGCAGTAGAGATGCTTGAAGACATCGAATTAGAGCTCACGAAGGGTGATGACTGGGATTTTGAGTAATGTCTCTGAGTGTCCTATATAATGTCTTTTACGATGTGCTTTGTCTCTTACACAAAAATTTGCGTTTTCTTATTTTTTGCGTATGATACTGACACGCGCTCATGGTGAAATGGATATCATCCTTGACTTCGGATCAAGTGTTCTGGGTTCGAGTCCTGGTGGGCGCACAGAGATAGTATGGGTCGAGCGCTTCGCTTTCACCCTGTCCTCATTCGGTTATGGAACATACCTCCTCCGCTTCGCTGTGGAGGTGCAACTCACAGAATTGCACAGAAAGTAAATCTCTCTTCGATCGGCTTACTTTCTGCACAATTCTGTGAGTTGCAGCCTGCGGCTTATGTTCCGCAACTCTCACATCATCGGGGTGTAGCATAATGGTAGTGTGCTCGGTTTGGGACCGAGTGGCCAGGGTTCGATTCCCTGCTCCCCGACAAATAAAAGAAGCAGTGTCTAGAGGCGCTGCTTCTTTTGTTTCATATGAAACTATCCAACCCTCAGCTTCTCCGCAAACTCCTTCATCTCTCCTTCCTCATACTTCTCGTGTGTTGGCTTCTGGAAAGGATGTTCGGTTTCATATCGAGGAATGACGTGTACGTGGAAGTAGAACACCTCCTGCCCCGCTGCAGGCTCGTTGTTACCATGAATGTTGATACCATCAGCATTGAGCGCCTGTTTCATGTGCAACGCTACTTTCTGTGCGATTTGATAGACATGCCCAACTGTTTCACTTGAGCAGTCGAGAATATTGCGACAACGCTCTTTTGGCACTACTAGTGCGTGCCCTTTATGCACAGGCGTTACATCAAGGAATGCGATGGTTGCATCGTCCTCATAAATAATCTCTGCCGGAATTTCACGGCGAATGATTTTGTCAAAAATTGTTTCTTCCATGCAGAAAGTATACCACCATGTTACAATACGTTCCATATGAAACAATATACCGTCGTAGAACGCACTGAGGAGCGTCTTATTGATCAGCTCCTGAAGAATCGAGGTGTTTCATATGAAACAAAAGAGGTGTTTCTTGCGCCTAATTTTGAGCGTGACCTGCACGACCCGTTTCTTATGACTGACATGCATGTAGCAGTTGATAGGGTACTTCTTGCTCGCGATACTCAAGAAAAGGTGGTTATTTTCAGCGACTACGACTGTGACGGTATTCCTGCAGGCACACTCATCCATGACCTCTTCAGGCGTGTTGGTATCACAAACTTCACCAACTACATCCCCCATCGTCATAATGAAGGTTTCGGTCTCAATATGGATGCGGTGAATACGTTTATTGCTGACGGTGTAACACTTGTTGTTGTTCTTGACTGCGGCACGGTTTCATTTGATGAAATAGCACATGCAAAGGCGGGTGGTATTGATGTGATTGTGATTGATCACCATGAAACTGCACAGGGCAGAATTCCGGATGTTATAGCACTCTTGAATCCACGGCGTGATGAAGCATATCCTTGGCGATCACTGTGTGCTTGCGGTGTTGCTTTCAAGTTTGCGCAAGCGTTTCTCATGAAACTTCGTGAACAGGAACCTGATACTGATATTCCGCTTGGCTGGGAGAAATGGCTCCTTGATCTTGTGGCACTCTCAACCATTTCAGACATGGTACCACTCCGTGATGAGAACAGGGCACTTGTCACATATGGACTCAAGGTACTTCGCAAAACGAGACGTCCGGGAATTCTCCAAATTCTTCGTGACAATAAAGTGAATCCCGTAAATATCACCGAGGACGATATCGGTTTCACTATCGGACCACGTATTAATGCCGCATCACGCATGGGAATTCCAAAGATTGCCTTTACGATGCTCTCTGGCGATGAAAAAACAGGAAGGGAAGCTGCGCAAGAACTTGAAAACCTTAACAAATCAAGAAAAGCGAAAGTTGCCGCCATGACACGTGAGGTACACCAAAAATTCAAACACATGGAAGAAATTCCTCCCGTGATTGTCATTGGCAACCCCGACTGGATGCCTTCGCTTGCCGGACTTGTAGCAAACTCACTTTCTGAGGAATATAAACGTCCTGCCTTTGTATGGGGTCGCGATGGCAAAGGGCATATCAAAGGGTCATGCCGAAGTGGCTCAACAAGTGTTGTTGCGCTTATGGAACATGCAAAGGATGCAATTTTACAAGGTGGTGGACATCATCAAGCAGGTGGATTTGAGGTTGCTGATGATAAAATTCACACGCTCGGGACCGTGCTCTGCGCCGCACATGAGGCGCTTGCGCAAGAAAGTGAAACTGTTTCATATGAAACCATTGTCGACGCAACAATTTCGCTCCATGAACTTACAAACGAAACATATACACATATTGCAGCCCTCGCTCCGTTCGGAATGAAAAATAGCAAACCACTCTTCCAAATTCCCAATATAACCCCCTATTCAGTCGAACTGTTTGGAAAAACCAAGGAACATACCAAGCTTATCCTTCCAAGCTCCACCCACAACATTCCTGCCATTGCCTTCTTCCGTACTCCCGATTCGTTTCACATGGAACCTATGGCAGGGAAGCAGTGTACTCTCATTGCACATTTTGAAGAGTCTTTCTTTATGAACAAAAGGGAACTTCGACTTCGTATTGTTGATGTCATATAGAGCATTCATACGCAACATAAAGGACACGCACGTGTCCTTTATGTTTTCTATATGTCCTTTACTAATTTTGTGTACTCCAAGCGTAGAGAGCTACAGTTGCGGCGCTTGCGGCGTTGAGTGACTCTGCTGGGCCTGTCATCGGGATAGCGAGCATGGTGTCGCAGTGCTCACGTGTTTTTTCACGGAGTCCTTCTGCTTCATTACCAACAACAATTACGGTTGGTTTTGTGAAATGTTCTTTATTGAGGGGTTCTCCTTCCATATCAAGACCGTAGACCCAGAAGCCTTTACCTTGGAGGTCTTTGAGGGCGCTATTGAGGTTTGAGACGACAACGATTGGGATTGCAAAGATGGTACCAACAGAAACCTTGATGGTGGCAGCAGTTATACCAGCACCTCGGTGTTCTTGGACGAGAATTGCTGATGCGCCGAATGCAACGGCGCTACGGATAATTGCGCCGATGTTTTGTGGATCATTAAGTTCTGCAAGTGCTACGACCGAAGTCTTCGGGTCAACTTCGGTGAGTTCATACTTCCATGTTTTGAAGTCCTTGAGGAGCTTTTCTATATTGATTTCCGCAACAATACCCTGATGTACTGCATCTTTCGGGAGTTTCATAATCATTTCCTTGTTCAAAGCTTTCACAGAAGTCCCCTGCAAGACTGGTTCGCTGTAATATCGCTCGTCTGCATAGACCGCGATTACACAGTCCGGGCGCTTCGCTACCGCTTCAAGAACGGCATGTTTTCCATAGATTTTTTCCATAAGTGGCATATAACCACACAATATGGTAAGGTGCAAGCCACTATGGCAAAAAAAGTACGACACGGTGCTACATTTTGGGATCATGAATACACCCATGCTGAACACCTGAAGCTCTCCGACGAGGTAAGTGAGGACCTTGAAAAGTTCTTGCGTTTTCTTGCGCGTCATAAAAATACAATGGTTCGTCAGCATCCGCATGTTCTCGACCTTGGGTGTGGCAATGGTCGCAACCTTATTCATCTTGCAAAAAATATTCAGGCTCGCGGGTATGGATACGACACATCTGCTGCGGCAATTAAGCAAGCAAGACTGGCATCTGAAGGATTGCCACTTACCTACGAAGTACGTTCAATCGCAGGCGTTCTCGACCTTCCCGATAACTCACAAGACATTGTTATTGATATGATGGCATCGCACTTCCTCAGTAATGCTGAACGCGAGTTCCTCCGCAATGAAATTATGCGCGTGCTTCGTCCAGGCGGTTGGTACTTTATTAAAACCTTCCTTCGTGATGAAGATATTCATACTTCCCGACTCCTTAAAGAAGCAGGAACCGAGGAGGAAGGCACGTATATTCACCCTATTATTGGAGTCCCTGAACATGTGTACTTTGAGCATGAGCTTGTGGAATTCATGCAAGACGGGGAATTCGTTGTCGAGAGTGTACATAAATCACACCGCCACCGCACAACTCAAGGTAAGGCAGGGAAGCGTCGCACGATTTCAATCTACGCCCGGAAAGACCCGTACGCAAAATAACGCGTAGCTTATGCCCCTTGGGTACATCTTTTCTCTCTCGTTCGCTCGCTTAAAAGATAGACAAAAAAATACCCCTCCGATACATACGGAGGGGTTTATTGTTGCGAATACACAGCCAGCAGAACTACCACTGATTCACCATGTGTGGTGGCACCATCTGGCAGATACGTTGACCTGTCGAACGATTCACCTTGCATTGCTGAACCAATTGTTGCCCGCCGCCGCCATTACCACCGTAGCAGCCAGAGCTATTACTGTAGTAATTTGCACAGAAACGTGGCTGGCGATAGCCGCGCTGTGGCATGACTACCGTTTGATTTTGCTGAATCATGATTTGTTGTTGCTGTCCGTGGTTGTACCCTTGCACACCAGCGGGGCCAACGGCAACTTCACCATACATGCGACCATTCGGTGCAACACCGAAGCGTCCACCTGCACAGCCAGCGACCATTAGTGCAATCAGAGCAATTACAAGAGTTTTAAGGAACATTACATTCTCCTTGCAAGAAATGTGAAAAACGAATCAATAAAAATAATACAACATAAATCGAAATATTGCAAGTGGTTGCCTTTTCTAAAAAAATAAGTATTATACGCACACAGCCCAAGAAATATGGGCGATCGCCATAGCTTCTCGCAAGAGAATAGGAGATAAAAATAAAAGAAATGCGGGCGATTAGCTCAGTTGGTAGAGCAGCTCGTTTACACCGAGAAGGTCGGGGGTTCAAATCCCTCATCGCCCACCCTTTAGAAAATATCCACCGTCTAGGTGGCTATTTTCTTGGGTGGTCGATGAGCAACAGTGCCTTCGCACTGTTGCGTAGGGATTTGAACGGCGGAGCCATGTCGCGCTCAGCGACAGGCGAGCCAGGGTCGGCGATGCTTATCTTTCAAACGAGTGAGTAAGTGGGAGTCGGAACGAAGTAGAGATTCACATTTAAGAACGAGAGTAGAAAGAAACGAAGTGTCAGACTTTTACGAGCGATAGCGAAGTAAAAGGCTTAGCAATCGTGACCAAATCCCTCATCACACTTGCGTCTCTATGTAGTAACTCTTGACCAAATCCCTCATCGTCAATACACCATCTACTTTCCTTAATCTTAAGGTATACTACCCCCATGGGTATTTTTGATTTTCTTTCTCCTAAGACTGCTGCTACTGGTGCGGCGCAGCCGGTGCAATCGCCCCGTTTTTCAGTGCAGGACACTATCGCCCCGGCAGCAATCGAAATCGCACCAAAACACATTAATATTAGTGGTACGTATGCACGCGTTTTATATGTAGTATCCTATCCTCGATTCCTTAACGACGGGTGGCTTGAACCTATCCTCAATCTCGACAAGGAGATTGATGTATCTATCATGATTAATCCCGTCGATACAGCACATCTTCTCAAAGATTTTCAACGTAAGGTCGCTGAAGTTGAGAGTCAAATAAACGAACGTGAATCGAGAGGCCTTGTTCGCGACCCACAACTTGAAATGGCGTATCAAAATCTCGAGGATCTCCGCGACCGCCTCACAACCGCCGAAGAACATATTTTTGAAGTTGGTCTCTATATTGCTATTTACGCAGACAATGAAGCAGCACTTCAAAAGGCAGAGCAGGAAATTAAAAACATCATGGAGACAGGCATGGTGTATGCAAAACCCGCACTCTTTCAACAAGAGCAGGGGTTCAAAAGCATTATTCCTATCATGTCTGACGAACTCGAGGTTCATAATAAATTCAACACACAGCCACTTTCAAGTTTCTTCCCCTTTACCTCATTCGACCTTTCGATGGATAAGGGAATTCTCTATGGTATCAACCGTCACAACTCATCCCTTGTACTTTTTGACCGTTTTTCACTCGCAAACTACAACTCAGTTACGTTCGCTACTTCTGGTGCAGGAAAATCATATGCGATCAAACTTGAAATTCTTCGCTCCATGATGATGGGTGCTGAAGTAATTGTTATCGACCCTGAACATGAATATGAATACCTTGCCGAAGCTACCGGCGGACGTTTCATTGATATTTCACTCTC
>MFLE01000015.1 GCA_001781205.1 Candidatus Kaiserbacteria bacterium RIFCSPHIGHO2_02_FULL_49_34
CTACGGTTGGTGTAGTGTTTTGAATTTCTGCTGAGGTTGAGACGTCGGCTGCTTGGGTGTAGCGGAGGACGATTCCTATGATGAGGAGGAAGGAGATGGTGATGAGGGTGGTGATTGTTTTTGTGTTTGTCATGAGGGTATTGTACGCTGTTTTGGGAAAACGCAAAATGGATAGTTGTGGATAAGCCTCCAGGAAGAATCCAGGAACATCATAAAAAAACTCTGACATATTTCTATGCAGAGCATTTTATGTAACGGATACTATCACCATGTCGGGGTCACGTTTGCCGAGGTATTGATGTCATTCATATTGCCGACGCCGAGTTGTCCGTACGTGTCGACGCCGCAGGCGTAGAGGGTACCGTTTGTTTTGCGGAGGATGACATGGTTTTCACCGGCGGTGACTTCGACCCAGTCGTTTGCGGTACCAACTTGGGTTGGTACGCTGAGCGACGGAATACTCGTGCTTTGACAGAGCGCGGCATTGCCGTTGTTGCCAAAACTCCAGAGCGTGCCGTCGGATTTGAGTGCAAAGGATTGCTGCCAGTAGCGACCAGTGGCAACTGCCACCCAGTTTGTTGCGCTGCCGACTTGTGTTGGTGTTGTACGCTGCGTGGTATCACCTTGCCCGAGCTGTCCGAAGTTATTCAAGCCCCACGAGTAGAGCTTGCCATCAGCGATACCGAGACTGTGTTCGTGCCCTGCAGCGATGGCGGTCCAGTTTTTGGTGTTATCGACAAGGGTTGGAACCAATTTATTTCCTGAATTTCCGAGCCCTAGTCTGCCATTGCCATCATACCCCCAGGAATAGAGGTCCCCGTTTGTTTTGATGGCAAGCGTGTGTCCAGCTCTTCCTGAAACAAGCAACCAGTCGGTATCGTCGTTGACCTTTGTAGGAGTCGTGACACCGAACGGTGAAACACTGGTGGTGTAGCCGAGCCCAAGTTGCCCAGAAGGGTTATATCCCCACGCATACAGCTTGTCATCATCCTTGAGTGCAAAGCCTCCTAGCTCACCACCAAAAAGTTTCGTCCACGAACCAGCAATCTGCACCGGACTACTCTTATTTGTTTCCGTACCATCGCCGAGTGAACCATAGCTCGCGTTTCCCCAAGCAAACATTTCATTGTTACTGTTTCGCGCAAAAGCAGTAGCATACCCTGTCGCAAGCTCTACCCAGTTTGTATTCGTGCCTATTTGTTGTGGCGAACTTTTATTGGTGAAGTCTCCGAGACCGAGTTGCCCCGAAGTGCTCGCTCCCCATGACCACAACGTACCATTGGCACGAAGTGCAATCGTGGATATAAACTGCGCATGCCCTGACACCCAGTCTGTTGCCGTCCCTAGAATACTAATAGGAGTCTCGCGCCAAGCGAATGCCGCTTGCTCGTTCATAATCGCAGAACCCGTCACAAGTGAGCCGCCATCAGCCATGTGAAGGAATGTCGCATTCGCTGCAGGAATAAGTTCGTCAATAGTGCTCCCGAGGAATACTGGTGCCGTACGATTTACAAAATCGGCGAGCCCGAGTTGCCCATATTGGTTACTTCCCCATACATACCAGCCGTCCGCTTTTTGTGCAGCACTATGTCCGAGACCTGCCACAACGTTCAGCCAGCCACTGCCCGCACCTATGTCGGTCGGCGTAAGGACGTTTGTGGTCGAACTATTACCAATCTGTCCAGAACCCCCTTGACCACAGGCGCGTACTGTACCGTCTTGCATCAGAAAAATAATATGTTGAAGCCCTGTTGCAATTTTTGCATAATTACTTATCGGTATGGCATAGGGGGTTGCGTTTGCTTGTGTCGGTGGCGTGATTTCCCCGTTACAGAGTTGCCCAGAATCATTTCGCCCAAAGGAGAGCACCGTACCATCACTCCGTACGACATAGGAATGCAAATATCCCGCATGTACTTGCGTGTAGAGGTTTGCATCGATAGCGATAGGGGTATTTGCCGTGCCACTGCGTCCAAGTTGCCCAAACGCGTTATAGCCGAAGGTGTAGAGTGTGCCGTCACTATGAATCGCGAGTGAATGATGAGAGCCCGCGGAAATCTTCTGCCATGCGCCCACAATCGCGGTTACTTGTTGTGGAGTGTTATAGTTTGTGCCATTTCCCTGCCCGAGCTGCCCTTGCGCGCCGAGCCCCCATGCGTAGAGGTCGCCATTTGTTTTAATAGCAAGGGTATGGTAAATGCCCGGCGCTACCGCAGACCAATCAGAATCAGTGCCGACACGTGTCGGATGCAGACGGTTGTTATTGTCACCAAGACCAAGCTGTCCGAATTGGTTCGCGCCCCACACATAAAGCCCCCCTTCGACGATGGCAGCAGCATGGTTGCCAATACCTGTGTAGAATGTCGCATCCTTGTTTGAAAGCGCAACAAGAGAGATGGTATTGCTGCCGATACAATTACCTTTAATGCCAACTTGTGGAATCGCAATGCGCCAGTAGAGCGAGGTTGCAACAGGTGACGCCGTTACTTGGAACGGAACAACAAGGTTTGCTTGTACAGGAATTTCCGTGAGAGGCTTGGTAGCGACGTCGTCGTATGCTGCAGTACCGCTGAGTGAGTAGCGCTGCTTTGAGCCTTCGAGCATGCCGAGGTCACAGTCCATGTCACCACCGGACACGAAGACGTCCGCACGAGTATTGCCTCGTTGGGTAAGGGGAAAATCGACAGGACTCGAGGAGATACCACCAAGTGAGAGTGTGCCATAGTCGATGCCGTCGGGAATATTGAGAGCAAGGAGTGCATTGACTTCGGTGGTGATAGTGCTCGATGCAGTACCCTGCCCTTCGTCGACGACACTGATTGTTCCCGTCCAATTGTCGCTTGCGTAGCGGGAGCCTACGTCGGTTGCATCAGTATGGTAGGCAATAGGGGTGGGACAGTTATAGAGAAGCTCTACTTCGCTTGCGGTGTCGTAGCTTACATCACACTGGGTGATGTGGTAGCAGCTGTTCATGTCAGCGAGGCAGGTGTCTGTTTTTGAAGTACGATAAAAGAGAGCGGAAATACTGCTTGAGGCGACGCTTGTTTTGCCGTTGAGGTCGGTGATGGTGCCAGTGAGGTGCACAATGCGATCGAGACCAACAACAGGAGTGATGCCGGCAGAAGCAATGTTGTCGACACCGAATGCGGTTGTTGCGATGCGAATCGAATCAATTGTTGGTGGTTCGTTAGTGATTTCAACAGTTGTTGCGACATCTGCTGCTCCGGTGTAACTAAGCACGATACCGACGATAAGAAGAAAGGCGGCACTAATGAGTGTGCCGACTATTTTTGTGTGCAGGGTCATGCGTGCAGTATACCGCTCCCTTGGTGAAAAACCAAAGTGGATAAGTCCCCACACCTGTTGTGTTGTTGTGTTGTTGTTTTGCGGAGATATTCTACATACCGAGCAGCAGAGCGATGCATTCTCACCCTATCGCAACACGCGACAAGAATGAGAAACATACGACAGCGCAACAGGTGTGGGGATAAGTCCTGAGATATATGCAGTCTTCTCATCGGGACAACCAATAGAAAAGCGAGCAAAGCTCGCTTTTCTATTGGTTGTCCCGGGGGGCAGAATCGAACTGCCGACCTTAGGTTTATGAGTCCTACGCTCTAACCGACTGAGCTACCCCGGGGTTTAGAAACTGTCTAATGTCACACGCCGTTCTAAAACTTTCAGATTTCGAGGAAAAATGCGAGCTGGAGAAGGAACTGAACCTTAGTTCAGTGACGACGAAGCGAAGTATTTTTGCCGAAATATGGAAGTTTTGGACGGCGAGTTCCATACAATGAAGAAAGCTATCCGTACAACACCACCATATAACGGTGAGACATTTGACAGTTTCTTTTGTGGCACGACTGTACCACAACTATGCCTAAAACGCAAAATGTATTGAGGCGGAAAGATGCTCATAATGCCCCTGCATCACGAGGTAATAGCGTGCATATCCCTCACCTGTCGGTACGGCGATACGCCGTGAGGTGAAGGGGTGATCTGCTCTGCAGATACCTTCGAAGTATTCGTTCATGCGCATCTTTTCCCACATATCGGGAAAACGCACCGCGAGAGATTCACCCTGCTTCTGGTGCAGTGTTGTCGTCATGATCACTCCTTCTGCATCTACCAAAAATATGTCCTCGTCTTTTCGTGAGCGCTCCTTGAGCCATGCAAACACATCACTGGCCGCCGATTGCACTACATAGTGTCCCCCTTCGGCGCGAGGAAATCGCGCAACCACCGACCACGTTCCGTCACTGGCTTGTACGAGACCTTCGCTTGACGGCACGGTGGAGAAAACAGTTTTTGCTGGCGTAAAGCCAAGATGCCGATACATACTTACCACAACACCCTTTGATTCATCAAGAATATGCAGCGCAGACACTTCGGGAATATCCTGTACGGAAGCAAGCACTACGGTATCGTCACCATATGCAATAACACCCTTGAGTTTTGTGTACGCAGCGGCAATCTCTTGCATGCGTACAATAAACGTACTTGCATCAGAGGTGGTACGAAGCCCGAGCGAACTCATAATTACCGTGCCACGCTGTGTTGCGACGTGAGCGCTTTCGCTTACTAAAAGACCCGCTGCAGGCAGTACTGCACCCGCAACAAGGAATACCGCTGCGCGCGAAGTAATAGTGACCATGCGCTCATGGGTAATACCGCCACGATGGTGACGCAAGAGGTAGACAACCCAGCCTGTCCCAATAAGCGTCATAAACCCAAGAATGAGAAACGGGAGAATATCATCTTTTGGCTCAATGACTGTGAACGACTGCGTGAACACATCCTCAACATCTCCACGGTACCGCGTCTCTAAACGAAGCGTATACGTACCCGCTTCGAGGGACGGCATCTCAACAAAACGTCGAGGATACGTAAGCTCTGTTTCGACCACCAACGTTTCAGAAGAGGCCTGATACACTTCAGCGTCATCAGCATCAAGGACGGTCCATGTCAGCGTCACTGGTGTCGGCACTCTTCCAAAACTTACAAACTCTGCTCGCGCCGTAAGTTCTTGTGCGATCAGTATCTCACGGGAATCAATTGAGAGACGAATATCGAAAAGCTCGGAAGGAAGTCTTTCTGAAGCCTCGTGGTCTACTGACAGCTCATCATGAGGGCCGTTATGAGCATGCACTGACACCGCAAAAGAAAGCACTGCAAAAAGCAGTGCACAGAGAACGAGTGCTTTCGAAAGAATATCAACGTATTTCGTATGCCTCATGGTCATGGTCTATCCTGTCAGAGTATACCATCACTTTCGAAAAAATGTATGGGGCTCTAGTTGCTCAGGGATTAATTGCTTAGTTGCTTAGGAAAAAACATGCCGAAGGCATGTTTTTCTCTTAGCAACTATTTTACGGCACGGGCGACGGTTTTGGTGAGGCCTTCTTGCATGACGCTCGGGATAATTTCTTGCTCGGTTGGGTTTTTAACCATGCCGGCAATTGCTTTTGCGGCGGCGAGCTTTGTTTCCGTGGTGATTTTCGTAATCTTCTTATCAAGCGCGCCACGGAAGATGCCCGGGAATGCGAGGGCGTTGTTAATTTGGTTCGGGAAATCGGATCGCCCCGTTGCGATAATGCGGACACCCGCCTTCAGGGCTTCGTCAGGCATGATTTCAGGAATCGGGTTTGCAAGTGCGAACACAATAGAGTCATCTGCCATGGTTTTGATCATGTCGGCAGTGACAGTGCCAGGACCAGAAACGCCTACGAGCACATCGGCGCCCGCAATTGCATTGGTGAGGGTTGTGAACTTTTCAGGATTGGTCATTTTCGCAAGCTCCTTTTTGTACCCCGCAAGTCCTGCGCGTTTTGTAGAGAGCGGTCCTTGACTGTCGGCGACAACAATGTTTGCGAGTCCTGCAGCAAGAAGGAGTTTTGCAATAGCCGTCCCTGCGGCACCTGCGCCGATAATAACCACGCGCATGTCGACCATCTTCTTCTTTACCACCTTTGCGGCATTGATAAGCCCCGCAAGTACTACAATTGCGGTGCCGTGCTGGTCGTCATGCATAACGGGAATATCGAGTGCTTCAACAAGCGCTGTTTCAATCTCGAAGCAGTGCGGCGCTGCGAAATCTTCAAGATTAATACCGCCAAAGGTTGGTGCAAGCGCTTTGATGATGGCGATGATTTTCTTTGGGTCCTTTTCGTCAATGACAAGCGGAATTGCATCGATACCTCCCATTTCTTGAAAAATAACCGCCTTCCCTTCCATAACAGGAAGCGCTGCAATTGGCCCGATATTGCCAAGTCCGAGCACCGCCGTGCCGTCCGAAATCACCGCAACGGTGTTTTTGCGCATCGTGTATTCTCGCGCCTTTTCAGGATGCTCTGCAAGATATGATGATACCGCACCGACACCTGGTGTATAGAGCGTTGACCAGTCCTCGCGGGTTTGAAGTTTTGCTTTCGAAACAACAGAGAGTTTCCCGCCAAGTTTTTTGTGGAGCGCAAGCGCTCTCGCCGCGTAGGCGTTTTTGTTTTTTGTTGCCATAATGCCCCCTACTCTACACCTATTACTTTACTTTGTATAGTACGCAAAAAAAAAGACGTCACGAATGACGTCTTTGCGATAGGATGCTACCGCTATTCCTCAAGATACGGCAACGGATTCACCGCGCCGTACCGTGCAGGCACCTCGACACCTCTCTGACGCGACATGGCAATCGCCCATGCCTGGTCACCAAATGAGTAGTGCCACCACTCGTTCGGATGTCCCACAAAGCCCAGCGAATGCATCAACCACACCAGCACGCGACGATTCATCTTTGCTGTTGGCGCATGAAGGCAAGTGCCGTCGTGCTCGTACGCATCAACGTGTGATATATCCGAACATTCGTCGAAACCCGAACCCATACAAAGCAGCGGCCCGTCGATGGCACGAATCGTGAGGTCAATCGCTGCACCTGTCGAATGCGGCGGCGGACAACTTTGATCGATTTCTGCCTCGGTACGTACTGCATCTGCCCAGTAACGGTTCACTTCTGCATGTACTTGCGCCGCAGACCAGTGCGGGTGCGTGTGTCGCACATGTGCGGGAAACCATTCATTTCGGCAATAGAATTGCACCTCCTGCGGGCGCCACGCATCAAACACAAACAGCTCCATGCCGTAGGCTCGCAAATAGTTATTCGCAAGACACAGGAGTCCCGCAACCTCCGACCGAAGAAGGAGATGCGGAATAGAGCCAGGAATCCGCATATGGTACGGCGCAACATTTTCTTGATGGTAGTGATTCGCGCCCCGAATACCAAACATGCGAATATCGATAAGGTCGTGGACGCCTTCAGCATGAATCTGCAGGGGATGCTTTTGCCACCCCTTGCGCAGCGCGCGGAGCGCGGAAGCTGTTGGCACAGGAGTTTCGTAGAGCTCATCAATTGGCGGTATGTGTATACGCTGCATTGGGGTGACTCCTTTACAAGGTAAGAACAGGTGAACGATTCAAAGAAACGGTATCATATCTGAGCAAAAAAGAAAACCCTCGCACCTGTTGTGCTGTAGTTTTGCGAACATGCCTTCTCTACCCAACTGTAGAGCGACACAATCTTATCCTACTGTGACGCGCGATGAGAACAAGAAACAAAGTAACAGCACACCAGGTGTGAGGGAAAACCCGCAACAACCATAGAGCATCTCGACATATTGCACTTCAGAGCATTTTCGGCTACAGTACACGCACACATTGTTCCTCTGTTCCTACTACTACTTGGAGATTCCCCATGAAAGGTGTTTTTTCACACGATGACATTTCGTCACTCGTCGAACATGGACGCATCAAGGCACTCGATACGTTCCTCTTTGACCACATCAACAACGCATCGCTCGATATTACCGTCGGCTTTGAGATGTATGAAGTCGAAGCTGTTGTAAAACCTCGGCACCAAAAAGAGCGTGTTCGCGACCTGCTGCAGCTGATGGGCGCGCAAGTGCATGATGCAAATGAACCGCTTCTGGCGGGTAAAAGCTATCTCGCAAAGGCATCCATCGATGTCAATTTCCCGCCCGGTATCTATGGCTACGCAAATGCAAAGTCAACCACAGGGAGACTGTTTCTTCAGTCGCGTCTCTTGGTGGATTACATCGCTGGCTTCGATACTGTCGACCTGCGGCAACAGGGCCTCACTGCTGAAGTATGGCTCGTGCTTGAACCTCTCGTGTTCAACATCAAAGTTAGCACGCAAGAGCGCTACTCGCAGCTCCGCATCTTCGATGCGGACACGCGGTTCTCGAACGGTGACCTTTTGGAGCTTCTCACACACCACGATGTCCTCTATCGCCGCTCGCGGCATGACGACAATTTTCACAAACCCTACGCACAAGGAGACCTCAACCTCTTCACGCACGACGGTTCGGTCATCATGACGCTCTTCGCACATGGTACTGCACCGATTGGCTACAAAGCCGTGGATGCCCCGCTCTTGCAGCAACCGCTCGACGTGAGCAAGCGTGAGAAAAGTCCCGTCGGATACTTTGCCCCGCTGTATGCAGAACAACGTATTCCTGGCGACGACCACTCATGGGGTGTCTGGCTCGAAGCAAACGAGTACTACTTGCTCGCCACCAACGAGCTCGTAAACGTCCCTGAAGACCTTTCGCTTGTCCTCAAAGAGCTCGACAGTCGCCATGGCGATACAACCGTACACTTCGCAGGCTTTGCAGACCCCGGCTTCTTTGGGACAATTACGCTTGAAGTTCGGTCGCCTCGGCGCGTGTTCCTTCGGCATAAAAGCCCCATCGTCACCGGCGTCTTCGAACGCATGCGGAGCATTACCGCACCGTACGACGGCAACTACCAAAGCCAAGTCGATGCAAAGCTGCCCAAGCAGTTTGCTCCTTTCCCTTCCTCCGCGCGGTAATTTGCCAGCACATCACTTATTCGCCCTCCATATCTGGAGGGCTTTTTTATTGCTTGACAGAAATCGATAGATAAGTAAGATACTTACATATATGACAAAAAATAGTGTAGTAAAGTCTCCTCCGCCACGTCGTGAGGAGGTGCTGCGGGAAATCTCGCAGACATGGCGCGGAATTAAGCAGCATATGCATGTACGAATCTCGGAACGCGTGCGCGAGGATGGCGCCACATCCCTCTCGCAGTGTGCAGTGCTCGGTAACATTTGTGCACGCACAGATATGACCGTGAAAAAAATTGCTTCGTTTCTTGGCATTACCAGCCCTGCGGCGACACAGCTTGTGCGCGAACTTGAGGGGCAAGAACTTTTGAAAAAAGTTCCAAATCCTGACGATAGCCGCAGCGCATTCCTTCTCCCGACCGCCGCAGGAAAACGACATCTTGCAAAAACAGAAAAAATGTTTAGTGCAGAATTTGAGAAGCTGCTCGCCATCTTAACTGATAAAGAACTCGCCGAATATGCGCGACTTAGTACTAAAATAGCAACATCACTTTATGAAAAAAAATAATCAATTATTCTTTAAAAAAACATCAGTACGCATTGGCGCAGGTGCGCTCGTACTTATTCTTCTCGCCTTCTACTTTATGGGTGACGACATTCGCGACGAAGGGACTGAAGCAATTACCGCAGCACGCACTGTTTCGCTTTACACCATTTCGGAAGCGAACGGTACCGCCGTACGCACCGCCGATGGCAATGCATTTATTGTGCGTTCAGAGTCGGACGGACGTGTTAATAGCGTTGCAAAAGTTGGCGACACGGTCGCTGCCGGCGCAACTATTGCACAGCTCGAAAACAGCTCGCAGCGTGCGGCGCTTATTCAAGCAGAAGGCGCGTATGACGCGGCTGTTGCTGCAGCAGGCGGCAACACTACCTCGCAAGCGACCGCAAAGCAGGACGCTGTTCGTACCTGGAACACCGCAACGGTAAGCGTCGCACAGGTGATGCACACATCAATCGACAATTACTTCTCACTCTCACGCACCACCGGCTCTATTACTGGCTTTCGTGGACTTGAGGCTTTTGGCGAGGCAACCACATTTAACAAGCGTCGTGTTGCTATCGAGGAAACGCTCAAGACCTGGGAGCGTGACGCAAGCACTGTTTCAGAAGCAAACATCACGAACATGCTCCGCTCGCTCGATACCGACCTTGCAACGATCGGCACGTTTGTTGATGACCTCGCCGCACTCGTACCACAACAGCGTAGTACCGACACCTACACCGACGCACAGCGAAGCGCGGATACCGCACGTCTCGGAGACGCACGTACAACCATTACAGGACTCCAACGTTCTGTTGACGCCGCACAAACCAGTATAACAAGCTCTACTGGCGCAAACGCCGCAGCTTCAAACGCGCAAGTCAAACAAGCACTCGGCGTACTTGAAAGTGCACGCGCAGTCTTCAATAAAACCATTATAAAAACACCCGTTGCTGGCACCATCACTGCGGTAAGTATTTCTGTCGGTGACATTATCAACGTTGGCAATGATGTTGTATTTGTTGCTGGTGATACCGAAACTGAAACAGAACACACCGTCACAGTTCCGCTCACCGCAGTAAAATTCACCCCAACAAAAGCTTTCATCCTCAGCGTCGAGGAAGAAAAACTTATTGCACATGAAGTAGAGACAGGACTCGTAACGAGTAATAGTATCGTAATCTCTGGCGCTGAAGGAATTACGGATATAGTCCTTGATGTTCGCGGATTAAAAGAAGGTGACACGGTAGTTACACAATAAAATATGTACCCACTCTGGAACTTCTTGCTGACACGATCAGCATTCACAAAACTATTCATCGTTGCGCTTATTGTGGCGGGCACGTATGCGCTTATGGCAATGCCAAAGGAATCAAATCCTGAAATTAAGATTCCCATTGGGATCGTAACAACGGTACTTCCCGGCGCAACTGCTGCCGACATCGAACGACTCGTTACCGACGAACTCGAACCAGCCGTCCGCAATGTTGCCAATATCGAAAAAGTAACCTCGCAATCTCGTGCGGGAGTCTCGGTTATTACTGCCGAGTTCATTGCCAGTGCCGACATCGAAACCTCAATCCAAGACCTCCGCAACGCAGTTGAGAGCGCAAAGCGCGACCTCCCTACTGATGCAGAAAGCCCCACGGTAACAAAGGTCGACTTCGCAAATCAGCCAGTACTCATGGTTGCCATCGGCAGTGATCTCCACCCCGCCGCACTCACAAAGCTCGGCGAAGACCTTAAGGACGACCTCGTCAATATTTCTGGTATTTCAAAGGTTGAAGTCTCCGGTACCCGCGACCGCGAAATTGCACTTATCACCAACAAGGATGCACTTTTGCAGTACGGCATTTCGCCGCTTCAGATTGTCGGCGCTATCAGCGCGGCAAATGCGAGTGTGCCGGCAGGCTCACTCACCATCGATAATGTCTCCTACCCAATTCAATTCAAGGGCGACATCACAACTATCAAAGACATTACAGAAGCGCCAATTCAAACAAGCGGTGGTACCATTACTGTCGGGGACGTCGCCCATGTTGTCGATGGCTTTGTGGAGCCGAGCACTATTTCGCGTCTATATGTCGACGGCAAAGAAACACAGTACGCACTCACGCTCAATATCTACAAGAGCTCTGGCGGCAACATTCTCGCCGCCGCAGACAACGCAAAAGACAGACTCAAGGAACTCGAGAACACACTCCTTGCCGGATCTGAATACGTCGTCACGTTCGACGCATCAAACGACGTACGCAAAAGCATCAAAGACCTCAGTACCTCAGGCTTCCAAACAATTCTCCTTGTCGGTATTGTGCTCTTTATTGCCATCGGCTTCCGCGAAGCAATCGTCGCCGCACTCGCGATTCCACTCTCCTTTATGATTGCCTTCATTGGCATGTGGATGACCGGCAACACAATTAACTTCATCTCGCTCTTCGCCCTCATTATCGCCATCGGTGTACTCGTCGACTCCGGCATCGTGATGGTAGAAGGTATCCACACCAATAAAGAAAACGGCATGGGTAAGCTTGAAGCTGCCCAGAAAGCCGTCAAAGATTTCGCATGGCCACTCATTGCCGGCACGATGACGACCGTCGCCGTGTTCCTCCCTCTCTTCTTCCTCTCAGGAATTCTTGGACAGTTTGTGAAAGGTATCCCCTTCACCATCGTGATGGTACTCATCGCCTCAATTATTGTCGCGCTTGGCATTGTGCCACTCATTGCCATGGGATTCCTCAAGCACGAAGAGAGCCCGTTCGCACTTTATCGTGAGAAGCTTTGGCATACACTCGAAGGCGTATATGCTAGCCTCCTCACACGCCTCATACAGGTCAAAGCGCTTCGCCGTTCATTCTACCTTTTCCTTGTCACCGCGCTGGTGAGTGGATTCGCGCTTGTCGGCACGGGCGCACTTCCGGCAATTCTCTTCGCTAATGACGATGTCGACTTCTTCACTGTCGACATCGAACTCCCGCAAGCAAGCACACTCGCTGCAACCGATGCCGTCGCACAACAGGTAGAAGACTTTTTCGAAAAAGAAACCCCACACCTCACCTCGATCCAAACAACCGTCGGCGGCACCTCCGCGCTTTCACAAAATCCACAAAGTGGCGCAAAGTACGCATCGCTCACCGTCAACCTCACAAAAGGCGACGAACGCGAAGCTCGCAGCGAAGACATCACCAAGGAGCTCCGCGCAAAGCTTGCAGTAGCGTCCTGGTCAAGCGGCGCAACGGTACGTATCGCCGACGTTGTCGCAGGACCACCAAGCGACGCACCCGTCGTTATCAAAGTCTGGAGCAATGACACCGCAAAACTTGCTGAAGCAACCGAGATTGTCGAAAACGCACTCAAAGATGCAGAAGGAACCCGTGACGTCACCTCCGCACTCGCGAACGACGGCACCGAGCTCGCCATTCATATCGACAGAGCACGCGCTCGCGACTACGGGCTCTCTACCTCCGACGTTGCACAGACGCTCCGCGCAGCAATTGCTGGTGTGGAAGCAACAAAAGTCCGCATCGATGGTGACGATATCAACGTCCGCGTCCGCGTTGCACTCAATCAAGCATACGTACAACCAGAAGACACTATCATAACCACCGCCGACACCATCGCGCAAATCCCTGTCGCAACATCGCGTGGCAATGTACCACTCGGCACCTTCCTCACCACAACTGCTGGTCGCACCTCTGCGGTTATTAACCACGAAAACGGCATGCGTGTCAGTAGTGTGAACGCGCAACTTGCACCTCTGGGCAATGCAGTCGAAATAACCGCTGCATTTGAGGCAAACGCAACATCACTCAACCTTCCCGCAGGCGTCACTCTCACCTACGGTGGCGATTCTGAACAAATCCAAAAGACCTTCACCGAAATGCTTGTTGCACTCGTGACAGGACTTGTCCTTATGTTTGCGATTGTCGTACTTGAATTCAATGCAATCGGGCAATCGGGACGTCTTCTTTCAGCAATTCCGCTCTCGCTCGCAGGCGTCCTCTGGATGCTCTTCCTTATGGGGCAACCGCTCTCATTCACGGCGTTCCTCGGCATCATTGCACTCGCCGGTATCCTCATCAACAACGGCATCCTTCTGCTCGACGATATGAACGCTCGCAAGGCACGTGGCGCTAACAGTACTCCTGAAGACCTCGTCCGTGAATCAGCAGTAAGCCGTTTGCGTCCAATTCTTCTCACGACGCTCACCACGGTCGTCGGTATGATTCCGCTCACCCTCGTCTCCGCAACCTGGGCACCACTCGCCTTCACTATCATGGGCGGACTCCTCTACGGGACGCTCCTCACCCTCATCTACGTCCCGCTCCGTTCACTCAGTGCAGAGAGGAACGTAGGGAAACCATCAGTTATCACTCGACTCTACCGACGGATATTCTGATGTGACAATAAAAGTACGACGGTATACGTCGTACTTTTATTGCGCAGTTTTTCTCGCAGTGCGTTATACTACACCCATGAGAGAGAAACTTATTATCATCACCAGTGTTGCGATTTTAAGTATTGCGCTCATTGTCTTTTTACAAAAAAGTGACGGGGCCGTTCGCAACGCACCGACCCCCGGCAACACGATTGTAGTGCTCGGCGATTCACTCACCGTCGGCATTGGTGACACTGACGGTGACGGATGGGTGCCGCTTGTTGAAGCGCAGCTCGGGAGAAAAATCACCCGTATTGCAACACCAGGCGAAACCACCGCAGGAGGACTCGCACGTCTCGACGAAGTGCGAGCACTCAAACCTGATACGGTAATTGTATTCCTTGGTGGCAATGATGCACTCCGTCGTATTCCTGTTGCAGACACCTTCGCACATCTTCAAACGATTATCACGACTCTACAAGAAGAAGGTATACTTGTCGTCCTTGTCGGCGTCCGCGGCAGTTTCTTCGGCGACCGCTATGAACAAGAATTCAAAACACTTGCAGAAGACACTCGTGCAGCACTCGTACTGAATGTACTCAAAGATATTTTCAATAATCCCGACCGCATGTCCCCCGACAGAATCCACCCCAACACCGAAGGGTATATCCTCATCGCCAAACGTATAACAGAAACTCTCAAACCGCTCATATCAATCTAAGAGACACTACACATATAAAAAGCGCGTCTGCAACATGCAGCGCGCTTTGGGTGTGCCAGAATGGCTAATTGTTTGAAGAACTTAAACGGTAAGGTTACCCTCGTTGAGTGAGACGCTGGCACGAGCAAGTGCAAGTGCTTCGGGAAGTCGTTCGGCGAGGATGTTTCGCGCAAGAAGTGCGACGGCCGTTGGGTAATTTTCTGCCGTCGACGTGTACGGGGCTGCATCAAGTACCTTCTCTGCTACCGCGAGAGAGTCCTTGGCACAACTGACCAGGATTTCCTGAGGAACACTCTGGAGATCAATACCAGAAATAAGGTACGTCCCCACCAGAACCACATCCACCGAGCGATAACTCACAGGTCTACTCCAATGATAATTATCGATCATTGTGCAGATGCAACTTACTACCGCAACAAGATTTTCCATGACACACCTCCCGAGGCGTATGAGCAGTTACTGCCCAATTATTTCCGACATGATTTCGTTGGTTTCTGCACAAATGTCTTCATCGGAGCCGTTGGCGTCGATGATATACACTTTTGTAGTGCCGTCGAGTTCGACAGATGCCTTGAAGTGCTTGAGCCCTGTACTCATCCGCTCGAAATATTCGAGCGACGGAGTATCTGAGTCTCCCTCCTTGGCATCTGCACGTACTGCGTCATACACCATCTGCGGATCCAGATTATATATCAGATACGCATGTGGCGACGGCAGTCCGGCCTTGATCTGTTTTTTCCGCAGGTCAAAGGCATCAGAAACCAAGTCTGTACACCCCATCCCGTACAGATGCAGAAACATATCCACATCACCACGGAGGGAGCGTACATTATTCCCCGCATGCAGTTCCGGCAGCACATCCACTCGTAAATGCATATTCATGTCAGCAGATATAAGTGTGAGAAGTTCAAACGCAGAGTATTTCCCCGCGATAACATCCTCCAGATACTCTTCTAAACCCACCCCCGGAAGATAACTCATCATCTCCCCAGACCCTTCAGTGGTCACGAGGTAGTTACTCGGGAAGTTGCCGTCGATCGTGCCGCAGTATGCTTCAAGATTAATTCCTGGCATACCGCCTACAACAACATATTTACCTTTCATGTAAATCTCCCAACTTGAAGTTAATGAAGTGTTACGTGAGGCGGGGCAGGACGTTCGTCTAGCTCGGGAACCTCATCAAGTGCATCAGAGTCGTTGACTTGCTTCAGTAGTTCGCGGCAGGCACGAAACACCATGACGATATATTCGTTGCCGCTGCATGCTTCAAGGATTTCTTCGAAACTGTCCGTGACATCGCCATTTTCGGTGAGCATAAGCTCCTGCAGCGCAACCTCAACAGCTGCACAAATATCGGGGTCAACGTCGCACTCCTCCATGTGTTCGATGAAGACAAAGTGCATTACCACACAAACGTTCTCAATTGCGAACTGGGTCAGGACAGCGTCTTCGTACAAGAAGACACGTCTGAGTTCCGTGTAAAAAACACACTCCTCGTCAGTAAGATCGGGATTCTGGAGCCAACGCTCGATGCGTGACGCACACTTTTCGAAAAAAGCGATGCGAACCTCATGTGCAGCGTCGGTTGACGCCTTAATGATGCCATCTGTTTGGCAATCGGCTTCAGTGAGCAGTTCCGGCGAGAATTCAGGAATTTTGTTCATGTCAAACATCCTCCGTAGAACAATCAACTAATACTCTACATCACAGAAAGTAATCAGTCAAGCCTACGGACGGCCACTGTCGTAATTCTGTACAGTTTCTTGACAAGTAAGGTATGCGTGGTACGCTAACATCAGTTCCGTTCATTCTTGGGAGAGACACTATGTCTTCGCAAAAAACAAAGCTGCTCAGGCTGCTTATACGTTTCGTACTACCCATCGTGATCATTGCGCTCGGACTCGTACTGCTGCCACTGATCGTATGCGTCGCAATCTTTCTGTTGGCACGGTACCGGGGAGCATTTCTTATTCGCGTACGCATGTACGCACTGTTTTTAGAAATACTCCTTAGACTTCCCGCAGTGTGGATAACGCAGCATGAGCTGCACACACATATTTCGGAAAAGCATATCGATGTACTTGCGGCAATCGCACGCTCGTCGTACATTCGTACCTATTTGAAGGTTTCATCCACGCTCAGTGATTCTGCTGTTTGCAAAGTTATAGTTGACGCATTCGTTGCAACACTCTTCGCGAAAAAAGTGCGCAGCAAGGTAAGTGCCGAGTATCTCGATGCTTGGTACTACCCATCAAACGACAGAACACTGCTCTACCCCGTCGGCGACGACCGGACAGGTCGGATACTCAGCCTTCCCACACACGCCATCGATGTAGCCGCCTGCACCGCCGCTCAAAACGGCGAACAAATATACATCTCGTTCATTCGCAGGAAAACTGGCGGGAAACCCACACCACCAAAACCGAAAGAGACCCTTGTCCCTATCAGAATACGCACATAACGTCCCCTCCCCAATCCACAAGCATCCTCGCGGGTGCTTTTTTTGACCACACACCGTAAACGAATTTGTCGAGACTCTTTATGCAGCTAAAAAATCATCTGTGTCCAGATGAGTTTTTAGTTATACCACGGGAGCTGACGCTACTTTTTACACACAACAGCCTCTATCGACTCATTGCGATGTATAAGTTCATCGTTACGTACCCATACGAAAAAATCATACTCCGTTTTTGCTTCTCGCCCATACCACTCCAAATAGTCGCTCGCCATCACTCGCGCTTTGAGGACGTCTTCGTTCTGTGTGAGGAACGAGCTGTACTGCTGATAGGCATGGCTTTCAAACAGAAAATTGAGCTCATATGATGAGCGGCGATGCACTATATAGAGCACATACGACCACCAAAAATAGAAAAATGCGAATAATACCGGCAGAAACGACCCGCGAATAAAGCCAGCCTTTTCATGCAACGCCGCAAGCTGAGAAATCACCACAACATGCATTGTTTCATTTTCTTGTGCAAAATGTGCAAAGCGAGAAGTAGATGCAAGCGCAAGTGCCCTCTGCTCGTTCGCAAAACAAAGTGTCATCAATGTGTACACCGCAGCGTTCCAAGAATGATACGGCACGCGTGCAATGATTTCGACCGCACGAAATTTCAAATACGAAGGCTCCCGCCCATACACCACATTCCCCGCAAACACAAGAAGCGCTCCGAGCACACGAGGGAAAAGCCCCGGCCTATACGCATCATACTCCCCCGCATACAGCGCCCGCACCTCCGCATCACGCAATGCCGCCACCCGCTCCTCATGATGAGCCATATTCCGTACATTCATTGCTGAAATATAGCACATATACAAGAGTCAAGCACGAACCAAGAGGGCATTAGCAGCTGGTTACTCAACCATTTCGAGTTTTATGCGAGAAATCGCTTTGGTGTAATATTTACAAAATACTTCCCTCTTTGTAAGAGGGAAGTATTTTGCTTTAGACAATGCCGCGACGCATCAATGCTCTGAGCCGTCCACATATTCCAGAAAATAAGTGTAGTTGTCCCGTTATTTCCCACGTCATTCCCCATATAGGTTTAAATAAATTCCAAATTTGTCGCCAAGTAAGTCAAAAAGAATAGTGACTCCGTTATTTCCCAAGCTATTTAATCATAAAAGCAAAGATTGATACTCGTAAAAGAGCATAAAGAAACAAAACAAGAAAGGCGTATCTATTACCCCATCGTTTTGCAACTGCAAGCAAAAGAAATCCAACAGCAGCTGTTTCAGCTAAAGCCAGTACTGGAGCAAACCAGCCTAGTCCGCCCGGGCTAATGTCACCGTTTGTTGCATAAGAATCATTTATATACTGCCCTCGTGTAATAAAAAATGAAACGATCGCCCCAGCGTAAACCCAGTTTCTTCCGTCCTTTTCTCGTCTGAGAATAACAATTGTAAAAAATATAATTGAGAATAACATATGTTTATTTAGATGATAAAAATTACATTTTACAAATGCTCTAGAATGGCAGAGCTGTAAACTCCGCTGCCCTAACAGACCATGGAGGAACTGTTCTTATTTTTCCATCTTCATATTTAACGACTGCAGCAATTCCATCAGTACCAACCAGCGTCCCAATTGAGTCAAATGCACTATTATATATCTTTTCTCCAACACTAACGGTGAAACCATCTCTCATTTTTACACCATCAGCTGTTGTTTTAAAATATTGAGGTCTTGAAATTCGAGAAGTATTTACCTGTCGCTGTTCGATGTAATCTACTCTTCTTGCCACCTGTTCGAAAGCGGAGAGTATTAATTGAGTATCCTCACCAATCTCCTTATCTTTTGGCACAACAGCCTTACTTATTGCAGCAGCTTGAACAATACTATTTACACCCTTTTTACTTAATGCTGTTTCAGATATTGCGCTAGACACACTCTCAAGAGCGTCTTTGATTTTGTCGATTCTTAAGTCAGAGGAATATGCTATCGTTCTGATTCCCTGCACGTCAAAAGTCTTAGGTGTCTTTTCATCTTTCAATAAGACAACCTTCTTTTCATAGGCATGACAGAGGCCTAATTCATACATCACATTTGAATTTCTTGAACTGAGATCACATAGGACAAGATCAGCCTTAAAAATCATCTGAATAATACTTATTCCTATATCCTCCGAAGCGAGAGAATCATCAGCACGGACAGCTTTATATCCCGCCTTTTCAATTGCTGGTTTAATCACATGGGCGTAAACTCGATCAAAATGCTTTTCATCATAATCATCATTTGTTGTAAAAGGCATTATAACAAAACATTCTTTTTCCTGTTTCTCTTCTTCAGTAGTTTTTGTATTGTTTTCTTTATTCATGTCGGAATTCTACTCCGTATTATTTAAAAAGCAAGCACATAACAACAAAAAACAGAATGCCTTGTGGACATTCTGTTTTCTTTTTCTTTACTTTCCGAAAATTCTTTCTTCCTTGCTTGGGATTAGTCTGCGGTTGCTAGGAGGGATTCTTTTTCGGCTAGTTCTATGGCTCGTTTCGCGGCTGCGGCGTCGTCGAGCTCCTTTGCGAGGGCGGTTACTGCGGTGTGCTTTGGCGCACCCTTGTAGCCGGTACCTGCTGGAATGAGTCGTCCGAGGATGACGTTTTCCATGAGTCCGGTGAGGTTGTCTTCGAGTCCACGGACTGCGGCACTGATGAGCACACGCGTCGTGTTCTGGAATGAAGCTGCAGAGAGGAATGACTTGCGGGTGAGTGAGGTTTCGGTGATACCGAGAATCTGACGGTCGCCCTTTGCTTTGTCTTTGCCTTCTGCTTCGAGTCGTTCGTTTTGTTCGAGAACAACCCATTCTTCGACGACGTCACCACGGTTGAACGATGAATCGCCAACGTGGGTAATCTTCACGCGAGACATCATCTGCTTCACGATGAGTTCGATGTGCTTGCGCGCAATCGACACACCCTGGAGTTCGTAAATCTTGTTGATTTCCGCGATGATGTATTCCTGTGCGATTGTTTCGCCACCGTACTTGAAGATTTCAGGAAGGTGTGCGGAACCGTCGGTGAGGAGCTGTCCTGCGGTGATGGTTTCACCGTCCATAACGGTGAGGCTACGGCGCCAGTGGACAGGATACTCGATGTTGTCCTTCTTCTTCGGTGCATGCTTTGAAGACATGTCCGGAGCGACGACGATAACTTTTTCCTTTCCTTCTGAACGAATTTCGGTCACGATACCGTCACACATAGAGACAACTGCAGGAATCTTTGGCTGACGCTTCTCGAAGATTTCTTCCACGCGTGGAAGACCTGAGGTTACGTCGCCACCGACTGATGCGGCTCCACCGGCGTGCTTGGTGTTCATGGTGAGCTGGGTTCCTGGTTCACCGATTGCCTGTGCGGCGATGGTTCCCACGGCTTCGCCGAGCTCAATCATGCTGTTGGTCGTGAGGTCGATACCATAGCAGTGCTGACACACACCACCGAGTGTTCGACATGCCATTGGTGAACGAACATCAACGGTGTCCACGGATGAGATTTCGAGCATCTGCGCGTCGGCACGAGTGAGGAGTGTACCCTTTTTGATGAGCACCTTCCCTTCTTTATCGAGCGCGTCTGCGGCGAGAATACGTCCACGGATTGAACGTCCGAATGGTACCGGAAGTCCTGATGCTGAAATGCGACCAATGGTGGTACCGGTCTTCACACCACAGTCTTCTTCGGTAACGATAGCATCTTGTGCTACCACGAAGAGACGACGTGTGAGGTAACCAGCCTTCGCAGTCTGGAGTGCGGTGTCGGCAAGACCTTTTCGAGAACCGTGAGTGGTGGTGAAGTATTCGATTGGAGAAAGTCCTTCCTTCATCGACTTCTTTACCGGGAACTCAATCGTTTCGCCTTTGGCGTTGGCGATAAGCCCCTTCATGCCTGCCATCATGGCAATCTGTCCGAGAGAACCGCGGGCGCCAGACTTCCACATGTCGTACACGGAACCGTTGAGGTCGAGCGTGTCTGGAAGGATCGCTTCGAGTTCCGCCTTTGCCTTGTGCCAGATTTGAATGATGGCACGCTTGCGCTCGTCAAGCGAGAGGAGACCGTCGTTGTAGTGTTCGCGAACAGCTACTTCTGCAGCGTTCCCCTTGTCGAGAATTGCCTTCTTGCCTTGCGGCACGACAACGTCGTCGATTCCCCACGTAACACCCGAGAGTGTTGCGTACTTGAAACCGAAGGTCTTGATCTTGTCGACAATTGCGGCAACGGCGTCAGAGCCCTTTTCATCGATAACGTCCAAGATGATTGAGAAGAGTGTCTTCTGGGTAATCGTGTCGTTGATGTACGGGAGTTCTGACGGGAGTGTTGCGTTCACAAGGAGGCGTCCGATGGTTGTTTCGAACGGCTTTCCTTCGAACTGTGCATACTTAACGGTCGTTGTTGGAAGAATATGCACCTTTGCGCGAAGGTCGACAGCGTCGAAATCGTGCGCGGTGATTGCTTCGTTTGGTGAAGAAAAGAACTTCCCTTCACCCTTTGCGCCGTCGATGACCTTGGTCATCCAGAAGACGCCGAGGGTCATGTCGAGGAGCTTTTCAGAAACAACAGGGTCACCAGAACCCGGCTTCAAGATGTTCTTGTTTGCCGAGATGATGTTCTTTGCTTCCCATTGTGCTTCTTCGGAGAGTGGTACGTGGACCGCCATCTGGTCACCGTCGAAGTCGGCGTTGAATGCGCGACAGACGAGTGGGTGGACTTGGATTGCGTTACCTTCGATGAGGACCGGGCGGAATGCCTGGATTGACTGACGGTGGAGCGTCGGCGCACGGTTAAGGAGCACGTAACGTCCTTCAATCACCTCTTCGAGGATTGCCCATACTTCAGGCACGCCTTCTTCAACGAGGCGTCCTGCGCCACGTACGTTGTACGCAAGTTCTCGTGAGAGAAGCTTCGCCACAACGAACGGACGGAAGAGTTCGAGTGCCATGTGCTTTGGGAGTCCACATTCGTCAAGCTTGAGTTCTGGACCAACAACGATCACAGAACGGCCTGAGTAGTCAACGCGCTTTCCGAGGAGGTTCTGACGGAAGTAGCCTTGCTTTGACTTGATGTAGTCAGAGAGTGACTTGAGTGGACGACGCTGTGCGGAGTTCATCGCGTACTGACCGTTTGAGTGGCGGATTGAGTTGTCGATAAGAGAGTCAACCGCTTCCTGCAAGATGCGCTTTTCGTTGCGGAGAATTACTTCTGGCGCACCAATCATGGTCATCTTTGCGAGGCGGTTGTTACGGTTGATGACGCGACGGTAGAGGTCGTTAAGGTCTGATGATGCGTGGCGACCACCTTCGAGCGCAACCATCGGGCGTGATGCGGGTGGAATGACGGGGATGCGTGTGAGGAACATCCATTCAGGACGAACACCTGCGTTAATCATGCCGCCAACAAGCGCGATGCGCTTCTGGAGCTTTGCACGTTCCATTGCGCCTGCTTTTTCAAAGCGTTCCTGGAGCTGTGTGTGCATTTCTTTGAGGTCGATTGCCTTGAAGAGATTGTAGATTGCTTCTGCACCAATTTTTGCCTCGAACATGGTCGAGTACTTCATTGAGAAGCGGTGGTACTGAAGTTCTTCGAGAACGCCGCCGAGAGTGATGGATTTGATTTCATCGCGCACGGTTTCGAGACGTTCCTTCAAGTCTTCCTTTGCTTCTTCGGTTTCGAGCGTCTTCATCTTTGAGATGTATTCAGAATCGACTTCCTTCAAGAGGCGTGCACGCTCTTCTTCGGACACCTTCGTGACAATGTAGCCGGCGAAGTAAATCACCTTTTCTACTGCTGAAGTCGGGATGCCGAGGAGTGTTGCGATGCGTGACGGCACTGAACGGAGGAACCAAATATGTGAGACAGGAACACAGAGTTCGATGTGTGCCATGCGTTCACGGCGCACAATTGCACGCGTGACTTCAACACCACATTTTTCACAGACTACACCACGGTAGCGAATACCCTTGTATTTCTTACATGAACATTCATAGTCTTCAACCGGGCCGAAGATGCGTTCGTCGAAGAGACCATACTTTTCCGGACGCTGGGTACGGTAGTTGATGGTTTCAGGCTTCGTAACTTCACCATGTGACCAGTCGAGAATCGTTTCTGGACTTGCGAGCTTTACCAAAAGCGACGTGAAATCCTGTCGTTTCTGCGAATCGCCGAGGCGCTTGTAGAGAGGCAATGATGCCTTCTTTGCGGTATCGTTTGAGTTTTCCATATAGATTATTCGTCGTCGCTAGTAATTTCTTCCTCTTCGTCAGTGTCTGATTCTTCTTCATCATCAAGAATGTTCTTTGGGCCTGCTTCTGCCTTGCGGAGCACCTTGGTGCGCTCTACGGTACCGTCTGCCTGTTTGAGCTCGATATCGAGCGCGAGGCCACGGAGCTGGTTCATAAGAACACCGAATGCTGCTGGAGTGTATGGCTGTGACATACGTTCTTCGTGAATGATTGCATCGAATGCTGCTGAACGTCCTTGGATGTCGTCAGACTTAATCGTGAGCATTTCGCGGAGCGTGTGGGCTGCACCGTAGCCGAGGAGCGCCCATACTTCCATTTCACCGAAGCGCTGTCCACCAACCTGCGCCTTACCACCAAGCGGCTGCTGGGTAATAAGGGAGTAGGGACCAATTGAACGCATGTGGATCTTGTCTTCAACCATGTGGTGGAGTTTCAAGATGTACATGAAGCCAACGGCAGTCTTCTGTGCGAAGCGCTCTCCCGTGCGGCCATCCTTGAGCCAAATCTTACCGTCTGGTGTCATGCCTGCCTTCACAAGCTCGTCCTTGACGTGGTTTTCGTCTGCGCCACCGAATGGTGGCACGATTGCCTGGTAGTTGAGCGTGTGTGCTGCCATACCAAGGTGAACTTCAAGAATCTGTCCGAGGTTCATACGTGATGGCACGCCGAGTGGAGTGAGGAGAATGTCGATTGGTTCGCCGTTCTCGTCGTATGGCATGTCTTCTTCAGGAAGAATGCGAGAAATAACTCCCTTGTTACCGTGACGTCCTGCGAGCTTGTCGCCGACAGAAACGTTACGCACCTGTGCGATAGTGATGTGAATGCGCTTAAGCACACCTGTTTCGAGTGAATCGCCACTGGCGCGGGTAAATACCTTCACGCCAACAACACGACCACGAGCACCGATGTCGAGACGTAGTGACGTGTCCTTCACGTCCTTTGCCTTTTCACCGAAGATTGAACGGAGGAGACGTTCTTCTGGAGAGAGCTGCTGCTCGCCCTTTGGTGTCACCTTGCCGACGAGAATATCGCCTGCGCGGACTTCTGCACCAACGCGAACAATTCCCTCTTCGTCGAGGTTGCGAAGCTTGAGTTCTGACACGTTTGGAATATCTGGTGTTGTCATTTCCGCACCAAGCTTGGTATCGCGAACGGCAACAACATACTCTTCCATGTGAATGGTTGAGAACTTACTCTGCTTTACGAGGCGCTCTGAAATAACAATCGCGTCTTCGTAGTTTGCACCGCTCCATGACATGAATGCCACGCGGATGTTCTGACCGAGTGCAAGCTGTCCGTTGTCAGTTGACGACGTGTCCGCGAGGACAGTGCCACGCTTTACCTTGTCGCCCGGACGCACAACCACTGAGTGGTAGAATGCTGAGAAGTCGTTCGTGCGCTGGAACTGGGTGAGCGGATAGGTTGTCTTCTTGCCTTCCTTGTTCTGAACAACAACCTGCTTGCCATCTGCCTTGAGGACTTCACCTGCTTCCTTGGCAATAATCACACGGCCGAGGTCGCGTGCGGCTGCTTCTTCAACACCTGTCGCAACAAGTGGTGCTTCACGCACGAGAAGTGGCACTGCCTGCTTCTGCATGTTTGAACCCATGAGTGCGCGGTTGGCGTCGTCGTGGTTCACGAATGGCACCATTGAGGTTGCCACGGAGAATGCCTGGTTGGTTGCGATGTCGACGTAGTCAACATCGTCACGCGCAACAAGTACCGGCTCGCCACGGCGGCGTGCCTCAACGTTGTCGCGCACTATCTTGCCCGCATCAGTTACTTCTGTTGCTGCATGCGCAATAGTAAAGCGTTCTTCTTCATGAGCATTCATGAAGACGACTTCGTCAGTTACCTTGCCGCCCTTCACCTTTGCGTACGGTGTTTCGATAATACCGAAACGATTAATACGTGCGTACATTGCGAGACGGAGGATAAGACCAATGTTTGGACCTTCCGGTGTGTGGATTGGACAGAGGCGACCGTAGTGAGATGGGTGTACGTCGCGAACGTCGATGGTTGCACGTTCGCGGGTAAGACCTCCGGGACCGAGTGCTGAGACCGTACGGAGTGTTTCAACTTCCATGAGGAGGTTCTGCTGCCCCATGAGCTGTGAAAGCTGGTTCGCATTAAAGAACTCCTTGATGACTGCAGAGAGTGGACGTGGGTTTACAAACTGGAGCGGTGTCGTCGTGTCAGAATCAATCGTCGACATACGGTCCTGAATGTTGCGCTTCATGCGAGTGATACCAACACGAACACGCTGCTGGAGCATTTCGCCGAAGAAACGAACACGGCGGAAACCGAGGTGGTCGATGTCGTCAGCAACTGCACCAGGAGTGAGGTTAAGCTCAGTGATGTGCATGAGGATGGTGATCATATCCTCGAGTCCGAGGGTACGCTGTGCATCTGCGGTCTTATCAACAGAGAGCCCGAAACGGTCGTTGAAGTGATGGCGTCCGATTTCTGAAAGGTCGTAACGAGCAGGGTCAAAAATAGACTTAATGAATTCGCGTGCGGCGTCCGGAGTGACGAGGTCGCCGTCGCGCTGGCGCTTGTAGACTTCAACCGCTGCTGCTTCTGAAGTTTTTGCGGTGTCTTTTTCAAGCGTTGTTTGGAGCATTGCGTGGAGTGCTTCGCGTGTTTTGTCACGGAGGTCCTTGTTCATGCCGGTGAGCGCGTGCGCACGGTCGGCAAGCTTGAGGATTTCTGCGTCGGTTTCTACACCGAAAAGACGAAGGAGTGACGTAATCGGGAACTTGCGCTTACGGTCGATACGAACGTATGCTGCGCCATCGATGTCGGATTCGACTTCAACCCATGCACCACGCGCAGGAATAACCTTTGCACCGAAGAAGTGCTTACCTTTCTGTTCGTTCATCACGAAGAAGATACCGTATGAACGGGCGAGCTGTGGAATAACCACGCGCTCAACGCCGTTGATAATGAAGGTACCCTGGTCGGTCATCATCGGGATGTCCGTGAAGAAGATGTCCTGCTCCTTGTCGACACCGATGACTTTGTTTTTGACGTGTACCGTCACTTTCATCGGCGCTTCGTAGGTGCGCTTGTTTGCCCATGCCTCCTCAGGAGTCATCTTTGGCTTCCCAACTTCGTACTTCTTGAAGGAGAGTTCAAACTTCTTTTCCGAGTAGTCGGAAATAGGAGAGTACTCCTTAAGAATCTCCTTGATGCCTTCTTTCACGAGCCAGTCGTACGAAAGACGCTGCGGCTCGATAAGGTCCGGCAATTCAACACGCGGTGCTGCATAACGCGAGAACACCTTTTTCTCCAGCATACCTGTAGACACAGGAGCTGCTGCAACTTTTTGTTTTGCCATCTAATGATAGTTATTAGTAATTGACACAAAAAGGACAACGTTCAAAACGCTGTCCTTACCTTTCTAATTGTTTAGAAAATTGTCGTTCATTGCTGTATAAAATCGCTTTTATATCAAACAAAGAAACGCTCTCGTCACTCACTCAGGACTTTCGCCCTATCCCGCTTTTCTTTACCCCGCACTCTATCACCACTTCCTCTTCTGGTCAAGCAAAACACAGTTTCCCTACACGGAAACTGTGTTTTGCTTCATTTATGTTTTGGTGTGAGTTTAGTTCATAAGACAACGCTGTGGCTGTCCTGTCGACCTGTTATATGCATTTCTTTCTATACGCTCCTCTGTAGAAGTAATACCACGAGCAAACGATGAAGATCCAGAAACGGTGGATGTCCAAAATCTTGTTTGTGAGTCATAGTAGATAAAAGTACCAGCAGTCGGGTGTCTCAAACCCGAAAGACGAGCTTCAAAACCTGAGGTGCCACCAACCTTTATTTGAGTGCCCTGGTCGGTGCCACGCCAGCTTGTTGCGTCAGCCTGTGCTTGTGTCATACCGAGAAAGATTTCAAGTGTTTTATATTCATTGTCGGTAGGGATATGCCAACCTGTAGGACAGATTCCTCGCACACCTTCTGTTGTTGAATAGCCCATAGTTTCATTCCAGCTATAGAGCCCGCCATCGGAATCACATAACGCCGTGTCGTTATTGTAACACCATTTTTCTATAGTAGCGTTGTTTGCAGGGTTTGTTGCAGCTGACGCAAGCATAACGCCAGCATTGAGATTGTCCTTGAACCAGGTTTGTGTCCCAAGAGTGATGATGCGGTAATAGCCTCCATTATTGCGCGTTACACCGTCTGCATCAAACGGCCCTCCATCGTACTGTATAACTTCTACAGTTTCTGTGGATTGCGCCACAATAGCAATAGTATTCGAACCAACACAAGCCCCCTTCACCCCACTCGCAGGAATAGCAATGTTCCAGTAAAGGTCTGCAGCAAGTTCATTTGATTCATCAGTACGAAGGTCAATGTTCCGTTCTGCAGCAGTTGGCGTTCCTGAGAGAGCAGTTGCTGCAGCGTCAGTATACCCAACGTCAGTGAGTGCGTAGCGCTGTGCGGTGACCGGGAGTGAGCCGAGTGCATCACAGTCCATAGTATCTCCTGATACTTGGACGTCTGCTTTGGTATTGCCACGTTGGGTAATAGTTGTTTGTACGTTTGTTGTTGAGGATGATTGTTCTCCGAGAGAGCGGGTGCCGTAGTCGATACCATCAGGGAGATTGAGTGCAAGGAGGGAGTTTACTTCTATGGTTGCAGTGAGAGTACCTTGTGCTTCTGCGAGGTCTTGTACTTCTACGTATGCAGACCAGTTGTCTTCAGGGTAGATTGATGCTTCGTCGGTTGCGTCTATGAAGTATTGTATAGGTACTTCGCAGTTGTATGCAATTTCT
>MFLE01000016.1 GCA_001781205.1 Candidatus Kaiserbacteria bacterium RIFCSPHIGHO2_02_FULL_49_34
GTGCGGGTGGGGGGAATCGAACCCCCGCTACCTGCTTGGAAGGCAGGAGTCCTACCACTGAACGACACCCGCGTGGTTGGTTCGCACACTATAGCAGATTTTGAAAATAATTCTAGTGGATGATGCTGACCTTGCTTTTTCCTTAAAATATTGTACATTACTGGGGCTGTTACGCTTCTACGGCGACAATTGTGTCGTCGGTAACTCATCTAATATATTTATGGCAAAACTAGTAAAGAAGATCAAAGTACAGGCTGTCGGAGGTAAGGCTACACCTGCTCCTCCCTTGGGTCCAGTACTTGGTCAGGCAGGTATCAACATCTCAGCATTCGTGAACGAGTTCAACGAAAAGACTCGTGAGCGTATGGGAGAAGTGGTGCCAGTAGTGATTTCTGTGTTCGACGATCGTTCGTTCACATTCATCACAAAGACCTCACCAGCATCACGTCTTATTCTTAAGGCAATCGGCAAGGACAAGGCATCAACTAAGCCGGGCATCCAGAAGGGAGGTACGATCACGCAGGATCAGATCCGCGAAATCGCACAAATCAAAATGGAAGACCTTAATGCAGCAACACTTGAAGCTGCAATGAAGACTATCGCAGGTACAGCTCGTTCAATGGGAATCGAGGTAACTGAGTAACATTCACAAAAAATCACTCGAAGTAATTCGAGTGATTTTTATATAATTCGTTCAGGGTCAATAGTGACGGTGATTTCTCGAGGGAGCGACTGAATAATGAGTGGAAGTTTTGTGTCGATGCTTTCTGGCTTGAGACGAAGAAGTGCATGGCGAAGTGTGGTGCCACCATCAAATTGACCGTTATAGAAGAACGGTTTTCTGGTGCCGAGGCGGTCTTTGATGATGGTTTCGTGCATGGCGATTTCCTCGGGGGTGCCACGGTAGGAAAGTAGGATGAATCGTGCGAATGGTGGGTAGCCGAAGCTTTTGCGTGCGGCGATTTCTTCCTCGTAGAAACGTTCTGTTGCACCAAGGCGAGCAATATCGAGAATGTCGTCAGGTTCCTCGTCTTTCTTTTCTGCGGAGGCGATAGTGTTTTTTGCGGCGTGCTGAGTTTGTGCAAAGACCGTGCCGTGGGTTTTCTCTCGTAAGGTAAGAATTGTTGCGAGCATGTCTTCTTGTGCACGCCAGGTTGGCGTTGCGCGCAAGGCGTCGGTGTTTACAATTACCGAGAGTGTCACATCATTACCAATATAGGGAAGTGCCATGCTAGTGCCAAGGAGGAGTGTACTGGGGCTGTTACGGAAGCGATCGCCAAGGTAACGCGCGCGCTTTGCGGTGTTTGCGGTAGTGTGGTCGAAAAGAATAACGGGGTGCTTCACGTGTTTAATAAGTTCATCATAGACGCTCTGAATACCAATGCCGCGTTCGCGAATACGCCACGAGCCACAATGTGCACAGTGATCGGCGGCAGGAATACGTTCACCGGAAACACCATCGATGAAGAGTCGTATTTCCTCACCGTCGCTTCGCTTTGTGCGCACTAGGGAGTAGGGCGCACCGCTCTGTGGCGAGCGAAAGACGTACCCACAGTCAACACAGGTGACAACAGGTGCAAGCCCTCGTCGTGCAGCAAACAAGAAAACTCTTCCGCCGTCGTGCAACGTTTTTTCAATGGTATCAAGCACTCGTTTTGAAAAAAGTTCGAATGGTTCCGCATTTGATGATCGGTGTGGCTTTGCGACAGCAACAAGTTTCCCTGGCAACGCGAGACGTTTCGGTGTTTCGTCGAGGGTTTGGTAGGTTTCGATACGACGCAAATGTTCGGTTTCAACACGAGGGAACAGGTCGCCATAAATAAGCGTACGTCCTGTCTGCTCGGCATGTATACGAAGAACATTGCGCACATCAATGTGTGGATAGGTACGTGCAACATAATGTGCCGAGCGTTCATGCTCAATGATGGTCATGACGACATCATGTCGTTCGACAAGCGCATAGCCTGGATAGGTGATGATGAGTTTTGGTGTGGCGAATTCTTGGAGTTTAGCATCGACTGTGCGGAGCCCCTTTGGGGTGAGGTTGGCATGAATACTGATGGTGCGGTCTTCAATGCCGCCAGAAAGTGCTTTCTCAAGTTCTGTCACCTCAACCGAAGTGGGGGCCAAAATCATCACCGAGCCACCACGTGCAAATGATTCACGTACGAGCGTACGGTAGATGCGTGTTCGTTCGCTTTGTGTTGCTTGGAGTACACGAATATCTGCCTCCGGCAGAGCGGTGCTTCCATCCGCACGAATAATTTTTGCATTCGGTGTGAAGGGGAGTGGTCGTTCGCCGTCACGAATACCAGAAGGTAAGAGAGCAAAGAGCGCTTCGCCGACGGTAATGCCGTAGTGTGCAGCGACACTCTCCGCTGTGATGATAGTTGCCGGAGATAACTGTGGTGCATGTTCTTGCTCAGGAAGTTTCTTAAGCGAGAAGGTCATGTTACGGAGCGCAGACTTAAGTGCGGGTGCTGGTGATGTCTCAATAACCATCGCAGAAATCATGCGATTCCGTACAGGTACCTGCAAGAATGTTCCTGGCTCATACGGAGTACGCGAAAAGTAGGTCAACTCACCGAGATGACCTCCTTTTTGTAGTGGTATGATTCGTACGATGAACATGAATAATTTCAAAACTCCCTAAGACGCGGTTATTCTTAGTTATAGCAAGAAAATATATGCAAGTCCAAACAGTGTCACAAGCCCCGCCACGTCGGTGAAGGTGGTGAGGATGATGCCGCTTGAAAGCGCGGGGTCTTTGCCAAGACGGTGGAGTACAAGCGGAATAAGTGATCCAGCAATAATTCCGACAAACATACTGAAGGCGACAGCAGTTCCTGCAACAACGCCAACGAGCATGCCGTGCCCAAGCATGGCTGTGATAAGGGTGATAATACCTATCTGTAATATGCCTTGTGCAGAAATTGCAATTATTTCATTCCGAAGTGCAGGTCCTGCGTTCTTAAGATTTACTTCACCAAGGGCGAGTCCGCGAATGAATACCGCGAAGGTTTGTGTGCCAGCATTTGACCCCATACCGTTAATGACAGGCATAAAGATAGCAAGTACAGCAACAGCAGCAAGGGTATCGTGGAAGAAGATAACTACCGCCGCCGCAAGAAATGCAGTCATAAGGTTGATAACGAGCCATTTTGTGCGCTTCTGTATTTTGCTGTACGGCGAGTCAAAAGGATGCTCGTTTTCTTCAAGGCCGGCAAAATTGTAGAGTGACTCTTCTGGCTTTTCCTCGAAGAGGTCAATAATCTCACCGGTATACACGATACCAACAACACTCCCGTCAGCAGCATCGGTTACGATAATTTTTTGAATCGCGCTGTTCATGGCGATTTTTGCGATATCGGCGGCTGTTGCCGTGTGTGGAAGGGTGTGGATTGCAGAAAGATGTTGTCCGACGAGTTCGGTGTTTTCATTCAGAATGAGTGTACGTGGGTCGATTTCGCCAATGCAGACGCCGTCTTTTCGTACAAGCACCTCTGGTGCACGCCCCGTTTCTGCACGATGGAGTGCAATAGCATCCGCTGCCTCACCAATAGTTGTGGTGTGTGGCAAAAGAATGTAGTTGAACCGCACAAGCTCATGTGCAACCTTCGTGTGGAAAGAGGTGAACTGTGCAACTTTCTGTTTGAGGTCCTTGCGAAGTAGCGTGGTGATATGTTTGCGACGTTTTGTATCACTAATTTGTCGTAAATATATCTGTGCGCGGTCAGGATCAAAGTGATCAATAAGTGGCACCAATATTGAAGCGGGTGCATGATCAAGGATGCTTCGCTGGAGAGCAGGTGAAAGGTCATTAAACACCGCCATACGTACTGCCGGGCTGAGAGATTCAAGATAGGTAAAGCGTTCCGCTTTATGTGCGCTCACATACGCAACATGCGTGGCGACAGCGGGGTCATCATAATGTCTTTTCATGCGCCGAGTATACCATGACTTCAGATGCCAAAAAACACGCCGAAGCGTGCTTGATGTGGTTAAATCTTACCAACAAGGTCAACTGAGGGTGCGAGTGAATCGCTCCCGTCGTCGAAGTTTGCGGGGCAGACATTGCCAGGATTCGTTGCCGCGAATTTTGCTGCCTTGAGCTTACGGAGCGTATCCTTTGCGGATCGGCCGATTGAGCCGTCGGTGATTTCAATCGTCTTAATAACACCCTCAGGGTTAATCACAAAGGTGCCGCGCTGCGCGAGACCGTTTTCAGGAATGAGTACTTCGAATGCTTCAGCAACAGCATGTGATGAGTCAGCACCCATTGGGTACTCGAGCATCTTCATGGTCGGAGAAACTTCTTTCCAAACTTTGTGTGCGAATGCAGTGTCGGTCGACATTGAAATCACTTCTGCACCTTCCTTCTTGAAGTCGGCGTAGTGTGACTGCATGTCTTCGAGTTCGGTAGGGCAGACAAAGGTGAAGTCGGCGGGGTAAAAGAGGAGAACGGTCCAAGAACCACGGAAGTCACCGAATGTCTTTGGTGAAATCTTGCCCTCATGGAATACTTCGAACGCAAGGTCAGCGGGAACTGTTTCGCCGATTTTTGGTTCGAAAATATCAAATTCATAGTTATCCATAGGATTACTTTACATATTAAACTAATACTTCGGCATGGTAGCATAGTTTTATGAAAAAGCAAAAGGTGGTGGTAATTGTTGGGCAAACATCGTCGGGAAAGACAGCGCTTTCACTCGCGCTCGCACAGGCAATTGGTGGAGAAATTATTTCTGCGGATTCACGCCAAGTGTATCGAGGTATGGATATTGGTAGTGGCAAAGTTACAAAAGAAGAACAGACGCTCGTACCGCATTATCTGCTTGATGTTGCTGACCCTACAAAAGATATCTACACGGTAGCGGATTTCGTGCAACAGGGAAGGGAAATTCTTGACAAAATTGAGAATCGTGCTGTTACACCAATCATTGTGGGCGGTACATTTATGTATGTCGACGCGCTCCTTGGGAAAATGAGTATTCCGAAAGTTCCGCCCAATGAGACATTCCGCGCATCGCTCGAAACATACACAAATGAAGAACTCTTTGCGATGCTTACCGCAAAAGATACGAGGCGTGCCGTAGAGATTGACCGGCATAATCGCATTCGTCTTGTTCGTGCGCTTGAAATAATTGAGGCGCTTGGTGCAGTGCCTGAGGTAGTGTCGAATGAAAAATATGATGTATTCACCATCGGTCTTTCAATAGACAAAGAACAACTTTATGAGCGCATTCTAGAGCGTCTTCTTGCTCGGTTCGACGAAGGTATGATCGAAGAAGTTGCACGGCTCCATGAGGAAGGCGTCTCCTGGGAGAGGCTTCACACATTCGGTCTTGAATATCGCCACATCGCAGCATATTTGCAGGTGAACACGACAGACAAAGAAACACTCATTGCGGCTCTCGATCAGGACATTCGCTCTTTTGCAAAACGTCAAATGACCTGGCTGAAGCGCGACAAAGATATCCACTGGTATCCGTACAATGCACACGAGCAAATCATACGCGATGTTCGTGCATGGCTTATGTCGTAGTGCTCTCCACAGCTAGATTTTCATAATCCATGCTACTATCATCTCTAGATGATTTCAGAGGTAGTACATCGTGCAGGATATGATCTTTCACAATGGCAAAGCATTGCCATGTTGCTTTCTGACGCACGAAAAAAACTCTCTCCTGAGGACTATGTGCCGTTCTACAACGCGGTTACAACATACTCGCGAAGTCGCGGTACTGATGCTGAGGCCCTCGCGACCATCGAATCAGTTGTGTCGGGCTGGAATAGTAATGCAGTGGAGATAGCACGTACAGAGGAGGCGCCTGCAGTAGAATCAAAAGAAGACACTGCTGACGAAATTCTTGCGGCAGCGATGCAGGAAGTCGAGCCAGAGCCTGAGTCAACACCCCTCCAAAAGGAAACAATGCCTCGCGAAGCTGAAACGCTCGTACCGCATATACCAGCTTCTACGCCAATTCCTGCACCAGAAAAGGAGCCACAAAAAATAATGACCGTCGATGAAGCGAAAGCACGTATTTTAGTTATTAAGAACGAGATTCATGAACTGATTGGTAACCCCGTGGCACTTATTGGTGATATGGGCCAACTTGGCAAAGACTACATGACAGCACTTTTGCAGGCGTCTCGCGCGACCATGGGTGGTTCAGGGGGTGGGGTCATGCCTGCAATGCAGGCGCTTGAAGACGCTTATGAAAAACTCCGTACGTCGGCAATGACGGGCGAGATGCCGGAAGAACAAACGCAACCAGAACCTGTACCAGAGCCCACACAAGAACCCGAACCAGAGCCAGAGCCCGAAGCTGTACCAGAGAATCAATTTGAACCAGCTGTTTCCTTAGGACCTGTTATGCCGGCGCCTAAGGCTCCGGCAGTACCACACAAGGAGGAGTCGCCGAAAGAAATAGTGCAGAGAACAGTTGTGCCGCAACGGAATGCAGAGGTTATGCTTGAGAAAGAGTTAGAGTCTCTTAAGCAGCCTACCCTTGTTGTGGGAAAAGACGAGTCTACTAACATAGATGAGCCAAGTATCCCAGAAGTAGTCGCAAGCACAAAGCTGGTAGAGGTAAAGGAACAAGAAGAACCTGAGCTCGAACCCGAGCCTGAGTCTGTGTCTACACCGCTCGTATCACCCCATGAACAAAAAGAAAAAGAAGTGCTGCATGATGTTGAAATAGAAGCGCTCCGCAGGCAGCTTGCTGCACTTGAATTAAAACTTAAAGAGAGAGCAGAGCCGATAGCACCGATAGAAATTCCGGAAGCATCAGAGCCGGCGCATGCACCTGCGCTAGTGTCGCATGAAGAGCCAGTAGAACATGCTCCTGTCGTACAGCAAGTAAAAACACCTAGTGCTCCACCACCTCAGATTAGAGAAGAGGTAGCACTTGCTGCCCCCATACGTCTGAAAGAACCTCGCCCGGCTGTTGACATCCGCACCGCATTCAGCGCTCTTGACCATACCGAAAAGGAAAAGATGTATCAATCTGAAGCTGTCACTGATGGGCTTCGAAGTCTCCTTATGAGCTGGGAAATATTCCGCGGTGGATTCCTAAGTGGTAAAGAGCGAGGTATAGAGCATCCTCTCTATAAAACAATGCACGGTGTTGTTATGAGTGATATTCTCGCTGGCAAATTCCAAGGAGCAAAAACAAATGTCATCATCTCGGTCAACGATTACGTTAATGCGTGGCGATTTGAGCAGGGCGTGGAATTTAACCCAGCAGAAACATTTGAACACTATCTACGTCGAGTCATACATCGCATACTTACTCGTGCCGGAGAATTGACATAATTCGTCACTATGCAAGGAAAGACGAAATGAGAGGGTATAGAGAAGCACGATATCGCTGGTCGTGCTTTTTTGTATGAACGAGGTATACTATCTGCATGGGAATCATTCTAAATCTAGCAGTTACTACCGCCACCATTTTTTTTCTCGCACAATATATGTCGGGCATTTCGGTTGTATCGTGGAAATCTGCACTCCTCGTAGCGATTGTCTTAGGGGTTCTTAACATAACCGTGCGTCCAATTCTGTATCTCGTTACCTTGCCGGTTACCCTACTTACCTTTGGATTGTTTACATATGTGCTCAATGCGCTCATGCTTATGTTGGTGCCGTACGTTGTCACGAGTTTTCATGTTGCGGGTTTTCTACCAGCGCTGATTGCAGCCCTTGTTATTACGTTGGTGCAGGCAGTTTTCGGGGCTCGTGAGTAAGTATGGCGGGGAAAACAAAAAAATCTGGGGGGAAGTACGCGAAAAGTCATAGTACTATGATTCCCGCCGCCGCAATCGTATGCAAGGCGCTTGAACGCATCCCTGAGGTGACTCGAATTTCTCTCGGTTTCATAACGGCAGGCATGCGTACGGTCGCAACACGCCGTATTAAAATCACTGTTGTAGGTGGGACTGCTATTAAGCTTTCGGTTCGCGATCATATTTCACACCAGGAAATATACATCTACGTCGCTACCGAGAGTGATAAAACATCAGTCGTAGACACACTCAACAAAATCGCAACCAAAGAAAGGATGCAAGTTACAGGCGAGAGAGGAGAGTAACGAAAATAAGAGACGTCGACAAACGTCTTTTTTTATGGTAAAAGTACCACCATGTTTATTGATGAACTAAAAATATATGCCCAGTCGGGCAAGGGTGGTGACGGTGTTGTACGATGGATGCACTATCGTGGTAACGAGTACGGAGGTCCTGCGGGCGGCGACGGCGGTCGCGGTGGTGATGTGTATCTTGAAGCGGTGCGCAATCTTTCGCTGCTTAGTAAATACACAAGTGATAATGAATTTCATGCAGGAGACGGCGGACAAGGGCAGGGGAATAACCTGTTCGGCAAGGGCGGCGATGATTGCATTATTAAGCTGCCAATAGGCTCAAAAGTAACCAATCTTGATACTGGTGAAGTGTACATGCTTGAAACCGAAGGGGAGCGTATCAAGGTCCTTAATGGCGGCAATGGCGGCTATGGTAACTATCACTTCAAGTCAGCAACCAATCGTTCACCAGAGGAGGCAGTGCCAGGCCAGACTGCTCAAAAAGCATGGTTTCAAGTAGAGCTCGTACTCGGCGTGGATGTGGGACTTATTGGCAAGCCAAACGCAGGGAAATCAACCCTTCTCAATACCTTTACGAATGCAACGTCGGCAATTGGCGCATATCCATTCACCACGCTCGAGCCACATCTTGGCGAACTCTACGGCTACGTTCTCGCAGACGTCCCAGGACTCATTGAAGGTGCTGCGGAAGGCAAGGGGCTCGGGCATAAATTCCTTCGCCATGCCTCAAGAGCAAAAATGCTTCTACACCTCGTCTCACTTGAGGAAGAGAATCCTCTCGAGGCATATGAGATTGTACGTAACGAGGTTAAAAAGTACGATGAATCGCTACTTGAAAAAGTAGAGTGGATTGTTCTCACAAAAACCGACGTTCGTACTGAAGAAGAAGTCGCTCACATAGCGAAGGAAGTAGCGGCAAAAACAGGGAAGCGAGTCTTCACAATCTCAGCACCTCTCGAAGAAGGCACAAAAGAGCTCCAAGACGCACTCGTAGCAGAACTCAGAGTAAAATAAAGACACGAAACACAGAAAAGTCAACAATAGAAAACACTTATATTGTAAGTGTTTTCTATTGTTTCATAAATTGCAAAAATGAAGCATTTGACAGAATCATGTTTCATGTAGTTATTTGGCCACCTGTAGGTATTTTTCTTATCGAAAAGCAGCAGAATGTCAAAGAAGAGGACTATTTTACCCGAACATTGCATTCTGCCTCTTGAAGCTGGCCGGGAAAGTTTTGCTGGAGATTGATTCTCTCCACTGCACATGTGGACAAAGTAAGAATATTGAGGTGTGCAAGGTGGACGATTTTTGTCATTTTTCAAAAAATGTGTACTATACTCTCTATATGTATACACCAACAATAGGAATCGAAGTGCACGCAGAGTTAAAGACCAAAACAAAAATGTTTTGCGGCTGCGCGAATGAACCACATGCAGCAGAGCCGAACACACACGTATGTCCGGTCTGTATGGCTGAACCGGGAGCACTCCCCGTTGTGAACCGTGATGCAGTAGAAAAAGTCCTTATGGTAGGTGCCGCGCTCGGATCAGACATCGCAACATTTACTGAGTTTGATCGTAAGCACTACTTTTATCCCGACCTTCCGAAGGGGTACCAGATCAGTCAGTACAAATACCCGTTCGTCAGTGGTGGTACCCTAACGGGGGTATCAATTACCCGCGTACATCTCGAAGAGGATGCAGCCCGTTCTCAGCACGAAGGACATGAAGGAACACTCGTTGACTACAATCGTGCAGGTGTTCCACTTATGGAGCTCGTTACGGAACCAGTCATGCATGATATCGCTAGCGCAAGTGCCTTTGTTCGAGAGCTGCAACTACTCCTTAAAACTATTGGCGTCTCTGATGCAAATCTTGAAAAAGGAGAGATGCGCCTCGAGCTGAACTTGTCTATTAGTAAAGATGAAACATTTGGCACAAAAGTAGAGGTCAAAAATATCAACTCATTCAGAGCCTTTGAGGCTGCAGCTGCCTACGAAATAAAACGACAGACCGAAGTTCTCGAGAGAGGTGAGCGCGTCATACAAGAGACGCGAGGTTGGGATGAGAATCGTCAGAAGACATTCTCACAGCGTACAAAAGAAGTTGCTGAACAGTATCGCTATATGCCCGACCCAGACATTCCAAAGTTCGAACTCAGTAAAATTCCTGAGTTCGAACTATCTCGGATACAAGAAAACCTTCCCGAGATTCCGTCAGAAAAACGTGAAAAATATGGAAAACTCGGCATACCGAGCAAACTGGCAGACCAGATCGTTGCCGACACTCCGCTCTCAAAATACCTCGATGCATGTCTCAAGGTAGAAGGTTCGGAAGTACATGCTAAGGCGCTGGCGAACTACATTATGACTGATGTGCCGCCACTGTGTGCCGAAGCAGGACGTCTCCCATCTTTCGAAACCGTTCCAAATTTCGTCGAGCTCATCACCCTTATTGCAGACGGAGCAATCACCTCGCGTGTTGCGAAAGATCTTCTCAAGGAGGTGGTTATTGAAAATAAGTCACCAAAGGTACTCGTTGCCGAGCGTGGACTCGGACAAACCAGTAACAGCGAAGCACTTGCCAGCATCATTACGGAAATTATTTCAGAAAATCCGACAGTTGCCGATGAATATCGTTCTGGTAAGGAGGCAGTACTCCAGTTCCTTGTTGGGCAAGGGATGAAGAAAAGTCGCGGTTCAGCAAATCCGGGTGTGCTTGCAAAAGCACTCAAGGACGCACTTGTAAACTAACGTAAAAGCCACAGCTGTGGCTTTTACTGTGTATTGAGACGTACAAAAAGACATCTTGCATAGCCGAGATATCCACAGTTTATGTGGATATCTCGACTTGCTTGTTTTTAGTTCCGAGATATAATGACTGTAATGGAAGTTCTTACTATCAATGGAAAGCAATTTGTCAAAGCGTCGAATGTGGCGAAGGAGTTTGGCTATGCTCCTGATTACGTAGGACAGCTTGCTCGGTCGGGAGCAGTGCAGGCGCAGCGTGTTGGACGAGCGTGGTATGTCGACCGTGATGAAGTAGCAGCACATAAAAAAGAGAAGCGTCGCTCAGTCGCGGCACGTGCGCGTGCGGGACTGGTCGAGAGAGTTCGTGTTGTTGAACATGCGCAGGAGACCGCTCGTTCGGTTCCAAAAATTTCATATCACGATGACGATGCACCACTTATGCCAAAGATTACTCGTCACGAGCATAGTGTTCCGAACGTAGCAATCGAACCTGTGCAGGAGCAGGTGACTGAAAATGTAGATGAGGAACTAGACGATGAGATCATTACCGACACTGTTCCTGAGTCAATCGAGGAAGACACTGTGGATGAATCTCAGGAAGAATCCTATCGAGTTCCTATTCGCCAGATTGGGGAAAACGTACCTCTCAAGGTAGGGGTGAGGATGGTTAAAGCACCATACGGGGGGTATGAAGTTTCTCATAAAAAATCATCTCCTGAGCCAACTTTTTCTGTCCCCGCCTTGCCGTACGTTGAGGTAAAATATCGTTCGAATGTGCCGTATATTTTGATTCTCGGTTTTTTAATCGTTGTTCTTTTTGTGGGGATGTATACGTATGTCGATGGTGTAGCTACTACAACTTCTGTGGAGGTGCGGTATGGTGTGAGTATAGATGTGGTGAATTCTCTTATGAAAAAATAGCACGTGAGTGCTGTTTTTTATTGTAGGTTTTCAATAAGGGACTCGGTCACGATTGCTAAGTCTTTTACTTCGCTGTTGCTCGTAAAAGTCTAAGCATCGCCGACCCCGCCTCGCCGACAAGTATTGTTACTGTACTGCGCTAAAGCTTCGCATCAGTAACAATCTTGTGTACCGGCTCCGGCGTTCGAGTCCCTTATCGTCTCACAGCGGGCAACAAAATAAACGCTTGCGCGTTTATTTTGGCCGCTGTGGACGATAAGGGACTCGAACCCCCGACCTCTGCAATGTCAATGCAGCGCTCTAACCAGCTGAGCTAACCGTCCTTGGTGTGTATTTACTTAGACGCAAAACGTAATGTTATTTCTGTAACATGATGTCGAAGCTGTGCGACCGTCCTTGTGCTCCGCATTATACATAATTTTGTAACAAATACTAGCGAAATAGCGTAGTGTCTGAAAGAGTTTTCGTGCATTCCCGTCACCACAAGAGTATGCTATACTCCATGCCAATGAGATCAACAACAATATACACACTCATCGTTGTTTTGGTGACTATTTCAACGGGAGTACTTGCTATTCCTTCCCGTTCGTTTGCTGCGTGTGATGCTTCCAATATCATCAATAAGCCCGAAGCAGAGCTACAAGAATACCTTAAGAAATGTCAGGAAGAAGAAGATAAAGCAAAGGCCCTGCTCGACCAAACAAAAACAGAGGTAAAAACAATTGATGGTGTTGTAAAAAATCTAGGCACAAAAATTGTCACCGCAGAAAACACTATTAAGAAGAAAAATGCACTTATCGTAGAGCTTGGCTCAGAAATTCGTACACGCCAAGCGCGCATCGAGGCTCTTGAGGCAGATATTGTTCGGGGAAAAGAGTCCCTCGCAGAGCTTATCCGCCGCACGAATGAAGTTGGTGATTATACCTTTGCAGAAGTATTTCTTAATACAAAAAATCTCTCAGAATTCTACGTCGATATAGATAACTATACGGGTATCAAAACAAAGTTAGAGCTTTATTTTACACAAATTAGAGAAGTGCAAGAGCAGACTGAGAATGAAAAAGGAGAGCTTTCAGAAAAGCAGAATGACGAACTCGATGCAAAATATGTAGTCGAACAAGAGAAAAAGAAGGTGATCGTTAGTCAAACAGATCAGAAAAAGCTATTGAGTGCAAAACAGAGCACGGCAAAGGTGCAAGCAGAAACACTTGCTGAAATTCAAAAGAAATCAGCAGCAATTCGCGCAGAGCTCTTCAAGCTTCGCGATGCTGGCGCCATCCCTTTTGAAGACGCATTACGATATGCGCAGAATGCGGAGCGTGCAACTGGTGTACGTGCAGCATTTATTCTCGGTATTTTGCGACAGGAATCAAACCTCGGATCAAATGTGGGGCGATGCTACCTCGCTGATACAGCAGGGAATGGAAAGTATATTTCAACGGGGGGCTATGTAGATGGACTTATGCGTGAAGATGCGAGACGGCAAGATGCTACTGCATTTCTTACATTAATGAAGAAACTTGGGCGTGATCCATATTCAACGCCGGTGTCATGTCCGATATCGTCAACAACCTACGGTGGTGCAATGGGGCCGACGCAGTTTATTCCAACAACATGGATGGGTATCGAAGCAGGTCTTCTTGCAGCTCTTGGCGTATCAGCAACTGACCCTTGGAATCCACAGCATGCCATTATGGCGACAGCCGTGTATGTGAAGCAGCTTGGTGCAGCAAAGCAGACTTATACAGCGGAGCGTGAAGCAGCTGCGCGTTATTACGCGGGGGGTAATTGGGCAACGATGGGTCTTGGATATGCGGCGAGTGTTCTGAACCACGCAGAGGGGTATCAAAAGAATATTGATTACTTGAATCAAAACTAAGAACCTACAAAAAAACACTGCAATTGCAGTGTTTTTTGCGGGGGAGGTTATGCAGCGGTCGGAACGACATCTACAAACTTCTTTGCAAAGATGTTTCCATCGAAGCCGGTCTTGCGTCCAGTACGGAATGAGATTTTTCCAGCAGCCTTGGCGAAGAGGGTGTGATCGTGACCAACACCGACATTCTTGCCTGCTGCTATCTTGGTGCCTCGCTGGCGCACCAAAACCTCACCAATACCAACGGCTTGACCATCTGCGCGCTTCACGCCAAGATAATTTGGCTGAGAATCGCGCCCGTTGCGGGTTGACCCACCTGCTTTTTTAGTTGCCATAGTCTCTGTTTTACATTATGATAAGTAAGTGCGAGGGATACTACTAGATTTTCAAAGAAAAATCAAGCACGCGCTGCTTGATGATCATTTTTACATGACCTGCCTTATGATTGCGGTAGGTATTGTCGCCTTTGAAATCGGGCGATTTTCTATGAAGCAGGAAACGATAGCGGCTCCGGCGCTTGTCTTCATGGCTTCAGAAAAAGCAGATGCAACAACAACACTTGAAGAAAAAGGTATTGCTGCACGTGATGATGCGTCAGACGCGAACCTTCCGTATGCAGGCGCAAAGAGCGGTAAGGTATATTATCCCATCACATGTTCCTCACTCAAACGTGTGAAGTCAGAAAACAGAGTGTATTTCGCCTCTGTGTCAGAAGCGGAGGCTGCAGGACGAACAAAAAGCTCGCAGTGTAAATAGCGTCTTTCAAAATTGGTCCATCTGCACTACCCAGAAAGTTATTTTAATCTCCGCCGTACATCAGGTACGTCTACGATCAAAATAATTTTCTGGGCAGCACACCTGAACTCAATTTTGAAAGACGCTAAATACGTTGATTTTCGGTGCATTCTCTGGTAAACTCCGCGCGTTATTATGTTGAGCCTGTTTGGAACATACGCATATGCGGCAGAATCGGTACACGAAGAAGGAGGGGCAGGTATTTCTATTCATCTCGCGTCAGAGCAACTCGGTACGTTTTTAGGGCTTCCTATTACGAACACACTCTTTACCACGTGGGTTTCTATGGCGGTCCTTCTCGTGTTTGCGGTCGTTGTCGGCAGAAACGTGCGTATGGTTCCAGGAAAGCTTCAAAGTATTTTTGAGGCACTCATTGAATTCTCATACAAATATATTAAGGAAACATTAGGTGATGAAAAGCAAGCAAAACGCTATTACCCCATCATCATGACCATTTTCCTTTTCATTCTCAGTATCAACTGGATTGCGCAGATTCCAGGGCTTGAGGGAATTATGTATAACGGGCACGCGTTGTTCCATGCCGGGACAGCTGATCTTAACATTACACTCGCCTTTGCACTCATTGCATTTGTGACGATTGAATTTGCAGGTATTGCAGCGCTTGGTATTAAGAAATATGGAGGAAAGTTTATAAACTTCCACTCACCAATGGGGTTTGCGCTTGGACTTATCGAACTTATCTCTGAACTTGCTCGGCTTATCTCGTTCTCATTCCGTCTCTTCGGTAATATCTTTGCGGGGAAGGTGCTGCTTCTTGTGGTTGCCTTCTTTGTGCCGTTTGTGCTTCCTGTGCCACTTATGGCATTCGAACTCTTCGTAGGTTTCATTCAAGCGTTCGTCTTCGCTATTTTAACACTCTTCTTTATTAAAGCAGCGACAGAAATGCCACACTAACCTTATGGTTGGACGGGAGTGATGAATAGATGTCATCGTTCCCGTCTGCCCACGAGCAGTTTATTAAACAGTAATTATATTCATTTATATGGAATTGGAAGCATCAAAGGCAATCGCTATGGCAATTGCAGCAGGCGTCGGCGTATTCGGCCCAGGTATTGGTATTGGACTCCTTGTCGCAAAGGCACTTGAGGCTATTGGACGCAACCCAGAAGCAGCAGGTAAAATCCAGGGAACTATGTTCATTGGTGTAGCGTTCGTTGAAGCGCTTGCGATCTTCGCTCTCGTCGTAGCCTTCGTCATCAAATTCGCCTAACCACTTAAAACTGGGGAACTTGCACTGGTTTTGCAGCTTTTCTCACTCGCCGTACATTGGGTACGGCTCCCGAGAAAAACTGCTCTAATCAGCGCAGTTTCATCCAGTTTAAAGCGGTTAGATAGCTTTACTTAAAGTATCTTTTTAAATTATGGACTCTCTCATTCACGCGTTTGGCATTGATGGTAAAATCGTGCTCGTACAAATTGTTAACTTCGGTATCCTAGCGGCAGCGCTTGGATGGTTTTTGTACAAGCCTATTCTCAAAGTTTTGCGTGAGCGTGAAGAAACCATTGTGAAAGGCCTTGCTGATGCACAAGATGCCGCACAGGCAAAGGCTTCTGCGGAAGCAGCGCGTGCAGCGACACTTGCAGCAGCAGAGAAGGATGCTCGCGATATTTTAGCAAGCGGCAAGAAGGTTGCTGATGAAAAAGCAGCGGAAGCCATTGCTCTCGCTGACGAAAAATCAGCAGCACGTATTGCCTCAGCAGAAGCGCGAGGCGAAGAAATCATTACACAGGCAAAAAAGAATGCAGAAGCAGAAGTCGCAAAGCTTGCTATTCTCGACCTCGAAAAGAAACTCATGGCATAACGTATGGACAAACTTATTACTACATACGCATCGCTCTTGCGGTCGTACGAACCAGTTTTGGTTCGTACAGCTATGGAGAAGCGCGGTCATGGCAAGCTCTGGCGTCGTGTGCTACGCGAGACAGCGCGTTCTGCGGGGAAGGATACTGCTCGCACTGAGCAGGTCATCACCCTTGCACGTCCCGATGATGTTGCAAAACATGCAGAAAATATCGCGAAAGTGAACGCGACCAGTGCTCGCATCGTTATCGATCCGAGCATTGTTGGAGGATTTATTCTTCGCAATGGCTTCAGTCGTACTGACCGATCCTACAAAACAGCCCTTATCAATCTTTATCGTAAAGTAACCGCATAAATTATGTCAATCATCGAAACAATCAAAAAGGAGCTCGAGAATATCTCGACTGACACACAGACTGAAGAGGTTGGTGTTGTTTCTGCGGTATCTGACGGTATTGTTGAAATAGAAGGTATCACTGCGGCGCAGATGATGGAAATGGTGGTATTTGAAACTGCCGAAGGAAAATCTCTCAAGACTTCTCTTGAAGCAACCACTGAAACTATCGGTCTCGTACTTAACCTTGAGGAAGATGTTGTTCGCGCGGTGGTTCTTGGTGAATCACATGGTATTCGTGAGGGTATGGTGGTGCGTCGTACGGGTAAGCTCCTCTCAATTCCAGTTGGAGAGGGGATTGTCGGGCGTGTTGTGAGCCCCCTTGGTGCGGTTATTGACGGCAAAGGTGCTGTTGCGGGTAGTACGACTGCAATGCCGATTGAACGTGTTGCATACGGCGTTATGGAGCGTTCCTCAGTAAATACTCCTATCCACACGGGTATCAAGGCAATCGACTCAATGATTCCAATTGGTCGCGGACAGCGCGAGCTCATTATTGGTGACCGTGGTACCGGCAAGACAACTGTTGCGCTCGACACCATCATTAACCAGAAATACGAACCAAAGGAATCTCGTCCGCTTTGTATCTATGTTGCAATCGGTCAGAAGCAGTCAAAGACGGCGAATATTATGCGTATTCTCGAGGAAGCAGGAGCGATGGAGTATACAACCATCGTATCTGCTGGCGCGGGTGATGCATCGCCCCTCCTTTTCCTTGCACCGTTCGCGGGCGCGGCTATTGGTGAATACTTCATGCAGAAAGGCAAAGACGTGCTCGTCGTCTTTGATGACCTTTCAAAGCATGCGGTCGCCTATCGCCAGATGTCACTCCTTCTTCGTCGTCCACCAGGACGTGAAGCGTTCCCAGGAGACATTTTCTACCTCCACTCACGTCTTCTTGAGCGTTCTGCAAAGCTTTCCGCAGAACTCGGCGGCGGTTCTCTTACTGCGCTTCCGATTATTGAAACGCAGGAAGGTGACGTCTCTGCCTACATTCCAACCAACGTGATTTCAATCACTGATGGTCAGATTTTCCTTGAGACGGACCTCTTTAACAAGGGTGTCCGCCCAGCACTCAACGTCGGTATCTCAGTATCGCGCGTGGGTTCTTCTGCACAGACAAAGGCAATGAAGAAGGTTGCGGGTAAAATCCGTCTCGAACTTGCGCAGTTCCGCGAACTCGAAGCCTTCATGCAGTTTGCCTCAGACCTCGACGAAGACACCAAGAAGCGTATTGATTCAGGACGTGCATTTACCGAACTCTTGAAGCAGAAACAGGGAAACCCCCAGCCATTTTACAAGCAGGTTGTTTCACTCTTTGCGGCAAACAGTGGTTATATGGAAGGTGTGTCAGTTTCACAGATCAAGAAACTTGAAGAAGATTTTCTTTCATACATTGAACGCGAACATGCCGATGTACTTTCTGCCATTGAGACAACTCGTGATCTCTCTGATGAAGTACAAGCAACACTCAAAACTGCAATTGCAGCATTTAAGGAAACCTACACCGCATAGTTTGCGGAGCACTACATTATGTCTCTCAAGCTTATTAAACAAAAGATTGTCTCAACGCGCAAAACCGGCAAGGTGACTCGTGCGATGGAGGCAGTCTCGGCAGTCAAGATGCGCAAAACACAAGAGCGTGCTTTTGCTGCGCGCGTATATGCACGTTCTGCAGTTCGTATGTTGGCAAACATCTCGCGATTGAATGAGTCTGCGGTCGCGAAATATACCGTACGTAATGAAAAAAATAATCGTGCGCTTCTTGTGCTGGTGACGAGCGATAAAGGTCTTGCGGGGGCGGTCAATAGTGCCGTTCTCAAGCTTGCGGACTCATTCCTTATAAAACATACATGTGATTTTGTGTGCATTGGTCGCAAGGCTGTTGAATACGCAGAAAGAAATGGTGCGACCATTGTGCATAAAGAAACAAACATTGCAGATAATGTATCGCTTGAAAATGTTGAGCACGTTACAAAAACGGTTCTCGATGCATACCTGGCTGAGACATACGGAGCAGTCTACGTCATCTACCAGAATTTCATCTCGACGTTCGAGCAGAAGCCTCTCGTGCGCCAGGTATTACCGCTTAATCCGGAGGGGCTCGATGCGATGGTAAAAGAAATTGTACCAAAGTCGGGAAAGTTCTCAGAACGAAAGGAAGAAACTGATAGTGCGGCAGGTGAATATCTCATCGAGCCATCTGCAGAAGAGCTCATGCCAGAACTTGTCTCACAGCTCGTACACATTGCTATCTACCACGCACTCATCGAACATAAGGCGTCAGAGCATTCAGCTCGTATGGTTGCGATGAAAAACGCAACCGATAAGTCGAAAGAAATGGCGAAGGCACTCACGCTTAAGTTTAACAAAGCACGCCAAGCAGCAATCACCGCGGAAGTTTCGGAGATTACTGCAGGAGCAGCAGCAGTTAAATAATTACCAAGTACTAAAAAATTATATGAAAAAAGGAATCATCACACAGATAATTGGTCCGATTGTGGACGTACACTTTGAGGGCGGCGTACCGTCACTTTTGAACGCGCTTAAGGTTACTGCGGGCGACACAACAATCACTCTTGAAGTAGCGCAGCATGTCGGCACTGACCGCGTGCGTGCTATTGCTATGCAGGACACACAGGGTCTTACCCGTGGTCTGGAAGTGTTCGATACAGGCGCGCCGATTTCTGTACCAGTAGGTACGGCGTCGCTTGGACGACTTTTCAATGTACTTGGTGATGCACTCGATGGTGGTGAGTCACTTGCAAAGGTTGCTACTCGTTCGATTCACCAAGAACCGCCAGCATTCTCTGAACAGTCAACAAAGTTCGAAGTGTTCGAAACAGGTATCAAGTCTGTTGATCTCCTCGCACCATTCATTAAGGGTGGTAAAGTTGGGCTTTTCGGTGGTGCGGGTGTAGGAAAGACCGTGCTTATTCAGGAGCTCATCAATAACGTGGCGACACAGCACGGTGGATACTCAGTATTCGCAGGTGTAGGAGAGCGTGTTCGCGAAGGAAACGACCTCTATCACGAAATGAAGGATTCAGGTGTGCTCGATAAGACCGCGCTCGTATTCGGACAGATGAACGAAGTTCCGGGCGCTCGCGCTCGCGTAGGTCTTACCGGACTCACTATGGCAGAAGCACTCCGCGACGAAGGTGGTAAGGATGTGCTCTTCTTCATGGACAACGTATTCCGCTTCACGCAGGCAGGGCAGGAAGTGTCGTCACTCCTCGGCCGTGTATCTTCAGCAGTAGGCTACCAGCCGACGCTCGCCGAAGAAATGGGTAAAATGCAGGAACGTATTACCTCAACGAAGAAGGGTTCAATCACCTCAGTGCAGGCAGTCTACGTGCCAGCCGACGACCTTACCGACCCAGCGCCAGCAACAACCTTCCAGCACCTCGACTCAACCGTCGTGCTCTCACGTCAGCTCGCCTCACTCGGTATCTACCCGGCAATCGACCCACTTCAGTCAGCCTCATCAGCACTCGACCCGATGATTGTTGGTGAAGAACACTACCGTGTCGCGATGGGCGTAAAGCAAATACTCCAGCGATATGCTGACCTTCAGGACATCATCGCTATCCTCGGTATCGAAGAGCTCTCTGAGGACGACAAGACTGCCGTCTACCGCGCACGTAAGATTCAGCGCTTCATGGCACAGCCATTTAGTGTTGCAGAAGTCTTCACCGGAGCGCCGGGGAAGTATGTATCACTCGCTGATACCATCCGTTCATTCGGAGAAATCCTCGACGGAAAGCACGACGACAAAAACGAGTCAGCGTTCTACATGAAGGGTTCAATCGACGAAGTTAACTAGCATGGTATGAAGAGTTTCCATCTAACCATCGCATCACTTGACAAAAATGTCTTTGATGGCTTTGTAACACGCGTCACCGCACCAGGAAGCGAGGGTGAAATGACAATTCTTGCAGATCATGTCCCTCTCATCTCACGTCTTGCGTCTGGCACCATTACCTGTGCCGATGAGGCAGGTATCCATACGTTCGAAGTTGTACACGGTGTCCTCGAAGTCACTAAAAACGGAACAACAATCCTTCTCTAATCAGGGAAAAACAAGCCGCTTCACGAGCGGCTTGTTTTTGTGTATACTAGGTCCACTATGTTTCGTATCATACTCATTGCATTCATGATTGTGCTTCCCGGTAGCGTTTTTGCAGCTGTTGGTATTTCGCCTTCAGCAATTGAAGCGACTTTGTCTTCTGGTACACAACAAGATGGTGTGATTCGTTTTATGCGTGACGCAGAAGACTCAAAAACAAAAATGTATGTAAATGTGTTTTCAGAAGATGCGTTTATCCTCACGGAAGGGAAAGAGTACTTTATGGATGAAGGGGTACGTGAGATCATTATCCCATACCGTTTCGATACCACTACCTCTGTGCCAGGAACCTACAAGTCAATCTTTTACATTCGTCCTGAGCGCGCAGAATCTCGCATGGCAGGCAACGGTGTGAGCATCCAAGTGCAAGGTGGCGTGCGGGCATCCATGACCGTCACCGCCCCAGAACCAGAATCCTGGGAAGCTGCTGCTCGAGAAAACATCCGTGACCACATTGCTGCCTATCGTGACACCGCATCATATTACGCAACCTTTGCAGCCGCATCAGTGGTGAATCTTTTGGGGATAAAGAAATGACATTCATATAAAAACACTCGCAAAAATGCGAGTGTTTTGTAACCGTCCACACGTTTCAGCTACGAGGCGCAGGCATTAGTTTTTTTCGGAGACGTACTCGACGTACGGTGGAGAAAAAACTAATGCCTGTAACGAAGTAGCTGGAAGGTGTGGGTGGTTACATGTTTTAAAAGGGAATAAGTGAGTACACATTGCCATATATCCACTGACGGGGAATAGGGCCAAGGAGGCGAGAGTCTGCGCGGCTATGCTGACGATTGTCACCAAGCACAAAGTACTCATGTTCGGCAAACGGACCAAACGTAGCAGGTTTCCCGTCCCACATCCGCGTGAGTGTGCCTTCAGGGAGATACGGTTCTTCAAGAAGGACTTCATTGCCGTCAGCGTCGAGGAGGTGTACTGCATTTTTGCGAATACGAATCGTTTCTCCAGGGAGCCCGATAATCCGCTTTACGAGCAGCATACCGTTTGGCTTGTGAACAACTTGTACAATATCGCCACGCTGTGGCTCGCGGGTAAGCAGGGTGACTTTCTCTATCAGAATGCGTTCATTATCTTGAAAGGTTGGAAACATTGAAAGTCCATCAACCACGCCCGCAGCAAGGAGGAACGAACGCACAAACAGTGCTGCAATAATAAACAAGAAGAAGGCAAAAGAAAGCTTGCCCGAAGTAGAAAGGAATGTACGATTGAGGGTCATCCTCCCGAGTATATCACGAGTTCAGGTAACCTCTCAAAGTTCGGGGTTTATGGATCTATAAAACTGTTCCCTCAATTCCACGGTACAAGTTCCGACTCTGGATCCCTTCTGGATGACAAAATTTGTGTGTAATGCTCAAAATTAATTAGAGGTTAAAATCGATTTTAACCATTACATAATCTAAAACCATTCCCCTCATTTTGTCATCCAGGAGGGATCCAGAGTCAAAGAAGTGTTCACGATTATTCTTTTGTTGTTCTGCAAAGTAGAAACCTCATAGTAGTGTTACATTTCATTCCCGAACTACGAGATGGTACATTTTCACTTTTCCAGACTCTGCGTATACTAGTGCTATGACAAACACACTTCTTGGACTCAACGCTTCCGTATACCAGCTCGGTGAGATGGTCGCTATCCTTGCGCAGCTACAACTCCTCTGGGGATTCCTTGCCGGGTTTGGCTTGGCGGTGCTTATGTATTCGTTCATGGCAACCATGCCTGTACGCTCCGTCACGACACGATCTCGCCTATCAGTTGGGAGTACCATTGTGCTCGCACTGGTGGGGCTCTTCGCTCTTGCCTTCACCGTGCTTGCGATTATATCCACAGTTCGTTTTTAGAAACTCATGGTACACTGTGCGCATGCAGTTCAATATACGTTCATTTGCCCAATCATCCGCGTACGCGACTATCGCAGGTTTTCTCGCCATGGCACTTCTCGTGCCACAGGTACATGCTATCGGTATCTCACCACCAATCATTCAGGCTGCTGATGTATTGCGTAACTCGTCGCAGTCATACTCGGTCACGCTCCTTATTCAAGATCCTGCAAAGTACGATATGTACTTCAGTGCTGAGCCTCGCGGAGAATTTGGTCACTACCTCAAGGGAGAGTCAGAGGTTGTCATTCCGCAAGGGAAGACCTCTGTCCTCTACAATTTCGAACTCGAACCAATTGATGCACCTGTCGGCTCGTACAATCTCCAGCTTGCCTTTACCGAAAAGCAAAAAGCAGTTGAGTCAGGAAATGGTGCCGAAGGTGGCGCCAAGGTGGTCGTCCTCCAAGGTGCTATCCTTGTTATCTCAATGGGAGTGACCGGAGAAGAACGTGTCTCATACGAAATCACTCGTTCACAATTCGAAGACACCGAGCCACGCATTCCACTTACGGGTACGTATACGGTAAAGAACACCGGTAACGTCGAATGGAAGCCAGAGCGTATCGAAATCGAAGCGTATGAAGTTGCCGACCCCGAGAACACCGCAACCTTCGAAGTGAGCGGCGACAGCATCCCACTTGTGAAGCCAGGAAAAGTCCTCGACGCAAAGATGTCACTCGGACATAAACTCACCGAAGGTCGCTATCGTGCAAAAGTACGTTTCTACTACAAAGGGGAGATGGTTCAAGAACTCGAAACATCACCCTTCAACGTCTTCCAGGTTGGAACACTCGCACAATCAGGAGAACTTCTTGAGGTAACAACCAACAAGACCTCCTACAATGTCGGTGAACAAGTCGTGCTCCGTGGTCTCTTCAAGAACACCGGCGACGTCACCGTCGAAGGTCAACTTGAAACACAAGTCTACAAGAATGGCGAGTTCGTCAATCTTGAAGTATCACGTACCCAGAGCATTGACCGTCGCCAAGAAGCGACCTTCGAGCAGTTCCTTAAAATGAGCGAGCCAGGGGAATACACCCTCGAAGTTGCCGCAACCTACGGTACACGCAAAACCTCTGTACAAAAAGTTACCATCACCGTTTCCGCAGGAGGTGTTGGCGCAGTGGGTAACATGTACATCACCATCATCCTCCTCTCACTCTTCGTGATTGGTGTCATCATCTTCCTTATTATTTTTGCAAAGAGACGCAAGAAGGAAAACGGACAGGGAGGAGTAGCGGTGCCAGTAGCTGCACCGCAAGCCGCAGTAGTCGCTGCAACAGTGCCTGCCGCATCAGCAGTCGCGGACACGGCATCAGCATCAGTACCAACACCCCCACCAGCTGCGCCACAAGAGGCTGTCGTAACACCGCCAGTAGTCGTGCCAAGCACGACACTCTCCGCAGAGCCTGCGACACCAGTATCTGCACCTATTGCAGAGCCTGAAGTAGCTGTCGCACCAGAGGTTGTGGCTCCAGCCGTGGTGGAGGAGCCGTCTGTAGAGCCAGTGGTGCCCACTGTAATGCCTGTCGAGCCACAAGAGGCTCCTGTCGCACCAACACCTGCTAGGGAGGCAACAGAGACTGTGCCAGAGGTCCCCCTCGTCACACCTCCACCTCTCGAGCCAACACCAGAAGCTGTTGCAGAAGTGCCAGTACCCACACCATCAGAAGAGGTCGTGGCTACTCCACAAGAAGTGTCAGCACCTACGGCACCTACAGTGGAAGTCCCCGTAGCAGCATCAGAAACTTCCGCATCTCCTGAAGTGCCGTCAGCACAACCTAAGGAAAACATACCGACACCACCAGCATCTGTGTAAGAAAAAAGATCCACGAACCGCGTGGATCTTTTTTGTAGAGAGCAAAGTGCCAGACTTGCATGCCAATTCTAATTATGGTATATTCCTACCCGCTGCTCACCTGAGTGGCGAGTAGTTCTTTTACAAACAATTCCTTAAGGGGAAAAATATGAAGAAGCTATATCGAAGTTTACTCGTGTTCGTCTTCGCACTTTGCGGAGTCACGTCCGCGTATGCGGATGAGAATATCGCAGTTGCGGCAGGAAGTGCTCATACATTATTCCTCAAACATGATGGAACGGTGTGGGCTGCTGGTTATAATGGGAACGGTCAACTCGGAGATGGAAGTCTCTGGAAAAGGCCGAACCCAGTGAAAGTGGCTGGACTGAACAATGTTGTTTCTATTGCTGCTAGCGGGCAGCATTCGCTTTTTCTAAAAGGCGACGGCACTGTATGGGTAACTGGCCTTAATAATAACGGTCAATTAGGAATCGGCACACTTGAAAATAAAAGTATAGCTGTGCAAATTCCTAATTTGTCTAGTGTTGTTGAGCTTGCTGCTAGCGGGGATTCGTCAGCGTTTCTAAAAAGCGACGGCACCGTATGGATTACAGGTAAAATCTGCGGGCAGTTTGGTATGAATCAGTGTGGAACTCCTCTGATTCTGTCAAGTCCAACACAAATAACTAACGCTCCAAACGACGTAACTGCAATATCGCTCGCTGGTGATTTCGGTCTTTACTTAAAAAACGACGGAACAGTTTGGGCTGCTGGTCAATGGGGTGTGGTATTTAGCACAAATCCTGTACAGGTTAATAATGTTTCCGACATTATTGAAATATATGGAAGTTTTTTTCTAGAGAAAGACGGATCTGTATGGGCTACAGGGAATAACACTTATGGACAGCTCGGCGACGGTACTACCGTTTCTGTTTCGCGGAATGAGCCAATAAAAATCACTACGATTTCTGACGTAAAAGAGATTAGTGCAATGTCAACTCATTCGCTTTTCCTGAAAAACGACGGAACAGTTTGGGCTGCTGGTTATAATGGGTACGGTCAGCTTGGAGATGGTACAACCGTAAACAGGTCTGTTCCGGTTGCAGTTATTGGCGCAAAGAATGCTCTGATGCTTGCCTCGATGAATTATCAGTCATTTTATGTGAGAGAAGGTGGGCTTGTGCATGGAGTGGGTAATAATACCTTCGGTAAGCTCGGTATTGGGTACGAAAGCACGTCAGAAGTGACGCCTGTTGCAGTGGTCAAAGGTGCATCCGTCGACACCTGCAACGACACTTACCTCCACCTGCTCCCATGTGGCACTATCATTAACGCAACACTGCAGAAGGTCTACCAAGGAGGTATCCTAACGACTCGTGAGCAAATTGCGGTTAACGTGAAGGTGTTCGACAAGAGCATCAAGCCAATTCCACCGGCAACACAATACGGCGATGTGTACCTCAATGAACAGGCAGCACTTGTTGCTTCGTGTTCGGCGGGTACGCCATGCCCTGTGCTTGCAGAAGGTGATTACTACGTAATCGCGGAGTACTACGACGAGAGTGGTGCGGCATCGTACCGGATGAAGCCCGTTACCTTCAGTGAAGGCTCAATGGGCGTGGCATCACTCCTCTTCGTGAGTCACTACGACTCTTCATATAACCTGCTCTGGACGCATTAAGCGCTCTGCGCAGTTTTCCCTAATCTAAAAAAATAGTTGTTCTTTCAAACCGCCATGGATGGCGGTTTTCTTTTTGTCTGTGCAGGTTGTGGGGACTTATCCACAGGTTGCGCTCTTGGAGTCGTGGTATACTCTTGGTTGGGAATAGTCGCATCAATTGATGCGAGAGATGCTGCGCTATCAGTAACATCTCGATCAGCGTTCGACGTCCCGTTAGCTGAGTGTGTGCGTGCGCTATCACGTGCAGAGTCAGCTGACACATTACTTATGTGACGCTGTGCAATAAAACATGCACAGCGTACTAATCCATAAAACATATTTATATGAATAATGATCAAAGTTCCGATCATCTCGTGCTCGGAGGACTCTTGTTCCTTGTGTTCTCACTCGTAGTAGCACTTGTATTTGTGTATACACGCGCTGGTGATACTGAGTCAGGTACAGCACCAACAACAACTGCGGAGATTACCAACGAAGCTCCAACAGTTGATTCAGTTCTCATTACTTACCTCGATACAGATATATCAAGTTTGTCACAAGTTGATCTTCAGCTCGGTGGACAAAAGCAAGTATTTGTTCAGGGAACAGTTTCTGACAACAACGGTACTGAGCTCGATGGTGCAAATACCAACGGTGACCTTAAGGACATCGAAGTTGTCCTCCGTCGCTCAGGTGCATCTGCAGGAAATAGCTGTACGACTAACCTCAATGATTGTTATCGCGGATCGTTTGTAAGTATTCCTGCAAACCCTACTGCATGTACATTTACAAATATCGACGCAACATCCTCTCATTACTCATGTGCCTTTAATCTCGAATACTTCACGGACGGCACACTCGCTGATGGTGGTCAATTCGCCGCAGAGAACTGGGTTGCAGAAGTTAAGGTAACTGACCTCAGTGATGACGTTGGAACATTAAGTGAAACTACTGAAGTTGCAGGGCTCCTTGGTCTTGATATTCCACTTGAAATTGGATACGGATCATTCACGCTTGGCGCAACAACAACACCAGCAGAAACATATGCAGCTGGTACAAACGTGATTCACACACTTCAGCAGAAGGGTAACGTTATCGCTGACGTAGTTGTTCAGGGTAGTGGTACAGGTCCAAGCGCAGACGGCGTTATGGCATGTAGTGCACTCGGCTCAATCCCTGTTGCAAATCAGAAGTGGGCTACTAGTTCTGTAGCGTATAGTGATGCAATATCGCTTTCTGCTACGGGAGTTGATACAGACATCGCGGTTCAGTACCAGCAGGACGATGACTTTGTAAGCAATCCATCAGTCAAGAAGCTTTACTGGCACATCGGTATTCCTACAACAGGAGTACGTGGTACCTGTACTGGTCAGAACACGATTTCTATCGTAGCAGGTTCATAATACGACAACATTTAACGGGCTAATTCAATAAGACTATGAATTCAAAAAATCTCATTGTGCTCGCGCTCGTCGGTGTCGTTGTACTAACCGGTGCATTGATTGTATCAACATCGGATATGCGTGGCGGTAGCGAATCTGCTCCACGCGCAGCAAAGACTCAGACTCCGCGTTCAGCTGAAGGAACACAGTCAGGCGAAGCAGCACAAACCTCAGTAGAGATTGTGTCTGACAACGTCGAGACCAAAGTGGAAGTTCAGTAACACAAGGTAAAACAACCCTAGGCCAACGGTCAGGGTTGTTTTTTTGTCTGTAATGTGGTATATTCCTCAGGCTTTTCAAGACCTACGTACCACGATTGCTTCACGCAGTCGTGAGACCAATGGGCACCACTCCACATCCTATGTGAGTAAATCCCAACTTGAAAGTACTTCTTCCAAAATTGGCACATTTGTACTGGTTTCGCAAAGTTTTCTCCTCACCGTACTCGGGTACGGCTCCGAGAAAAATTAGCTCCAACCAGCGCAACTGCGTTCAATTTAGAAAGAAGAAATTTATTCACCAAAGCACATAATCATTATGATGAAATATGTTCTCGGCACCAAAGAGCGCATGACGCAAGTCTTCGACGCAAATGGTGTCGTCACCCCAGCAACAGTCATTCACGTGACGCCGCATGTGGTTACTGCAGTGAAAACTGTGGCAACTGACGGCTACGAAGCAGTGCAGGTTGCAACCCGCGAGCAGAAGTCTCAGCGCGTTGCAAAGGCACAGCAGACTCTTGTCGGTGGTACCAAAAAGTTCATCCAGGAAATGCGTCCGCGCACCGGAAAGGATGAATCAATCGAAGGGTTCGCTACAGGCGACACCTTCGACGCTTCTGCATTTGCAGTAGGCGACACGATTGCAGTTTCTGCAATCTCAAAGGGTAAGGGCTTCCAGGGTGTGGTGAAGCGTCATGGTTTCCATGGCGACGTATCCTCACACGGACGCAAGCGTAGTCACCGTTCACCGGGTTCAATCGGTGCAACAGGTCTCGGACGTGTTATCAAAGGTATGCGTATGGCCGGCCGTATGGGTGGCGATCGCATCACCGTTAAAAACCTCACTGTTGTACAGGTCAACGCAGCTGAAGGTATTCTCGTTGTTTCAGGAGCTGTTCCTGGACACAAGGGCACACTAGTAGAAGTACGAGCTATCTAAGATATATGAAAACTACAATCTATACTCAGGCAGCAAAGGCCGCTGGCGAACTCGAACTTCCAGAAAACACCTTCGGTGTCGCATGGAATGATCAGTTCATGCACGACATTGTCGTTAGCTACCAGTCAAATGCACGTTCAGGTACCGCGCACACGAAAGGTCGTGGCGATGTAACTGGCACCGGCGCAAAGCCATGGAATCAGAAGGGAACCGGACGTGCGCGTCATGGTGACAAGAAGAGTCCAATCTGGAAGGGCGGCGGTGTTGCACACGGACCAACTTCACAGAAGAACTACACGAAGAAGATCAATAAGAACGCACGTGCTCGCGCACTTGCTATTGCGCTCTCGAAGAAGTTCGCTGATGGAGAAGTTGTCTTCCTCGACACGCTCGCATTTGCAGCACCAAAGACAAAAGACGCTCGCGCAGTACTCACCACCCTCGGTTCAATCGAAGGCAAGGAAGCGCTCGCAACACGTCGCAAGAACGCCGTTACCCTTATCCTCGCTGACCGCGATGAGAACACCGAAAAGAGTTTTGCAAACTTCGGGAACATCACCGTTACACAGGCAAAGGATGTAAACGTCGTTGAACTTCTTACCAATAAGTTTGTTGTCATCGCTGGCGCAAAGGACTCACTTGAGACTTTGATCAAGCGTACGGCAACAAAGACTGCTCGCAAGGCAGCTAATGCATAATACTTATATGGCATTGTTTGGTTCAAAGAAAAAGACCGCAACAGCGGCATCGAAGGCAGCAGGAAAGGGTGATACCACTCTTGAGCGCAACATCGGCAGCAAGATCCTCCGCCCACGTATCACCGAAAAGGCAATGCGTGTCGCAGAGAAGAACGTCTACGTTTTTGAAATCGCTCAAAAGGCAACAAAGACCGACGTTCGCGATGCAATCCGCACACTCTACGGAGTAAATCCGGTTGCAATCCGCACCACCACACGCGTCGCTCACGAAGCAACAAAGCGTGGTCGCAAGATCCATGTAAGTGGTATCAAGAAGGCATATGTGCAGCTTAAAGAAGGCGACACTATCACAGCCGCGTAAAACTTCCAAAATGGGCGAATTTGTACTCGCTTCGGAGCATTCCCTCGTCACCTTACTTAGGTAAGGCTCCAGCGGGAAGGCTCCTCCAGCAAGCACAACTTCATCCCATTTAGAAAATTTTACCTGCTTAAGATTACGTTGCTTGCAAAAAGTTAGTACATTGCATTTGACAAGTATCGGAAACGTGTTGTTTCCGGCAAAGTAAATTATCATGAAAAAATATAACCCAACCTCTGAGGGCCGTCGCGGCATGACTGGTATCGAGTATCGCAAGGTACTTACCACCAATCAAAGCGCACCACTCAAGTCGCTCACAAAGGGTATGCGTTCAACAGGTGGACGCAACTCACAAGGGCGCACAACGATGCTCAATCGTGGCGGTGGTGCAAAGCGCACCTATCGTCTCGTTGACTTCAAGTTCGACAAGAAGGAAATTCCGGCGACTATCGAATCAATCGAATACGACCCATTCCGTTCAGGATTCATCGCTCTCGTACTCTACAAGGACGGTGAACGCCGCTACATCCTCGCACCAAAGGAGCTTAAGGTAGGTGATACATTCGTTGTTTCAGCGGATGCACGCCCAACAATCGGCAATCGTTTGCCGCTTGCAAAGCTTTCAGCTGGTACCCACGTGTACAACATCGAGACCAAGCCACAAGGTGGCGCACGTCTCGTACGTTCAGCAGGTACCCGTGCGGAAGTTGTTGCGCAGGACGGCGTGTATACACACGTTCGCCTTCCATCAACAGAAATTCGTAAGATTATCGGCACTGCATGGGCAACCGTCGGTACCGTATCAAACGAAGAGCACAACCTTGTTGTTATCGGTAAAGCAGGACGCGCGCGTCACATGGGTCTTCGTCCAAAGACTCGTGGTACTGCAAAGAACCCTGTTGACCACCCACACGGTGGAGGTGAACAGAAGAGTCCTCGTGGACACCGCCGTGAACGCACCAAGCAGGGTCGTCCAACTGGTAAGGGTCAGAAGACACGCTCACCGAAGAAGTTCTCGAACAAATTCATCGTGGCACGTCGCAAGCCAGGTAAGCTTATGACTTCTAAGAAATAATAAAGAACGTATATGAAAACAGATATTCATCCGAAGGGCTACCGCAAGGTAATCTTCAAGGATACGTCAGCAAACGTATCGTTCCTTATTGGCTCAACCGTCAAGACAGAAGGAACAGACAAGTGGACAGATGGCAACGAGTACCCGGTGAAAGAAATGAGTATTTCATCAGCATCTCACCCATTCTACACTGGTCAGGAAAAGGTCATGGACACTGCGGGACGCGTAGAGAAGTTCAAGGCAAAAATGTCAAAGGTTGTTTCCCGAAAGGCGAAATAAAAACAGTTGACTTTTTCCTAAAATTCGCTATTATAGCAACACATTCAGGAGCGAGTAATCGTTTCCGAAATGGTCATAATTGACCAGGAGGTACTACCTAGGTAGTACCCACCTGGGCCTGTAGCTCATCTGGTAGAGCGCCCCGCTTGCACCGGGGAGGTAGCGGGTTCAAGTCCTGTCGGGTCCACAAAGACATAAAACCA
>MFLE01000017.1 GCA_001781205.1 Candidatus Kaiserbacteria bacterium RIFCSPHIGHO2_02_FULL_49_34
GAACGATGGTCTCGAGGATGTGTTTTAGCTTGGGGGCGATTACACTCACGAGGCCTTCTTTTATTTCGAAAATGAGCTCGTCGTGAATCTGGAGAAGGAGTCGTACGTTGTCACGTAGTCCTTCTTTCTCGATAAAATCATCGGCACGTACCATAGCGATGCGGACCACATCAGCTTCCATACCCTGGATAGGAGCGTTGATTGCCATACGCTCTGCTTGGGCGCGCATAAACGGGACTGTCGAGTTAATACCCGCGAAGTAGCGGCGGCGGCCATACGGGGTTTCGGTGTAGCCGTTCCTTCGGGCAAATGTTTTGGTATCTTCAAGATATGCAGCGAGCTGCGGGAACGAGGCGAAGTAGGCGTCGAGGTACTGCTGTGCCGTTTCGCGACTGGTGCCATCGCCGAGGTTTTGCCGAAGTGCGGTGACACCCATACCGTACATAATGCCGAAGTTAATCACCTTTGCACGACGACGCATCTCTTTGGTGACTTCCGCTGCGTCGACATTAAACACGCGTGCAGCAACGGATGTGTGAATATCTTCCCCTGCTTTGAAAATGCGCATGAGCTCAGTGTCTTCTGCAAGGAATGCTGCGATACGTAGTTCAATTTGTGCGTAGTCGAACGCAACGAGTGCGTAGCCTTTCTCTGCGGTGAAGGCACTCCGAATCATTCTCCCCTGCTCGCTACGTGTGGGAATGTTTTGCAGGTTTGGGTCACGTGATGCGAGGCGCCCTGTCGTGGTACCTGCCTGCAAGAAGTGCGAGTGAATTCTGCCATCTTCTTTGACAAGATTAGGAAACGTGTCAATGTATGTTCCGACTAATTTTGATAATTCTCGATATTTGAGGACCTGCGCAATTATCGGATGCTCATCTTTCATTTTTTCTAGTTCGCTTTCTTTGGTCGAGCGCTGCCCGGTCGACGTTTTCTTCGCACGTGACTTCGTACCAATGCCGAGCGTATCAAAAAGTATGTCGCCGAGCTGCTTTGGTGAATTAATATTAAACTCTGTGCCGGCTGCTGCGTAAATTTCCGCAGTAAGCGAATCGAGTTCTTTATGGAATAGCCCGCTTAGTCTATTGAGCTCAGCAACATCAACAGCAATGCCAATTTCTCGCATACGCGCAAGCACCGCCCGGAGCGGTTGTTCAATTTCAACAAAAACTTTCTGCATTGGAGTTTCTGCGAGATCTTTCAGAATCTGCTCTCTTGATGCCTGTACTCCAATAACCCCTCGTGTTCGCCCATACGCAACTACATCGTCCTTTGACGGGTTCGTATGGTCAGACACAAGCAACCAGAGTGCGAGTGCGGTTTCTTCAAGTTCATCATCAGTAAATTCTTCTTCCGTAACATCTTGCACCGCTTCAAAGGCTTGCGAGAGTCGTGGAATGAGTGAACGAAAACCAAGCTCCGCGCACCAGGTAATAACTTTCTCGCTATCGACGCTCTCGCGCCACACCCCTTCGGGAAGCTCGAAGGTAATCGGTGCATCACGTGAAATTGTGGCAAGTACTTTTGAGAACCGCGCTTCGTCCTCCCCTTCGCGCAAGAGTCCAATAATACGAGGAGTTATTTTTACTTCACGAAAAGGAGCGTCATCTTTTGCGAGTTTCTTATACATCTTATCAAGGTCACCAAAGGTGGTAATAAGTGTGGTTGCTGTTTTTTCACCAATACCTTTAATGCCAGGAATGTTGTCAGACGGGTCACCACGAAGCCCTTTGTAATCAGGAATAAGAAGCGGACCGAAACCAAAGCGCGTCTTCACGGCTACTTCGTCATATAAAATGGTGTCGTTAATCCCCTTTTTGAGCGTGTATACCTGCACGCGCTTTTTTTCGACAAGCTGGAGCGTGTCCATGTCGCCTGACGCAATAATAATCTCAACATCCTCATGTGCGCGCATCTGTTCTGCAATAGTACCGAGCAGGTCGTCAGCCTCATACCCCGCGCATTCATAACGAGGAATACCAAACACATCCATGAGATCTTTGGTACGTTCGAGCTGCACAATGAGGTCCTGCTCAAGTGCGTGGCGCGTACCCTTATATGCCTCATATGCTTCATGACGGTGCGTCGGTTGTGGCAAGTCAAAACACGCCACAAGGTAATCGGGTGAGAGTTCTTGCGCTATTTTTAGCACCATTGTAATTACTCCATACAGCGCACCGACAGGGTCACCATTGGGCGCGGTAAGTCCAGGAAGTGCATGGTAGGCGCGGTGAATGATTGCGTGTGCATCGAGCAAAACGAGACGAGTTTTTTTAGTTGTTGCCATATACTTATTGTGTCACCGTTATACTTCGCCCATCATCTTCAATAGCAATAGAGATAGAAATGTTGTCCTCAGGAAGTATTCCCTCAAGATTCTCTGGCCATTCAACGACCATGAGTGTGCGCGGATTAGCAAGGTATTCATCAAGGCGCAGTACTGATGCTTCTTCGATATCTTCAATGCGGTAGGCATCAATATGCACAAGCCTATCAAACTCTGCATGTTTCGCGTCATAGAGTTGCATAAGCACAAAGGTTGGGCTCACCACTCGCTCCGTAACTCCAAGCACGCGCGCAATGGATTGTGTGCAGGTCGTCTTCCCTGCGCCCAAGGTCCCCTTGAGCGCGAGCACTGTTGCACCATCGCGCTTTGGGAGTGCCTCTATAATCTGTGATGCAACATCCTGCCAATCATCAGCAGTTTTCGTATGATATATCATGACATCAGTTTACTTGAGTACACAAAAATACACAAACAAGCTTGTTCGTGTCTCCTGCAATCCGATTTGCTTAAAATTGAGTACAAGTGCAAAAATTTCCGAAGCTGGCGCAAATGTGCCAATTTTAAGCAAATCGGAAACGAATACGCCGTGGAGTCAATTGTATGACTTCACGGCGTATGCTATGCTCTCTTGTAAGAGGAGTAGAAATTTTTGAAATCTAGACTCTTCATCAGAGTCAGAGCTCAAAACCATAACCCTCTAAACGCTTCTGGAGAAGTGAATAGCATACCAAGGAGATATCTCAGCGACCTCATTCAAGATGAGAACCAAAATACCCTCGTAGGATACCCAAATGCTTAGAGGGTTATAGTTTCGATGTCATGCATACTGCATGCTTACAAGAGAACGTTTCTTCAGCACCCCTTGACGGAACGCTTTCGGAAGTAGCCATAGAATAGCACAGAACAGAAATTTGTCAAGCGGTTTTGCCCGTTTTTTTATTTGCCTCATGGTATACTTTCAGGAATATGCTTCAAGGTTATCTTACCCTCGTGACAAATTTTGCAAACGGCGTCGTAATGCCCATGCTTATTGCGTTTGCGTTCCTCTATACTGTTTGGAATATTTTCCAACTGTATATTGTACAAGCGGCTGACGACATTAAGAATCGCAAATCAGCAGTTGCCTATGGTATTGGTGCAGTTGTCGCTATTCTCTCTTTTTGGGGCGTCGTCAACTGGCTCAGCAATAATCTCGCTGGTGATGTTGGTCCGAATCAAGTCATTATCCCCGACTACATAAAAAAATAGTTTTCACTATTTGCGAAAGTGGGTTATACTTGCCTCCATGAGGTACACTATACTCACCTTTTTTGTTTCTGCATTTCTTACGCTACCCTTTTCTGCCTTCGCAGAAATTCGCATCAACGAAATCGCCTGGATGGGCGGCAACGGCAATGCAAACTGCGAATGGATAGAGCTCTATAACGATAGCGATACTGAAGTTGATATTGCAGGATGGTCATTCATGGTCAATACTACGAAGAACGCAACACTTCTCGGAAATCCTGGCGAGCTTATCATCGAGCCATATGGGTACTATGTCATTGCACGAAAGTTCAGCACCACTGCCGCATCAGCAACCACCTGTCATCCTTATTTCGAAAGTTTTGGCAACGTATATCTCGGCGGTATTGGCTCACTCAACAATACCGCCCTCTCCATATCGCTTTTTGATCCAACGAGCGTCGAACCTATCGACAGTGTTACGGCAACGAACGTCAATTGGTCAGAGTACAGTAAAGCAAACACTGGTAATTACGACACCGTACAGCGCAGTGGTGCCACTTGGAGCCTCGGCACACCAACTCCTGCAGCACCAAACACCGCAACGGTACCTTCCGCAACACAAACCACGAACACGGCAGCATACACGACGGTTACCACAGCTTGGGACAAAGACCAAATCCGTCAGCTTTCTATTGTTGCTCCCGATACACTGCATGCTGGTGTCCCCTTCACCTTTACTTCAATTACATCACCAAAGGATTCTCGAAAATACAAGTCGCATCTCTGGAACTTTGGTGACTTCACCACAAGTAAGCTAAGTTCTCCGACACACACCTATGCAAAGCCGGGGACCTATCTCATTCATCTTACGGTCGACGGCGACACTCCCCTTATTCTCACCAAAACAATAACGGTAATCGCACCATCGATTATCGCGACCCGCTTACTCAATGGTGATTTCGAAATCATCAACAATGGCACCACCCCGCTTGACCTATCAAACTTTACGATTGTGGGGAGTACTACGTTTACCATTCCGCAGCACAGTACGATTCTTGCTGGTGCACGCATCACTATCCCCAAACATCTGGTACCCGATGGCCGTGGCATTGTAAATCCACAAGGAGACTTGATTGCTGCAGCGATTGATACGCCGCCGCAAATACCGCCTCCCCCACGCACAAGCCCCTACACAGGAGCAGCATCCTTTGCGGAGCCTGCACCGTTCGCCCCTACACTTCCTGAACCTGAAGATGTGTCATCGACATCTATGGAACTACCCCCGTCCAAACTACCGCAATTGAGCGCCACCAACACAGCGAACGCAACCTCAACATCCTTCCCCGCGTATCTCACGCTTGGTATTCTCCTCGTTGTCGCGGTCGGCGCAAGCCTCATAAAGACGAAACTCCAGTAATGTCCCGTGTTATTTTTTAGGTTGCATTTTTTTCGTTTTCGTATACACTGTGCGCAATCGAGGAACAGAGGCTCTTGTAGCTCAGATTCCCCGCAGAAGGACTTGTTCCTCTCTGCGAATCGCGGCCATGGTTAAGTGGTATAATGCGGCCTTGCCAAGGCTGAGTCGGGAGTTCGATTCTCCCTGGCCGCACAAAACAAGAAAAACAAGGCGTCCAGCCTTGTTTTTCTATGTTTTGTGACGAGCCAGGGAGAATCGAACGCCGGAGCCGGTATACAAGCTTTGTATTGATGTGAAGCTTTAGCGAAACACAATACAAAGGCTTGTCGGCGAGGCGGGGCCGGCAGTGCTTGGCATTTTTGGAGCGATAGCGAACATAAAATGCCTAGCAACTGTGGCCGATTCTCCATGGCCGCCTATATTTTATAAGCGCAAGCGAAATAAAATATAGATACACAAATACGTCAATTCTCCCGTTCCAACTAAAACACCCCCCAATCCACACCCCTCATTTCCCCACTCCATGCTATACTTCACCAAGATATGATTTCTCAATTCATTACTCATTTCTCGAACGCACCAGTCTACGCAGGTATCGCCACCATCGCCGCTTTCGCTGGAGCATCTATCTGGCTTTGGTTTTGGCTTCGCGAAGATGATCATCCCGAACCGTGGCGACTCCTTGCTCTCGCATTCTTTGCAGGTGCACTCATTGTGCCGTTCGTCGTTCCCCTCCAACGCCTTGGCTACGAACTCTACATCGCAAACGAACCACTCATGGTAACCTCATGGGCACTTGTTGAAGAGCTCTACAAATACGGTATCGCGCTCCTACTCATTCTTTGGCGACGCGCTGTTGACGAACCAATCGACTACGTCATCTACATGATCATGATCGGTGTCGGATTCGCCACGTTTGAGAACATACTCTATTTATACAAGACACTCATTGAGATAAACGGCACAACCATACTTCCGCTCGCGGGCACTCCTGCAGGCACCGAACTCGTCCGTGTCGGCGCAATGCGCTTCGTTGGTGCATCATTGGTACATATTGTTTCCTCCGCAACCATCGGTATTGCTATGGCATTTGCCTTCAATGCATCCCAACGCACACGACTTATCGCAGGACTCCTTGGGTTATCCACAGCTACGCTCTTGCATACTTTGTTTAATCTCACTATAATAAGCAGAACACAATCAGCGTCGTCGCTCGGTGCAGTATTCCTTGGCGTTTGGATCAGTGTGATTGTGCTCCTCGTACTTATGGAGCGCGTCAAACATATACGCACGAAAACAAACACCCCTGGTACCACATAACAACTATATATCTTATGGCATTAAATTTTATAAAACGACTTACTCAGTCAAATGACTACGATGACTCCTACGACGATGAGGAGCAGGATTTTCGTGTCACACCACGCCGGGTACCGCACGACGAAATCGAACAAGTTGCGAATGCGGGTATTCAAGCGCCTGCATGGGAAAGTGAAGAATCAACGCTCGACGAAGAGGAGAGTAGTGCCGACGGTGAACTTCCTATCGACATGTACGAAACCGACGACGCCATTGTCATTCAAGCCTTTGTTGCAGGTGTTCGCCCTGACGACCTCGACATCATGATTACCCGCGACTCCGTAACTATCCGTGGCAGCCGTCTGCAAGAACATCATATTCTCGATGAAGACTACGGACACAAGGAGCTCTTCTGGGGTTCATTCGCTCGAAAGGTCACCCTGCCTGATGAAGTTGTCATTGACGAAGCGGAAGCCAACGAACGTCACGGGCTTCTCCAGCTCACTCTTCCCCGTCTCGATAAGCACCGCTCTGCGAGACTCAACATCAAATCAAGTCGGTAACAAAAAGAACGCTCGTCTCGGGCGTTCTTTCCATTTGTATGTTTCTAGTGTACATAGTATACTCGACCGTATGACCTCAAAAAAATTACTCTTCATCAATGGACACCCTGATGATGGAAGTTTTGGCAATGTCCTTGAAGCATCCTACCTTGCTGCAGCACAATCTGCAGGACACATAATAAAAGTATTGCGTATTCGTGAGCTCGACTTTGATCCAATTCTTCATCACGGCTATCGTAGTCGTCAGAATCTTGAGCAAGATCTTGAGCGTGCAAAAATCGATATTGAGTGGGCTGACCATCTTGTTATCCTGTACCCAACCTGGTGGGGCTCCCTTCCTGCACTCTTAAAAGGTTTCTTTGATCGTGCCTTTCATCCGCACTGGGCATTTAAAGTACACAAAGACAGGCTTATGCATGAGCGCCTCCTCACAGGACGCACCGCCCATCTCATTACTACCATGGGCGGCCCTTCGTGGTTCGACTTCTTGTACTATCATCGCTCCGCGTACTACACTCTCAGCCGCGCAATCCTTTGGTACTGTGGCATCAAAGTAAAAAAGTTCACCATTTTCGACAACATGACTCGCGCCACTCCAGAGAAGCGTGCAGGCTACCTCAAAAAAATGGAAGCTCTCGGTCGTAAAGGCATATAAAATATCTCTCCATGCATGGAGAGATATTTTTATGCTGACAGAGCAAGAAGTTCAAGGAGCATCTTCGGAGAGGCGCCCGGCTGGTCGAGGTACTTCCGTACGAAGAGGGTATCCTTGGCGAGACGGACATATTTGTGCGGGTTACTATGTGCACGTGCCTCGCATGCAGCGACGACAGCTTGCGCACGACGATGTGTTGCAACCTTTTCTTCGTCGGACTTTGCTACTTTTGCATAGAGTGAGGTAATAAAAGAGAGTTTCTTGGTGTATGGCATAGCAAGGAAGTCTCGCACCTCGTCGGTATATGCACGCTCTTCAATATATGCCGCCTCACTGAGCCGTGAACGAATCGTCGGCAAAAGCATATCGCGACGCGCGACGATAAAATACCAGCGAACATGCGTGGTGTCCTCGATTGATTTGAGGAGCATGTTCTGTGCCTGGGGCATGAAGCGGTCATACGCGACAACGAGATGCGTCACATTGTCGAGCGGTGCTCGTGCGGCATGAATACAAAGCTGTTCCGCATCGTCGACGGTACAGAGCCCGCCACGCACATGATGCGTATCCGCGCCACTGCGTGCTCCGACGGGAAGTTTTTGTACGACGGCATCATAGGTGCCGATGTAAAGTACTGCGTGCATGGTTCGTTATCGTGATTTCCAAAATGCATCCTGTCGCACTAAGAGTTCCTCTGCCCGCTCAGGCTCTGCCATAATCTCCTCGACCGCGCGTTCAAGTCGCATACCTTGTGAGCCTTTGATGAGCACATAGTCACCCGAAACGAGTTTTTGTTCAAGATCGCGTGCAGCTTCAAGGGCATCATCATATTGGGTAATATTTGCTTCATCGAGTCCTGCACGAAGCGCTCCTTCAGCAATACCACGCGCACGAACACCAACCGTCACGAGCATATCTACACTCTCTGCAGCAGCCTCGCCGATATGATGATGCTCATCAATAGAGTATTGTCCAAGCTCGAGCATGTCACCAAGGACCGCAATGCGTCGCGTAGCGTTTTTAATGCTACGGAGCGTACGTAATGCTTCAAGCGCAGCAACCGGAGACGCATTGTACGTATCATCAATAATATGTGTCCCCTTCACCCCCGGGAGCAGTCGCATGCGTCCTGGCGCAGCGACGTGTTTTTCGAGCGATGCAATCGCTTCATTCACGGGAATCTCAAAAAGGGTCGCGACCGCTATTGCAGCGGTATGCACATATACATACCCGACACCGAGCACGTCGCGCACCCGTACTACATGCGACGTATCTTGGGTATTGAGCACAAACTCAAAACCGACGGGTACCCCATGCTCGTAGACATTTGTCTCTGACGCACCCACGAAACTACTTCGTGAATATCGACTAAACCCAACCGATACCTGACGCATTTCAGAAACCGCTCGTACAATACGTTCGTCATCATTGTTATACACAATAACTCCGTCATCTTTGAGTGCATAGAGTAACTGCTTTTTCTCTTCGGCAACTGCTTCAGCTGTCGGAAAATTCTCGACATGAACAGGGACGTCGGGGAAACGAGTCAGCACTACAATGTCAGGGCGAACCCATGAGGTAAGTTTCGCCATGTCTCCGGGGCGGTCAACACCAACTTCAAGCACCAGCACATCAGGGTAATCGCGATGCACGAGCATGATAACAAACCCTTCTATAAGCGCTCGAATCCAGAGAAATATATTCGTGCCGGGGTTTTCGATCCCGAGTACTGAGAGTGGCACTCCAACATCCGAGTTAAAACTCTTCGCGCTTTTACGCACGTGAATTTTGTCTTTGAGCGCCGTATAGATTGCATCTTTCGTGCCAGTCTTTCCTACACTTCCTGTTATCGCAATAATAGCTGGCTTGGTACGTCGCAAGAGTCCCCGCGCCTCAGCAGTCAGCATAGCAACAAGTACATTCTTAATCACTGATTTCATAGTCCTACCAGTATACAACAAATCCCGCACAAGCGGGATTGTATACAGGCGTAGTTTGTGTGGTAAAAACTTATCTTCAGAAACATTCTAATAACCTCCCCGTCTTTTCATATGTACGAAAAGTCGGGGATGATTAGTTATCGGTCTGGTGGAATCTCATAATAACTAATCAGCTCTCGCGTCAAATTCATAAATGTCTCTGCGAGCGTTTCAGATGCATATTGCACACCTTTCGGGTCACGTGTGTAGAGCAGAATGATAAATTTCGGATCATGCGCCGGGAAGTAGCCAAAGAGTGAGTGGAAGAATCGTTCTCGGTCATACTCACCATTTTCTACAAGAAAGGACGTCCCTGTTTTTGCTGCCACACTATAGCCGTCAAGCTTGAGCGTTCCGTGTCGAAGCGCCTCATCAACAACAATCGTCAACATATTTGAGAGAGTGTCAGTGGTTTCCTCTGCAAACACACGGTCACCTGCTGGAAAGGTAATCTTTTCTTCCGAACCATCGAGGAGACGGAGCTTTGCACCAATGCGTGGCGCAGGAAGCACGCCATCATTTGCGAGCGTTGAGAGCGCACGAATCATACCAATTGGCGTTGTAGAAATACCTTGTCCATATGATGCCGTCGCATAGTTGATGTCGTATTTTTGCTGGAGGTTACGAATATCGCCGTGCACTTCCCCGCCTGCATCGATACCTGTGGCACTACCGAGTTTTAAGTTTTCAAAATACGTACGGAAGCGGTCTTTCCCCAGTAATTGTCCAATGTGCACCACCCCCATGTTGAGTGACTGTGAAAGCACTTGCTGCATGTCGGTCGTACCACGCGCCCGCCCGTCATAGTTACAAATTTTAAGGGTGTTGAGCGTGGTACAGCCTGAGTCATTATAGGTTGTGTAACGACCGATAACCCCCGCATCGATACCCGCCGCAACGGTAAGTGGCTTCATAATCGATCCGAATTCATAGGCACCAAGCACATTTGGATCCATCAAAGTCTTCAGTTCTACTCCACGACGGTCGTTTGAATCATAGGTCGGCAGTGCATCCATGGCATAAATCTCGCCAGTTTTCGGACTCATAATGATGCCGCCGGTAATTTCGCTCGAATACTTCTCGTGCACGGAACGCAGTGCATTTTGCAAAAGATGCGCAACGGTTGGCTCAATAGTGGTGTACAAATCAGCCGCTTCAGTAGCACTCGTGGACGCAGCACGAAGGTCAGCAAAAAGTTCTGCGAAGAGATTAGTGTTTTGCTTGGTGCTTGGACGTTGCAAGTTTTCGTCATATGCTTTCTCAACGCCGTATCGCCCCTGAAGCATATCATCCTGACTTGATGCACCAACAAATCCAATCGTACGCGCCATCACAGAACCATACGGATACACACGCCACTGCGTTTTTACCAGATGCACCCCTGCAAGCTTAAGTGCACGAATCTGCTCCGCATCTTCCTCAGAAAGCCGTCGTTCAAGCTCACGCCAACCAAGCTTGCCCTGCGCATATTCAAAGAACTGTTCACGGTCGAGACTCGGCACGATGCTTTGGAGCTGATTATATGCATCGACATGATTTTTAAGTTCTCGATAATCGATGGCAAGAATATAGCCGCTCTGCATGGTTGCTGCCGGAAGCGGGTCACCAATGCGTGGCGTCACATAAATACTCCCTCGCTTAAAAATACCTTTTTCAATCTGTACATAATTTGCCTCACCGCGCTCTACCCAAAGTTCGTGATTCCTGACTTGAATATCATACAAGTAATAGACAAACACCACCGCAAGCACGATAAAAAAAGCGTTCAAAAGATAGATTCGTGCAAGGAGTGTCTTTTTCATGGTTATGCATCAATTTGCGCAATACGCCGAACATGTCGTTCTTCGCCACTAAAATTTGTTGCGAGCCAAAGTCGCACCGCTTCTTTTGCCTCCTCTTCCGAAAGAAATCGTGCGCCGAGCGAAAGAATATTTGCATTATTATGTTCGCGAGAAAGGCGAACAATATCAAGGTTACCGCCATAATACACGGCCGCACGAACACCCTTTGTGCGATTCGAAGCGACAGCCTCCCCTTGCCCTGAGCCGCCTAAAATAATACCGAGCGCGTCTGCATCTGCCGCGACGGCTGTCGATACAGCTTTCATAATGGCAGGATAGTCGTCATTCTCATCAAGTGTATGCGCGCCGTGGTCAATAACCTCATATCCAAGTTCATCACGTACAAAAGGAAGCAACACTTCCTTGAGCACAAAACCTGCATGGTCAGTAGCAAAATGAATTTTCATGCCTGTAGTATACCTTAAAACTCAATTTCGAACGACTCGCTGGGGGCTGGTGCGACGGCGTCGACGCCGAGGAAGTCGCGGAGGCGCTGGACGAGGAAGAGGGATGATTTTTCTTCGCCCATGGCGACGAATACTTTTTTGACGGTTGCGGCGCCCGGCTCGACAAAATCTACGAGTTGGTCACGGTCGGCATGGGCGGAGTAGCCATCGATGGTTTGGACAGTTGCACGCACGGCAATTTCTTCTCCGGCAATACGGAGTGTTTTTGCGCCGTCTTGCAGTTTTCGTCCGAGCGTGCCGACACCTTGATACCCCACAAGGAGCACGGTGGTTGATGGGTCAGGCAAGTAGCGGCGTTCATGCGCAAGAATGCGTCCGCCGTGAGACATACCACTGCCAGCGATGATAATCTTCGCACCATGCGTATGCTGGATTGCCTCAGAATCTTCTTTCGTGTGCGAGACTTCGAGACCTGGAAACGCAAAAATATCGTCGCCGTTGCGAATTTGTTCTTGTACATCTTCGCGCATATACTCGGGGCGATTGCGATAGACTTCCGTTACTTTTATCGCAAGCGGCGAGTCGAGAAAGATTGGGATTGACTCGATTTCTCCACTTTCAACAGCGTTATTTATTTCATACAAAAGCCCTTGTGTGCGTTCGAGTGAGAACGCGGGGATTATAAGCGTGCCATTTTTTGCACGAGCCTCTTCGATAACGGCAAGAAGCTTTGCTTTTCTGCTGGCGACATCTTCATGGGCGCGGTCACCGTAGACACTTTCCATAATGAGGTAGTCATACTTTTCGGGAATTTGTGGCGCACCGAGGAGCGGCTGCGGCTGATTGCCGATATCGCCTGAAGCAACGAATGTTTTGTCACCGCGTTTGAGGGTAATGATTGCTGATCCGAGAATGTGTCCAGCGTCGGTAAACGTTGCAGTAATATCGTCGGGGAGCGAGATTGTTTCTCCATAGGAAACAGGGCGGAACATACTTAATGCACGTTGCACATCGTGTTCGTCATAGCATGGTTCGGTGCCGCCACGTTTTGCATCTTGCCGCATAACATTGAGTGCGTCGGCAAGCATGTGCTGGGTTAGTTCTGCAGTTGCTTTTGTTGCGTAAATCGCTCCCGAAAATCCTTCACGTACGAGCTTGGGAATACGACCGATATGGTCGGCGTGTGCATGGGTCACCAGGAGCGCATCAACACTCTTTGCATCGTAGGCAAAAACCTCGCAATTCACTTCGCTTCGGTGTTGTCCTTGGATAAGTCCGCAGTCAACAAGAAGCGTTGCCTTCCCTGTCTCGAACATGAAGTTCGCGCCTGTGGCATCATGGACACCACTCCAGAATGTAAGTTTTGTTTGCATGCTTATAGTATACCCGCGAATACAAAAAAGCCCGAATGCGAACATTCAGACTTTCGGATGAGGTCACCGTGCATGTGTTCCGGTTAAAAAACACAAGTGGGTGCCATTGCCGGTAGTTCGCGAAGATGTAAAACACCCTCAACCCCCACCGCGACGCAAGCCCCCTTAAAAAAGATTAACAAAAAACATACGTTGGCGACCTCGTGGTTCATAATACTCTCACAACCCTTTGCGTCAAGTGCAGCGACGCCTGGATTCCCGGGGTATTTGAAAACAATATTCGCTTTGGCTCATTTGTTTTCAAATACCCGGGGATGACAGATATTGGAGTTGTTTTCCTTTTATTACGGACAAGTAGGATACGTCGTACTAAACCAACTCGCGTTTACGTTCGACCCTCGTTTGCAGAAGGTGTCGTTTGTGGGAAGGAAGCGTTCGAATTTCAAAAGTATCCCATACGAATCTCTTTCACTATTCACAATATACTGATAGTCATGATACACACTCGTGCGCGGATCAATCGGGAGCTTCTCAAGGTACTTTGGCACCAAGAACGGCGCAAGAGCATCCACACTACATGCCGACTCATTACATCCTGGCGGCGATGGGTATCCGTGTACATTATCCCCATGATAGAGTTCGATACCTGTCATAAGCGCGGAGATATCATCAGCACGTCGCGCATCCCGTGCCTTTGCCCGAGCATTCGCCAGCGCCGTCAAAACCCCCGACGCCAAAAGCGCAATGATGGTAATCACCACCATGAGCTCGATGAGTGTAAATCCTCGTACTGTATTCATGTCACTACTATACCTCACCCCAGACAAAACAAAAAACGCAGTTGCGCTTTTTGTTCTATTTGCATGCTCTTACTGCAGCACTAATAATTCCAGGGGCAGTTGTACTACTTACATTTGCACCTCTATAGCATGTTGAGTCATTAGCAGTTGCAATATTTGGTGATCGTTCATATTTTATATAGATACCGTACCCGTCCGTATTGCCAATACTCTGATAGCTATAATAATTATCAACATCATTAATAGGATCTATAGGAAGTTTATCCAGATAGGCAGGAACAAGAACGTTGGTAAGGGTACTTGTAAAAAGAGAGGATGACGGAGTAGATCCCTGGACTGGATACGCGTTATTATCATTGTTATAAAGCTCAAGCGCCGTCATAAGCTGACGCACATCCGCCGTACGACGTGCATCACGTGCCTTTGCACGTGCGTTACCAAGCGCAACAAGTACTGACGATGCCAAAAGACCAATGATAGTAATAACCACCATGAGCTCGATAAGGGTGAAACCTCGAACTGACGAAGAATGTGTATTCATACTCAGGAGTATACACTATTTTAAAAAAAACAAGCTGTGGATATCCCCAGCTTGTTTTCTCGTAATCTTTCAATTAAGTTTCTCTACAACTAGGTAGAACTTTCTAAATTGGATGAAATTCGAGGCGCGGTTCGTAAAATAATGCGAGTCGTATTCAACATACGGTGAGTGTTATTTTACGAACCGCAACGAAGAAGTTCGCCAATTTTGGAAGTTCTACTCGGACTTTCCGTCGAGGTTGACGTCATACATGATGCGCTCCTGCGCAGTCGTGTAATCCATAAGTTCCGCCTCCTCGAACCAGATAGCGATTTCGCGTTCTGCTTCTTCGGGTGATTCTGAACAGTGTACAAGGTTACGCACTGCACGGTTCTCATATGATGAGTGACCGTATGAGTCGAGCGTGTAGTCACCACGGATAGTACCAACGTCTGACGTTGCAGGTTCAGTTGTGCCGACGAGCTTGGTGACAACGGCTACTGACTGATTCCCTTCGATAACCATTGCGAGTACTGGTGCTGCGGTCATGTAGTGCACGATAGTGCTAATGATTTCGCGGCCGTATTCGATTGGTTCCTTTTCTACAGGAAGTCCTGCAGCCTCGAGGTCTGCGACAATGCGAGTTCCCTTCTTCAAGAACCATGCGTCATCCTTGTTGTAGTGCTTGAGAAGCTGTTCTTCCTTCGGCACAATCATCTTCATACCAACAAATTTAAGTCCAACACGTTCGAAACGTGCGACAACTTCTCCCATAAGTGAGCGCTGAACGGTGTCTGGCTTGAGGATAACGAACGTACGTTCCTGATGTGGTTTCTTTTGCATAGTATTATATTGTTAGAATTATGCTGGCACTATACCAGATATCTTGCTTTTTTCAACGTATATGATAAGGTACAGCCACTATGGCTAAAGTATGTGATATCACTGGTAAGTCGACACAGGTCGGCGGACGCTACTCAAACCGCACTCGTGCGACGCAGTTCAATCCGTCTGGCAAGACTCGTCGCTCTCCGAACCTTCAAAAGAAGACCATTTTCGTTCCAGAATTGAATGCAAATGTGACGCTTAATGTAACAACCGCAGGTATGCGAACTATCGCAAAGAACGGCGCGTTTGCTACACTTAAGAAGGTAGGATTGATCTAAAAGATCCCAGGTCACCGTGCACGACGCACGGTGATTTTTTGTGCGTCGGATTCCATAATGATCGTGCCGTTATCCGCCGTATTTAAAATTTGCGCGCCAGCTGCAGCAATACTCTCTATAACGTTCTGATGCGGATGTCCGTACGAATTATCCTTCCCCGCAGAAATGACCGCAATCGACGGCTGTACCGCAGCGAGAAAATATGCACTCGACGATGTCTTCGAGCCGTGATGCCCTGCCTTGAGGACATCTGCCTGAATGCCTTGGGCGTAGGCGCGAACCATTTCATGCTCGGCAAACATTGGCGCATCTCCGGTCAGAAGAAAGCTGCTGGTGCCGTACGTCACCATCATCACAATCGATTCCTCATTTGCATCCTCCGCATCCATGTCTTTGAATGGAAAAAGTACCTGCACGATAACTCCTCCACCTAAATCATACACATCGCCCGAATATGCAACAACACGATTCACATTTTTGTCAATAACTGCTACGCCTAGCTGCTTTGTTGCTTGTGTTTCTTTTTCACTTTCTATCGTGACAAATGTATCCACATCATAATTTTGAACCACTGCAGCGAGCCCACCAACGTGATCCATGTCGGGATGTGTTGCGACTACATACATGAACGCACGCTCTCTTGGCGGCGTGACTTTCGGTAATTCACGCAATACACTGCCGTCCTTCCCGCCGTCTACCAGCAGGCTCTTTCCACTCGGTGAGCGCACATAAATAGCATCTCCCTGCCCTACATCCAAGAACGCAACACAGAGCCGAGTAACATCACACGTCGTAGTCTCGCGTGTCGTGTGAGTATATGACACAAACAAAACCACACACAACACACTCGCTATGAGTATTGCACCTCGCATATAAAGGAACCTTGTGATATTCTTTGTCATGAATTATTAATTTAGCAGTATATTTTATTATGACCTATTCGTCAAAAATCTTTACCCTCCCTACTCTTACGGGCATTTCAGAAGAACAAGTAGCAGTACACCTCAAGCTCTACGAAGGCTACGTTACCCACACGAACAAAATCGCAACCATCCTCGCAGCAAGTCGTGATGGCTCTGCTCCGCTCGACGCATACGTTGAAGCAGAGCTCCGCCGTCGCTTCGCGTTTGAATTCTGCGGCATGCGACTTCACGAGTACTACTTTGAACAGTTTGAGCATGGCGCAACACCGCTTGCCGATTCATCACGCGCGGCACAGCTTGCTACTGCAAAGTATGATTCAGTCGATGGATTCATTGCGCACATTAAGGCAGTTGCTGCAACACGTGGCATCGGCTGGGTTGTCGTCACACACGACCCCGTCCTCGACACGCTTCACACAACATTCGTCGCTGATCACGAACTCGGCAACCTCGCCGGGCTCGACATTATCCTTGCACTCGACCTCTGGGAACACGCCTACATGGTAGACCGCGTTCCTGCACAAAAAATGGAATACGTCGACGCATTCTTTGCAAATCTTAATTGGGACGTTGTCGCAAAGCGACTAGCCTAATCGCTGGCGAATATCGTCAATCGTCTCTATCTTCCAATCATGTACATCAGGGCCGCTCAGCGCGCTCTTTTGTTTGTCTGGCATACCATAGCGCCGGTACGCAAGAAATAAAATACCAACCGTTACAAGTACATAGATGCATCCGAGTACACTCAGTGAATATATACCTATGGTAAAGTACGCATACGGAAGCGCATGCAACAGTCGCGCGACCGCAATAATATACCCATGGAGTAGCGTGACGAGTTCAGCGAAAAAAGGAACCGCACTCGGCGATACCACTGAACCTATCCATAAAACAAGCGATGCAAGCATTGCGAACGGAACCACGGGTAGCACCAGTACATTGGCAAAGGTGCCAATAAGCGGGAAAGTCCCCATTGACCATGAAAGGAGCGGGGTCAGGATGAGTTCAATGGAAATTGTTGCCGCGACTATCGCACGCAATTCAAATGTGGTTGGTATTGCGCGTAAGAAAAGCATAATAATTGGCGTCACGACAATAATCGCAAAGGTTGCCAAAAATGAAAACTGAAACCCCGCATCATACAAAAGTGCATACGGTGCAAGAAAGGTAATGATACACGCGGCAATCGCAAGTGCTCGAAGTGGTGCCCTTCCCTTGCCCAGCACGCAGGCAATAGCAACACATGTCGCCATAATATCCGCACGCACCACCGTTGGTGTTAGCCCAACCATGACACTAAAAAGAAGTGTTGCACCGAGCGCAACAACGAATCGCGCGCGATACGGCAAAAAGAACGAGGTGAGGAAGATTATTGCAGCAAAAATTGCCATGATATGGAACCCCGAGAGCACCACAATGTGCACAAGACCAACTTCACGAAAGACACGATTCTCGTCTTCGTCAAGAGTACCACCGATCCCCAGGAGCATCGCCGTCGCTAATCCTGCTTCTGGTTCGCGTATGGTGCGCGCGATAGTTGCTGCAATAGCATCTCGGAATGTGTACAGTGTTCCGATGTCTGTATGATACCAATTCGTCCCTACCACTTCATACTTGAGCGTCTTGGTATCGAAGAGAACATTTCGCGCTCGGGAGAATTCCGTGTATGCAAAGACGCGACCTGTTTCCGTTATGAACGGCTCAGGTTCATGAAGTAGCGCACTGTAAAGAATAACCTCTCCTACACGAAGGGTGCTTTCGGGTAGTGTTGCACGAATACCAACACCCCACGCTTCGTCCTGCAACAAAACTCGCGTACGCATTGCGTTCGAAGAGAGAATCTGCGCAACCACCGCCTTGCGTTCTACAGCTTCTGTGGAACGGGCGATGGTATCAAAATGTGTGACCGTTGTGCTAGCATGGATAAATCCGAGTATGCAGATACCCGATAGGAACAAAACACTCGTCCGCAGACCCTGTGCAAAGTAGGCGAGCAGTGGCAAAAATATCGCAGAAAATATAAGGAGAAGTGGGGTCTGCGAATATGAAACAACGTCACTTGTTCCAAAAACGATCCCTATGAGCCAACCAGCCGTCAACGCGTAAAAATTATATCCTGACATGAAACAATGTTCGCTATTATTTCACATCTTGTGGATATTACAAAACAAAATGCCCGCTTGGGCATTTTGCTTACGCTTTTCTATCCATTGCATCGTTCGCAAGACGGTCGGCATCTTTGTTGAATTCGCGGTAGACGTGCTGGAACGTCAGATGTGGGAAGTGTTCTTTTTGGAGTGCTTTTATCTTCTCAAACTGGATACGCAATTCTGGTGACTTCACTTTATAGATACCATCCATCTGCCGCTGTACGAGCTGGCTATCAAGACGGATCTCGACGGAGATTTTCTTGGTCTCATCAGCGAACATTGCATGAAGGGTCTCAAGCGCGACAAGTACCGCCTCATACTCCGCATGATTGTTGGTAGCTACCCCCAAATACTTTGAAACCTCCGCAAGCATATCACCATCCACATTGGTAATATACACTCCCAACCCCGAAGGCCCTGGATTCCCCCGCGACCCCCCGTCCGTATATGCAATTATCTTTTTCATCCGTGCATTTTACTACAGCGAGAGGAAAGAAGCCAACAAAAAAGAGCTGGAAGCTCTTTTTTCTGTGCCGAGGGCGGGACTCGGTCACAGTTGCTAAGTCTTTTACTTCGCTGACGCTCATAAAAGTCAAAGCACTGCCGACCCCGACTCGCCGACAAGTATTTCTGTTGTGCTACGCTAACGCTTCACATCAACAGAAATCTTGTATACCAGCTCCGTCGTTCGAGTCCCGCTCCGGCAGAAAATAATCAAAAAAGAGCTCGCCGCTCTTGTTTTGTTATTTTCTGTGCCGGGAGCGGGACTCGACCCAGAATCATGGACTTTTTAATTCGTGCTGACGCACTCTAAAAATCTCATGTTCTTGGTCGGCCACTCGCTTTGCTTGTTCCTTCGCTACCGCTACGGAAACGCAATATGCTCCGTGTCTTCGAGTCCCGACGTAGGCAAAGCAGTTTGCCTACTCTCCCGGCACTGTGAAAATGTAAAACCGCCCTTAGGCGGTTAACATTTTCTGCAGTGCCGGGAGCGGGACTCGAACCCGCACGACCGTATTAGGGTCCAGGAATTTTAAGTCCCCTATGTCTACCATTCCATCATCCCGGCAGCAATTGGCATCATAGCATAAAGCAGTTGGATTATCACGCGGTATATGCTAAAGTATCGAGCACAAGTCTCGGTGGCGAAGTGGTAACGCTGTGGATTGCAAATCCTCCATGCGCGGGTTCGATTCCCGCCCGGGACTCATAGAAAATGTTAACCGCCCCTTGGCGGTTTTACATTTTCATGAGTCCCGGGAAGAGGCGAACTGATTCGCCTTGTGACACTTCGCTTGAAAAAGCAGTAATATTGTGTATACTGCATCGACGTCCACAAGACGACATCTGCCCAGGTGTTGAAATTGGTAGACAAGCTACCTTGAGGTGGTAGTGCCGAGAGGCGTGGAGGTTCAAGTCCTCTCCTGGGCACAAAACAAAAATTCCCAAAGCGTCTAGCTTTGGGAATTTATTGTTTTGCACCCAGGAGAGGACTTGAACGCCGGAGCCGGTACACAAGCTTTGTATTGATACGCAGCTTTAGCGCAGCACAATACAAAGACTTGTCGGCGAGGTGGGGTCGGCAGCACTTAGCAGAATTGGAGCGATAGCGAACAATTCTGTTTAGTGACTGTGACCAAGTCCTCTCCAAAAGTACAGCGTAAAAATTAATTTATTTTTTACGCTGTACTGCAAGATACACAAGCCCGCACGGAACTATCACCATAATTACGGTAACCAACAGATTGGTACCTGAATCAACTGAGGGCGGTTCATTTCGCGCTACTATATACGATACCGTAAAAAATATTGCTAAGGAAAACGCAATTGCAAAGAGCATATATCGAATGCTTTTACGGTACTTGTAAGAAGTCATATATTTTTTCTAGTATACACCCGCTTGAAACAAACGCCCATCCACTTCACAATGTAAACCAACAAGTGTATACTTTCACTAACCTTCGGGTCGTTAGCATTTAATTATTTTTCTATGGAAAAAATTCATACACTGGTGCACAAACTTAATAATCCAGACGCAGGAGTTCTCCTCCTTCGTCTTGCACTTGGTATCGTATTCATCTATCACGGATGGGCAAAGATTCAGGGCGCTGAGGGGATGATTCCTTTCTTTGACTCTATCGGCATCAACGCATTCTGGTTCTATGTTGCAACCTACACTGAATTCCTTGGTGGTATTGCACTTATTCTTGGTATCTTTGTTCGCTATGCAGCTATCTTGCTCACCATCACCATGGCCGTTGCCGTACTCAAGGTACACTGGGATGCAGGTTTCAGCCTTCAGGCTGGGGGCTATGAGTATGCCTTTGCACTCATGCTCGCCTCAGCAGCACTGGTAACTATGGGCGCCGGCAAGTACTCTCTTGCGAAGAAAGTACCTATGGTCTGCACCGACTGCAACTAATCTAGCACAAAAAAAATCGAGCATATGCTCGATTTTTTTGTGACTACGCTTCCTTGATAGTTTCTTCGGTTGGTGCTGCTGCAACGTCTGCAGCCTGCGCTGCTTCTGCTGCCTGCTTTGCAACGTCTGCAGCTTCTGCTTCCTTGCGGACAGCAACAGCTGCTTCGGATTCGGTCGCGATAGACACGAGACGCATACGACGCATTGCACGCTTGATTTCGCGGGCAACCTTCTCACGAATGTGGTAGAGCTTTGAACGGCGAACCATTGAACGCTTAACGATTTCGATTTTGTCGATGTTTGGTGAGTAGAGTGGATAAATCTTCTCTACACCAATACCATCAACCATCTTGCGAACAGTGAATGTTGCGCCTGCTTCATCGCCGTGCTTACGTGCGAGTACGAGCCCTTCGAAGATCTGGATACGAGTCTTGCCCTTGTCCTGGATCTTCTGGTGCACCTTAACGGTGTCACCTGCGCGGAGACCGAGCTCCTTGCGTGCCTGCATCTCAACGGGTGAGACAACTACGGCGTTCATAAGTTTTGACATATATTGTATTGCGCGCCTTTCTGGGGCATGGTTTCTTTGATGACTTTCAACAAAGAGGCTAGCCATGCATCGTCAGGTGCTGTGGGGCGACTATACCACATAACGTTGAAATTTCAAGGAAATATGATACCCTACGGAACATGCAATCAACATTCAACAACAACCTCGTCCCGATGGTGGTCGAGAAGGGCCCTATGGGCGAACGTGCGTACGATATTTTCTCTCGCCTTTTGAAAGAGCGTATCATTTTCGTGACAGGCCCTATTTATGACGAAATGGCAAACCTTATCGTTGCGCAACTTCTCTTCCTTGAAGCAGAAGACCCCAAGAAAGAAATCCACCTGTACATCAATTCTCCGGGTGGCTCAGTAACTGCCGGCCTCGCTATCCTCGACACCATGAATCACGTGAAGCCTGATGTGACGACAACCTGTATCGGTATCGCTGCATCGATGGGGTCAGTCCTCCTCTCAGCAGGAGCAAAGGGAAAACGTCGCATTCTCCCGAACGCGGAAGTGATGATTCACCAGGTACTCGGCGGCGCCGAAGGTCAGGCATCTGACATCGCGATTACTGCAAAACACATCCTCCGCACGAAGGATAATCTCAACAAAATTCTTGCGAACAATACTGGCAAAACATTTGCTGAAGTTGAAAAGGATGCTGACCGCGACTACTGGATGAACGCAGACGAAGCAAAGAAATACGGCATCGTTGACGGAATCCTCAAATAATACACACAGAAAAAACCGCAGCAATGCTGCGGTTTTTTGTGCCCCCCCCCTGTTACGAGCACCGACGAGTGTCTACAACGCATGCGCCAACAAGCGCGATTGCTACGAGACTCCAAAGCATAGGTGATGCAAATACTGCTGCGAGAATTGCGCCGAACAGTACAACAACAAGAAAGAAAATCATAGTCTAACTCCTAAAGGTGAACGAACTCACTAAAAAGTACTACATATTTATAGTGGTGTCCACCCCTTGCATAAATAATTTTTCTAAGTATTATGCAAACTACTTGCGTAATTATGAGAACAAATACCTGGGGAGAACATATTCTTGAAGTGCTCAAGAAGTCGCACACAATGACGCTTGCAGAGCTCGGGAAGAAAATTCCTGCAGCTGACCAATCGACGCTTTTTCGTAACGCCGAACGTCTCGTGAAAGATGGGGCACTACGTAAGATTGTCGTGAATCAGCGGACCAGTGCGTACGAACTCGTTACAGAGAATCACCAGCACGACCACTTTGTGTGTGATGACTGTGAAGAAGTCTCCCCTATCGAAATGCCTCGCCCAAAGGGCTTGCAGAAAATACGCGATGTTGTCGTGCGCGGCGTTTGCGCCCCGTGTATAAAAGAGAAGAAAAAATAAGTATGAAAATTGGATTTGTAGGAAAAGGCGGTAGTGGTAAAAGCTCAATGAGCTGGCTCTTTTCACATGTCCTTGCACAAAGCGGCACACCCGTCCTCGCGATTGACGCGGATCATAATATGGACCTCACCTCGAATCTTGGCGTTGACGAGTCTGATTTGCCAACGATGCTTTCGACACACAGTATTTTCCGCGAGATTGTGGGGCTTAAAAATGGGGATGTGTGGGGTGATTTGGTACGTGACGAGACTCGTCCGAAACCGTCATTTACTATCAATCCGCCTGATTACTACACTGAGGCAGTCCGCACGAATGTGTGTGAGAACCTTGACCTTATCAATGTCGGGCTCGGTTCGGAAGAGGCATTGTATCTCGCACGTTGCTCGCATGGTAATTCTGCACCGCTTAAATTCTACCTTCCTTTCCTTGCCGAAGATGAAGCTGCGGTGATAGTTGACGGTGTCGCAGGCACGGACATGATGAACTTTGGACTGTATGCAGGCATTGATGCACTCGTATGTGTCGTTGAGCCACATCGAAATTCTGTGAAAGTATTTGAACTTATTAAATCTGTTGCTGAGCGCACGAATATTCCCGTATTTGCGATTCTTAACAAACCGTCGACAAATGAATTTCATACACTCATGCGCGAAAAGTATGCTAACCAAGTGATTGGCGAAATCCCGCTGGACGTTGCAGTGCAAGACCTCACCGCGAACACACTCGCTTCACAAACGCAGAATGCCGTACATGCAATATGGAATCGATTGAAGGAAATTATTCCGAAGACCGACCATAAAAAGCGCCTCGCTGATATTGTCGCGCTCAAGTCGTAGCTATCTAGAGTACATGAATCTCATGTACTCTATGATGGTCTCGACCATCATTTGATCTTTCAACCCAAAGGAGTTACCCATGGACTGTATTACCGCACGTAAAGTTTGGAGTCACCCCTGCTGCCCGATCGACGGGCTGCGCACCACCCTGCCGGACGTCATGGATCGTCTTGAAGCGACGGTTCTCAAGTATGTCGAGATGGCAAACGACCCGTTTGACCGCAAGGTTAAAGAGCAGGTCACGGCACAAAACTTTTTCATCACCCATGTCGATGACCACGACCCTACAACCGAACGTACACACAGTGTGCTCGGTGACGCGGCCATGAACCTGCTTCTCTCGCGCTACTTTAGCGGCAAGTATCGTCAGCCGATTGTGCTTCAGAATGTTTGCTGCTCCGGCTGCAACATCCATGCCGGTGATCTCGACGAAGCAACCATTCTCCAAATTCAGCGTGCGGCCGTCTCGATTGAGATGTAAGCACGAACCCTTTGGAAAGCCAGCTAGTATAGCTGGCTTTTTTTGTGGGTGTTTCGTGCTATAGTGCGAGCATGTCACATCATACACATCCAGAAATTACGACGGATATTGTCGTTATCTATCATGCAAATTGCTACGACGGCTTTGGCGGTGCGTGGGTTGCATGGAAAAAATTTGGCGATACCGCAACCTATATTCCTGCAAAGTATGGGCAGGAATTACCCGAGGGTATTGACGGACGTGAGATTTATGTTATTGACTTTTCATACGATGGCGAGCCGCTCTTGGAGCTTGAACGTCGTGCTCGTCGTGCTGTTTGCATCGACCATCACGCAAGTGCAGAACCGTGGGTTCGACAACTCAAAGAACATGTTTTTGATTTAAACCACTCAGGTGCGTATCTTGCATGGGAATACTTCTTCCCCGATGAGCCGGTGCCAAAGTTTATCGAGTACATTTCTGAGTCTGATATTTTTAAACTTACACTACCGTTTGCTGAGGAAGTTACTGCGTATCTCCAAGCTCTCCCACAAACGTTCGAATCGTTTGAAAATATGCATCGCGAGATTGACGATACAGTACTGTTCGAGCAAGCAATTGAAAAAGGAAAACTTCTTATGGTGTATCGCGACAAAGTTCTTGAACCCGCGATGAACAGCATTCTCACCATCGAGCTTGCTGGCTATGAGATTCCGGCGGTAAACATGTGCTTCCCTATTTCGGAAGTCTCGCATGGTCTGCATAACGTCTATGAGCTCTATCCACCTATTGCAATGTCGTACCGACTCGACGACGGTCAGTGGAAGTGTTCACTCCGCTCTAATACCACCGTTGATTGCTCAAAAATAGCGCAACAATTCGGTGGTGGTGGACATCCTGGTTCTGCAGGTTTTGCCATCCCCTATGAAGAAGGCATCTTCCCTTTCAAAATTATTCACGGTGCGTAATCCTAAAGAACAACACCTGCCTATTAGGCAGGTGTTGTTCTTTTCTTAGCACATACGCGAAGCATTACGCGTTGTGAATAACTCGCTGCGGGAATGGAATCTTAATACCTTCTTTATCAAACGCTTGTTTGAGGCGTTTACGAAGTTCTCCTTTAAGAACAAACTGGTCTCCCGGTTCTGTTTCGCCAAGGACCCGGATGACCATTGCGGAGTCGGCAAATTCATGAATACGAAGATATTTTGGCTCTGACTTGAAGAGTCCGCTCCAGAGGGGGTCAGCAGCAAGCTCTTTACCCACCTCATTCACCACGCGCTCGACGTGGTCAAGATCAGTATCATATGCTATCGATACATCAACCATAATGCGTGAGAATTCTTGCGATTTATTGGCAACGCGAGTGATAGAGCCGTGCGGCACATGATGTACCGCACCCTCGAGGTCGCGGAGCGTTGTTTTACGGAGTGAGACATCCGTTACTTTTCCACAGGTTTCGTCAAAGCAGACAATGTCACCTACGCGGTATTGATTTTCGAGAATTATAAAAAGACCTGAGATAATATCTCGCACGAGATATTGTGCGCCAAAGCCGAGGGCGACACCTATAATACCGGTAGCGGTAATAATCGGCGCAATTGACACGCCGAACGCGTGCACAATAAACATGATGGCAACGAGCCAAATGATAACATCGCCTGTTGCTCCGATAATCCGAATAAGAGTGTCCTCACGCTGCTTCTCTTCCTTGGCCGTCATGCCTTCATGACGAACTATAACGCGTCGAATCGCCCGGTCGATAACGGACACAAAAATCATGCGTGCGAGAATCGCAAGCAGCACAATACCAATAATATCAAAAAGATTTTTTTGATAGAATGTAATCGTGCCAAGCATCATAATCTCCCAAATATTCGCGAGTGTTTGCATATGCATAGTATACGTAGATTTGTGAACACGCAAAATTACAACATGAACTTTTTTGCACTTTTCTCCATGTCTGGTATGCTACCCAAACGGTGGCGTCGCATAGTGGTCTAGTGCACTACCTTGGAAAGGTAGCAACGGGGCAACTCGTTCGGGAGTTCGAATCTCCCCGCCTCCGCCAGAGTACGCAGCTTACAAGTGAACGAGCGAGAGTCGTGGAAGACGAAACGAAGTGAAGTTTTACATGACCGAGCGAGAGAAGCTTGTATGATTGAAAATTTGGTCCGCCTATAGCTCAGTTGGTAGAGCGCGAAGCTTATACCTTCGTGGTCCCAGGTTCGAGTCCTGGTGGGCGGACCAAATCTTTAATCATATACCTCTGATGTCCATGGTTCGAGTCCATGAGGGCGGACAAAGTATTGAAGTACGTGAATATATAAAATCGCCTGCTTTCTAGGCGATTTTACTTTGCATATGCGGGTGTCGGAGCGAGTGGCCTGTCGTAGCGGGCAACACCGGCGGGGGTTATTGCGCCGCGAACACGGGCAATGTCTTCGAACATAGTATGAGGGCGAGCGACTGATTTTTCAAGATTAATTGCTGGTGTGCTTGCGGCAATCGAAGGAACAGCAGGAATTTGCTTCATCGGAAGCGGGATTGGTGTTAGCGCCTTTGGAAGCGGCGGGAGTGCGGGAGTAACTGATGTCTGCTGCTGTGGTGCGGCAATGACTGGTTGTACTGAAGCTGCTGGTTGCGGTGCGGGCACTACTGCTACTGGTGCGGCAGGAATCGCTATTGGTCTTTGGGGTGCAGGTGGAGGTGTTATGGGTGCAGGAACAGGGGTTGGTGCTGCCACAGGTGCTGGCTCTTGGTACACAGGGGGCTGTTCTGGAATTGGTGCAGGTGCGGGTGTAGGAACAGGCATGGAAGTTTGTGGAGCAGCTGGTTGCGGTACTGAGGCCGGTACAGGCGGAGGTGTTGGCACGATGTATGGTGCGGCAGGAATCGCTTGCTCGACTGGTTGTAACACAATAGGAGCAGGAGCAGGTATCGATGCAACAAGAGGAGCTGGTGTAACGAGTGCAGGTTGCACCGGTACAGCAGGGGCTACCTCTACCGCCGGTGATGAAACTGGCACAGGTGCTGGTTCAGGGGCGGGTAGCGGAGCTGGCACACTTTCTGGGGGTGTTACCACACCTTCGATTGCACTCTCAGGTGCAATAAGCGACATAACATCTTTCAGGAACACTCCCTTCACCCAATGCTCAACCGCAAATGCTTGACGCGGTGGCATTTCGAGCTCGGTCATGAGTATGAATGAGAAATCATCTGGCGGTGTAAAACCGAGCATCATGAGCATGATTTCGTGTTTGAGATCATCTGTTTGTTCAGGACTTAGTCCTGCACTTGCCGCGAAGCTTTCAATATAAAGTGAACTTGCAGCATCATCAAAAAGCCGCTTGAGTGCAGGGTCAAGTGTTGTCATGCGTTCTTGTACGAGCGCATCGAGTTCTTCATCGCCGGTATACGGATCCATACAACTTCTCGTGCAGTATACCACCACTTCACGAAATTTTTTTAGATGGTTTCTTGCGCTTCATGATATACTTGCGACATGAACGACAAGTTTCGAGACTACCCTGCAAAGAGAGGTGAGCGGCGCGGTTTAGACCTGGACGATACCGCATCGTATTCTTCTGATATGACGCCGAAGTATACAAAACCAAGGAAGTCCTCTGTTGATACCTCCCCTCTTCCTTCCCCGCAGGAAGCCTCTCCTGCCGTACCTCCTGTAACCCCGGCGACTGCTCCACTAAGTATTGATGAGCGTGCTGCTTGGATATCTCGACTCGACCAACCAGCCCCTGAAGAAGACACTACTGTACCTGATGAAATTCAGGATACCAGCGAACTTGATGCGCAGCATAAAAAGTGGCAAAAAACACTTGACGCAAGAAACAAGCAGGCAAACAAAAACTATCAAGAAGATGCTGTCACATCTACCTTTGAAGCAACACCATTATCTGAAGCGACCGAGGTTATTGCGCAGGAACCTACGGATACTTCGCAAGGTAATCCAGACGATTCAAATACAGAAAACTCAGCAACCATCGAACTACGCGAAGAAATTACCCCAAAACCAATTCCTGAAGTTACTCCAGACACCGGTACTGTCTCCGAACAAGAAATAGAGTCTCCTTCTGAAGAAGATAGAGAACCACTCACTCCTCAATCAGAAACCACTACACTCGAAACAGAAAGCTCAATCGCGCCAACGCGTAGCGAAGAAAAACCAGTCGAGGAGACGGCGCCGCAAGCTAAGCAAGAAGAGCCAGCATCTCCCGAACCTCATCCGTCTGCGCCAGTGCACGAGCTCGCGCAAGACGTTGCTGATAGTTTTACAAAACACTTCTCGCTCGATAAGAAAGCCCTCGAGGAAACGCCAGGCTTTCAAAATCTCACTGAAGCACAGCAGCGTTTAGTGCTTGAACGATTTGCATCACTTGTGCGGGAGAATATCCACACAAAAGCAGTCAGGGAACATCTTGAAACCGTCGATACAGCGAAGCGTGTGCCTGCTACGACACGCTTTGGAAAACTCAAACGTGCGGTACGCACAGGCTGGCACACCACAACGCGCAGTTACCAAATTGGAAAACAAGAAGCGGCACTCCACGAAAAATGGATGAGTAGCGAAGGTGGTAAAGAAACAGAAAAACTTCGCTTACTTGCTGAACTTTCTCAAACAGTCCTTGAAACGAACGCCTTTGGAGTTGACGCACGAGGTCATACGAACTTCACCGAGAACGAAGGCTCGCTCAAGAATGCATCTGAACTTCTGAATGTTCTCATCAGAACAAAACCATCGCTAGGAGAAAAGGGTGCGCAGGAGCGCCTCGCGAAACTCAACGAAACTATTGCACTCGGCATCGACAGCATGCGTATGTCGCTTCCTGAAAAGATGAGCCCTGAAGACGAACGTGAGTTTGAAAAAATGGCTGCTGACTGGGCACTGCGAGCACGAAAAGAGGTGGTGCTTGGTACCTTTCTAGAGAAGAATCGTAGCCTCGAGGAAACATTACAGAGTAATGAAGCTGCTCGCGGCTTTGCTCATTCTACCCTTTTGGAACGAGGTGGACTTGTGGCTACAGGCCTTGTGGGACGCGGTGTCCTCGGCACTCTATGTGGCTTCATTGCAGCACCAATTGTTGGTGCGGGCATTGGTGGATTCATGGGGTGGCGTCGCAAAGGTATTGCACAGAGTGATACTGACCTCCTCGCACGCATGGGTGAGAAAATTCCAACCACAGATACCTCGTCACGAAAATCAGACATAAGCCCTGCGCACCTACAGGTACTCCGTAAGGGCGTTGCAGAACGTCTTGCAAAAGCGAAAACAGTCGAGGAAAAACGTGTACTTAATCGACGTCTTGCGGAATACGACACACAACTCCGAACACACGACTTACCAAAGGTAGGAGCGATACCATCAGAAAGTGCCTTCGGTTTTGATAATGGGAACGTTCTCAATGAAAAACTCCTCCGTCTTGCAAAGGAGTACGCACAGGCAGCTGAGGAACTTCAATCGCTCTCACAGAGTGATGTAGACCTCGACCTTCTTGAAGCAAAGCGCGTGCAAACAGAAAAGCTTGCCGACAGACTTGCTGCACGTACCGACTACACCCAAAAGCGCCTTATGCAGCAGCGTGTTGATATCGGTGGCACCCCCGCCACTCGTGCGGGTATGCTTGCAAACCTTGCTGCTGCACTCGGTACTGCAGAAACGACCCTTTCCATGAACGACAAATCACAGCAGGTAAAAATACAGGCGCACCTGAATGATGTATCTGCAGTACTTGCTGGTCGTGATAAAAACGTGGACAAGGCTCGCCTTCGCGATAAAAAGCGGGCTGCGCTTGAAGGGGCTGCGCTTGGTGCAGGATTCGCCGTCGCTGGTGCCGCACTTGCGGATATATTCCAAAATGACAGTGCAATCAAAGGACGACTTCACGGAGTATTCCCAACATCTGAAACCTCTCCGAATGCACCACTACTTCCAATCCAAAAAGACGAGGCTGCTTTCGAGGCACTTATCGAGAAACATTCCACCTCTGTTCCGGAAATCCCTATCGTGCCGGTACAACCAATCGTTACCGAAACGGTCGTCGGTGGAGCTGGTGGCAAGCAGATTTTGATTGAAGACTGGAATAAAACCCCCACAGCAGAACCAGTGCAGTCATTCACTGAGCGTCGCGTCGCTGTAGAAGAAGCACTTCGTCAAAAACCAGTACCTAGGCCTACCTCGTACAACATTCCAAACTGGGAGGCGAACTATAATTCGCCCGCAGTGCCGCGTCACTTCCCCGAATCATGGGCGCGGGGTACGGAAGCGTTGCAAGGTGGGCACCGGGCCGATGTTGAGTCATTCTTCAGGGCACCTACTGCACCGAACCCAGTAACGCTTGAAACACTTGCAACAGTCGCACACGAAACTCCTGCTGATGCACAGCGTGTGATGGATTTCTATCAGCGTGCAACCGAGGGTAAATCATCCGCGTTCGCTCAGCATATTCGCGAGGAGTATACGCTCAAAGCACGTCTTGCATTGAAGTATCCCGAACTCACAGCAGATATCGCACGTATGCATCCGCCAGTCGACGATGCCACTATGCAGTCGCTGGTCAAGATGACAAAAGGTGCCTACCTCAATGGGAAATCAAACCCCTTCATGTACGCGCAGAGCGGTGTTACGAATGTACCGCAAAATCAAGGCGCCATCGCTCGTATGTCAAATGAACTTGACCGTATGAAGGTTACTTTCCACCGCGATGCGCAAGGGAAAATTGCCGGCTACGATGTTACAAAATAACACACAACATGCACCCCGCTCTGGTTGCATGTTTTTGTTTTCACCTGTACTGTGCGGGTATGGAATTAAGTCTTGAAGAAATTGCGCGACAGAATGTTTCTCATATCGTAACGCAGGCACTACAACACACTTCTGCACAAAAGGCGGTTATTATTTTTGATACGCAGTTTGGTTTAACGCGGATGGTGGCTAATGCGTATCGAGTAATGCTTCCTGATGCTGTGCGCATTGATTTTGATATGTCTTCAAAAGAAGAAATTCTTGCGGCGTTTGACTTACTTTCTCCGGGCGATTTGGTTATTATGGTGCAATCAACGAATTTTCGATTGAATGATTTTCGTATTCGTTTGCATTTGTTCGCAAAGAAATTGAAAGTTATTGAGCATGCGCGACTTGCGCGGAACACTGAAGAGACTTGGGCGACCTATATTCATGCCCTTGCATACGACCAAACGTGGTATCACGAGACAGGTCATGGACTAAAGAATATTCTTGATAGCGCGCAAGAGCTTCGATATGAATCAGGTGATGCAGTACTTGTGGTCAAGGACGGACTCGAAGCTGCAAGTTTGAATATCGGCGATTATACCGGTATGGAAAATGTTGGTGGCTCCTTCCCTATTGGCGAAGTATTTACTGAGGCAAAAGACCTGACAAAACTCAATGGTTCTGTGTATATCGACATTTTTGCCGATACGAACTTTGAAATCGAAAAACACGAGCCATTTCGTGTTGATATTGCTGAGGGGCTCATTGTTGGATACGGAGAAAACACACCGCAGCTTTTTAAAGACATTATCGAGAAAATTAAGGAGGAAGAACGTCCAATTATCCGTGAACTTGGTTTTGGACTCAATCGTGCGATTACGCGAGAGAATTTTTTGAATGACATCACTGCGTTTGAGCGTAATCTTGGTATGCATTTTTCAATTGGTGAGAAGCATAGCATCTATAAAAAGCCGGGGATTAAGGCATATAAGGCAAGGTATCATATTGATGTGTTCCCTGTAATTGATCGCGTACTTGCCGATGGTGTGGTGATTTTTGAGGATGGAAGGCATATGCTCTAGCTCTGGATCCCGCCAGGATGACAAATGTTGGGTACGCTGTTTAAAATTAACAAATGGTTAAAATCGATTTTAATCATTACTTAATTTGTAGGCATATACCCTCATTTTGTCATCCTGGCGGGATAATGTTTTAAATTATTCTGGATGTTAAAATCGGACAATCTGTCTTATAGGATTAGTGCGTGACATCTGTCACTTTTATGGTATGGTGCTGGTACTATGAAGAAGGTAAAATTTATTAAGGGTATCACGGGGTCAAATGAGGTTCTTGCGGATGCGATTCCGCAGGTGGCTTTTGTTGGGCGGAGTAATGCGGGGAAAAGTTCTACAATTAATGCACTGATGAACGAAATCGTCGCAAGGGTTTCTAAAACACCAGGACGCACAAAGGAGATCAATTTCTTTTTGATGCATGGCGAAAAATACATTGTTGACCTTCCTGGATTTGGCTATGCTCGCACCTCGGTGACTATGGCGGAGAAAATCCGTGGATATATTTTATGGTATCTCACCTCGCCTGAAGTTCGCCCCAATCTTCAGCATCTTCTCCTTATTATCGACGGTAGTGTCGGCATGACTAAGTTCGACCGCGAACTTATCGAGATTGCGTACGAAGAGAAGCTCCCGCTCATTGTTGTCCACAATAAGATGGACAAACTGAATCAATCAGACACCATCAAAGCACAACGTGCGTTCAAACAGGAATTCCCTAGACAGGAATACTTTATGGTTTCATCACGGACTAAGCGCGGCATTGATGCGCTTCGTACTCGAATTGGATTATAACCATCAAAAAATACGACCGTGGTCGTATTTTTTATCTTTCAAACGAGTGAGTGTCGTAGCCAAGCGTCATAACTATGGCTTTGGTTTATTCTTATCACGAAGTCCTGCACCAGCTTCTCTGCCTGCTGATGAACCTATATCAACTCTGCCAAGTGTTGCACCTCTCGCTGCAGCGCGAGCAGTGTCACGGACGGTGGTTTCTGTTTCGAGCGAGCCGGCGATGCCGCCCTGCTTTCGCTTTAGATTACGAGCTGCTTTTGCAGCGTCACGGAGACGTTCGGCTACATCAGTGTTTCGCTGTGCCATTTCTGGCGCGTATGTTGCGGCAGCAGCCACATGCTCTGCTGACCCAGTTTTAATAGCGCGAGCTTCCATCTGTGGAGCAAGCATCGCACGTTGGTAATCAACGCGGTCTGATCTTAATCTGTTAAGGCTCGCAGTCAGTGCTGCGTGCTCTTGAGTACCAGGAGCAACTCCAGCAAGAGCAGTTCGTGTTGCAACAATTTGTGCATCAACGTCATCCTTTCTCTTTTTGTTCTCGGTGGACACTGTTTTCTCTGCACTAATGTTTGCTGACTCAATAACCTCTTCTTGCTCTTTGATACTCTTATCGAGTTCATCGACCTTTTTCTGCATAACCGCACGCTCTTCTGCTGACACGGTCGCCATACGAGTAACCGTAGCATCACGCTGGGCTATTAGTGTTGCGCGAGCTGTTTCAGCAGCAGGAAGTTTTGCAGCCGCTTCTGCATAGGCGATGTTTTGTCGTGCTTCCTTGGTGCCAACAAGAACATTTTCAACCTTTTCTTTGTATTCGTTTTTAACTTTCTTGTGTTCGTCCTTCTTTTCTTTATCCTTTTTGAATGCGTCGTCGACCGCTTTATTCGCTTCGTCGATTTCTTTTTGCTGGTCAGCCGTACGGGTTGCAGCAGGATAACGGTTTTCGAGTGCTTTCTTGTATGACTGAGTATCTTTAAGTTCCTGTCGTGCCTTTACTGCTTCTTCGGCTGCCTTCTTTTCCTTTTCTTCTTGTTCTGCTTTGTTGACGCCTGCAAGAATGACAGCTTGTCTTTCTGCGGTCTCTTTTTCTTTCTTAACTTCTGCTTCACGAATGGCTTCGAAGCCTTGATTACGAACGCCCCAGCCGCCGCCCGTCGGTACACCTGTTGCAGCAGCTGCTCGCTGATATGCTTTTGTGTTACGCGCTTCGTAACTCGCGGTGCGCATTTTTTCGGCTCCCTGGAGTGCAGATGTAGTTACAAGACGCCCAAGTCGTGAACGATTAATACTTCCGGTACGGAGCGCCTCCCCTACTTTTCCTTCTTGAAGAGCTCTCCCCGCACGCCCGAGTGTTTGACGCCCGGCAAATGCTGTCGCGCCGAGTGTTGCGGCGCCTGCGGCTTTGCGAGTCGCGCTCATCGCCATATTTGCCGCGGAGTCGGAGATCATGCTTGCGGACTTCATTGCAGCGAAGAGCATCGCGATACCGATACAGTACACGATAATGGTACCCATTGCGGAACCATTATTTTTGAGGAGTGTCTCAGAAAATTGCGGAGGATTCCCGTATGCAGCAACAATCTGTACCGTAAGGTAGATAATAAAGAGAAATACTGCAGGGAAAAATGCGCTTGAAATGAAGGTGCTAAAACCTGCCTTTGTTTTGTTTGCGATACCACTCATGAAAGGGACATTCACGAATCTAAAAATAAGCGCGAGCGGTGACATAATCATTCCCAGCAAGAGCACGATATATCTTTTTACGAGCATGATAGACGCGGTCAAAAATGCGATTGCGGCAACAAGAAAGAAAATCATCATCATGACTCCTTTTGAGAAGGTCATTTCCGTGAGTGCGGGGGCATCTACATTAAACCAACTCTGGAGTCCAAGTGCTCCCGCAATTGCCGAAGCAACGTCTACCGTACCTGCAGTGCCAAAAAGTCCATAGACAGCAACAGCCGCAACGTTTGCAAGATCAATAATAGCTTTTGCAAAAAAGAGACTGAAGTTCACGAGAAGGGCTGCCAGAAGGAGTGGAACGAGTGCTTTTCTTGCACCACTCGTGCTTTCAATAGTAAGTACCAGACGAATACCGATAAGGAGGAAGAGGAAGATAAACACGAGATTGCAAAGGTCTCGCATGATAGTCCATACGGTATTTACCACAAAGCCGAGCTGTCCCGACATATGTCCACCAATACCAAACACCAAGAACTCTATTGCGTATTTAAATAGAAGCGCAACAAAACCGAACACATACGCACCAAATGAGGCGAGTGCATTCCCTACCGACTCTTCGAAGTCAGCAAAAGCCGGCTCGGGCAGAACCGTAAGTGTGACAAGGAGGAATGCAAGTATGTAAAGTGTTTGTTTTTGCATGATTGGTTTTTAATTGCCGCTTTGATTATCATCAAAGTCACGGCAACGAGCATCGATGAGATTATTGTATGAATCAATGAGGTTGCTCAGTTCCATGGAATTCAGATACACATCAGGGCTCTGTGTAATGGTAGAGACCTGTTGCGTTAGGGAAATTGCTGCTGGAGTTGATGTTGCTGTTTGCGTGCTTGCACGCATGTCCTGAAGTTCACGGAGCTGCGTGGTCGCACGCGTGAGCCGTGCACTTACTTCGAGGTAGGTTGCATAGACACCCTCTTCTTCATAATCTCGAATGCGTCCTGCTTCAGTATTTGATGATGAACACTGCTGGGTGAGTTTTGAAAGGACTCCGCTAAAGCCATTTACGGCGTTCTGTTGTAACGGAATAATTTTATCGATTGAATTTCGGATTTGTGTTTGATCAATAGGGTTTAAACCTTGTGTGTAACCAATATCTCCTGAGTCACCACCACTACCTGCGTTTGTGAGCCCTCCTTCGAGCGTTGATGAGAGAAGGTATGCAATGAATGCGCCAACAATCTCGTTCATTTCATCTGCTGTCACGAGCGAATCCGCGCCCAAGCCGAGTGATTTGTTGAGTGAGCTACTTATCGTGTCACCTGGTGTGATAATCTTACAAACTTCCTTGCCGTCAACCTCAGAACATTCGCGCTTTGAGAGAAACCCTTTTCCAAAATCAAGAAGCTTCACCTCCCGTCCATCTGCGTTCGTAATTGAAACGCCAAGTTTTGCCTTCGCATCAACATATGCGCCCTGCGGTGTATTGACGGGGTTTGATGTATACGCAAAGAGGTCTTCTGTGGTAAATGAGTTTTCTACACTCTTACCGAAATTATTTATATTTTTTGTGATATCGGTAAAACTACAGCTGTTGATACGTTCACCACGTTCACGCATATTTCTTCCATATTCTAGTGCAAGTGCACCCTTAATGTTGAGGGCAAATGGTGAACAGAGCGCATCGAGCCCTGTACCCGTAATAAAGTCTGCGGCAATCTCGTCTCCCACATTCTGCAAGTACCCCTGAAGATTCTGCACAAACGCAGGACTTCCTTCAAATCCGTTATTAATCCAGTCGATAACACTACGCACAAGCGCTTCGCGTGCCGCTTGAATGGCCGCGTATGCGATACTGTCGTAGACAAACTCCTTCGTAACAAGCTGATCTGATGCATATGATGAAATATATTCATAGGCAGTAGCAACATAATCCCCGATTGTTTGAATAACCGTCCATGGATCTGCTGCAACCACCACAGGAATAGCATATGTGCGTTGTGGCACTATAAGAAAGACACTCATCATAATGAGTATACTCGCCACAAATTTTCGTCCGTGCTGTATCATACTATTATAGTTTCATAAAACGTGCCCCAAAACTATTTTCTGGGAAGGTAAGCTGCTCCACGTTTGCCTTGAGCTGTATAAGCGCAATAGCTGCACGTAGTGTATCAACCGCAGTTACATATGCTTGCATACCTGCCGCGGCACGAAGCGGGTCACGTTCGGCCGTCGCCATGTCGAGGATATGTGCTCGAATACCTGCTGTTGCGTTTATAAGCGCAAGATGTGTATTTGCAAGGTCTCTCGGTACGGGAACAGTAAGAAGTTCTTTCTCAATACGTTCGTAGACGCTGGCGATATGTACGAGTGATGCAACATCATCGTCGAGCACTCCGTCACCGCTTATGAGACGCTGAAATATTACGAGTTCGTGCTCGGTTGTTTTGGTCGTCTTTCCCATTGCTGCAGCAGCTGCGGGGATGTAGGTTGCAAGCTGAGCGATAGCCTCTAGAGTGATGTCGCTTTGTGTATATTCCGTTGGTGTAATAGAGAGCCGAAACGCATTCGCATAATCTTGTGCAAACGTCACCCGTGATCCTGATGCGTCGATTTCATTGCGATTACGGAGATACATTTCAAACATCGCTCGTGCGAAAGTGTCGGTCATGGTCATGTTCGTTGATGACGCATGCGCGAGTGTTGAGCTGGCAACATCAGGGTCGATGGTTGTGTACTTTGCAAGTGAAGAACGCCATTCGTTTGAGCTTGGTACCGTAATTACTTCTGTTGCGGTAGATGTTTGTGTGCCTTCAAGCGTGGTAAATACATTCGCAAACGAACCAGCAATATCAAAACGCGACGCGACCGCCGTCGCCAAAATAACCATTGCAAAGCAACCCGCTGCAGCAATCTTCAATGTCTGCCCGTCCATGTCCACAGTATACTATCGTTTGCAAAATACACGAAATATAACCAGCGTGTTGACAGGTGTGTATAAATATGTAATAGTGTAATTCTAATAGCTCCTTTTCATTTGTACCTACACCCAAACCCTGAGGATACTGACATGAACTATTTCAATCGTGTGTCTGCAGCCCTGCTCTTCCTCGTGTTTCTCATGATGCCACTGACGGGATGCTCTGCTGATGAACCATCTAACAAGGAGATTGAACAGTCTCTTATGGAAGGGCTCCAAAAAGATTTTCCTCATTCAAAGTATGGGTGGGCAGACCTTTACTCCTTTAAAAAGACTGAGGGACACAAGGCAGGACAGGAAGGCTTCTACACCCTGTTCTATTCCTTTGAATTCGCATTCTCGCGTGATGTGGGAAAATTTATTAACGGAAGTATGGGGTTCACATCAGATCTGAACCACTGCAGACGCTACAGTAACGATTGTAAAATTATTCTCAAGGGCGCAATGATTCATGCAAAGGGCGAAACAACATTTCGGAAAACTGGCGAAGGCTGGATACCGTACCGTAAAACCTGGACTAACTTCACACCAACCCCCTAAAAAGTGATCTTACTTTCCGTAGCTTCGGCTGCGGGATTTTTTATGCCTATTCCTTGCCATATATAGAATCCGTGGTAGAGTGCATAGAGGCGCACTTCTGACGTGCTTTTTGCGTCGCTGTATTATTTAATTTTTAGAACATATATGACCGTCCCCCTCTTTGCGTTTGTGGTCATTGCTTTTACTCTCGGTTACCTTGCGCGATATATACAATCTCGTGTCCGCGCATCATCACTCGAACTTACCCTTGAACGTAAAGTACTTGCTGCGCAAGAAGATGCGCAACGTATTCTTGCGAAAGCTGAAGAAAAAGCAGAAACCCTTGAACGCGAAACAAAGCAGGAGCTCTCTGAGCTCAAAAAGCGCATAGAAACACGCGAAGAACATATTCTTCGCAAAGAAGAAACACTTGATACTCGACAATTCTCTCTCGAATCAGAGACTGAAAACGTCCGTACGAGAATTGAAGAGATTAAAAACATAAAAGCAGCGCTCGATACCCGTGCTGCTTACATCGATACAAAGCTTGCTGAAGTTGCCGGACTCTCAAAAGATGAGGCATATGCTCGCATGATACGTGACCTTGAAAAGCAGAACGAAGCTGATCTCCTCGCCCGACTTCGTAAACTTGAGACAGCTTCGGGTGATGCCTACGACGAAAAAGCAAAAAGGCTTCTCACTGCAGCAGTACATCGTATTGGCAACACCCTGTCACCAGACATCATGACATCGACCGTTGAGATTCCTTCGGAAGATATCAAAGGTAAAATCATTGGTCGTGAAGGTCGTAATATCCGTGCGTTTGAACACGCTTCTGGCGTTGATGTCCTTATCGATGAACAACCAGGAACGGTTACTCTTTCTTCATTCGACCCAGTCCGTCGCGAAATAGCCCGCGTCGCACTCGAAGCACTTATTGCCGACGGACGTATCCAGCCTGCAAAAATCGAAGAGGTACTTGAAACCGCTCGCGCGAATGTTGCAGAAACAGTACGTGCAATGGGAGAAAAGGCAGCGTTTGAGGCAGGTGTTACCGGGCTCCACCCCGACCTCGTAAAAATTCTCGGACGTCTCCATTTCCGCACCTCGTACGGTCAAAATGTGTTATGGCACTCCGTTGAAATGGCACACATGGCAGCAATTCTCGCCGAAGAAATCGGTGCCGATGTTGCCATCTCCCGTGCTGGCGCGCTCTTGCATGACATTGGAAAAACAGTATCCCAAGAAGTTGCTGGTACGCATGTCGAAATTGGTATTCGTATTTTGAAGAAGTATGATGTTGATGAGCGAGTGATTCTCGCAATGCGTGCACATCATGAGGAATATCCGTATGAAACGATTGAATCAATGATTGTGCAGGTTGTCGATGCAATCTCTGGCGGTCGCCCTGGCGCTCGTCGTGACTCACTTGAGCACTACATCAAACGAATTCGTGAAATCGAAGAAATCGCCACAGAAATCCCCGGTGTTGAAAAAGCGTTTGCTATTTCTGCAGGACGTGAAGTACGCATTATCGTAAATCCTCGCGAAGTTTCGGATTACGGTGCTGAGAAACTCGCCCGTGATGTTGCTGCGACTATCGAGGAACGTCTCCGTTATCCTGGCGAAATCAAAGTCCACGTTATTCGTGAGACGAGAGTGGTTACGTGGGCACGATAATGAAAGCACCTTAATGAAAGTTTAATACCCCCGTGTCCTCAAGGACACGGGGGTATTAAACTTTCATAACCGCTTTAACTACCACTCCCACAAAAGCTACACCCGTAACTTTTGTCATCCTGTAAGGACCCAGAGCGAGAATGCAGGCCCTCGGGCTTTTCATTTACCACCATAAAGAAGTTCAACGTAATCGCTCCTTATAAAACAAAATAATAACTCGAGTTTTGTCAGTTCCCGCTCTGGATCCCGACAGGATGAGGAGGTGAATTGGTACGAAGTACCAAGAGAGGCTGCCCTGGGGTACAAAATGAGGGCAAAGTGCCTAAAAGTTGCACGTGGTTAAAATCGCACTTACTCACTCCGCGGTGCATTTCCTAGTTCGTTTGGATTATAGATATGATAAAAAAGTTCTACAATTTCATCTTTGCCAAGACGAGCGGATTTTATTCCCATACTACCAAGCCCTGACGATACAGAGCTAACACGCTGATCAAGTTGCTCTTTACTCTTTAAAAATGACTGCTGTACTTCCTGTACCGTACTTTTCTGGAAGGTATTTGGAATAAATGACTTCCCTTGTGAAATTGGTGCAGGATGGTACGGTACCACTACAAAGAAGTTTTTCTTCATGATTGCGACGTCTTCCGCAAATGTTTTAATAAACTCAGTATACTCGCGGAGCTGCACCCGCATGAGATCGTTATGTTGTGTACCTTCAAGTGAACGCAGGTACGTGAGATAGGGGCGCACATCATACCGGCGAGACTGTGCATAAATCTGCACTGAGAAGTCGAGTGAATTGAGAAAACTCTGAAACTGCTGAATCACCGCTGTTTGTTCATCATGTGATTTAAGAGCAAGGTTAACGGAGGTGGTAAGCAAAATACCGCAGATCTGCCCATTTTGAAGTACCACGACATCGTCGTTTATTTCTTTAATGGGGACAAATGTTTGTGTTGCTGGTGTTCCTTGTGCCATATTATTGTGTAGTTACCTCATCCTCGACGAGTTTGTTTTGAAGTTCTGCGAGCCCTCCTTCTTTGCGCGGCTGTATCGGCGCGATTGGTCGACGTTCCTGCGGTGCTGACACTTCACCAACAATGGTGTATTTGCGTGACTCGTCGATATTCCAAAGATAGAAACGCGACTTCACTATATAGTTAAACGCTGCCTCAAGAAGGAGTTCAAAGGGGCGGTCGTTGATTTTTTGAAACGCGAGCATAGCAGCCAGTGCTGCTATTGGCAGGCCAATGATGACAAAAAATATAAACGGGAGCGTCAGAAATACAATAAGCGCACCACCTGCCCCGCCGGCAAGATACACGAACTGCTTCCACGTAAAAGGCCCGATTACTTTTTGTTCAACTTCAATAAATTGTGGTACTTCATACCGCATGCGCACAGTATACCACTAGACAAGAAAAACCCGCACTCTCATTGAGAATGCGGGGGTTTGGTTGTGCCCGAAGGCTTGGAAAGAACGGATTGGAGACGGCGAGAATCGAAAGATCCTCGCCGAACGGCCTTACTGCACGGAGACGGAGACGACGCCGGCGGCGTTGACTGCCGAAGCGGAGGCCATGCCACCAATTGCGGTCGCGCCGGAGACTTGCGTCAAGTTCGACGCCAGACCAGCGGTCTGCACCCCGACGAGCGAGGCACTTTCGATTGCAGTCGAAGCGACACCGGCGGCGTTGACCGCGGAAGCATCAGCGATTTGGTTGCACGAGTTGTTGCAGCCGCTCGCGACTGCCGAAGCAGATGCAACTTGCGTCACATCATCGACACCGGCCAGGGCCTGTACGACAGCGGAACCCGCATGGTCGATCGTCACCGACACGACGCCGGCGGCGTTGACCGCGGAAGCTGTTGCTTCCTTGACACCTACCGAGACCGCACTCGCGGACTGCACGACATCTTCAGCCAGGCCTGCAGCTTGCACTGCGACTGCCTCGCTGGTACTGCCGGTGGCAGCGCCCAGGTCGATCGAGCCGAAGTTGACGCTGTTATCGACGATGTTGGTGGTGTCGTTGTTGGTGGTGATGTTGTTGGTCACGGAGCTCAGATCGACAGTGACGTTGTGGTGGTTGTTGTCGATGTTGTCAGCCGAAGCGGCGAAGGACGTCAACGACAGAACCAGGGCGGCGGCGGACATGGCGAAAAATTGCTTTTGCATGGTTGAAGCTCCAGTTTGGTTTTGAAAGAACAGCTTTGGTGGTGCCCCACGGTTGCGGGAACTCGGGTAAGTTAGCACGAAACTTTTCAGGTGTCAAGCTCTCTTCGACTAGGTCAAATATTATTGAGCTTTTCGCGACATCCCGAGAGATACTCGAGAGTTCCTTTGTCATGCGCATATTTCCGCTGCGCCTCGTTGAGGACAAGCACGGTTGCTGCGTAATCGATAAGCCATCCGGTAGTGAGCTGAATCGGGGTGCGTTCGCCTTTTGCAAATTCAAAACTGAACATGCCTAAGCCGTCGCCTTTCCCGATAAAACGCCCAAAGCCAACACGGTCTTCAACGGCAAGGTATTCCTTCTGCAAGGAAAGCCCGTCAACCACACGCCCTGTTTCGCCATCGCTTCCCAGGAATTTCACCATACGGATATCGAGGCGGCCAACTGCCTTATAGGCAGTTTTATTGGCGTTCATACCGAGGATGCCAAAGCCTCCTGCGGTACCTGGCTGCAAATCAAGCCCTGTCACCGACCCCATAACGAGGTAGGTGGGGAGCTCGATCGTCATCTGCACACCTTTCCCGAGGTACCAATCCACCGCGCCGCGGTAGTGTGGTGTTGCCTCAGTGGGGCGCACGCCGAGCCCCGACAGGGCTGTATAGAGCATGTCGGTTGCACCTTGAGTCATCAGGTTGCCCGTACCGCCTTCGGCGATGTTGATCTTGCCGGTTTTATCCGCAATATCAACGACACCAATGCGAATCGGTGACTGCCTCACGAATTCACGTGTGCATGCCATCGCTTCTGCATAGGGCGATGCAAGCGTGGTGACGCCTGCGTGTGCTTCGATTGAACGTTGTGCTTCACCCGTCTGTCCACCCGTGCTTGCACAAGCGGTGACTGAAAGACACAGCAATGCCAGGAAAATTGCTTTCATGTAGTGGAGCTCCTTATTGGTTGATGGTAATCGTGCCAGACGAAACATTGCCGCGTACCGTATCTGCATCGCCGTTTTGCGAGGTGTCCGTTGCGGTTGCACTGCTCGTCACATTCACGCTCGAGCCAGTTTCCGACGAAATTGTCGTGACGGTCGAGCCGTTAATGTTCGAGACTTGCGAACTTTGTGCCTGACATGAGCCTTCAACGTCGCAATTCTGCGTGGAATAGAAATTCCCGTAGTAGTGCTGCGTTGTCGTAACCTTGGTACGGTTACCCAAGAGCTCGTTGCGGAGCATATGCTCCTTGAGTGCGAGGTCGATGATTTCGTAACGGGGTGTGAGTGACGTGGTACTTCCCCACGCACGCGCACCATCGCCCGCATTCGCGTATTGCGCCGCCGTAGCAGCAAGTGCGAACCCAGCAATGATCAACAGTTTGATCTTCATACTTTCTCTCCAATTGATGTAAAAGAACCTCATCACCACAGGTGATGCCAAAAGAAATTATCACAAAATCAACATAATGTCAATGGTTTCATATCAGGCGTATTGACTTATGATATTATTTATGGTATAAATAACCTGTTGATAGTCCTTTGAAATTTTGGAGAAATCTGATGAATACTTTCTTCTTGGTTTTTGCACTCATTGCCCTTGCACCGTTCGTCTATCACATTCTGGTACATGGAGTAAAAACTCCCCTGCCAGAAGCTGAGACAACAAGCGGTATGTTGCGTGTCCGTTATTGGCCAAGTGCTGCTTTCCTTCTCTGGATAGCATTCAATGCACTGGTACTGATGTCACTTCTGGCTTCGCCGGATGCGGCGTTTATGCACAGTGTACACCACGAGACACTCCACTACGTTCTTTATACCCCCATCCGTATCTTTGCCGAATTTTTCGGTTAAGAACAAGATTGGCGCACAAAACCCCGTTTCGTTACGGGGTTTCTTTTTTGTTTATTTTTTTCGTGATGAAATCGGTGAATTCTGACGGGAGTTCTGTGGAGAATTTTTTTTCTTCACCCTCTGGAAGAGCAATAGTGAGCGCGTATGCATGGAGGAGAATACGTGGAACCTCCTGTGTGCTCTCACTTTGCTCTTTTGATGCGTAGAGCCAGTCGCCTACAATAGGATGTACAATCGAGGTGAGATGTGCACGAAGCTGGTGGGTGCGACCTGTTTTCGGTAAGAGGCGCACATGTGCGAAGTGTGCGTTTTGGGTAATGAGTTCCCAATCAGTTACCGCATCGCGGAGCGTACCTATTGCGGTTTTAAAGGCAGAACGTTTGCGGGGATCACTTTTTGAACGGCCAATTGGCGCTTCGATACGTCCTTTGATCGCTTTGAAATAACCATACACAATGGCGTGATATTCTTTATGCGCAAGCCGGTCATGAAATTGCGCTTTCAAATGTTCGTAGGCTGGTTGATTTTTTGCAAGGATAAGCACACCGGAAGTACCTTTGTCGAGACGATGAACAACACCACTACGCTCAATAAGATTCCCCTGCATATCAAATTGTGGTTCACCAACACCCTTTGCATCAGGGTATTTTTGTATGAACCATGAAACAACCGTCTCCTCTGCACTCCCTTGTTTTTCTTCATGCACAAGAAGACCACTTGGCTTGTTGATAACGAGAACATTTTTGTCCTCGTAGATAATTTCTATAGTTTTCATGTTGTTTTTTTAAGCTTTTACTGAAAAATCATCGTATAAGATCTTCGGTGTACGAAACTCCGTTGCAACACCGGAAACTTTTGCGAGCACAGACCCCTCTTGGAGAAGTTCAGAAAATGCACGAAGTTTCTCGGGATATCCTTGTGCAAGAATTTCAACGGTGTCGTCGCTCTTATTTTTAACCCAACCTTTTAGCCCCAGTTCCTCTGCATTTGCACGCACAAAATCACGATAGCCAACTCCTTGTACCTTCCCAGAAATCACCGCATGTAGTTCTGTAAGCATGTTGCGACAATAGCACGAAAGAAAAAAACGCGCGAGCCCTTACTTTGCATAGGATTATCCAAAATAAAACTCTCAAATTTCAGTCTCTACGACGAGCCGGAGCAGGAGCCTTGTGAGTACAAGGTGAGTGCGAGGCGAAATCGTAGAGGCGAAATTTGTGAGTTTTATGGATAATATTATGTGAAGTAAGGGCTACTGCGCGTTTGATTCTGATTCTTCTGATTCTTCGCTAACCGTCTCCTCAACAACCTCCTCTTCTGGTGCTGTCACTTCAACTTCCTTAATGGTAAGAAGTTCCTTTACTTCTGCTGCAGCAATGAGTTCATCGATGTGTGCACGAATCTTTTCTTCACGTGCGGTGTTTGCAAGATATTCACGTACCTGTTCCTTGATACCTTCGAATTCAGGAATCTCAACCCCAGGTTCTACATTTGCAGTACGTTCTTTGTAGAACGCCTTCACAACGTCATCAGTAATGCTTGCGGTATCTGATGGAATTGTTTTTTCCATATAATTACTCAAGAGCGTCTGTTCAACAACTGATGTACGGTAGGCGTTGTATGTAATACCCATTCGTTTCAGTTCTTCTTTTACCGCATCTTCGCCACCCATCTGAATTGAAGTTGCAAGAATTTGTTCATTAACTTTTTCCTCATCTACCTCTGTTTGTGCGGCGCGAGCTGCTTGGAGCAAGACTTCGTTTTCAATCACGGTCTTAAGTGCCGCCTTTTTAATTTCTACTGCGATAGCGTCATCAGAAAGGGTAATGCCATTACTTGTTGCGAGATTTGCAACGGCAGCAAGTGCGGTATTGTAACGTTCACGTGAAATTTTCACATTGTTTACCTCTGCTACTGCACCAATACGTCCATTACGAAGTTCTGCGGGAAGAAGTGGTGGATACTGTGGTACGATTTTTTGATAGCCAACATATCCTCCGGTAAGCACAACCGCAACGGTAAGTGCACTAAAAATTGCTTTCAACGGTACGCGAATTACGCGCTTAGCAGATGGTGTATCTACTGGTGTATTGTGTTCATGTTCCATAGCAAATATCATACCCCTTTTCAAATACTTGCGCAAGAACAATTTTTTTGTTACAACATGCCAAACTAAATAATAAAAATATGTTTCAAGATCTTGCAGATGACAATAATCTCGATGATGTAATGCTCGACGGCGATGATTTTCCCGTTGACGATGAGGAGCTTGAGGTAGAGAGTTCAAACAGCTCACCTGAAGATCTTCTTCGCGATAACGACGGGAATGATCCTGCGGGCGATGAAGATGATGATGAAAATCCTCTTTTTGACTCGTTTGAAGACCGCGATCTTCTCTAATGCGGAGTTTATGCCCCTGGGGTACTTCTTCCTGCTCTCGTTCGGTCATATCCAAGTCTCCGCTAACGCTCCGGCTTTGCTATGACGCTCACTCGTTTGAAAGATAATAAAAAAATCCACACAAGAAATTGTGTGGATTTTTTTAAATAAGTTTTACGAAACGTCGCTTCCCTATTTTTAGAACAGTTGGTTTAGTAATTTTTTCGGGAAATATCTCATATTTCTCACCAGTTTCTATATTACTAACTGCACCTGCTGCGAGGAGTGTACGGAGTTCGGTTTTTGATTTTATGATTTCTTTTTCAAGAAGAGTGTCGATATACGGCGTTGAAATTTCTTCAACATCATCGGGGATGCCGCCTTTTTGGAATGTATCGATGAATGCCTGCTGTGCAGCGTCTGCTGCTCCTTGAGTATAATACATTCTCACGAGTTCATGTGCGAGACGCATCTTAATATCGCGTGGATTCATTCCTTGTGAGAGCTGATGTGACATTTCGGCAATTTCTTCAAGTGGAATACGAGTACAGACCGTGAGGTAGGTAATAATATCGTCGTCACGCATACTCATAACTTTGCCAAACATTTCATTTGGTTCCATGGTGAGTGCAATAACGTTACCTTTTGAAGATGACATTTTTTGGCCGTCTACACCGTTAATAATTGGCCCGAGGACGATTGATTGCGGCTTCTGTCCAAAGTGTGGCTGAATGGTGCGCCCAGCGAGATTATTGAAGCGTTGATCACTGCCGCCAATTTCCACATCTGACCTTACCGCAACAGAGTCATATCCTTGCATGAGCGGATACATCATTTCACGAAGCGACACACGCTTCCCTGCATCGAGACGAAGTCTGATATTTTCGCGGGCAATAAATTCTGCCACGGAGAAAATATCAGCAATTTCTCCGATTTCGCGAAAAGATAGTTTATTAAGCCAATCTCCATTGTGACAAAACTCAACCTTGTCCATGTCGAGAATTTTTGCAATCTGATCGTAGTAAGCTTCTTTATTTTCATCAATAGTCGCTTGTTCAAGCATGGGGCGTTCTGCAGTTTTGTCGGAAGTATCACCAATAACTCCTGTCGCATCGCCAATAATAAGGACGATTTGATGCCCAAGCTCTTGAAAATCACGCAATTTTAAAAGCGGAATAGATCGGCCAATATGGACATTCTTACTCGTTGGATCAATCCCCAACTTAATACGAAGCTTTTCACCAGCAAGCATGCGCTTTTTGAGTTCTTCGGCGCCAATTACCTCCGCGACACCACGAGAAAGTACTGCGTCTATTCTTTTTTCATCAGTTATCATGTATTGCATGCTACTATAATGTGAGTATAGTAGCAACTATGAAGAAACAAACAAAACCATCACGTTTCCGCCGTATTTTGGGAGATATCGTCATTTTTGGCGCTGTCCTCTTTTTGGTTGCGGTCGGTAGCATTTTTGTATGGGTCGCAACGCTAGATATTCCTGACCTTTCTGCGTTTAATCAACGCCTTGTCGCACAATCAACAAAAATTTACGACCGCACTGGTGAAACAATTCTCTATGATACAAACAGTGATGTTCGTCGTACCGTTGTTCGCTATGAGGAAATTTCCGATAATATCAAGAATGGAACCATTGCTATTGAAGATGCAGAATTTTGGACACATGCCGGCGTACGCCCTACCGCAATTATCCGCTCAATGTTTACCTCACTCTCACAAGGAAAAGGTGTCTTTAGTGGTGGGGGCGGCTCAACGATTACGCAGCAGGTCATCAAAAACTCAGTACTTCAACAAGAGCGATCTCTCACTCGTAAAATTAAAGAAGCCATTCTCTCAATTCGCCTTGAACAAGTAATGGAAAAGGATGAGATTTTGCTCACCTACCTCAATGAATCACCCTACGGTGGTACTATTTATGGTGTCGAAGAAGCATCACAAGCATTTTTTGGAAAACATGCATACGAAGTCACTCTTGCTGAAGCCGCGTACCTAGCCTCTCTTCCTCAGGCCCCAACACGACTCTCTCCATACTCACAGGAATTCCGCGACCCAGAAACTCGTCCAGAGACACAACTAGAGAAGCGTAAAAATTACGTTCTCACCCGTATGGTTGAAGAAGGAATGATTTCTCAAGAAGATGCGGAGAGGGCACAAGATGAAGAAGTTGTCTGGAAACCATATGTTTCTGCAAAAATTCGCGCGCCACATTATGTTATGTATGTTCTTGAGCAACTAGAAACACAATTCGGCGACGAGGTTTTGAATAAGGGATATAAAATCATTACTGCCGTCGATCTGAAACTTCAAGAAAAAGCAGAAGAAATTGTAAAAGAATACGCGTTAAAAAATGATGCTGCATATAATGCTGCAAACGCCGCTCTTGTTGCACAGGATCCTAAAAACGGTGATGTTCTTGTCCTTATTGGATCACGAGACTTTTTTGAAGAAGATACAACCGATGCTCGTTTAGGCCCACAATATAATGTTGCCACCAAGGAAACACCAGGGCGGCAGCCGGGTTCTGCATTCAAGCCATTTATTTACGCTACTGCATTCGAAAAAGGATATACTCCTGACTCAATCCTCTTCGATGTTGAAACACAGTTCTCTACCGCCTGTGCAGTGGATAACTTCAAAACAAACATTGAAGATGCAAATTGTTATTCACCAAAGAACTACGACAACACCTTCCGTGGTCCTGTTTCAATACGAAACGCACTCGCACAATCTTTAAACGTTCCTGCGGTAAAAATGTTCTACCTTGCCGGCAGAAAATCATCAGTAAAAACCGCTCGGGATATGGGTATCACCACTCTTCCTGACACAACACCATCACTCGACCTCGTGCTTGGATCAGGAGAGGTTACCCTCTCGCAAATGGTTGGCGCATATGCTGTCTTTGCAACTGAGGGAGAACGTGTCGCACAACGCACTATTCTTTCTATCGAGGATACTCGTGGTAAAAAAATAATGGAATTTGAAGAGCAACACCTCGGTCGTGTTCTTGAACGAAATACCGCATTGAATATTTCTAATATTCTTTCTGATAATACTGCACGAACACCTCTTTTCGGAGCAAACTCACCACTTTATTTTGAAGGGAGAGATGTTGCCGCAAAAACAGGTACCACAAACAACAAAAAAGACGTATGGGTTATCGGGTATGCTCCAAACCTTGTCGCTGGCGCGTGGGCAGGTAACAACAATAACAAAGAGATGAAGGAGTTGTCAGGACTTATTATTACGCCACTCTGGCGAGCGTTTATGGATGAAGCACTGAAAGATCTTCCTATTGAAACGTTCCCAGAACCAACACACACCACAACAGGAAAACCAATTCTTGATGGTATGTGGCTCGGTATGAATGAAGGTGGTGAGCCAGAAATTCATTCAGAACTTTATTTTATTGATACTGAGAATCCAACAGGAAATAACCCCTCAAATCCTAACAGTGACCCTCAGTTTAAATACTGGGAGTACGGCGTTCTTAACTGGCTCCAGTCACTTCTTGGTAATAACACCGGCTCATTCCCTGGGTTTGGACTACCTACAGTAGCCACTACAACAACCGAGGTTATTGATTGATAAAAAAAAATACACTCTCTTTAATATGAGGGTGTATTTTTTTGACTCTGGATCCCGTCAGGATAAAAAAATGAAGGGAATAAGTTATGAATTTAGTGATGGTTAAAATCGATTTTAACCATCACATAATTTAAAACATCACACTTAACATTTGTTGTCTTGACAGGATCCAGGCGTTAGAGAAAAATACTTACAGTATAAGTTTCGGAACATTCTTCGCACCTATTGTTTCTTTGAGATTACTTAAAATCTCATCTTGGCGCATTTTTATTTCTTGTTTAAACATTCCTGTTGCATTGAGGTGTAATGTTTTAGAAGAAGGAACATATGACACAAATCGAGGATCAAGTTTCATTCCCAGAACCTCTTCAACCGAAACACAAAATGCTTCAATTACTGATTTTTGTGGCGCAATAAGCCGCGCAGCAATCGCAGCAAACATTCCATTTAAAGGCTTGGTTTGCGTTGGCTTAAAAATTCTTGGCTGCATATTTTCAATAAACTCTCAGAGGATTTTCAAAAATGAGTGAAGTTGTGCTGGTTGGAAGAAATTTTTACAGGAGCCGTACTCAACGTACGGTGAGTGGAAAAATTTCTGAAACTAGTGCAAATTCATTTATTTTTGGAAGTCCTACCTATTCATTGGCATAACGAGATACCTAAGTGACTTATCATATACCCCTTCAATAACCATTGGACGACCTATACCGGTAAAATGCACCGTAAGACTGTCATCGGTGATGTAATTAAGAATATCTTGTAGGTATTTTTGATTTACGGAAATAGAAATATCTGAGCCTTCTTGTGCAATAGTAATGTTTTCTTCAGTCATACCTGTATCTCCTTTTGAAGAAAGATTTAAAGTACCGTTTGTGAGTGTGAGAGTGAGTTGTGAGAATTTATTCAAGAAAACGTTCGTACGACGAAGTGCATTCACTACATCCTGCACTAAAATGGTTGCATGTGTTGAAAATTCCTTAGGCATGATTTGATTGTAATCTGGGAAATTACCTGCAACCGAACGAGAAGTAATCTGAATATGCCCCCAGCTCAAAACACACTGGTTTTCGGCAATGGTAAGCTTCGGGTCATCTTTGTTGCTCTCAGCTATTTTCGCGAGTTCTAGGGCGTTTTTTGCGGGAATGAGGATGTGTCCTGTGAGAACTACGTTTGCCATCGGGATTGTTTTCTCTGCAAGGCGAAATGAGTCAGTTGCAACAAAGGTGAGGGTATTTTCTTTCTTCTGATAGATATACACACAACCTAGCTCTGGTTTGATAGAATTTTGTGATGCGGCAAATGCTACTGTTTTAATACCATACGCAAAATTCTTACCAGACACATTGTAGGCATCACCTTCAATCACCGGAAGGCTTGGAAAATCACTCGCATTCTGTGTAGCGATTGATGTTTTTGATGTTTTTGTAGTAATAGTAAGAGTATCACCTTCTGCGAAGAGTGTGACCTCTGGATGGGTAATAAGTGAGATGGTTTGCAGGAGCACATGTGCTGGTACTGCAATAGATCCTTCGTGCTCAATACGACCCTTCACCGTTCCTTCAACACCAATCTCAAGGTTTGTTGCACGATAGGTAATCACTCCTTCTGCTGACGCATGTAAATACACACACTGGAGAATAGGGAGTGTTGGATGTTTGATGCTGACACGAGAGACTATCTCAAGAACACTACGTAACTCTTCGGTGGGGATGTGGATATGCATAGCGGGTGGTGATTACTTTTTTATTTTTAAAATTTTTTACTACTCTTATTAGCACTGTGGACGGTGTGGATAAGACGAGTATAACACAGGAATACAAGGTGGTTTGACGAGTCCTCTGTGTGGATAGCTTGATGAGGGGGTTGTGGATACGTTTGGTGGAATGTGGATAACTTTATCATCTCTGTGTAAGAGAGGTGTTCGGTGTGGATAACTTTTGAGCTACCCACACCTTTTTAGGAGGTTATCCACAGGGTAGTATGAGAGTTATCCACAGAGTTTTCCACGTTATCCACAAGCTTATCCACAGTTTTTTAACGGAATAAGTCGCGGATTCGGTTTATCTCTCGGGGTAATGTCTCGTCTGTCTTTAGATCTTCTTTAATACGTTCACAGGAGTGGATAACTGTTGAGTGGTCACGACCACCCATAGCAGCACCGATATTTGGGAATGAAATCTGAAAATCTTCACGGAGAATATACATAATCAGCTGACGCGGGCGCATGATATCTTTTTGACGTGTCTTTTTATGAAGATCTTCAATGGTGAGATTATAGAGTTTTGCTATTTTTTCAACAATATCACGTACAGAAAGGGTTGTTCTTGGTTTTAAGCTTACCTCTACAATTCCCTTCACTGCTTCATATGAGAGGGGTTTCCCTGCAACTTCAGATTGAATAATGACAGAATTAAGCATTCCTTCGAGTTCTCGGATATTTCCGTCGAGTGATTTTGCAATAAATGCAACAATATTATCGTCAAGGGAAATACCACGATGTGCGAGCTTTGCTGAAATAATTGCAGTTCTTGATTCAAGGTCGGGTTTTGGGATGTCTATAATCATACCCTGATTAAAACGGGAGCGGAGGCGATCTTCAAGCCCTTCGAGAAGCGCGGGATGAATATCACTTGAAAATACAATCTGTTTATTGAGATCGTGGAACGCATTAAAAAGATGGAAAAGCTCCTCTTGTGTTTTGTCTTTATAGGAAAGGAATTGAATATCGTCGATAATAATCGCATCATACGCACGATAGGTATCTTTGAATTTATTTGCATTTCCTGACTGAATTGCGTTGAAGTAGTCAACAGCAAAACGCTCAGAGGTGACGTAAAACACCTTTAAGCCGCGCTTTTTAAGGCTGTTACCTACTGCTTGTGTGAGGTGTGTTTTTCCGTGCCCTGTTTGTCCATAAATAAAGAGTGGGTTATAGACAATGCCGGGACGTTCAACAACAGCTTTTGCAGCCGCGTGGGCAAGCTGATTAAAAGGACCGACAACAAATGATTCGAACTGATATTTTGGGTTCAGATTATCAGAACGATCAACATAATACTCATCGAGTGGAATGACTGCAGAAGGAGTTCGAGCACGCATTTTTTCTTTTTCAATACGCTCCGCTTGGTTTGGTGGGGTACGATGGGTAACACTAAAATTTACACCACGAACACCTGGTTCTTTCTCACGAAGGATGCGGAGAATTGCAGTACCAAATTTATCGCGTAGATAATCACGCACAAAAATAGAAGGAGCGCCCACGGTAATAGTGCCGGCGGCAAACGTGGTGATGAAGGTGTCGCGAAACCAAGCTTTATTTGCAGGACTTGTATCAACACTCACTTCCTGCAGGGTTTCGTCCCAGAGAGTGAGTAGGTCACGTGAGAGTTCCGACAATTCTTCGTCTTCATGCAGGGTGGCATGCTGGGTATTCATACTAGGTAGTATAAACAATAGAAAATGAAAAAGCAAAGAGCATTCACCCTTTTTGCCCTTGCGTTTTAAAAAAAAGTAGGTATAGTACCACCATTATGGCAACGAAGAAAACCTATCAGCCGAGTAAGCTCAAGCGTGCACGCACTCACGGCTTCCTTGTGCGTATGAAATCACCAAGTGGTGCAAACATTATCCAGGCACGTCGTCGTAAGGGACGCGCGGTTCTTGCGGTTACTCCTACAAAGAAACGCGTAACGACTAAATAACAGAAAATCCCGTGCTTTACGGGATTTTTTGTGTATAATCGCAGGTATGTTAGCGAAAAAAAATAGGCTTACCGTAAAAGAATTTAAGGATATATTCACAAAAGGGCGTAGGTTTCATAATGAATTAACGACACTCGTATATGTTCCGAGTGAGACATTCAAAGCTGCAGTGGTAGTTTCAGGAAAGAATACTAACATAAAGCCGGTACGTAATAAGCTTCGTAGGCAAGTATATGAAATTCTCCGGACATCTCTAAAAAATACACCCCGCACTGGAACATATATATTCCTTCTCAAAAAGGACGCACTCCGCGCTTCATATGCTATGCTATCGACATCGCTCATTGCGTTAACTAATCGTATACAATAATTATGTTTTCTTACATTTGGCACACTATTTTCTTTGACCCTATCTACAACACACTCATATTTTTTGTTGATACCATACGACTACATGATGTAGGGCTTGCAGTTATTGCAACGGTGATTGTGGTGAAGGTTATCCTTCTTCCTATTGCACTCAAAGCATCACGTACAAATCAGTTGATGAAAAAGGTACAGCCGGAGATTAAGGCGATTCAAGACAAATATAAAGGAAAACGTGAAGAATTAGCATTACATCTCATGGAAGTGTATAAGAGAGAAAAACTGAATCCCTTCTCTCCCCTCTTGATTCTTATTATTCAGATTCCTGTCCTTTTTGCCCTTTACTTTTCAGTTACCTCGCTTCCAGACATTAAAAGTGAACTTCTCTATACGTTTGTTCCGTCTCCAGAGACTATTAATATGCTCTTCCTTGGGACAATTGCTATGGATGCGCGACATATGGGGCTTGCACTACTTGCAGGTATCACCATGCACCTTCTTGCACGAGTAACTCTTCCTCCAAAAACTGAAAAGAAAGAGGGGGAGAAGCCAGACTTTATGCAAGATATGCAGGACAGTATGCGTACTATGATGCTCTACGTAATGCCGGTAGTTATAGTGGTCTTCGGTTACACCTTTGCTGCAGTAATTTCACTCTACTTTACTATCAGTAACCTTACCTCTATCGTACAGGAACTCTACGTTCGCAAAAAAATCGCTGTATAAGCGATTTTTTGTGGTTAGCGAGCAAACAACCAAAGGCTGTCGTTATTTTTATTAATCAAGAGAAGGAGGTCGTCGCGTGTAGGGTGTGCGACAAGTTTTAAAATGTCGAAGATTTGTCCTGTTTCAACCTCCGGAGATGCAGTGCTTACCAGGCGTTGGGTTTGTGTATTAAGTGTGAAGAGAATGTCATTGTGTTGTTCCTCACCCCGATACCAGCCATCAGGGTATTCTTGTGTGGGGATTTCATACGGGCGAGCACAATAGATAGTTTTTGGTGATGCAACGCATTTGTCGGTGTTAAGTATATTATGTACCTCCTGTACCATTTTTCCATTTGTAGCAAGAGTTCTGAGTTTCTTTTGCTCATACGAGGTTATATATACATAGTCTCCTGCAGCGAATGCGGTGAGACCTAGGCTACTTTTGATAAGTGCGGTAATTCCTGTTGGGGTATATCGATAAACCGTACCGTTCATGTGGGCGGAAGGTTTTGTAATAAGATATGTTGTACCTTGTGGTGAGGTGGCGAAATACGCTTGTGAAAATGGGATGGTTGCTTCTATAGAATCCGCGCGAGTTGATGGTTCGTAGGTGTGAATTTCACCACCATTACTTGTTGCAAGGAGGTAACGGATGTTTGTTACTCCCGTAAATGTTGCGTCTACTGTGTTGTTTGGAAGGAATGATCCTCGAAGCTCTTTCTCGCCACGGGCATTTTCTGCAATCACTCCGGCAAAAAATCGCAATACAAGCCCATCATGGATACGCATAAGAACGCGAGACCCATTACTGTTGAATGTTGTAGAAATAACACCAGTGAGGTTTGTGGCAATCATTTTTGTCTCCATAGTGAGAAGATCGAGCTCAAAAAGAGCACCTGTTCCCTGCTCGCTATATCGTACAGTGGTTGTTCCGGTGAAGGACATACCCACGACAGGTTTCGTTGAAAGTTGTGTGAACCGTAATTCAGGGGCAAAGACATCGGTAGGTATCTTATCGGTTGTGGTAGCTACTGCTGATGCTTCTATGCTTGAAGATATATCATCAGAAATAGCATCGTCATTACCATTAAACGCAGCTGGAGGTGTTTCAGTGCTAGAATCACTTGAGATAGGAAAAGAAGATTCCTGAACTGTTGGTAGTTGATCTTCAGCCTTTTGAATGAAAAAGACATAGAGAAAGAGACTAATAGTCAAAACTACAAGGAGAGCGCCGATAATGACAAATAATTTTTTTTGCATATGAATTAATTCTTAGGGGAAACATTACATGCAACAACATATCCATTACGTCCCTCTTCAGTATATGTTATATCAATGGTTCCACCATAACCTTCGCACGCTCCCTTTTTTTCAACAGCGTATTGCTCTGCTTCCTTCAGATCTTCTTCCTTGGAGCTCAACGTGCCATAAAACTTTTTCTGTATAAGCCCTGCGGAATTAATACGAGTTTGTTCAGCTGTCGCTGTAGTGGGGCTTGTGGGGGTAATAAGACTTCCTGAGGCACCAAAGATCTCAAGTGTATCAATAATATCGGGGTTGATGAAACGAAATATGATAAACATACTTGCGATTAATGCGACACCAAACGCAACGGAGGTTATTTTACCACGGAGCATAGTTACCGTAGCACCTGACTTTTCCGTAGTGGCGTATTGGAATCCAATCATTACAATCATCACCACTGAGGCGATTGCGGCGACAGTAAAGGTAAAAGTAATAATACCATTAAAGAACCCCGCAAGTCCGTAGGTAGAGATATTCGAAAGTGTTGTGTCGTCAGTGATGCCGGGAATACGAGTTAATGGCTGTGGGTATAGAGAATTTTGTGCATGCACAAAAAGCGGTAGGAAGAAAAGTGAGGAAACAGTAACAATACGCGAGAGATTCATAATATTATTGGGTAATGGTTATGGATTTTTGAGCAGTGAGGGTATTGAATGGCCCGTAAGGAATCTCAATACGGAGTGATGCTTGTGCGGTAAGGAGTTGTCCAAGGGTAAGAAGGTGGGGGTTTTCAAGATTTGTGAGTGCTGTACCGCTAAGGAACCATTTTGGAATACTTTGTGAACCGTGGCGAATACTAGCAAGGAAGGTTTCTGTGTCGCGAAGAGGAATATAGGTATTACTGATAGGAAAATGAGAGGCAACACCATTCATATACGGATAGATTGAAAGGTGTGGGGTTTGTGGGATAAGACGTGTGCCACCTTGATGTACGAGTGTGCCTTGCTCGTCAGTGACGGTCACAGAAAGAAGTGTTTCGTACAGAGGCATATTTAGAGAAACACGCTGTCCCGAAATAGTGCCAGCATTCCCTTGCCCAAGCTCCCAACGGTAGCTGTACGCTGTTGTTTTTTTGCCCTGATCAAGATGTGCGATTGCCATGAAGGGTGTTTCTGCAGGAATACCCATTTTCTCCTTTATAAAAGGAGACGAAGGAACTGATGTTTCTAAAAGTATAGTAAGGACAGAGGGAGTGATGGTTTTTTCGACAGAGAAAGGTAAGGCTCCTTGTGAAACAACAGCAGAGACATGTGTTGATTCACCAACACCTTTTGTTGTAAGGGAGATGCTACGTGTACCACTTATGTATGGTTCTCCATCAATGTACCAGCTGATGTGCTCATCAAGCACGGCGGTACCAAATGCTTCAAGGGTGAGTTTTGTGGGGGTGAAGGGTTCTGGAAATTTCGGATTTGAAGTAATGGAGATGTTTACACCTTGTGGAATGCCTTGTGCGGCTACAAAAAACGGCATACATGCAAACACGCACGTACTTATAAGAAGAAGAGGTAATGACTGTATCATAGAAGCAGTATACCGTCATTCTTGGAAAACGTATAGCGGTGCTATGCGTTTGGTGCGGTGCAGAGAATAAATGTCCACAATACAAGCCAGGGAAAAATATTCAGTCCGGGGACAACGTCGAAAACAGGAAGCATCATGAGTGCAACAAAAGGAATTCCAGTGAGTTTCAATGGCTGTAACCCTTTTATAAACATGAGATAGATAAGTACCGCAGGATAGGCAAGTATGACACAGGCAAATGAAAGCCCTATAAAAAGCATGCCAATTGTTTCGGTATCAACAGCAACAGAAACAAACCATGAAAGAGCTCCTGTGCCGGCAAGTGCAACAACGCCAAGTATGCCCATAAGTGCAATCAAAACAGATACCACACTAAGAGGGACAAGCAGCGGCATGAAAAATCGAATATTTACCGCGAGCCCCATTACTTTTTGTTTGACGGATGATTGCGAAGAGTCTTCTTCCTGGGAAGGGATTCTTGTTCTTGATGAACGCGCAGTGAGTTTTTTGAGGACTTTTTGCTGCGGAGTACCAACCGTAGATGTTCTCTTGGGGTGTGCTGCTCGTGCCTCGAGACTTTGACTCTTCGCAAAACGTGCGCCGCCTGACTTTTCGGCAGTGAGTTTTGCAGCTCGCGCAGCACGTGAACGTACTGCAGTTCCTGCAGTTTTTTGCGCAACAATACGCGCAGCACCAATAATAAGTGGGGCGACCATGGCGCTATAGTACCATGACTCGTACAAGAAAAACGCATTGCTGCGCTTCTACTGTTTTTTCTGTTGCATTGCAAGGATTTGCTCGGGGTTGGAGGTAATGATTTGATCTTCGGTGTAGGAAGCAATAATCTTGAGTGCGACATGTTTTTGTCCAGCAAAGAAGATTCCTTCCCCTACCCCGCTTTCGAGCAAAAGGAATTTTTCTTCATCAGTAAGGTTAAATACTTCCTTAAGGGTATCAACCGCGCTTGGTGATTGCTTCATAAGAAGCTGCATGGAAGAGTTGGTAATCATCGGTACCCCATACGGCGAGCGAAGGAAGTCATCCACATCCTGGGTAATCGTTGCAATACCCATGTAATACTTGCGCCCGCGCTTTGCAAGTGAATGGAGGAACTTTGCGGTATCTTCTGATTTAAGCATCCACCATGCCTCGTCGATAACCATGAGACGTTTCTGAAGACGACGACGAATCTGTGCCCAAATATGGTTCATGATGATGTACATCGCTGCAGGCTTCAGATCTTCTTCCATTTCACGAAGTGAGAAGACAATGAATTTTTGTTGAATATCAACGTTGGTTGGTTCGTTCATGAAACCTGACCACGTACCCGTAGTGTACTTTTGCAGACGCTGCACGAGTGATTCACTTCCCACCATGCCGATAAGTACCATTTCAAAGTCAGAAAGAAGTGGCGGCGGAAGTTCACGGAAGTCAGAGGTGCCATCAATATCTTTGAGAGCATAGGTTTCATGGAGAGCTTGGTCAACAATAGCCTCTTCTTCAGGCGTGAGTCCGCCGAGAATAATACGGAAGAGCCCCGTGAGTTCAATGATGTGTGTGCGGAGAATATCCTTCGGACTTTCATCCTCTGTTGGGTCAGGAAGATCAAACGGGTTGATGTGGTTCGGTGATGAGAGTGAAATATCAATGAAACGTCCGCCGGTAGCTTCGGCAAGGTATTCATATTCATGTTCAGGGTCGATAAC
>MFLE01000018.1 GCA_001781205.1 Candidatus Kaiserbacteria bacterium RIFCSPHIGHO2_02_FULL_49_34
CCCGCTTGCACCGGGGAGGTAGCGGGTTCAAGTCCTGTCGGGTCCACAAAGACATAAAACCAACGCGTCTAGCGTTGGTTTTATTCTGTCTTTGTGAGACCCGACAGGACTTGAACGCCGGAGCCGGTATACAAGATTGTTACTGATACGAAGCTTTAGCGTAGTACGGTAACAATACTTGTCGGCGAGGCGGGGTCGGCAACGCTTAGTATTTTTGGAGCGGCAGCGAACAACAAATACTTAGCGATTGTGACCAAGTCCTGTCGGGTCCACTGCCACCAACAGCGACTAGGCCCGCCCCAAACAACTCCTGAATTCAAGAAATTAATGCAATAATTCCAGAGAATTAAGAATCTAACATATGGAGAGCCGACACGCCTCTTGCTCTAGCTCTGGATCCCGCCAGCATGACAAATGTTAGGTACAATGTTTTAAATCGACTAATGGTTAAAATCGATTTTAACCATTATCTATTTTAGAGAATTCCACCCCCATTTTGTACCCCAGGGCAGCCTCTCTTGGTACTCCGTACCAATTCACCTCCTCATCCAGGAGGGATCCAGATTCAAAGCGGTGTTCACTAGTCTTCTTTTGTTGTTCTGTAAAATAGAAACCCCCTAGTAGTGTTACATTTAATTTCTGGACTGAGGCACTTAGAGCTCACCATTTCACCAAACCTGCGGTATACTACCCCCATGAATGAATCACCACAACAGTCACTTGATTCGACGCTTAGTAACGAGATGTATGTATATCAAGGGAAGACATACGCACGGAAGCGTCTGTATAAGACATCGTCTCTTAAGACGATGCTTATCGGCGTGTATATTGCGATAATGCTTGTGGTGATTGGCGGGGTTGCGGCATGGTCTCTTGGGGTGTCGATTACGCTCCCAAATTTCTTACTGGGAATTGAAGATACTGCGCCGATGGTGCAGGTACGTGAGCGTGGGGCGGCACCGGTGACCGCTCCTGCAGCGGTTGCAACAACAACGGAAGCAGAAGGGCAGGTGGAGACGTCCGTTGAGGTTTTGGATGACAGTGCGACAAGTACTGCGACAACGACTGATGCGGTAGAGTCCGTACAAACCTCCGCCGAAGTGCTTGCTGCAACCAGTACGGAGGCCGAGACGACTCCGTAAACATAACAAAAGCCGCAGTGAAGCGGCTTTTGTTATGTTGGTAGCGGGACTTGGAATCGAACCAGGGTTGCTCCGCGGAGGTCATGAGTCTATCTTGCGAGATACCCTAATCTCCACCTATCCCTGCACAGAAAATACCAAGCTGAATGCCTGGTATTTTCATTGGTAGCGGGACCTGGAATCGAACCAGGGTTGCTTCGCGGAGGTTATGAGTCTACATTGCGAGGTACTTATAATCTCCACCTATCCCTGCACAGAAAATACCAAGCGTGATGCCTGGCATTTTCATTGGTAGCGGGACCTGGAATCGAACCAGGGTCTTGAGGTTATGAGCCTCACGAGGTACCTCTCCTCTATCCCGCTATGTATTGTTACTTCAACAGCGTAATTCTGCTATTTTGTTCCAGTACCATAGCAGAAGTTTATCAAAAAGTCCAGTCTTTTAAGCCTTATATATCATGGTATAGTGTCAGGTATGTTAGAAAAATTCTTCGGAGCAGGGAAGATTGGTATAGACCTTGGAACGACGAGTGTGCTTGTGTATGTGCCAGGAAGGGGGGTAGTAACCTATGAACCCTCTGTGGTGGCGGTTTCCGACGACCAACAGATTCTTGCGGTGGGTGATGAAGCGAAGCGTATGATTGGACGTACGCCGGAGCATATTCGTGCGTATCGCCCGATGAAGGATGGGGTGATTGCGGACTATCGTGTAACAGAAGCGATGCTTCGGTACTTTTTGCGGCAGGCGTGTGGACGATTTAATCTACGCAGACCTGATGTGCTGGTGTCGGTGCCGTCGGGGGTATCTTCAACTGAAAAGCGCGCAGTGATTGAAGCGGCACTTAATGCCGGGGCAAAGAATGCATATGTGCTCAAGGAGCCTATTCTTGCAGCGCTTGGTGCAGGACTTCCCATTTACGAACCGCGCGGTCACCTTATTGTCGACATTGGTGGCGGCACGACAGATGCTGCGGTGATTTCACTTGGTTCAATCGTTGCTGCGACATCGGTACGCTGCGCAGGGAATAAAATTGATGCCACGATTGTCGATTATGTCAAGAAGACCTACAATTTGGCAATTGGTGAGAAGACTGCAGAGGATATTAAAATTGGTATCGGTTCAGCACTTCCCGTGGAAGAAGAGCTTTCGATGGAAGTGAAGGGCCGTGACTTGATGTCAGGACTCCCGCGTACTATAGAGCTTAAGACGAACGAGGTCGTGCGTGCCACGCAGCGAGAGCTGCGTGAGATTGTTGGTGCGATTAAGGCGGTGTTTCAAGATACGCCTCCAGAACTTGCGGCAGACATTATTGACTACGGGATTATTCTTACGGGCGGTTCGTCACAGCTCCGTAACCTTGCCGAGTTCGTGAAGCGTCGCACTGGCGTGAAAACACAAATGGCGGATCAGGCGCAGTTTTGTGTGGTGAAGGGGACAGGTATCGCTTTGCAACATCTAGATACCTATAAACAAGCTCTCATTAGAAAGTGATTCTTCCAAGGTATGCTGAGATATTTGCGATTGTAATTTTTCGTGATTTATGTATAATGCGGACACCATGGTACATGAGAAGGACGACACAGAAGCGCTTCGGCGAGAGCTGCGTGAACTTCGCGCAGAATTTGATGTCACTTCGTCTTTGGTAAAAAAGATACACCGCCATACCGTGACGGCTACCGCGATGCGGTTCCTCTGGCTTGGTATCATTGTGGGTATTCCGATTATTGCGTACATTTTTGCAGGCTCGTTCATCGAGAGTGCAGCAAATTATCTCAATCAGCAAATTCATAATGTGCTCGAGGTGTATATACAGCAGTCTACGGGAAGATAATTTCCAAACGCTTGAGTAGCTCAGCCCTAGATCGCCGGCCGCTAGCGCGGACCGGGCCGGCGAAGCTGCTAAGGATGTCCGCCTCCGCGAACGCTACTTAAAGTGTTCGCTAGCGCGAACACGGCAGATAGAGCACTTGTTGCATGGAATGCTGTAGTATAAAATTATATATGCTTGAGTAGCTCAGTTGGTAGAGCACTCCCCTGAAGAGGGAGGGGTCACCAGTTCGACCCTGGTCTCAAGCACAGTAACAAAATAATAGCCGGCTTTGCCGGCTTTATTTTGTTACTGTGCTTGAGAAGAAAGGCGCCTGCGCGCCTTTTGTCCAGGGTCGAACGCCGGAGTCATGTTTTTCTGACCTCGGGGGAAGAAAAACAGACGAGGCGGGTGAGAAGGTCTGGGAGACCTTCGTAAGGGGTTGTCGACAGATTATGAGGCGGATGCCGAAATAATATGTCATACAACCTGAACAGAATCTGTAAGATTGGGCAGTGCTTAGACTTTTATGAGCATAGCGAAATAAAAGACTTAGCAACTGTGACCGACCCTGGTCTCAAGCACAGATACTACTCACGCCTCATGGCATGAGTATGTTATAAAAAGCACATACACATTTGTATGTGCTTTTTATGTGGTGTTCATATGCTATACTCACGACATGGAAAAGATACGAGCTTTTATTGCGTGGGGGAAGAAGAACCAGCATCACTTGTTGTCGGCTTCGTTTTTCGTGGGTTTTTTGATTGATAGTCTGACCCTCAATCGTGTCGATGATGCGCTCGATAATATTATCCTTGCGTCATACATGAGTATCATGATGATATCGACACTCGTGCTGTATGCGGCGCTTGCGACAAAGTTGCCAGATCGGATTGTGCCGTTTTGCCGTGACTACATGCCGTACCTGATGCAGTTCGCGTTCGGTGGTGTGCTTTCGGGTATGCTTATTTTCTACAGTCGTTCTGGCTCATGGGAAGCAAGTTGGCCATTCTTGGTTATTATCATTGGTGTTATCGCGGGTAATGAACTTCTTTCACGACGTGCTGAACGGCTTGTCTTTAATCTCTCAGTGCTGTTTATTGCGCTCTTTTCATACACCGCGCTTATTATTCCCGTGCTGATCGGACGAATGGGAGAAGTGGTGTTTGTGATTAGTAGCATTATTGCCCTCGGTGTTTTTATAGTGTTCGTACAGGCACTTATCGCCATTGTGCCGAATTTCATCAGGCTTCATTTGCGCTCAATTGTATTTGCCGTTGCAGGCATTTTTGCTACGATGCAGTTTCTCTATTTTGCAAACCTGATTCCGCCAATCCCACTCTCGCTCAAAGACATCGGCATCTATCATAAAGTGGAGCGAACACAGGAGGGGAATTATCTCTTAACCTACGAGCGGCAGGCATGGTGGCGCTTTTGGAGTCGTCCAGATAAAACGTTTACTTCAAGCGGGGGAAGTGTGCCGCATTGTTATTCGTCGGTCTTTGCGCCGACAAAACTAGCAACGGCGATTGTGCATGAGTGGCAGCAATATGATGAAGCGTCTGGAGAATGGCTGTCTCGTAATACGGTCTCCTTCGGCATTGCGGGCGGCCGCGCAGAAGGGTATCGTGGTTATTCATATAAAGAAAGTTACACGCAAGGGAAGTGGCGGTGCCTCGTACGTACAGAGCGCGGGCAAACAATAGGCTATACAACCTTCCATATTGGCGAGAAGTCCATTATTTCCCTTGATCTTGAAACGGTTATCAAGTAATTGACAATTGCATGATGTGTTCTGTACTGAATACATCATTTTGTTTTTATGGAAAGTGTCCGTATACTAATGCTCATATGCAATCAATCATTCGTTCACTGACACTTGCCGGCATTTTTGCGGTACCAGCTGTCGTATTTATCGTTTCGGAAACCATGTTCTTTCCGTACATTACGGGAAAGAACTTTACGTTCCGTATTTTAGTTGAAATTATCACGGTAGGATGGCTTATCCTTGCGCTTCGCGATGTAGCATATCGCCCACGATGGTCGTGGGTGCTTGGTGTGTTTGGCGTGTTGCTCGTTAGTATGTTTGTTTCAGATATGCTCTCGCCATCGACGCAAAAAAGCTTCATGAGTAACTTTGAGCGTATGGACGGTTATGTGACGCTGGCGCACACCTTCCTCTACTTCATCGTTACGGCAAGCATGCTGACCACACAAAAACTTTGGCAACAATTTTTTGGTTGGAATGTTATTCTTGCAACACTTCTTGCGGGTTACGGTATTTTGCAGGCGACCGGTCAGGCTTCTATTAGCCAGGGCGCCAGCTGGCGTATCGATGGTACCCTTGGCAACTCGACCTACATGGCAATTTACATGTTGTTCTCTGCGGTGATTGCAGCTTTGTATGCACTGCGTACGCCGGTTGTGGAGCGTAAATGGGTAGCAGGCATTCTCGCACTTCTTTTTACGGTACTTATTTTTCAGACAGGAACGCGCGGTACCGTACTCGGCCTCCTTGCGGGCGGTGGTACGGTGGCGCTCTTCCTCGCAGTGCGAGGAAGAAGTATTCCGCGGGTACGGAACATCGCCAGCGGTGTCCTCATTCTTGGTGTGGTGCTTGTTGGTTCATTTATGGCACTTCGGAACACGGCATTGGTGCAAGAAACGCCAATGCTGCAGCGTCTGAGTCAGATCTCACTCAGTGAAGGAGGCATCCGCTTCACCAACTGGGGCATGGCATGGGAAGGTGTGAAAGAACGTCCTATCTTTGGTTGGGGACACGAAAGTTTTAACTATGTCTTCAACGCGTACTATGACCCCGCAATGTACGGTGCAGAGGAATGGTACGACCGTGCGCATAATATTATTTTCGATTGGCTCGTGCAGGGAGGCTTTGTTGGTGCGACACTTTATTTTGGACTTATCGGTGCTGCGCTCTACCTGTTGACAAGGCAGTCACGAAAAGACGAGACTGAAACCGAGACTGAGCTTCTAACACGTGCCTTGCTTGCAGGGCTTCTCGTGGCATACGTAGTGCATAACTTCTTTGTCTTCGACAACGTGGTGAGCTACATTTATTTTGCAATTATTCTTGCGTACATTCATACAACACATGCTCGTGAGGAGATTCACCTGCCACAGGTTCGTGACGAGCGAACATGGTCGCATGTTGTGGTTCCTATCGCGGGTGTTGCGCTTGCGGTGATAATCTTTATGGTGAATGTTCCCGGAATTCGCACAGCACAAAATCTCATTACAACACTAATGGCACCCGATATTACGGGTCGCTTGGCAGGTTTCGAACATACACTTACACAAGGCTCGTTTGGCAATCAAGAAGTTCGTGAGCAACTTCTGCAGTTTCTTGGAAAAGCAGTTGCTGCGACAACAAGCGAGGAAGGAAAGACAATGCTTTTCAATGTTGCAGAACGCGAAATTGGAGCACAGATTGCAGAAAAGCCAGGTGATGCGCGTATCTATATTCTTGCAGGCAGTATGTATCGAAGTGCAGGAATCCCCGCGAAGGCGCTCCAGTATTATAACGAAGCACTCAAGCTCACCCCTGAAAAGACAACGCTCAAGCAGGAGCTTGGCATGACGCATATAGCACTTGGCGATACCGAAAAAGGTCTCGAATATTTGAAAGATGCGTACGAAAAGGACACTAGTAAAATGCGCGCACGAATGATTTATGCGCTCGGTACTATTTACGTTAGAAAGATGGATGTCTATGATGAGCTTATTGCTGATGAAGCTGCATTTGCGGCAGCGGTCGATACAGACTTCCTCTATCAGGCGCTTTACGAACAAAAAGATTTTACTCGTGTTCGTGCACTCTATGCAGCACGCCTTGCACGTGATCCGTCAGTGTTTGATACATGGAAGAACCTTGCAGTGGTAATCTACAATTCGGGAGATGTTGCTGAGGCAATAGCTCTCCTTACTTCAGCAAAAGAGCAAGCAACATTTACCGTAGAACAACAGGAAGAAATTGACACCATGATTGTTGAACTTCAAAAGGAAAAAAAATAATATGAAGCATATCGAACTAAGCGCGCGTGAAGCGCGCTTCATTCGTGCAGGTGTTGCACTTGCACCATATACAACATTTAAGATTGGTGGGAATGCAGATTTCTTTGCAGAAGTAACTCACACAGATGAGCTACGCGAGGCGTTTCTTTTTGCACACACACATACGCTCCCCATCTTCATTCTTGGAGGTGGTACAAACCTGCTTGTTGCGGATGAAGGATTTCGAGGGCTTATAGTACATGTGCATGTGCGTGGCATTACGTATGCCGATGAGCATACGCTCACTGTTGGTGCAGGGGAGTCGTTAGATGACGTCGTGCGCTACGCAACACTCCATGGATTGTGGGGGATTGAAAATCTCAGCGCAATTCCTGGCACTATTGGTGGCGCAGCAGTGCAGAATGCCGGGGCGTATGGTGTTGAAATAGCGAGCGGTATCAAAAATATTGAGGTGTATGATACGCTTACAAATGAATTGCGCACGCTGTCGCCTGCAGAATGCCAGTACGGCTACCGAGATAGCATTTTTAAAACAGATGAAGGCAAGCGTTTTGTGATTGTTCATATCACACTTGCACTCTCGACAAGACCAAAGCCGCAATTTTCCTATAAAGACCTTGCAGCAGTATTTCCTGAGGGGAGTGCATCGCTTGAAGAAATTCGCGCTGCCGTTGTGAATATCCGTGCGGCGAAATTTCCTGATCTAAAGCAGTACGGAACTGCCGGATCTTTCTTCAAAAATCCTGTTATCTCAGGAGAGGAGTATGCGGTGCTTCAGGAGAAATATCCACTCCTCCCAGGACACACGCAGGGTGACGGTATGATAAAAATTCCTATTGCTTGGATACTCGACAACGTGCTTGCGATGCGTGGCGTACGAGAGGGTGACATTGGTGCATGGGAAGCGCAGCCGCTTGTGCTGACAAATTACGGTCATGCGACCGCTCGTGACGTAGATGCATTCGCACAAAAAATCGCACAGGATGTATATGAAGCAGCAGGGATTGAGATTGAGAGGGAAGTAATACAAGTATCTGGTATCTAATGTTTAATCTTCGACATTGGAAATTTCATTGGGAATTAGAAATTAGGCATTAGACATTCAGGGTGCTCTATGTGCTCTGTAAAAAACCTCAGACGCATAACTTGTTGGTTCGTAACATGTTAACAATCAGAGAACCCAAGAGTTATCCACAGGTTGACGCTTGGAGTTTTTTCAAAATGACTGCATACTATATGGAAGCAGAAATTCTCTGCGGTCGAGATTATAAACATGTTAACTATACGTTCCCATGGTAATGAAAAAGCCTGCAGCTAAAAAAGCTGTAAAGAAGGTTGCCAAGAAAGTAGCTAAGAAGGTTGTCAAGAAGGCACCAGCTAAGAAGGTTGCGAAGAAGGTTGTTGTCAAGAAGGCACCAGCTAAGAAAGTAGCCAAGAAGGTTGTCAAGAAGGCACCAGCTAAGAAGGTTGCGAAGAAGACCGCAAAGAAGTAGTCTCTTCGTCTACTCGAAAAATACCATGATGCTCTACATGGTATTTTTTCTATAACTACCCAGACTCCCCAACTACTTCGTTGCCGTTGTTATTTTTCTCCTCACCGTACTTAGGTACGGCTCCGAGAAAAATAACAACAGCGCCTCGTATTTGGAAAGTCTGGACAGTTATAGATTGCTTACGTTTGATTTTGTGCAGTAATCTGTGCATGGTATACTGCAGGCTATGGAACATACAACACTCTATCGGAAATATCGCCCACAGCACTTTACGGATGTAAAGTCACAGGACCATGTGGTGCAGGTGTTGCAGGCGTCAATTGTGAAAGGAGCGATACCACACGCGATACTCTTTGTAGGAACGCGGGGCACAGGCAAGACAACCCTTGCCCGTATTTTTGCTCGTGAGCTTGGAGTTGCTGATGAAGACCTGTATGAACTCGACGCAGCATCAAACAACTCCGTTGAAAACATTCGTGAGCTTAATGAGGCGGTTGTCTCACTCCCGTTTCTCTCTCCTTATAAAGTGTATATTCTCGACGAAGTTCACATGCTCTCGAAGAGTGCTTGGAATGCATTTTTAAAAACACTCGAAGAGCCACCACGACATGTTGTCTTTATGATGGCGACCACTGAACTTGAGAAGGTTCCTGAGACCGTACTCTCGCGCTGCCAAGTTTTTTCACTCAATGAACCCGATCGTGCCGCAATCGCAGCGCTTATCAATGATGTCTTTGCGCGCGAACAGGTGTTACTGCCTACAGGGGTTGCGGATATGATTGCAATTGCAGCAAACGGTTCGTATCGTGATGCGCTTTCTATTGCGCAAAATGTACTGCTTGTTGCGGAGAATGGCGTTGTCTCTGCTGCCATGGCTGCGCAAACAATTGGTGCGCCAACCAGTATGGTTGTACACTCCGCACTCGAAGCACTTGCAGAGGGCGATGTACAGAAGTCACTTGAAGCACTTACTAAGGTTCAGACACAGTCTGCGAGTATGGATCTTTTTGCAACATTACTCATTGAGCGGGTTCGTGCCATTATGCTTGCACGCGCAACAAAAAATACTACGGTCCTTGAAGCATATGGTGAAGAAGCGAGCACTCTTCTTCCCATGCTGACAAATGCACGCATAAATTCAAAGATGCTCCTGCGCCTTCTTGACGCGCGGCAGGGGATTGGTACAAGCTCCATCCCTTCGATAGCACTCGAATGTGCGTTTGTTGAATTATGCGAGTAATAGTGGTTCGTCATGGGAAGACGGAGCTCGGTGCATCACATCGATTTCAGTCGCCAAATACACCTCTTTCAGCACAAGGTGCAGAAGCTGTCATGCAGTGTGCGAACACGCTTGCACAAGAACGTGTTACGAAGGTGTATACGAGTGGATACCAGCGTGCTGTTGAGACTGCGCAAGTAATTGCGAAGCGGCACGCTCTCGTCCCTCAGGAACATAAACTCTTTTTTGAGAAATATAATAGCAGCGCCGTCATAGGACGTTCGTATGTTTCCGTACCGTTCCTTGTACTGGGGCTTACCACGATCGCACATCTTTTTGTTCGTCAGGCAAAATACAAGGATGAAGAGACTCTTGATGAACTCTGGGAGCGTGCAAATGAAGCACGGGCGTACCTTTCCGGTGAGGCGAAGCACGAAGATACGGTAATCGTTGTCTCACACGCACTTTGGATAGCGGCGTTTCTTGGTGCCTGTGAGAAGGAACGTCCTCGAATCATACGGTACGTGATACTCGTTCTCCGTGCGCTCTGCATGAGAAATACACAACAATACGTGCTTGAGCTTGATAATGTGACGAAAGCATGGAAAAGGTTAAAATAATTTTTCTCAGGGGAAAGACTTTATTTTTTCTTTAACTCTCGAGGTAGATACTAGAGAGGTAACAATAAGAAAAATAAAGACCATGAGTGATTATAAAGAGTACCGCTGCGACTGTCATAAACTGCTTTTCCGCGGCAATCTTACTGGAGATACCGCTGTTGAAGTCAAGTGTAAGCGGTGTGGTTCCATTAACACCTACGCAGCTTCTTAATATGTATACAAGTGAGGCAACGTAAATCGCTCAGAGTTATCGAGCGATTTTTTTATCTTTCAAACGAGTGAGTGTCGTAGCCAAGTCGAAACGCTAGCTGAGATTTGGATATGACCGAACGAGAGCAGAAAGAAGCGAAGCGTCAGTCTATATCATTTGCTGAGGTGTAAACATCTTGAACATCAGGGTGTTCTTCGAGCTTTTCAACAAGTTCACCGAGTTTTTCTGCGTCGCCATCAGAAAGGTCGACGGGCATGGTTGGTAGGTAGCCGTCACTTGTTTTTTGAAATGCCCATGAGCTACTTCCTGGGGTACCAAGTGTGTAGCCATTTTTACTCAAGAGATGGCGAATTTCTTGTGAGGTTCGATTGGTGTTGTCTGTGAAGCCGGTAATAATAATGGCAACACCACCAGGACCGAAAGTTTCGTAGGCGACCTCCTCAATAGAAGCGCCACCTGCACCCGTGCCTTTTGCGACAGCGCGGTCTATGTTTTCCTTCGGCATATTGTCTCGCTTTGCACGTTCAATTGCGTTTGTAAGGGCGGGGGATGCAAGATTACCCGCCGCCTCACGTGAAGCAATAGCAATAAGTGCTGCATGCTTTGAAAAGATTTTACTACGCTTGGCGTCGGTTGCGCCTTTTTGTCGTTTAATTTGACTCCATTTATTATGACCTGACATAAACGTTTCGTGTTTTATTTTGAGGGTTTGTTGCCTCAAGGTGTTAAAGATTAATTTCTGAGAGATGCTTTTGTGCATCTGCCGTTGCGATGCGTCCGCGCGGGGTTCGTTCGAGGAAGCCTTCACGGATGAGGTAGGGTTCGAGGACGTCCTCAACGGTTGATTCTTCTTCGCCAGTTGCAGCAGCGATGGTGTTGAGACCGACAGGACCTCCTCGGAATTTGTAGATAATCGCTTCAAGGACACGACGGTCTGGTGCGTGGAGTCCGCGATGGTCGATTTCGAGAAGTCCGAAGGTGCGCTCGACAATGTCATCGGTGATTGCACTACTATCAAGCTGTGCCAAGTCGCGGCAACGCTTGAGAAGATAGTTTGCGGTACGTGGCGTTGAGCGGCAGCGCGTTGCAATTGCGGCAAGTACACCATCTGCAAGTTCTGTCTCGAGAAGATGGGCAGAGCGTCTGAGGATTTCTGCAATCTCGTCATCGCTATAGAATTCGAGTCGGAAGGTTCCTCCCGAGAAACGTGAGCGGAGGGGGCTTGATAATAGTGACATTCGTGTTGTTGCAGCAACCAGGGTGAAGGGCGGAAGTTCGAGCTGCACGGTGCGTGCCGACGGACCTTTGCCGATGATAATGTCGAGCACACCAGACTCCATCGCTGGGTAGAGTACTTCCTCAATAGATTTTGAGAGTCGGTGGATTTCATCGATGAAGAGTACGTCGCCAGGGGAGAGGTTGGTGAGAATTGCCGCAAGGTCACCGACACGTTCAATGGCTGGACCCGACGTTGTTCTCATGTTTGTCCCGAGCGTACGCGCAATAAGATTTGCAAGTGTTGTTTTCCCGAGTCCTGGAGGTCCATACAGCAAAATATGTTCCGCTGCATGCCCACGTTCGCGCGCTGCCGTCAGTAAAATACGGAGATTCTCCTTTATTTTTGCTTGCCCAATGTATTCATCCCACTCTTTTGGGCGAAGTGTTTGGTCGAGATTTGACGCGTGGTCTTTAGTAAACGTTGCCATGAAGGCAGTATACCGTATATGCTACCGAGTATCCAGCACGGTAGAGAAGGCCTCGCAGAACTTGACGATAAAGATTATTTATGTTTAAATGCGCACACGACAATTTTGAGGAGAATATCATGATGCCACTCCAGTCTCTTGATTTGCGAAAACCTGCAGAGGTACTCAGCTTTCTATGTGGACTTCAGGAGCTCAGTTGTCATGCAGAGATTGATATCGAAAGCATGTTATGTACGTTCGCGGAGCTCGGATATGAACCATGTGAACACGCCGTTTGTGCAGACAATGCAGCACTCCCGCAATGGATTATTGCCGATGCGCTCAGCTCACTTCAAAAAAACGGATTTATTCATCCGAATATCCATCAGCATGTGCAATGGTGTCGGGAGAATAATTTACTTGCTCTTTAACCCCAGCGCGGAATGTATTCCGCGCTTTCTTGTGCCCGAAGTGTTTTTTTAAAGGAATTCCTGTATACTTCTTATATATGTTGAAAGAAAGTTTCGCTGCAGAGCGAGCGTGGCGCTCTGGTCCAGGCATTGCCGATGGCGAAGATATTGAAAAGGGCGTGCTTGGTGCACCAGTCTTGAAGCCTCGGGAGAAAATGCCTGAGGAATATATGGCATACAAAGACGCTGTTGCATGGGTGCGGGAACATCAGCCTGATGCGTTTTCTCGCTCAAAACTTATTAAGAATCTACGTACACGTGTGGCAGAGCTTTGCACGAACATTGATGAGCCGGTAAAATTTTATACCGCAGTCGGAACACCGCTTGATATCTACCATGGTGTTGATGCGTTCTTTGCGCAAGGGCACAAGATTGCGACGGTCGATCTTTCAATGAAGGAGAAAGAGAATTATAAGGCAGATGTACTCATGACCGTTGCCTTTGATAGTAATGGTGAACCCGTGTCGACTGAGCGAGCACTTCAAATGACCGCAGAAGCAATTGCAGATACTTTGAATCGAGCGTAAAAGAAGCATGTCTTTGATGCCTTCATGGGGGTACGTAATTTTTCGTAAAACTCATGGTATACTTCGTACAATCATGGCATCTATTGATCCAGAACGAATTACGTATTTTGCAGAAACAGATGCTCGCGGGAAGCGGGTACCTTTTGGTATTCGTGCGAAGGATAGGACGCGGCACGTATATGTAATTGGAAAGTCCGGTATGGGAAAGTCGACACTGCTTGAAAACATGGCGGTGCAGGATATTCGTAACGGCGAAGGTTTTGCATTTATCGACCCACACGGACAGTCTGCCGATGCTATTATGCGGCACATTCCGCAGGAGCGCTTGAAGGACGTGCTCTATTTTAATCCATCAGACCTTGCGAATCCGGTGGCATTCAATGTGCTTGAAAAGGTAGACCCTGACAAGCGGTTTTTAGTAGTGGCAGGGCTGATGTCGGTCTTTAAAAAGATTTGGGTTGACGCATGGTCGGCACGTATGGAGTACTTGCTGCAGTATACACTTTCGGCGCTTCTTGAATATCCCGACGCAACGCTTCTTGGTGTAAACCGTATGCTTTCTGAAAAAGGTTACCGCGATGCAGTAGTCGCACACGTAACCGACCCTGCTGTGAAGTCATTCTGGCAAGACGAGTATGCAAAATATTCTGAGAAATATGCGCAAGAAGCAGGTGACGCGATTAAAAATAAGATTGGACAATTTACCTCGAATCCCGTGGTGCGTAACATTATTGGGCAGCCGCATACAAGTTTTAATCTCCGCAAGTTCATGGACGAACGCAAGATTCTTATCGTAAACCTTTCAAAAGGACTCATCGGAGAATCAAACGCAAACCTGCTTGGTTCGATGCTTACCACAAGTCTTTACCTCGCAGCAATGAGTCGTGCTGATTTGTCACCGCGTGAACATGCTGCTGCACCGAACTTTTACTTTTATGTTGACGAATTTCAGTCCTTTGCGAATGCCACGTTTGCGAACATTTTGTCTGAAGCTCGCAAATATAAGCTTAACCTCACCATTGCACACCAATATGTCGACCAGATGGAGGAGGATGTACGGAACGCTGTGTTCGGCAACGTAGGTACGACAATTACCTTTCGTGTTGGGCCGCTCGATGCGGAAGTGCTCGAAAAAATGTTCGAGCCGACCTTTATGGCGACCGATATTGTGTCGCTGGGCTTTGCGCAGATCTACCTTACTATGATGATTGACGGCATCGGGTCACCACCTTTTTCTGCGAAGACGCTCCCCCCAATTCGCGAGCCAGAGACAACGTACTATGATGTTGCTATTGCAGAAAGTCGTAAACAATTTAGCTCACCACGTACCGAAGCTGAAGTAAACGTGAGCGCTTTTTATGCAGAACAATTTGCCTCGGCGTCATCGGCAAAGAAAGACTTTAAAAAAGATTTTAGGCGGGATACTCCGCGAGAAGGCGCTTCGCATACGCAGAGTGCTCGTCGTACGCCCGAAGAGCGTACTGTTATTACCGAGGAGGAGAAAGCGCAACATAAAGATGACTTACGTGCAATCCTTTCAGGAATACAAGATGCTCCGAAAAAGGCATCTGAGCCTGAACAAGTGCCTGCAGTTCGCGAAGAAGTTGACAAAATTGAGAATCGTGTTACTTCAAAACCCCTGCAACAGGAAGAAATTAGAAAAGAAACGGTCCATACCGAACGAGAACAGCGCGAGCACGTACCCCGCGGCGATGTTCCTCGAAAAGTTTCTGAGCACTCACGAAGTCGTCAAGATCGTGATTTGGGCAAGTACGGGAAAACCGTAGAACGTGCTGAACGTATGCCTCGAAATGAGTCGAGAATACTGTCAGAAAAGCCAAAGCAGCACGATCTCAAAAATGCACTCGCTGCAGCACTCGCGGGGATTACCGCTCCTGAAACTCCTTCTAAAAATGAGTCAGTCCCGGAGCCAGTAATTACACCAGTACCTGAAGTTGTCTCGGTTGTTATTGAACCGTCCGACGCGCCGAGTCTTCATGAAGAGGTTCTTGCAGAGTCGCATCCGCTCAAACCAAAAGATGTAGAAAAACTACGTGAGCACTTCGATGAGAAAGCAGCAGTGTTTGCTGCAACAAAACGCGCCCCACACGAGGTGTCACCGCAAGCACTCGCACATATGATGCGGATAACGCTGCGGGATAAAAAGAAACGGCCACAATAAAATTCCCCTCCTATGCTCACAAGCTTCCTTAACATACTTCTCGATTTCGCAACACTGCTTACGTTACTTGCAGTGTTTCTTGGTGTTTCCATGAAATGGGGAATAGAGTCACTGCGGCGCATTGCTGTTGCGTTGTATCTTGCGGTGATGTTGTGGCTTATGTTCCCGCACCATGAGCTTGTGTCATCGATTGTTGGGACAACAGCAGTCGCACGCGGATTATTCTTTGTATCTTTTTTTGTAGGGACGTATTGGCTTGCTTCATATTTTCTCCATCGGAGCTTTGAAAAACCTTTTGAGTTTTTCGGTAAAAAAATAATCTATGCTGTCGCCATTTCAGTACAGGTCATTATCATCGCAGTGCATATCATTACCTTTACCACATTCCCGCTCCTAAATTCGAGCGCGCTTCTGACACTGTTTGGTAATCCAGACGTCGCATTCTATTGGTTTGTTGCCCCTCTTATTTTGATTGCTATTTTTTAAAGATAACGCAAGAAAACCAGCCTCTCCACAGGCTGGTTTTCTTGCATATATGGTACACTGTGTGCACATGAACGTGATGCGCCTCTTTAAAATATGTGTTCTCGTACTCACGTTTTTTCTCGTGCCGCCCTCAGTGCAGGCAGCAGTACAATATATCGGTTCAACATCGGGAGGTAACTCCGCGGCAATGCCGGCTGGAGTACAGGTTGGCGATATTCTTATCGGTGTTGGTTATCGTGGACAAAACGCAACTCCTGTGGGAGTTCCTTCAGGATGGACAGCAATCGATCCAAGCAGTGGCAGTAGCAACAACTCATCACGTATTGGATTTCGGTATGTGACCAATGTAAACGATTCGCTCGGTAACTGGGCAAGTGCAAATAGAGTTATTATTGTCGCCTATCGTGGTGTGCGCAGTGACTACAGCGAGAGTAATCTTCCAAATTTCGGAGGGGTATGGACAGGAACGAATGCAACCCTTGCATTTCCATCCTTGTCACTCACTGGTACCACAAACACCTCGCACATCCTCTGGTTTGGAGGCAGGCGTGGTTCGACAACATTCTCAGTTCCTGGGTGGACACGTAGTGGGACGATTCGTAATCAATCAGCGGCGAGCAACGGTTCAGTTGTTGCTCTCGATACCAATGGTGTCACAAATGACGGTTCATCGATTTTTACAACCACCAATGCATCAAACGCCTATCGTACCTATGCGATTGAAGTTGAAAGTGACGGTATTATTCCTCCACCGACCGTCACTATCACATCGCCCGTAGCAACCCTTGCACTCAATGCAACAACAACAGTAACGTGGTCATCAACCGATGCAGATTCGTGTACTGCGTCAGACGGTTGGAGCGGAATAAAAGCAACCTCGGGAACTGAAGTAACATCACCAATTATAAAAAGCACACTCTTTGTCATTACGTGTGAGAACGCACAAGGTTTTGCGACTGCAGAAGTGCGTGTTACTCCAGGTATTAATGTAGACAATGTGCTTAATACGAACGAAGGTTTCCAGGTGTATGCGTTTAATCCTGATGGTAGCCCTTCGACTATCGCACGAAGGACGACAGCACCAGAAGGGTACGGTGTTACTGGCGCGGTACGTGGTGCAGACATTGAAATCGGTAATGCAGGAACTGGTTCAGAACTTTTGCGGATTATTTTTGACAATCCCGCAACGAGCACACAAATCCAGATAGCATGGTCGCAAAACACCGACCCCGCTGCTTATGCGCTCTATGATGCTGCAGGAAATCTTGTCGCCACAGGTCAAATCCCTTCAAGTGCGTCTGATCAAATTGAGGAGCCGGTAACCATTAACTCGGGTGGTCTCGCCTATTCACGTATTGATTTCACCGCTAATGATAACCGAGATTACCTCATTCATAGTGTTCTTTTACCGAACGGGCTTACCGTTGGGACCTCGCCGCTAGTAACGTCGATGGCGGCAGTCGGTACGAACGCAACACGTGAATATGTTGTGAGTGATACTGATGGACTCATCCAGCTCATAGGCACTGACTTTGACGCAACCGCAGGCAGTGTGGTGTTCTCCGGTACATGGGGAAGTGCAACAGGAACACTTCATACTACGGCAGAAGGTTCGTGTGCAGTTGGCGGCTGGACTGATACCTCAGTCTGCTCTGAAGTGCCAACAAGCATTCCTGATGATGTGTATTCCGTCACGGTCACGCTCGTGCGTGATGATGGAAAAACAGCAACCGCACCAACACTTGCGATTCTTCCTCGTATTACCAGTACGTCTCCGGGAAGTGTTGCTGCAGGCGATACCTTCACGATAAGCGGTGATCACCTCTGTCAATCAGGTATCTGCCCAACATCATTCGACGGTGCGAATACGATTACTATTGGTGGTGTTGAGACAACACTTGTCTCATGGTCGCATACGGAGATTGTCGTCACAGTGCCATCAGGACTTTCTGCTGGTACTCATAGTGTGGCTGTTACCACAGGTGGCATTAGCGTGAGTGCAGGCGCGGTTATCTTCGTACCGCCACCAACCGTCATCCTCACTGCCGCAACAACAACAGTTGCGGTCGGAACGGCGACAACACTTTCATGGTCGTCAACCGATACTGCTTCATGTACCGCATCAGGCGGCTGGAGCGGCTCTAAGCCAGTCAATGGCTTAGAGTCAACAGGTGCAATCAATGGCGTTACAACATTTACGCTTACTTGTACAAACATCGCAGGCACAGCAACATCATCAGTAACCATCAGTACTGTTTCTGCAGCATCAGTTACTCTTTCGGCATCACCGACATCTGTACCGCTTAATGGAACTTCAACACTTTCGTGGACGTCATCCGACGCAACAAGCTGTGCGGCTTCTGGCGGTTGGAGTGGTACGAAGTCGACAAATGGTACTGAAGCAACCAGTGCGCTTGCGACAACAACACTCTTTGTCCTTGAATGTTCGAATCTTGCAGGCACAACGACCGCAACAACATCAGTGACAGTAGTGGAGCCACCAATCCTCAGCGGTACAAATGGCGGCTACGTAAACACAACTAACAATGCTCTTATCGATGGCGGACGTATTGGGGACAGCATTACTATTTCAGGCGCAAACTTTGGCACACAATGCGATGTGAATAATTTCATCGCCATTGGCAACTATACGGTGCCATGTTCGAGCGTGACGAATTGGACTGATACTGAGATTGTCTTCACCATTCCTGCAGGCATTACCAACTTCGGAGGAATAGATTCTCTAGGACTGACTGTTACCGCAAGTGGACAAAACTCAGAGTCAGTCACCTTTATTATCTATCCAGATATAACCGCTGTCGCCGCAGAAGGTACCAACACGGGTAAAGAGGGAAGTTACATCCAGCTCATCGGTACCGCATTTGGTGCAAGTGAAGGTACTGTCACGTTCTCAGGTTCATGGGGTACGACAACTGCTGTTGTCAGCAGTACGGCACAAGGCTCGTGTACTAGTGGTGGTTGGACAAATACGTCCGTTTGTGTGCAAGTTCCGGCAAGTGTCCCTGATGATGTCTATAGTGCAACCATCACACTTACCCGTACAGATAGCAAAGAAGATACTGCACCAACATTTACGCTACTGCCACACATAACTGCGACCGCACCAAGTTCGGGGGTGGCTGGCGATACCATTACGATAAGCGGTGACCACCTCTGTCAATCAGGTATCTGCCCAACAGCATTCGATGGTGCGAATACGATTACTATTGGTGGTGTAACCGCGGAATTTGTCTCATGGTCTCACACGGGCATTGTTGTACTAATTCCCCCAGGAGTTCCAACTGGTTCAAATACTATTGTGGTCACAACGGGGGGCATATCAGTGGCTGCTGGCACAGTGACAATACTTACAACAGAACCAAATGCACCAAGTCTCGGACCAAGCGCAACCACGGGACAGTTCAGCGGAGGTACATCTATCAGTATTGGGGGTGCAACGGCCTCAAGCACGATTACCTTCGCCGCAGCAATGAGTGCGCAAATCTCCGCATCGCTCACACTTGAAGTTGAAGTAAAACCAGTCGGCAGTGCATTCGATGGTATAAATACGAATACAAGCAGTGTGGTAAATTATACGGGTACTACCATTATCGGTAGCGTCACGGAAGTTCTCGATACAAACATGTCATATCACTGGCGAGCTCGAGTACGCAACACAAGCACAAACGAAGTCTCCGTGTGGGTCGCTTTCGGTAGTAACCCAGCTGGTGATGGCTCTGGCGATGGGCTTCCGGCAAATGCAGACTTCACCATCGCAACAGACGGTCCAGAACTCGGAGGAGTAGGTACTGCACCAAACTGTAGTGCGCACGACCTCGTCAAAGACACGTCCGCGCGTATTTCATGGACAGCATCCTCAATCCTGACACCAATTCAAAACAAAGTCCGTGTTGCAACCTCGTCAAATATGGCAAACTTCCTTGAATACCAAGCCTCGAACGGCACTTCGCCACAAGTGACCCTCACAGGACTTACTGCAGAAACCGCATACTTCTACCAGGTCATCTCACAAGATTCACTTGGTACTGAAAGTATTGCACAAGAAAATGATCCGCACTGCACCTTCATTACTGAAGAAGCATCAAAGCGTATCAACAAGCTTTCAGAATTCTATATCTGTCAGATGCACGAGCAGGATGAGGTCTGGACAGGCGGCTCAGGTGTCACTTGTGCGTCAGAGCAGGACGGCGCAAAAACATTCAACGTCTTCGTATCAGAGATGATTGCTTCAAAACCAGTCGTGCAAACTTCCGCATTTGTCGAAGTCTTCGGTATTGCCGAGGCATCGACCGACTTCACGGTCACGGTCAACGTAAATAACCTCGGCCCTAAAACCATCACCGTGAAAAATCCACAAGGTTCAATTCCGTACCGCGTTCTCTACCACCTACCAGATGGCTACAACCTTGATTTCCCAGCAGACATCAGCGCCTCGAACCTTCTTGACGTGCAAATAAATGGGGCGGATGCGGTCTCCTCGATGGGGGCGAAGGCAATTCTCAACTATTATTACTTCCCCACCTACTAGAGCAACTTCCATAATTGACACATTTGCCCTGGCTTCGGAACATTTCAACCTCCATCGTATGTTATATATGCCTACGGCTGAAAAGTTCCTCCAACCAGGGCAACTGTATTCAATTCTGAAAGTCGCCAGAACGTGAGACGAGGTATTGGAGTTTGATTAAGAATTAATGTTAATAGTATGAAAAAAGAAGCATCAAAAATTACGTATGAGTCGGTCGACCCGAAGAAAGGTGGGTCCTTTACAGTGCCGTGGGTTATTGCAGCAATCTTTGCACTTGGTGTGTTAGGGTATGCGGTGTGGCAATATGGTCCCGTTTCGGAAGATTTGTATGAAGAGCCACAGGTCTTGTTGGAAGCGAGTTTGAGCGCATATGATGCAGCGCTTCTTGTTGCAACAAAAGCGGCACAGTCATGGCAATCTAATGCAGTTGTTGCGTCGTTTGAACCACTTGAAGAGAGCAATGCACGCGGTGATGCGCGCGGCTGGCGTTTTGTCTTTACCAGCACATCAAAGCGCGGCACAGGGTATGTGGTCGATGTTAAAAATGGCGTCGTAGTTTCCCACCAAGAAGGTGCAGTAGGCAGTGTTGGTACAATACTTCCACAGAATGCAAAAACGATTGACGAAGCAATCGCTGAAGTCCACGCTATGCCTGGGCGCGAAAACGCAATCATTGAAGGCGTTGAAGCTCTCGTTACCGAAGGTGTGTGGTATTGGGGGGTAAGAACCGACAAGGGGACGATCTCAATTAAGATGGAGAAGTAACCTTTGATTATGTAGTGGTTAAAATTGATTTTAACCACTACTATATTTAAAACACTACCCCCTCATTTTGTCATCCTGACGGGATCCAGAGTCATATCTATGAACACGAAGATTCTATTCACTATAATTTTTACAATCATCCTCGCAGGAGGCGTAACTGTTTTTGCGCAACTTGCTCCCGAAGAGGTGCAGCCGACAGAGTTTCAAAACCGTACTACGCGTTCGTTCATTTATCAAGCAGAGGGGATACATATTGCACCCGAAGAGATCCATGCACCGTTTGTCTACTCTATCAGCGAGACATCACCCTCAGTCCAAAGTGCGTTCATTCAAATTACAGGTATCGCCTATCCTGCGGCAGGAACATCGACATCAGGGGTAACTATCTCGATTGATGATGAAACGTTCACGACAGAGCGTGCCGAATTTTTCCGCACAAATGCCACACCGAAAGGCCGTTCATTTACACTCTTATATGACGCAAGTGCGTATTTTGCAGGGCAAATCACCGCACCAGGTGACTATACCTTTGTATGGGATGCGCTATTGCAAAACGTCGAGTATGGCTCACTTGCCGTTGAGCTCATAACAACATATCAATACGAACCAATCAATCCTCTCATGCCAATATGGGGCACTCTCGATTCGGGCGTCTTCGATACACAGACTCCTGTTGGTGCCGGATACAATGCGCTTATGTGGCGCGGGACGCTTGGTGGACCAACATTTGATCAAGGGCGTGTGCAGCTCCAGCTTGCTACCTCTCACTGCGAAAATGGCGCAAGTAATGCACCAGCATGTGATGATGGTGCTCCATGGGAGTTCCGTGGAGGCGCGCTCTGCTCAGCAGATGCCTGGTTTGAAGTGGATGCAGACAAACCACTTGACCTCCATGCAACAGGGTGTCTTCCGCAGTGGAATGACAAACGCTACTATCGCTACCGCGTAAAAATTTGTTCGGTGGAATGCGAGACAGCGGGGCTGTATACGCCAACCGTCGAAGAGGTAATAGTCAATTGGTCTCCCTAATTCTCCAAAACTGGCGCATATGCATTCGCTTCAGTCAGTCGCTCCTCATCTTTCAAACGAGCGAGCAAATGAAAGTCGGAGTGTTAGGGGAGATTTTCATTTGGAAACGAGAGCAGAAAGAAGCGAAGCGTCTCAAGTACTTAGGTACGGTTCCTTCACTTCTTTCTTCCAGCAAACGCATCTGCATCCAGTTTTGAAGAATTAGATTGCTTAAAACACCGTAAAGTTAGCCTCGGCGCAACATTCCACTTGCGCTCGCGATCTCACCCATAAGTTCCATTCGCATCAAGAGCGTATTTGCAGCACCGACGTTTAGTTGGTGCTTTTCTTGGAGAGTACGTATGACACTGTCAGATGATGTTGGTTCACGAAGGAGGTGGAGTACAGTAGCTTCAGGTGTGCCTTCAGGATAACTTACGGCAACCACGTTCTCTTCAGTTCGTAGAGGCAAGTGGAGCGCATGAATGATATCAACCGCGCTCGTCACAGGTATTGCGCCAAGTTTTAAGAACTGATGCACGCCAGCGGTGTTTTCAGAGAAAATGTTGCCCGGTACTACAAGTAAATCTTTATTGTATTCATGCGCAAGGCGAGCAGTAATAAGCGTGCCGGAGCGCTGTTTTGCTTCAATGAGAAGCACTGCGTCTGCAATGCCTGCAATGATACGATTGCGAGCAGGGAACATCCATGGCATCGATTTCTCTTCAGGTGCAAACTCACTCATAATCATGCCATCTTCACGTAAAATCCTCGCCGCAAGATGACGATTACTGCGCGGATACAAAACACTGTCTGCAATACCGCTCCCGGGGATTGCAATCGTATGTAGTCCCGCATCAAGCGCGGCTTCATGCGCTAGTCCATCAATACCAAGCGCCAGTCCTGACACAATTGAAATAGGATACCCGCGTAATCCTTTGATTAAATGCTGCACACACTGCTTCCCATAATTCGTATAATCCCGACTCCCGACCACCGCAAGGAACCGTAATCCGGTAGGTGCCGCAGCACCGCGCATAAAAAGTTCTTTCGGCACATCTGGAATCTCCTGCAGTGCAGGGAAGTTCGATGGCGCATACTCATGAATAGGATACATCCCCTGATTGTACGCAGAATACTAAAAACTCAAAATGAATTGACAATTTGATATAATTATGGTACATTATTGCCAATCTGAACGTTCCCCTTTGCTCTTTGACAAAAGGATATTCTCATGAACTCACATCGCATCTGCTGCATCGTTCCTGCAAAGGACGAAGCAGTGGTAATCGCTGCAACACTGACGAGTCTCCTCGAGGCTGGCATGCATCCGCATGACATCTACCTCGTTGATGATTTTTCGTCTGACGGCACGGGTGACATCGGGCGCGAGCTTGGTGTGACCGTACTGCGGAACGAGCCGAATCTAGGCAAGGCACATGCAATCGCACGCGCCGTTGACCACTTCGAACTCGATACACGCTATGAATTCATCGCACTTATGGATGCCGACACACGCGTCAACGATGTCTACTTTGCAGAAATGCTCAGTGGTTTCGCTGACGAGAAGGTTGTTGTTACGTGCGGACGGCCGAAAAGCCGTCCGTTCAACTGGCTTACCGCGTATCGTGCATACAGCTACGGCTACACGCATATGGTGTACCGCAAAGGGCAGAGCAACATGGGTGTCATTAACGTGGCGCCTGGTTGCTCGACGGTGTACCGGGCGACAATCTGGCGAGAGCTTGATTGGAGCAAGGATACCATTGTGGAGGATATGGATGTCACCATCCAAATCCACAAGAAAAAGCTCGGCGTGATTCGCTATGTACCAAGAGCAATCGTGCACACACAAGACCCGCAAACTATCCCTGACTATACGAAGCAGATGCTTCGTTGGAATACGGGTACGTGGCAGGTTGTGAAAAAGCATAAGCTATATCGCCTACGGGACAAAATCGATTGGGAGTGTATGTTTCTCTATGGAGAGGGCGTACTATTCTCGATGATGTATCTCATCATGCCACTCTTGATGCTGCTGGATTACCGGTTCGCTTTTGCGGCAGTCATTGATGTGGTCTTTGCGCTCATGTTTGCGGCTGCGGTCGCGACTATGGAAAAGCGCAAGGATATCATTATGTACGCACTTGCGTTCCCATTCATCCGCATCTTCGATGCGTCGTGTTTCGTTCGCGGTTTCTGGAAAGTTATCATTCGCCGTCAGGCGATGACGAGCTGGTTCACTCCTAAGCGCTATGCGCAGAAATAATGAGGAGCACTGTGATAATGAAAAACCTTCTGAAACTTATGTTTGCTGTAATTGCCACTATTGCTGTAACTGGATGTATCGAAAAACAAAAGGTGACTGAAAAAGCTGTTTCGCAAGAACCCCGCCAAGCAGTGATCACCTTCACCTTTGATGATGCACCAAAATCTGTTGCGACGCATGCATTTTCGCTCCTACGCGACAACGACATGCTTGCAACCGTCTACCTTTCCACGAAATTTATGGATGAGTCCGGCTACGTGTCGTGGGCTGATGTAAAGGCCTTCGATTCTCGTGGTTGGGAAATTGGTGCACATACCCATACACATGCAAACCTTACCGCAATACCAGAAGTGGGTATTATGCAGGAGCTGGAAACGTCTACCAAGATGTTCAAGGATCGCGGTTATGCCCCAACATCGTTTGCGGCACCACTGGGTGAACTAAATCCTATCGGGAAGAAAATCATTCAGCAGTTCTACGCGTCACAACGTGACGCGTGGGGTAACGGCGGTATGAACGCACTTCCTGTCCAGGACGTGTATCATATCAAGTCGTTGCCACTTACTGACAAGATGACCATGGCGGATATCAATGCCACACTGGATCGTCTTGAACAAGAAGGTGGTTGGCTCGTGCTGCAATTCCATGATGTAGGACCTGTCTCGACTGGTCCGTGGTCGACAACCCTCCTTTCGGAGATTGTCGCTGAAGTAAAACGTCGTAACATTCCTGTCGCAACGATTTCCGAAGTTCTCAAACACCACTCTGTTCAATAACTCGTAAGGAGCTTTCCTATGAAAACTATTTCGTTCGCTACACTTGCTGCTGTCTCCCTCATTGCTACCGCCGTTCATGCTGGCGAACCTGTCAACAAGTACCCCGGTTCGTCCTGGGGAAGTGTTGGTAATACGTCGCCGAGTGAGAAGGACAACTTCATCGCAACGATCCATGCTGAACAAGGTATGGTCGTGGCGAATGGTGATGACTGGAACTTGGCTCCGTTCGTTACAGGCACGGTCACAGTCGACAGCAAAGGCTACGACTGGAACAACAAGGCTGTCCTTCGTGGCGGCGTCAAACTCGAGCACACGGTACCGCATGGTATTGTTGCGCTGCGGACTGGCGTTGCGTACGAAGACCGTTTCCGTTCGGGCGAAAGCGACTCGTCACTGTTCGTCTCGGCGGAGCACTGGCTCGGCTGGGGCTACGGCACACACTTCCCGGGTTCGACCTGGGGTCAGCTCGGCTATGGCATGTCGCCTGCGGAGAAAGATAATATTTCTCTCATGGTGCATGCCGAACAGGGGTTGTTCGCAACAAAGTTCGACTCAGGTCGTCTGGTGCCGTTCGTCGATGCGACCATTTCGCGCGATACGAAAGGCTACAACTGGAACAACAAAAACCAGTTCGGTGCCGGTGTGAAGTATTCAATCCCCATGACTGATAACGGCGTCTTCGATGTCGGCATCAAGTACACGCGCGAAACCATGACTAAGTCCGGTGCTTCGGCATCGAATGTTGGCGTGTTCGCAACCTATTGGTTCGGTTGGTAAGTTTCTTCTTTCATCTTCTCTTTTCAAAAGGAGTTTTCCTATGAGTAATGGTATGCCGCTGGGCGGTTGCTCGGCAATTCTGCATCTGGTCGCCTCGTATCCGAAAGTTGCGGCTTGCGCTGCAATTCTCGGTGTTGGCGGTACGCAACTCTCCTCACTACAACTCGAAGAGTGCGATGAAAAAATCGCACAATGTCGCAGTGGTGCTCCATCGGTGCCGGTCATGCCATTGCCGATGAATCCCATCGTGACGGCAATCGAGACGGCAAAGCCTATCGTTGTTGAAGAAGTTCTGCCCGAAGCCCTGGTCATCGACCTCTGCAAGGGTGCGCCAGTACTTACTGACGCAGACATCTTCACGGTGAGCGGCAAACCGTTCCTCTGGAAGCATGGTGGCGCAGACCCCGTTCGCGGGCATGCTGCCGAACCGTTCCTTCAGAAACTCGAGTACACGTCCGCTGAGCGTGAATACTTCATGCACAAGGTGGCGACAGGGCAATATGCTCGTGTGCATCTCCAAAATGGTGACAGCGTCGGTCGTTCGACCTCTGGCTCCGGCAAGGTGATGAACAATACGATTGTTCAGTTCAGTCCGGTGGTCAACACTGGTGCGAACTACAAGAACGACGCCCGCATGAACGTCTACACCTACTCGCAGAACGTTGTCTATAATGGCAACTGTGTGGAGCGTACAGTAACCCTGTACGAACCGCTCGTCTGCCAGAACTGGTCGCGACCAAGCGATACAGTTCGCTTGCTGCATCCTGTAGCCGATCGTCGGGAAGACGAGATCTTTGAATAAATATCCTTTTGCTTTTTTCTAGCAGCGCCCCACCTTGGGGCGCTTTTTTTTTGCACGGATACTTCTGAAATGTTTTGCTGAGTTGTAGTATACTGCGTCTATGCAGCGGGGTATGTCACTTATTGAATTATTGGTCTATATCGCTATTTTATCGATTGTCGTTGTGGTACTTTCGGCGACGTATGTTTCGTTTGTGGGTATTCGTGCGAAGACAGAAGCAGTGGCTGCTACAGATACCGCGCTCCGCTATGTGAGCGAGACATTAACGCGTGATGTTGAACGGGCATCAAGCATTAGTGCGCCTGCGCTAGGTGATACAGGAATACAGCTCACACTCGTGCAGGGCAGTAGTACCATTATATATGCACTAACAAACGGCAGTATGAGTCGTTCAGTTGATGGGGTTCTAGAAATATTGACAAGTGACCGAGTTACCATCACCAGTTTCGACGTACGCCGGACGGCAAACAGTCAATCACTCACGGTACGGTCACATGAAGGCGTGCAGTGGCTCCTTGAAGCCGAGCATAGCTATGGTGGAGGCGAGTACCGCTACGATGCCGCACGAAAAGGTGCTGCATCATTACGAATATATGAATAGCAAAACAACACGAAACACAATTTTGTCAATAAAGAGCGCACGTGGCGTTGCGCTTTTGCCGCTCGTGTTTGTGTTTGCTGGACTCGTGGTGACTGTTGCTCTCGCTTTTTCTGCGATTTCTATTGCGCAGGGTATTGCAGTTGAGAGTGAATTTGGTGCATCGCGTGCACTTCATTACGCCGAAGCAGGGCTCAGTGATGCACTTATGCGTCTTGCGCGTGACCGTGACTATCGTTGCGATACGGCTGACTGCTATACGCTTCCGTTTGCTGAAAATGGCTGCGTACAAAACATTGCATGTGCTTACGTTACCATTGAGGACGGCGCTACTGAGAATACACTCCGTATTGTCGCTCGTGGTATTGCGAACACAAATGTTCGTATTCTTGAACGAATAGCAACGTTCGATGCGGAAAACACCGGCGCTCATACACTCACAACCTGGTGTGAGCAAGCGGGGAGTGTATGTCCCGAGTAGCATATATCTACCCATGAAGAAAGATATACATAATTGCCAGAAAGAGTTCTCTACGCCATTCAGTGGGACTTTTTGCATTTGCGACTGCACCAATGATATTTTTTTTTTGGCCCTACTACGGTGACAAACATATTACTGAAATGTTATGGCTATGAATTTTCGTAGGGCGGGTGCTCGATGTTACATTGAGCACTGTTTTCATCGGGCTTGGCATGGGATTTTTTCGTTATGTGCTTATGTGTATTTCTGTGGCATTATAGGTGCATGGAATGGATATTTTTAAGTATTGCATTTTTCGCAGAGGTGGCAGGAACAATCGCGGGGTTTGGATCATCAACCATTGCACTGCCACTTGCATTGTTTTTATTTGATTTCCAGACAGCCCTTGTGCTTGTGGCATTTCTGCATATTTTTGGAAATATTGGCAGGATTGGATTCTTCCGGCATGGGCTCGATAAAGGGCTCCTTTTGCGTTTTGGTGTGCCGAGTATCGCGCTCACCTTGGTTGGCGCACTTTTAGTACAAAGTGTACCGCAGGATATCCTTAAGATGATATTGGGTGTGTTTCTGATATTGTATGTATTCTGGGCATGGACAGGGAAGCGTACGGTAACACCATCTCTCACAACCTCAGTGATTGGTGGCGGAGTCTCAGGATTCTTTGCGGGGCTTATTGGTACAGGCGGAGCACTCCGTGCGGCATTTCTCACCTCTTTTCACCTATCAAAAGAACGATATATTGCAACGGCTGCCACCATTGCGCTCATGGTTGATATTACACGATTGCCCGTATATCTTGCTGGTGGTTTCTTGTCACCAGAGCACTCTCGTATGATTCCTGTACTCCTTGTTGTTGCACTTGTGGGAACATACGTGGGAAAGATAATTGTACGTAATGTGCCGCAGATGCTATTCCGACACGTGGTATTGGTTGCGATTGGTAGTATTGGGGTTAAATTTATTATCGACTTCATTGGTACCTAACTGAACGTTTGCCTTCCATAACACACGCAGTAAGCACATTTCCTTTGACTTTGAGGGTATTTGTGGTATATTCGCTCACGTATTCCGTGCGAGAGGAGGGGTTTTCCTTTCCGATCCACTGGGGTGCGATTAATTTTTTATTACCTTGAAGCAAAATATTCGTATCAATACTGACATCCGCGCGCGTGAACTTCGCGTCATTGCTGCGGATGGCTCAAATATTGGCATTCTTTCCCGCGCTGACGCACTGGCGCAGGCGAAAGAAGCCGGACTTGACCTGCTCCTCGTTACTGAGGACGCACAGCCGCCGATTGCAAAAATCGCGGATTACGGGAAGTTTATGTATGAGCTTAAGAAGAAAGCCAAGGAAGTAAAAGCAAAATCACACGTCACGGAAACGAAGGGAATACAAGTCAAGGTAACCACCGGTGACGGCGATCTCGCAACAAAAGCGAAGCGCGCTGCCGAGTGGCTCCAAGAACGGCACCGTGTTAAAGTCGACCTCTTCCTCTCTGGTCGCTATAAATACATGGACCAAACGTTCCTCAAGGAACGTCTCGAGCGATTTTTGAAACTCATTCCTGGCGAACATCGCCTCGCTGAGCCGATCAAAAAATCACCTAAGGGATTTTCAACAGTCATTGAACCCGTAAAAAAATAGTCATCATGAAAACTAACAAATCATACACCAAGCGTATTAAGGTGACCAAGAACGGCAAACTCGTCGCTCGTAACCCTGGTCGCAATCACTTCAATGCGAAGCAGTCAGGCCGCAAGCGCCAGCAGCTCCGCCGTGGTAACCACCTTCAGCTTTCACAGCGTATTATTCGCCGATTCCTTCCAGGACTCAAGGTTCAAAAGACCGTTACCAAGGTTGTTGTTGCAGAATAATCTGTCGACAAACCTCTCGTAATTTAATTTAAAACTCAACTATGTCACGTGTTAAAGGAGGAATGATGGCGATGAAGCGTCGTCGCAATATCCTCGCACAGGTAAAGGGTTACCGTTTTGGTCGCTCAACAAAGAAGCGTCAGGCTATCGAAGCGCTCCACCATGCATACAACTACTCATTCGCGCACCGTAAGGACAAGAAGAATGACTTCCGCCGCCTCTGGGTTGTTCGTATTAATGCAGCACTTCGTACTCTCGGTATGACCTGGAGTACCTACACGCATGCTGCGTCAAAGAAAAGTGTTGCAATCAATCGCAAGATGCTTGCAGACCTTGCACTTAATAATCCGTCTGTATTTGAAAAAATCGTCGCGACAGTTAAGTAGTCGAAAAAATACACTCTCACGAGTGTATTTTTTTGTACCTATTTTGTAACTGAACGGACATGTCGAATGAGGGTTTCCGTGTAGCCGGCTTCATTGTCGTACCATGCGAGGACTTTGACGAGATTACCGCCGACAACACGGGTAAAGGAGAGGTCGGCAATGGAAGCAAATGGTGCGCCGATAATGTCGGAGGAAACAATGGGCTCGTCGGTGACGGTGAAGGCTGTTTCCCATCGAGGGTCTTCGGCCGCTTTACGGAGGATGTCGTTGACTTCGGCAACAGTGGTATCACGAGAGGCTATGAAGGTGATGTCGACGATAGAGCCGGTGATGACGGGGACACGCATGGCGATACCATCGAACTTGCCGGCAAGCTCAGTGTGTACTTGTGTGACAGCAATTGCTGCACCAGTGGATGATGGGATAATATTTTGTGCGGCAGCACGACCAGAGCGGAAGTCTTTTTTTGCGGGGCCATCAACAAGCGCCTGAGACGCGGTGTATGCATGGACAGTATTAAGGAGCGCCTTTTCGATGCCGACTGACTCCTTAAGAATGGTGATAACTGGTGATGAGGCATTGGTCGTACAGGATGCGTTCGATGTAATGGCGACACCGCCGAGCGCACCCTCATTAACACCAACGAGCATGGTGCCTCCGACTGATGCATCACCCTTTGCGGGTGCGGTAATCACAACTCGCTTTGCGCCGGCAATAACATGTGCGTTTGCGGCTTCATAATCAGTAAAGAATCCTGTTGATTCAATAACAACATCAATAGTGAGCTCTTTCCAGGGAAGGTTTGTAGGATCTTTTTCCTGGCAGACTTTAATAGCATGACCATCAATAAGAAGGTTGTCACCATCTACAGAAACCTCAAAAGGCTGCTGGCCATACGCAGTATCATACCGTAAAAGGTACGCAAGGTTTTCTTTGTCACCGAGGTCATTCACCGCAACAATTTCTAAATCAGGAAATTCCTGAGCACGGCGCAAAAATGCGCGCCCAATACGACCAAGGCCGTTGATTGCAATTCTTGTAGACATGCACGCATTGTATCACGACTTGCAAAAAACTAACGAAGGTGGGCGAGGCAGGTGACACCTATGGCAATGGCGTCGTACTCGTCGTCGAGGGCTTTATCGGGAACTCCTTGTACAAGACGTTTGACCATGTCGGTGACAGCTTTTTTGTCGCTGCCGCCGTGGCCGGTCATGGCGACTTTTATTTCTTGTGGGGTGTACTCGTGGATTTCGAGATTATTTACACGCGCAAGAAAGAGCATGATGCCACGTGCTTCAGCGACAACCATGGCGGTCTTTGCGTTGTTCTGAAAGAAGAGTTTTTCTATGGCAAAGACCGTTGGTTCATGTTCAAGGATGAGTTTACGGACAGCATTGCCCGTTGTGAAGAGGCGTTCATGATGTGATGCTTTTCTGTCGGTTTGTACACAGGTTGAAAAAAGACAGACATCACGTCCAAAAGCGTCGCGCTCAAGGAGTGCGACGCCGATGCGGTCGTAGCCGGGGTCAATTGCGAGAACTCGTGCGGTCATGGTGTGTGTGGTTCGTTGTGTGCAATTGGGTCATGGGGATGTGCGGAGCTACGCATAGGGCCTTGGATAAGTGCCTCACGTCGTTTCCTGAAGAGGGTGAGGAGTATGAGGATAATAATCCCGATAAAGGTGAGGAGTGCGAAGGAAATAATAAAAAGGGTAGTGAGACGGGCTGTTGCGCGCTCAACAATACCTGGCTTTTCAGCGCCGAGAATAGCGAAAATGCCAAGCTGTGTGGAGCGGAAGGTGACGGTGTGTGCATTGTAGCTTTCAATGGTGACTTCCTCCCAGAGGGTGTTTTCGGCATTCAATCGATAGACACGTACGGGTACATCGGTGAGATCATCAGGAACGACGAGGGTAATGCGGAGCGCTGCAGTGAGAGAGTTGAGAGTTTCTCCGAGATGGTTTTCTGCGTAGACGTTAAAGAAGGAGTCATTTACGACGGTATAATTTACTAAACTACAGGCAACATTACTGACAAGAGGACTACATCGTGGAATATTTTCATTCGAAAGATGTTCTGCGAAGAGCGTGAACCATACTGGTGATGCCCCTGAGGGTACTTCGATAGCTACGGCGCGGGTGGTGCTTTTGGAGGGAGAGGGGTCGTCGCTCGCATCAAACACTAAGAGTCCAGAGTCTCGGTGTGCAACACGAAGCGTGTTACTACACGCCTCGGTGTGGCGTGGATTCCGACGAATGGTTGGTTCCGGCTTATCGATGCGGTGGTAAAATTCAGCGATACAGTCAGTGCCTGATACTACCACGCTTGGTGTAGTTGTGCCGGTTGTTGTCTCTGAGGTGCCAATTTCCGTGGGGGGGTTACTTTCTTCAGGTGACGTCTCCAGAACTGGTGCAGGGGGTTCTTCGACAGGGTAGTAGCCAATTGATCCAGTATTGAATGAGAAGGCATCGATAGAAAATGGCTCGGTACGCGTCCCTGTTGCTTGATCAAGATCAGTAACGGTAAGGTGTGCGTGCCATGCGCCGTATGAGTATGCTTGTGGGATGGAAAAAGAGCATTGGTACCAAGCTTCAGTGTCAGTTCCTAGAGTTGTGTTGAATGCGCATGAGGGGACATGATAACATTGGTTTGGATCGGCGGTACATGCTGGACCGAGCCCGTTGCCGTCACGCCATGCAACAAGCAGGACGCCCTGAATGTCGGCGGCGCCGTTTTGATCGTCAGCGAAACCGTTAAAGGTGATAGTTCGCTCAAATGATGAAGATGGTGCGCCAGTATTGCCAGAGATGCTGAGTGTTTTTATGGTTGGGGATGCGTTTTCAACGATCGCACTGGTGAGTGCCTCGCCTACCTGTGCAAGCATGCCACCACTCGAAAACGCAAAAAAAGTTGTGGCCGTACCAACGAGTGAAAGAAGAAAGGTGATCACTGAACTAAGCATATCTTGCAAATAGTATACCCCATAATTAGGAAAAAGAAGTGTGCATAACGGTGTACTTTTTATGCGGGTGTGGTACTATCGGCACCATGATAACGAAGAAGAAGCCAGAAGATATTGAACGTTTACGAAAAGGTGGGCGTATTCTTGCGCGTATTTTGCGCGAGACAAAAGAATATGCAAAGCCAGGAATGTCAACGGTAGCGCTCGATGCGTACGCTCATAGTCTTGCGCAGAAGTACGGTGTCGAATCTGTACTTAAAGGATATCACCCCGTGTTCGCGGAGTTTCCGTATCCGGCAAGTATGTGTATTTCTGTAAATGATACCGTACAACATGGTGTGCCAAACGAAGATGAAATCCTTGCTGATGGCGATGTAATTAACCTTGACATGTCAATTGGGTACGAAGGTATGATTGTTGACTCAGGTATTACCTTTGGACTAGGGGTAATTACTGAAAAGGAAGAAGAGCTTTTGAAGGTCACTAAAGAAGCACTGAAAGAAGGAATTAAAGCCGCAAAACCGGGGAACAGAATCGGTGATATATCGCACGCTATCGAAACGTATATTAGAAAGTACGGACTCGGTATTGTTGAAGATTTGGCAGGGCACGGTGTTGGCTATAAGGTTCACGAAGAACCGATGATTCCTAATCTTGGTAAAAAGGGAACAGGGCCCGCGATTCAGGTGGGGCATGTGTATGCTATTGAGCCGATTACCACCATGGGCGCGCCAGATGTCTTGTACGACGATGATGGCGATGGCTACAGTATCTTCACAGCAGACGGGAGCAAGAGTGCACACTTTGAGCACACCGTGGTCATCACGGAAAAAGGTGCGGAAATTCTCACACAAGAATAATATGCGATATCTTGGAATAGACTACGGCACAAAGCGTGTGGGGCTCGCCCTCTCAGATGAAGGGGGCAACATGGCATTCCCTCTTGCTGTGGTGAAGAATGATGCAAAACTAAATGACACGATTGTAAATTATGTCAAGGAGAAGCAGGTTGGCGCAATCGTGATTGGACACTCTCTCGATATGAAAGGAAATGAAAATGCTGCACACGCAGGTGCGCAGGCACTCATGCTCGAGCTCACCCTTGCAACAGGACTTCCGATTCATCTTGAACCAGAATGGTTCACCACCGTCGCAGCAACACGCTTTCAGGGAAAGACTGAGCTTAAGGACGCATCAGCTGCGGCACTCATTCTCGAATCCTACTTAAGTAGACAATAATACTATGGAAACAATTACGTACGATGATTTTGCAAAACTTAATATCCGTATCGGCACAATACGTTCTGTCGAGCTTATTGAGGGTGCTGATAAACTTCTGAAACTCATGGTTGATGTCGGCGAAGAAACGCCGCGACAAATCCTTTCAGGTATCCGTATGTTTTTTACAGATCCGCAGGAGCTTGTCGGGAAGCAATGTCCGTTTTTGATAAACCTTGCACCGCGCACTATTCGTGGACTCGAATCAAACGGTATGATTCTCGCTGCGGGTGATGCTGAAACCTTCTCTCTTCTGCACCCAACAAAAATACTGCCACACGGAACAGAAGTACATTAAAAACCTCCTTCTCAATTGAGGGAAGGCAACACGTATGAAAGAAAAACTTAATCATAAGAATGTTGGTATCGGGCTTGCAGGAGTCTCCTTCTTGGAGTCTTCGTTTTTCCCCGTGATTATTGATCCGTTTCTTCTTGCTGCGGTAGCACTCCATCGTGATAAGTGGGTTCGGTACGCGATTATTTCGTCAGCCTTTTCAGTCCTCGGCGCGACGTTCGCCTATGTCGTCGGTGTGTATGCATGGGGTTTATGGGGCGCAGCAATCTTGGAGTGGACAAACGGCGCAAAAGCATTTTCTGAAATTGCGGTAATGCTCGATCGTGGTGCGTTCATTTTTACCATGATTGGCGCCGTCACACCTGTACCGTATAAGCTCACTGCGCTCGCGGGGGGTGTCTTCCAGATTAACTTCTTTGCGTTTCTTGCAGCCTCAGTCATAGGACGCTTCGCGCGATTCTTCCTCGTCGCCTACCTTGGTGCAGTTGGTAAAGATGTTGCGCTCAAAGTGTTGCCACACGTAACCTGGCGTCGTGCGTTCATTGCAGGAGCTGTTGTTGGCGTTGCGCTCATACTTGTTTTGCGCTAACATGCGCACACAAGCTTCCATAGTTCAATGGATAGAACAGGGGACTTCTAAGCCCTTGATCGTGGTTCGATTCCACGTGGGAGCACAAAATACATAAAAAGATGTCGGGACATCCGTTGCAGGAGTAGCGGAGTCTAGAGACTGGTTTCGGACAAGTCGCTCGGCACGGTACGGTAGTGTTCCATTCGACTCCAAACAACTTTCGTTATTCAAAATTGCAAAAGGAATGATTGTTTTGTATAATATTCAGTATGATAGATATTGTGAAGCGAAGCGTTCGTTATGCTGAATATGTGGAGCACTACATCACAATACCTCGTGGTGTTTTGAGTAAGGAGGAGTTTGCACGGATGCTACAAGAGTTGGAGGATGAGAGAATACAGGTGATGCGTGCCGATTTCTTTGGTGGCGCTGCCAGCGACGCCGTTGTTCTCTATGAACATTTCCATAAAAGTATCCCTTCCTTGTTGTTATCAGATTCAGAAGCTCAGGATACGACAATGGGTGTATGCCTTTATGGAGTACAGTCTCTTGCGGGAGGGGAAGTAGTATACCACACAAGAGACAATGTGCTTGTTGGAGCAAGCTTTTCAGCAAGCGATCGTACTATTGTGGTGCGTTCAGGAATGGGCAGCAAGATGCAATATACTGATTTTGAACAAGAGGCATACGAGGAATACCGTATCATATCAAATATGCTCCAGGACTACTCACTTGAGCCTCGTCATATCTATAGATATTGGAATTATATGAGTGATATTGTGCGTTACTATCAGCCATTTAATACAGTACGGAATGAGTACTACGATAGACACACCATTAGAGACTATCCTGCAGCAACAGGTATTGAAGCACAGCTACCCAATACAAAAAATATCTTTATTGGTTTTGAGGCGATAACAGGAGATGGTGTCGGTATTCGAACTGTATCATCAGACATGCAGAGCGACGCATGGACATACGGTCCGCGGTTTTCTCGTGCGGTTGTGCTTGATTTTAAGCACGACAATGTCAAAAAGATATATATTTCAGGAACGTCAACCATTGACCTGTACGGGAAATCAATTCTACAGGATGAGCCAGAAAAAAATGTTGCCTACGTCATCGCTTCAGTCGAACATCTTCTTGAAAAAGAGCAGCTTAACACGAACAACATCGTCAGCGCCTATGTCTATGCGGTAGATGATATGGTGCTTGGTTTTTTTGAAGCACTCTATCGGACGAGGGGATACACCTTCCCCTACCTCGTGCTCCGAACGCCAATCTGTCGCAACGACCTGTTATTTGAAGTGGAGTGTATTGCTATATCAAATAGTTAACATGCGAGGTAAGTTTGCGAAAATCTTTTAAGTTCAAATTTTCACCAAGGGGGATATCGCTCGTATAGCGTATTTTTTGTACGATCTTCCGTTCAGGAAAGCTGTAGAAATATATAAAATGATGACTGAGCAAGAAGAGATATTGTCCATCTGATGAGATCTCAATAGCTCGAATGGCAAAAGACTCAGTATTTGTGTAGTTTAGAAAGTCATTAATATTTGATTGTCCAGAAAGAAGATCTTCTTCAATATCGTCATGATATAGCATTTCCATGGTGTCGGCATCTACAAAGAAAAGTCGGTTCGGTTGACCGAATGTGCATAAATAGCGCTTACCTTTGTATTTGAAGAATCTGTGTGTGGTAAAGCGATAGCCGTCGGGGTGTGAGAAAACGCCCTTTCTTTCCAACTTCTCGCCTGTGAAGGAAAATTCTTCAATAGCTGCAGGTCCGAGATATCCATGCTTGGGGAGCATAATGAAATTGTGTGAAGATATATACACAGTATTTGTTTCATCATCAATTTCAAAATGTGCAGGCATGCAGTTGGCCGTTCGATAAACTTCAAGTTTTTTTGTATCTAAATTGAGAAGTGTTATTTCTCCCTTATCAACCGAGAATGAGTAATCCTCGTCGTTGGCACATATCTCGAATAGATTTCTCCCCTTCGATTGCATGTATACAATAAAATCCTCATCATGTAAGATTGTGGTAAGAAAAGCATGTTCATCACCGGGGAGTGGTTCTTTGAATATTTTGTCGTGCAGTGCGCAAAAAGAACGATAGAGGCTTTTGTACATGAATCGAATGTACGGTCCTTCACCAGTAAAAACCTGTCCAGTTTTATTGTTTGTTAGGTTCGCAACAACAAATTTAGAGTTTAAAAGACAATTTCCAATCTTTTTCGTAACATGAGGAGCTCGACCCTCTGCACGCTGCTCTGTGTATAACAGCTCGAACTCTGATAAATCTAAACGGGCACGATAAAAGAGAAGCTCTTTTTCATCAGCAGGACCACGTAGTGTAGCAGCTGAGAAATAGAAAAAGTCTGCATCGTCAGCGTCTTTGTATGCTGTACTGCAAATATTATAAATATTTTTTCCGGTACTAGACGCTAAATCATTCGCGGTGTAAAGAATCATCTCGTTACGTGCGCGGTCAACATGATAAAAATATCTTGCTTGATCCACAATGGTTAGAAAATGCTCATTATTAATTTTTAGTGAACAGTGGGGATTGTGTTGGAGTGAGCCGTTAAGTATCTCTTGGTCCTCGTGGTCTTCAATTTTTTTGATATTCTCAGGCAGATAGCTTACGGTATACTGTAATTCTTGCTTCTTGCAATCAAGAATGACAAAGGTGGGAAGAATGCGACGCTTGTCGCTATGGTGTGTGAGATAGAAAATAATCGGGTGCTCGAAAACCTCAAGCAGCTCTGGCTTGATGCGTACGGGCAGTACAAATGCTTCTGTCTTTAGATTGATCATAGTATCAGTAATATTTTATTCATACATAGAATCCTTAATTGCATATATTTCATTTGCAAACGTCGGCACGAAGAATGTATTTGTCTCAGGATCGTAAGCTGCTTTGTTGGTGATTCGTTCAGTAAAATGTGACAGTGAAGTAACTTGTCCTGTCTCTGGATTTATTTCATAAAAGTGTCCGCTATTCTGCCCAATGTAGAGTCTGTCATCAATAATAATCGGACTTGCAAATATTCGCGCAGGAGTTTCATATTTCCATGCTGCTTCTCCCGTATCCCGATGGAAGGCATGTATGCATTTGTCGAGACCAGTGACAATAACGAGATTCTTATATAACATGGGTGTCGAATATATTCCGAAATATAAGTCATTATATTGCGCGCGGATATGTCCTGTTTTTATATCGCATACATAGACAGTACTTCTGCCATCATTCTGCTCATTCCCGCCTATACCGCCAAAAATAATACAGCCAGTTTCCTCATCTATGCAGGGTGCATATTTTATTTCTAATATAGTCTCATGCTTCCAGAGAAGTTCGCCTGTCTTTGCGTTGAGTACATGTAGGTACTTGTCGTTCGAGCCGCACGCAATAATATTATATTTTTGCGAGTACGCTGGAGAACCATGTGTGAGGTATTCGCTGCGATATTCCCAGCGTTTTTTCCCCGTATGTACATCAATGGCAGTTACACCACCTTGTTTCTTGAAAAGTCCGTATTCCATGCCTGAAAATACAAGACCTAGTTTTTCAGAAAAACATGGTGAAGAACCTATCCAGTCCGCCTCCATAAAAATCCACTTTCGTTTCCCAGTTTCTGCATTCAGAAGGTAGAGATTGCCGTCATATGCACCGAAACATATAAAGGACTCTCCGCGATCATGGACAAGACATGGGGAAGAGAAAATGAGTTTTTTCTTTGAACCAAACGGCACCAAATGACTCCATTTTTCTTTTCCAGTCAAACTATCAAGGCATGTAAAATGGCCTGAGTCGGTACCAAAGTAAAGACTCTTGTTGAAGTAAAGTGGTGAAGATTTCGGAATTACATAAAAATAATTCGGCTTCGATCCTTTCCAGTGCCATGCGGTAGTGAAGTTGTTTGGGGTGAGTCGTGTAGTGATGTTCTTTATGTTGTGAAGGTCGAGCTGTGGTGCGGATTCTTTGATGTAAGGGTTAAGGTCATTAAGATCTAGAATAGAGTTAATATCTATATTTTTATCAGTGAAATATGAGTAGTGTGTGTGGTCCCGGAAGCGTACAATACTAAAAACTGACGCAATACTGAGGTTGTCGAGAGATGGTGTCTCCACGCGTAATTTTTCTAGTACCTCTATTTGACGAATAAAGCTATTGCCTGAATTCATGATGTCGTCAACGAGGATTACCTTTTTATTTTGTACCTCTCCCTCAACCATGGAAAGGAGTCCACGCTTACTACGAGACTTTCTAATATAAAAACCATTCACAGGCATGTTGAGCATCTTGCTCTTCATAACGATTGCTGCAACTAAAGATATTGCAGCTGTTTCAAGTCCGGCAACTTGAAACGGATACTGATCTGCATATCGTTCAAAAAAATCGGTTGCATAGCAATCAAGTACCTCTGGACTTAGTGTTGCTTTTCTCAAATCAATAAGCCAGTGCTTTGGATTCTCATTATCAAGGTCTATCTGCTGTTTATCGGCAGTTGTGATGCATGCATTCGCAATCTTTTCAGCAAAAAAAGTTTGTGTTTTGTTCATGATTCTTAGTATACATCAGTTAGCATTACGTATCAATCTTCATCTATATGAGCTGATTAGACCGCTATAGATAAGAATTAGTTGTCACCCCCCCCCCGTAACCTTTTGCTGTTCAAGCATTTATGTGGGTAACAATTAGGATACCTAACTACTAGCACAACTAACATGTTGCCCACACAAAACTCTGAAGAATCAAAATAATTACCAATACTTTTGCCGTGTCACGGTGTATGCATTCAAATCAAAAAAACAATAAAAAACCAAACAAACTATTGCGGAGTCGTTTGGTTTTTTAACTGAGCACGCGTGACTTGGCGCCTTTATCAAAACATAAGCGTATGTGTCATTGGTGCATCTTCGCGGACTTTCCAGAGGGTGGTGTCGATAGGGATTTCTATTTTCTTGGTGCCTTGCTTGACGTAGACTTTTCCATGCTCCATGGCGTGATCAAAGACTTGCTTGGTAACACGAACGTCTTGCTCACAGTACTTTTTAATATCGGCAATGTTGCCTTCTTTCCACCATTTAACGGCAATGAGTCCGTTGGCATTCTTCTTGGCGTTCACCGTTGCTGATGCGACGTCGTCGAGCTTAAGACGCTTTCCAAAGGAGTCCTGAATAGATGCCATAATGTCGATAGACTTCATTTGAGTAAGGTCGCCAGGGTAGTATTTGTTCAAAATCGGGATGTCGAAGTGGTTGCTGTTGTAGCCAACAAGTGCGTCACCAGCTTCGATGATTGGCCAAATAGTGTCGAGCTCACTGATATCGACGGTGGTGTACCTATCGGTGCCGGAGTCGTATACGGTGATAACGGAAATGTCGAGTGCCGCAGGGTCGCGTGACGCGACGTCCTGAAAGAGGTTTTGTGTTTCGATGTCGAAGACGATGTAGCGCATGGAATTAAGAAAGGATTTTTTTAATAAGTTCTTCGGCAGTGCCAGATGTTTGTTCGCCTGAAGCGAGGTGTTTGAGAGCATACACACCTGATGCTATTTCGTCAGATCCGAGGATGAGGGCGAATTTTACCCCGTCGTCTCCAGCGTTACCGAGTTTTTTACCGAGTTTACGATCGGTAGCGTCGACGATGGTAGTAATGCCTGTAGTGCGGAAGGTGTTTGCAAGAGCTATAACCTCTGTTGCTGTAGCTTCTTGGAGAGGAAGGATTGCGAGTGTTGCTGCTGAGTTCAGGGCTTCAGGGAGAAGATTGTGTGTCGTAAGGAAATTCACCATAGAGACATCTCCCATACCGAAGCCGATGCCAGTGATAGGTTCGCCACCGAACATTTCGGTGAGGTTGTCGTAACGACCGCCTCCGCCGAGTGCGCGGGAGTTTTCTGGGTTCGTGTCGTAGATTTCAAAGACGAGACCGGTGTAGTAGTTGAAGCCGCGAACAATAGCAGGGTCGATAATGACATTCGTGAGGCCAAGATTATGGAGCGCTTGTACTGTTTGCGCGAGACGTGAATCAGCGGGGGGTGTCGGGAGGATAAAGGATGCTCCAATAATTTCTGCTGCCTCCGCATCAAACGCTTCTGCAGTAATTTTATTTTTCTTGTCGAGAAGCAAAAACATCGCACGCTTCTGCTCATCAGTGAGATTGAGTGAGTCAAAAACAGAATTCACAAAGCCGCGGTCATTAACACGAATCACAAATGTTTCAAGTGTTGCACCGAAATCTTTAAAGATATTTGCAACATACACGAGCATGTCGATGTCGCAGGCGATGGTGTTGTCACCGAAGACGTCGGCATTGAGCTGCCAGAATTCGCGCAAGCGTCCACGTTGTGGGCGTTCGTAGCGGTAAAGATTAGGGATAGAGTACCAACGAATAGGGAAGTGTAAATCATGACGCTTGCCGGCAACCATACGTGCAACGGATGGTGTTAGCTCTGGACGAAGGGTTACTTCGCGGTCACCACGGTCTGTGAACGTGTAGGTTTGCTCGTTCACCATTTCTTCATTTTCTTGCCCCTTTGCTTTATAGAGAGCAGATGGCTCAAAAATAGACGCACCGAAGCATTCATACCCAAAACGTTCGGCAGTCTTCGCCCATCCATCAAAAATATAGCGTTGCACCGCCATCTCCTTCGGGTAAAAGTCCCGCACACCTTTATACGGTTGTGTTGAAAGATATTCCATGTCGCTGAGTGTAGCATAAAAGTTTTATTTTTTCACATTTTCTGATATGCTCGGGGAATGTTCGCTTTTGTGAACTTGTGGCTGATTTCCACACATTATACATGTACCGCTGATATCGGTACGATCAAAAGAAATTTCTATGAATGAAAATAAAGTAAGCGACGTTGCACGTCGCGAAGAAGAGATGCTCCAGTTTTGGCGTGAGCATGACATCTTTCAGAAGAGTATTGCAAAGGATGCACCGAACGGGCAGTTCACCTTTTATGATGGGCCACCGTTTGCAACAGGGCTTCCACACTATGGGCACTTGCTCGCGGGTACTATCAAGGATGCCATTCCACGTTTCTGGACGATGAATGGCTACAGCGTTCCTCGACGTTGGGGATGGGATTGTCATGGTCTTCCCCTTGAGAATCTCATTGAGAAGAAGCTCGGACTTGCGACAAAGCGCGATATTGAAACCTACGGCGTAAAGAATTTTAACGAAGCAGCTCGCGGTGCGGTTCTTGAGTATGCCGATGAGTGGCGCAAGATTGTGCCGCGTATGGGGCGCTTTGTGGATATGGAGGATGACTATCGCACCATGGATGCGAGCTACAGTGAAAGTGTATGGCATGTGTTCAGCGAGCTCCATAAAAAAGGACTCGTGTACGAAGGCTTTAAGTCAATGCACCTCTGTCCGCGTTGTGGGACAACACTTTCAAACTTTGAAGTGAATCAAGGCTACCGCGACATCAAAGATATTTCGGTGTATGTAAAATTGCCACTTGTTGAAAGTCCTGATACCTCACTTTTGGTGTGGACGACGACACCGTGGACATTGCCTGGCAACATGGCTGCGGCAATTCACCGTGAGGCACTGTATGTTGCAGTTTCAATTACGGTAGAAGAAAAGACAGAGAGTGTAATTGTTGCGAAGGCTCGATTCGAATCGCTCTTTGCTGGTGCACAAAACGCAACCATTGTTCGTGAATTTCCAGGTAGTGAACTCGAAGGGAAGGCATACATGCCGCCGTTCGATTATTTCAAGAATCAAGAGATTCCGAATATCGAAAACGCGTGGAAGATTTGGCATGCAGACTATGTTGATGTCGAAGGAGCTGGAACTGGTGCAGTACATATCGCGCCAGCATATGGTGAAGACGATATGCAGCTTGGCAAAGCGAATAATATTCCGCTCGTGCACCACGTTGACCCCGATGGTCGCTTCAAAGCGCTTGTTACGGATTGGGCAGGATATATTGTAAAGCCGAAAGATGATGCTGATGCGGAGGTTTCGCACCTTGATACGGATATTGAAATCGTGCGTGCGCTTGCGCAGAAAGGAGTGCTCTTTAAGAAAGAGAATATCACGCACTCGTATCCACATTGTTGGCGCTGTGAGACGCCGCTCCTTAATTACGCGACAACGTCATGGTTTGTAGAGGTAACGAAGATTAAGGATCAGCTTGTTGCAGCAAACAATACCGTGAACTGGGTGCCAGAACATGTTGGTGTCGGACGCTTTGGCAAATGGCTCGAAGGCGCACGAGACTGGGCGGTTTCTCGTCAGCGCTATTGGGGTGCACCGTTGCCTATTTGGCGCAATCCAGAAACAAAAGAATGGAAAGTGTTCGGCTCATTCAAAGAGCTTCTTGCGCAGGTGCCACAGAGTGGTTCGCAGTACTTCCTTATGCGTCATGGTGAAGCGGAAGCGAACACAAAGAATGTGACGCAGACAAAAATTGAGGTTGCAAATCCACTTACCAAAAACGGTCGAAAGGTGGCGCAGGCCAGCGCTTCATCACTTAAGGATAAAGGCATTGACCTCATCATTGCGTCACCTTTTGAGCGTACGAAGGAAACCGCGCAGATTGTTGCTCGTGAACTTGGACTGGATGGCACTTCGATTGTCTATGACGACCGCATTGCGGAAATTAAAGTCGGCGAGTTTGATGGAAAGTCTATTGACGAGTACCATGCGTTCCTTAATGCATCGGGTGATTGGTATACTGCAGCTCCCGAGGAAGGTGAGTCACATCAAGCAGTACGTCGCCGTGTCGGAGCGTTCTTGCATGATATTGATACAAAATATGCAGGGAAGCGTGTGCTGATTGTTTCGCACAACTCCCCGCTTAATGTACTTCGTGCGATGTTGCACGAAGACGGCGCGCTTCCTGAAGTGTTTGATCATACACATGCTGGACGAACATTTACCCATGGTGAGATGCTCGAAGGAACATTCACGAAGTATCCGCACAACGACGATTATGTGCTGGATGTGCATCGTCCGTATATCGATGACCTCGACGTGCGTGATGAAAACGGTACACGCCTCGAACGTGTACCAGACGTCTTTGACTGCTGGTTTGAATCAGGTTCGATGCCCTACGGACAACAGCATTATCCGTTTGAGAACACTGACCGTTTTGATGCGACAACAGGACTCGGCTTCCCCGCAGACTTCATTGCGGAAGGGCTTGACCAAACCCGCGGCTGGTTCTACTCACTCATCGTGCTCGGTACGGCACTCTTTGGCAAGTCGCCATTCAAACATGTGGTTGTGAATGGTCTCGTGCTCGCGGAAGATGGACGTAAAATGTCGAAGTCGCTTCGAAATTATCCCGACCCAATGGAACTTGTTGATAGACTTGGTGCCGACGCAATGCGGCTCTATCTCCTTACCTCGCCAATTGTGCGCGGCGAAGACTTGAACTTCTCAGAGAAGGGTGTTATGGAAATTCAGCGCAAGACTATCGGGCGTCTGCATAATGTGCTCCAGATGTACGAAATGTACACTGATGGCACGAAGACATCTTCGCAATCATCGCAGGTGCTCGACCGCTGGATGGTCGCGGTGCTCTCGGATGCTATTCGTACTTCGACCGAAGCATACAAGACCTATGAGCTCGACAAAGCGACTCGTCCGATTCTTGATGTGATTGACGACCTTTCGGTCTGGTATCTTCGTCGTTCACGCGACCGACTTAAGGGCGATGACCTTGCCGACAAACAGGCAGCGCTCGCTACCTTGCGATATACACTCAAAACGACTGCGCTTCTTATGGCTCCCGTTATGCCATTTTACGCAGAATACCTCTATCAAAAAGTTCGTGATGAGAGCGACCCAGAAAGTGTCCACCTAGATAGCTGGCCAGTTGAGACCGATGTTGATGCAGACGTGCTTACGAGCATGAAGCTTACTCGCGAATGGGTAACAAAAGCTCTCGAAGCGCGCACGAAGGCAGGTATGAAGCTTCGTCAGCCAGTTGCAACAATCAAGCTTCCTGTGGAGCTTAGTGGTGCATGTGATGAAATCTTCAAAGACGAGCTTAATGTGAAGAATCTTGAAGTTGACGCAGCACTTACGGGAGCATGGATTGATGAGGTAATCACGCCAGAGCTTAAACGCGAAGGGGAAGTACGTGACCTTACTCGTCAGATTCAAGATGCTCGCAAAGACGCAGGACTTGAGCCGAAGGATAGAATTGTGCTCACACTCAATCCGTCACTCGAAGAGACCGTTATGCCGCATAAAGATGAACTTATGAAAACCGTTGGCGCTGATAGTATTGTATATGATACAGCAGTTACAACGTTTACGCTTAAAACACCATAATTGGTGTTTTGTGTTATTTATGCTTTGACGTCCCGGATGGATCCAGACGTCAAAGCATATTTTCTCAACCCTGTGGTATACTTTTCGTAATGCAAAAGAAAAAGGGTTTTGTCGATCAACTCAAGGAAATGTTTCATATTGAGTCACCACTACCACGTGATGTTGTCATGGGTGTTGATTTTGGTAGCGCAACACTCAAGGTGGTGCAACTTTCAAAAAAGCAATCGATTCCAACACTCGATACCTATGGTGAAGTTTCGCTCGCGCCGTACCAGGGGGAATCCGAAGGAAAGGTTGTGCCGCTCAACATTGATGCACATACGAAGGCGCTTCGCGATGTTGTGCGTGATGCGGGTATTGTGGCGCAGAGCGCTGCGATTGCGCTTCCGTATGGCGCAACGTTCACGGTTGTGCTCACCGTTGACTCAACTGACCCTACCGAAATAACCGCACGTGTCCCTATTCAAATCAAGAACCTCATCCCCGTCCGCCTGCAAGACGTTACCATTGATTGGTTTCCATTTGTGCACGATGAAGCAGCAAAAAAGACAACACTCATTGCGGTGGCGGTGCATAATCATACACTTGCACAATTGCGCGAAGTAGTGACACGTGCGGGGTTTTCAATTCTCACTACCGAGCTTGAATTTTTTTCCACTATTCGTAGCGTTGTGGAGCAGGCGGATTCGAAAAGCTCCTTCGACTTCGCTCAGGGTAAATCGCCGCAGGCAGCGTCCATGATTGTGCTTGATCTTGGTGCAGGGAGCGGCAAAGTATATTTTGTACATGAAGGGAAGCTCGTTGGCGTGCATAGTATTGCATCGCTTGGTGGTGAGGGGGTTACCAAGCGCATTGCAGGAGCGTCGAATGCGGCATTTGAAACCATCGAAGCGCAAAAGCGCGAAGGTGCCGTGTCTCTTCCGGATGAAATCATTACTCAAGCAGCGCGTGAAGTATCTTCACTTATAAGTGCACATGTCCATGCGTCGACTCTTTCTTCTGCACCGTGTGTTGTGGTTGGCGGAGGCGCTCGCATGCATGATCTTACGACCGCGTTTCGTACTGCATTTGCACGCACTGTGACACTTGGTGAGCCGTTTCATCATGTTGCGTATCCGCAGATTCTTAAGGATACACTTACACGAACAGGGGGCGCATATGCACCGTCTGTCGCGGTAGCGTTTGCTGCGGTCGGACTATCAAAATAAACATATGCATACACTTTATAAAAAAATAGGTCTCAGCTGCATGGCGCTTGCAGTACTCATTGCGGGGAGTACGGGTGTTCTCTCGCATTTTAAAGATGTAACACCGGCAGCAGTTGTTGCAAGTACGGTTGTAGAGAACACAAACGTTGCACGCACGCAGGCACAGCGTATGCTTTTGACACGAAGTGCCGTACTTGACAGGGCAGCAACGCTCAAGGCAAACGACATGCTCAAAAACCAATACTTTGCACATCGAAGCCCAAGCGGTGTTACACCATGGTACTGGTTCGATAAGGCACAGTACAAGTACCTTCGTGCAGGGGAGAACCTTGCAGTGCATTTTGATGACTCAGCTGAACTGGTTGATGCATGGCTACATTCGCCGAGTCATCGTGCTAATATCATGAATGGTGCCTATACTGAAATAGGCATCGGTATGGCCAAGGGAACGTTTGAAGGCGTGCCAACAACTTTCGTGGTGCAACTTTTTGGTACACCAAGACCAGCAACAAAGCAGGGGGCAGCGGTGGGTCTTCTTGACACAAATGAGTTTCGTGTTGTTTCAGAATCCAGTGATGTTGCACCGCATGAACTTGCAACGATTGAGCGCACTACAATAACCACACAACATACGTTTGTACCGATTGCAATTATTGTATTCCTTATCGGCGCACTCTTTCTTGCGATACACATATGTCTCCGATGCCTTGCGCGGTCATGTACGCACATTTCTTTCATCATGCTTGGGGCGATTCTTGTACTCTCCCTTATCATCACATATACGGTTCGCATGATGCTTATGGGTGTGATATAGTGCGCGCGTTATGTCGTCACGTACCATGCTCCATGTTGCTGTTTGGATTCTCGGCACACTCCTTGCTCTAGGGGTCGTTGCCTTTTTTCTGTATTTCCAAAATATGCAATCGACAGATGGTGTCTCTGTGAATATGGCGCAGAAGGATGATGTCGAAGAAATGACGGAATTTCCTTTGCCGACACCACAAGAACTGAGCCGTTTCGGTACGGGTTCGGTGCGTGTTGAGCCGAATTACTATACAGACACCGTAAAGGCGCTGAAAGCTTCCAGTGCATCGTTTATCGAGGCAAACCTCACGACAATGAAAATTAACGCGTACCAAGAAGGCGTACTTTCATTTACTGTTGATATCAAAACAAAAGGTCGTCCCGGTTCATGGTGGCAGACTCCTGCAGGCGTCTATCATGCACAGACAAAAAAGCAAAAGCATTTTTCATCGTTCGGACACGTCTACACTGATTGGAATCTCCCATTCCAAGGCAATTTCTTTATCCACGGTTGGCCGTACGATGAAGACGGTACGCCAGTCCCGCAGGGATTTTCAGGTGGCTGTATACGGCTAACTGATGAGGATGCACAGCGACTTTATGAATTTGCTGAAGTGGGTACACCGATTATTGTATACGAAGACTACTTCGCATCGGATAATTTCTCGTACGAAGCTGTTGCGCCAGTTGACATTACGGCAGCATCGTATCTCGCTATGGATATTCGGAGCAATGATGTCATTCTTGAGCAACATGCCTCAAGCACCTTTGCGATTGCATCAATTACCAAAATCATGACCGCGCTCATTGCTACGGAATACATTAATCTCGACAAGAATCTCACCGTGTCCGCACGTGCTGCCACAGCGACAACCAGTAAGCCTCGCTTCACAGAGGGTGAATCAGTGCTTGCATTTCATGTGCTTTATCCGCTCCTCAATGAATCGTCAAATCAGTCTGCAACAGTGCTTGCTGAGTCAGTGGGTACGGAGCGGTATGTCCGTCTCATGAATGACAAAGCAACAGCTATTGGGATGGCGCAAACAACCTTTGCTGATCCTTCGGGAGTTTTGGCTACGAATACCGCAACGGCCGAGGACCTTGCTCGTCTTGCACAGTATCTTTACTACAATCGTCCATTTGTCTTGAATCTTCTTGCTGGACGACTTGATCCTGGATTCTACGACGCACCTCAGTTTAATGATTTATCGAACTTCAATATCTTTAGCGACGATGAGGCGTTTGTTGGCGGCAAAGTAGGACACACAAAAGCTGCTGACGAAACCATGCTTGCGGTATTTCATATCGACATTCGCGGCACCTCTCGTCCGATTGCTATTGTGGTCCTCGGTTCGACCAACATAAAAGATGATGTTAATAAAATTAGAGATTATATTGCTGAACGATATCGTTAGAACAAAAGATGCCGAGGGCATCTTTTGTTATCCACAGGTCGCCTTTCTTGATATGTGGTATACTTCTGAGGTATGAAATGTATACCGATTCAGATGCAGATATACCTCCGAATGACGGCGCTCCTTTTAGTGTCTATGCTTGTCGCGCTCCTTATAAGTATTCCACAAGCACATGCTACTGCAAATGATAAAATTCACTACCAAGGCAAGCTCCTTGATTCAGGTGGTAGTCCTGTGACCGACGCTTCGCACACTATGCGTTTTCGCCTCTATACTGTCTCGACAGGCGGCTCAGCATTCTGGGATGAAACACAAACCGTTACGACCGCTGGTGGACTCTTCACTGCGCTCCTCGGTTCCGTCACCAGTCTGAGTGGTATCGATTGGAATCAAGCTCTCTACCTCGGTGTGACGGTTGATAGTGACAGCGAAATGACCCCTCGCCACACCGTCGGTGCTGTTCCCGCCGCACACACCCTTGCAGGCGCCCTTCGTCTCGACAGCGCCCTCGATTCTTATTTGAGCGGCAGTCTTGGTGTCGGCACGACAACCCCCATTTCAAAATTATCAGTTGTGGGTAGTGGTACTGGGTTTGGTTTGCGAGTAGACAACACAAGCACAGGAGATGGAATACAGATAAATACAGAAGCTAATACTTCCAATAATGGTTTACTTTGGAGTCAAGGAGGAAACAATATCTTAAATATTTTCTCTACAGCAAGCAATCAGGCGACTTTGCGTCTGGCAAGCAGTACCGCGACGATGGTGGAGTTAAGTGCTGCTGGAAACTCTTATTTTAACGCTGGAAATATTGGTATCGGCACGACATCTCCATTAGCGAAACTCGACATCTACGGCACTGCGGGCTCTGCAAATATATTCACTCTGTCATCGTCAACAAACGCACGACTCTTTACTGTAACAGCAGGAGGGGATGTGGGGGTTGGTACATCAACACCTACTGCGCAATTGCACACCACGGGTTCAGTACGTTTTCAAACGTTTGGTTCAGGAACACTCACGACAGATGCAGATGGTAATCTATCCGTATCTTCTGATGAACGCTTGAAGAATATCGAAGGTTCATTCACCAACGGCCTTGCAGCAATTCGTGGGCTTGAGCCAATTCGGTATCGCTGGAATGCGGAGAGTGGGCTTGAACAGGAATCTATCTATGCAGGTTTCTCTGCGCAGAATGTTATGGATCATATCGAAGATGCTGTTGGTATCGACAAAAACACTGGTTACTTCACGCTCAGTGATCGTCCGATTATTGCGGCATCAGTCAATGCAATTAAGGAGCTTGATAGTACCATTGAGTCACTTGCGTCAACGACTGCGGCAACTTCAACTGAAGAAGGTACACAAACCTTCATAGGTCGATTCTTCGACCGTATGATTGCCTGGTTTGCAGATGCGGCAAATGGCATCGGCAACCTCTTCGCTAGCAGTTTCCATGCGAAGGATACGATCTGTATTAATGACACCTGTGTTGACGAAACAAAGCTTCGCGAGCTTCTTGGAGACGTGTCCGCAAGCGATACGACGGATTCAACAGGTTCATCGCAGACAACCTCTTCGGATGATAACAGTTCTGATACGATAGACGATACTGCAACCTCAACCGATGATGGCAGTACTTCGACAAGCTCAGGGCAGGCCGCAACCTCAACTGATAGCGGTACTGCAACTGCGACGTCAACCGATGATGGTGCCGGACCATCAACCGATTCTGTGGACGACACAGAGGCGCCAGTAATTACACTCAATGGCAATCCATCGATAATGATTGAGTACGGAGGTACGTATAACGAAGAAGGTGCAACGGCAACCGACAACGTCGACGCGAATGTTGAGATTGTCGTAACAGGTGCCGTTGATACAGGGGCGGCTGGCACGTATACTATTACTTACAACGCAACCGACACCGCAGGAAATGAATCAGTGATAACACGAGAAGTAATCGTAGATCCTGAGCCAACACCCGAACCTGAACCCGCACCTGAACCTGTGCCTGAAGAATAATCTGCTTGCTCGAACTAAAAAACACACCACTCAAAACTGGACTGAGCGGTGTTTTTTATGAGGTAGTCACAATCTGCTCCAGAATTTGACTTCCTGTAAAAAGAGGAATACACTTTGCGCCTCATTCGAGTAACAATATTGCCATGATAGAAAGCATTCTTGCCCTTATCCTCATGTTTCTGTGCGCCTCTGGCGTCGGCGTTCTTGCAGAACGTATTCGGGTTCCGTACACTGTTCTTTTGGTGCCTGTTGGTATTATCCTCCTTCTTGCCTCGCAAATTACGTCGTTGCAATTTATTGGCTCCATCAACCTCACTCCTGAGCTTCTCTTTTACGCGTTCCTCCCTGTCCTTATCTTTGAATCCGCGTATAACATAAACTGGAAGCAGCTCCGTCGCAATAAATGGTCTATCACACTCCTCTCAGTCGTCTCGCTCCTTATCTCAACAATACTCATCGCGGTTGCATTTAAGTTTGGACTCGGTCTCGCTGGGTGGGATGTACCGTGGCAAGTGGTGATTCTCTTTGGTGCGCTTATTTCGGCAACCGACCCGGTCGCCGTACTCGCACTCTTCAAAGAATACGGTGCGCCCAAACGCCTCTCGCTTATTTTTGAAGGCGAGTCTCTTTTCAATGACGGTACAGCACTCGCGCTCGCACTTGTACTTATTGCTGCATTTACCGCAACAGAAGACATCTCACTCGCGACAATGGTCGGGGAAGGCAGTCTCCTCTTCGTGTCGATGGTGGCGCTTGGTGCCGCACTCGGCGCGGTCTTCGGTTTTGTCTTTGCGAAGCTTATCGAAAAAATCCGCGACGACTCATCACTTGAGCTTACCCTTGCGCTCGTCATGGCACATGCAACCTTCATCAGTGCTGAGCTTCTTTCTGAATGGATGATGCACACCCAGCATTGGCCGATTGGGATTTCACCTGTTATCGCTACAACAATCGGCGCCATCACGATGGGGAACTGGGGTCGCTATAAGCTCTCGTCACAAGTCCATGAATTTGCAGAGCACACGCTTGGTTACTTTGGTTTCTTGATCAATTCGATTATTTTCTTACTCATTGGTTTTGAATTTATCGACATTACGCACCAGGTCGACATGTCGACACTTCTTGTGCCAGCACTTATTGCTATTGCGGTCGTGGTTGTTGCGCGAGCTGTCTCTGTGTATCCTGTCATGCAACTCTTTAATAAGACCAAGCTTGAGGAGCATATTCCGCTCCAGTGGCAACATATGCTCGCGTGGGGTTCTCTCCGTGGTGCCATTGCTATCGCGATTGTGCTTTCGATTCCAAAGGATTGGGTACCAGCGGGCTGGGTATACGACTTCACCCCGCAAGCGTTCATTGCAGGTATCACCATTATCTGTATCTACTTCACGCTCTTTATTAAGGCAACAACCATCGGCGCAATTCTCGAACGTTTCCAGCTTACCAAGATGACGGCAATTGAATACGCGGGATATCTCCTTGCGCGTATGCGTATTGCTGACAAGGCGCTTTCTGAATCAGAACGATTCCTACGTCGTGGCTATGTCGACGAGGCGACGGCGCTGCATGCGCGCGACGGCTACGAAAAATGGAAAACGCGTGCAATCGGACACATGCAGGCAACCTGCGCCGAGTATCCACAGACACCGATTCTTGCACTTCATTTGCACGTTGCTGGTATTGAAGCAAAGGTACTACACCGTCTCTATCACTACAAAGAAATAAATGAATTAGTGTATCGTCGTCTCTTGGGTAAGATAGAAGAACGTATTCTTGATCTCGAAGAATCGACCGTTCCAACTATCGCAACAACCTGTGAGCCGTACTTCTCACTGTTTGACAAAATTGAGTCAGGCATGAGTCGTGTCGATGAGCTTCGTAATCACTACCTCTTCGCTCGCGCACGTATTATTGCTGCCAACAAAGTTCTCGAAGCGCTTGAACATGCAACACATGAAAAGAATCTCTTTGCCGACGATGACGTGCAAGATCTTATTTCTATCTATACGAAGCGTCGCGAAGAAGCGAAAAAACACATGCGGACACTTGCGGAAAAAGCGCCGAAAATTGTGGGCGAGCTTGCGGTTGAACATATGGAAGACGGACTTCTCAAGGCAAAAGAACGAGAACTCGAAGAAATTATCGAAGAGGGTGTGGTAACGCCCAAAGCTGCACAAAAGCTTTCTGAGCGTATTCTCATCCACCGAACAACAAAGAAATAACGAAGAAAACAACTCCACACAACAGGGAGTTGTTTTAATGTCGGACGGGGCGGATATGTTGACAAAAAACGAGAACCGTGTTTATATACATTCGGATTTGTTTTTTATCACCGCCACGTATATCTCTGAAGGAGAAAATCATGGAAGCAGTCAATGTGTTTCCGGGTCTGAGTATTCTCGACCGACACGAAACTGAATTGTTTGATGTCGAAACCTGTATGCTTAGCTACAACAATGTTGACTATTCGGTCACTCGCATCCACGCAAAGGCGTCTGAAAACCCTCGATTCCTCGTCAACCTTGTCACCTGTGGCGAGCGCATTATTTGGAGCCATGAATGCTCGGGCTATCCCGGCGTTGCACTCCTTGCCATGACGGAAGGAGGTCCTGTCGTAGCGCTTTGTAAAGGCGAACGTGTCCAACGGATTGAGCCATTTGTCGACGACCCCGACCTCGACGACATTGTCGAACGTGCAGAAGCAAAACGCGAGGCAGCCGAATCTATCGGGTATCAACCGTGGTTCTCTGACTACGAGCGGCGTGCGCAGATGCTTGAACAGGAAATCATCCGTATCAGCGCATGCGAAAATCGTCGCCGTGCGCATGTTGAATCCGAAGAAGCTCGTGCGGCACTTCTCACTCGTGTCATGCGTCGTCCGTACATCTCGGTAACTACCGAGAGGAATATGCGGGTTCGTGGCATTCCCGTTCGTGAGAACGAATGGGTCATGCTGCCGCCATCCTTTACCGCAGTTCTCGTCGAAGACCTTTCACGTCCACGCGACACCGCACGCGAAGTGTTCGATGTATATACCGATCTCCAAGGCGCCACCAAACGCCGGCATGTACAACAAGTAGCGAGGTAATCGCATGCTTGTGAATATTTGCACATTTTTGCAGCATTAATCTATTGGATTGGTGCTGCTTTTCTTTTTCGAAAAATTCAGTATAGTACACATATTATTACATATACATAAACAAATATATTTCATGTTATTTGACATTAAAGCAATTAGTGCGGCAATAGACGCATTTGAAGAGGAAAAGGGTATTGACCGCACAACGATGATTTCTGCTATCGAAGCAGCGCTCGGCACCGCCTACAAGCGCGAGTACGGCAAGAAGGGGCAAATCGTTCGTGCACATCTCGATATGGCAACGGGTGCAACAAAGTTCGAGCAGATTAAAACCGTCGTTGACGAATCAACCGTACGTATGGATGAAGAAGAGGAAGTGGAACTCCCCGCACACCTTCAAGGCGACCGTCCGCGCTTCGACCGTAACGAAGAAGTTGTTGAATACAACGAAGACGGCACGCTTAAAATTCCGCGCTACGAGCCAGAGCGTCATCTCCTTATCCAAGCGGCGAAGCTTATTAAGAAGAACGTGCAGCTCGGCGACGAACTCGTCTTTCCACTTGATGCACCTGATGAAGATTTTGGGCGCATCGCCGCACAGGCAGCGAAGCAGGTTGTCTTCCAGAAGGTGCGCGAAGCAGAGCGAGGCATCGCACTCAAGGAATTCGCAACCAAAGAAGGCGAAATCATTGTTGGGCAAGTACAGCGTTTCGAACGCGGCAATCTCTATATTGAGCTCGGCCGTACCGTGGCAATTATGCCCTATGCAGAACAGATTCCTGGCGAACGTTACAAGACCGGCGACCGCATTACTGCGCTCGTAGTTTCGGTTGAAGAAACGCCGCGTGGCATCTCGATTAAACTTTCTCGTGCACATCCAGACTTCCTTGTGAAGCTCTTCATGCGCGAAGTGCCAGAAATCGCCTCAGGCGAAGTTGTGGTCAAAGCAATCGCACGCGAAGCAGGGCAGCGATCAAAGATTGCCGTGGCGTCTGAAGACCCCGGACTCGACCCCGTCGGTGCACTTATTGGTCAGCGTGGCGTCCGCGTTTCTGCGGTAACTGGTGAACTCTCGGGCGAACGCGTCGATGTTATTGAATGGATGGAAGACCCAATCGACATGATCGAAGCAGCGCTTTCACCAGCACGCATCGAAGACATCGAAATCCTCGAAGAAAACGAAGAAGGCTCCGTTATCCGTGGACATGCACGCGTTACGGTTGCTCCCGACCAACAGTCACTCGCCATTGGTCGTGCGGGGCAAAACGTCCGCCTCGCCGCAAAACTTATCAACTGGAAAATCGACATCGAAGCATCAAAGAAAGAAGAGGAGGAAGATGAAGAAGAAAAACCTGAAGACGATATGGAAGAAATGATCGAAGACATCGTCGACGGCAAGGAATAAAAACATTCTCAGTAACTAAGTAACTAACCATGAATCTCTTACACGATATCCCAGCGGGAACCGCTGATGAAATGAACGTTGTCATTGAAATTCCAAAGTTCTCAAAGAACAAGTACGAAATTGACAAAGCAACCGGCATGATTGCACTCGACCGCGTAATGCACTCAGCGCAGGATTATCCGTTTGACTACGGCTTCGTGCCACAGACACACTGGCATGATGGCGACGCACTCGATGTGGTGGTGCTCACCACATACCCGCTTCATCCCGGCATCCTCGTCCGTGTCCGTCCTGTTGCAATTATGGACATGATTGACGGCGGCGAAAATGACAACAAAGTCATTGCAGTCCCGCTCGACGACCCACGTTTCGACGGTGTAAAGGATCTCACCGACGTGAACCCGCACACCCTCAAAGAAATCGAACACTTTTTTGCAACCTACAAAAAGGTTCAGAACAAGTCCGTTGAGGTCGGCGGCTTCCGCAATGCAGAAGCAGCAAAAGAAGCCTTCGCAGAAGCAGTGGCGCTCTACAGCACAAAATAGCAAACCAAAACTCCGCATATATTTGTATGTGGAGTTTTGTATTGCCGACGTGTTTGAAAAACGTCCACAGCCATATACTTGGTGTTTTTATAGTGTCGACATATAATACCCTCATGAAAAATACCCAAGTATTTACAGCACTCGTCGCAATCGCTTTCATTCTCATTGTAGGCCTCGTCCTCCGCTACACAGGAGCAGCCGACGTCACCACCACCGCAGAAATCCAAAACGAACCACCAACCATCAACACACTCCGCTTCGCCACGACCGCATTTGACGCGGACGACCTCACTTCAACCGGCATCCTCCCCAGCGTAGGCAACACCCGCACCATCCACATAAACGGCCTCATCGAAGACAACAACGGAAAAACAGACATAGCAAGCTCAACAATCTCCCTCACCTTCTTCCGTACTACAAAAGGAAACACCTGTACCACCGACCAAAACGACTGCTACCGTACCACTACCTGTACCTTCGACTACTCCCTCCTAAGCGAAACAGAACTCGCATACAACTGCCCCCTTGACCTTTCATACTACATAGACGCAACAGACCCAGCAGGAGCATACGCTGACGACAACTGGACCGCAGAACTCACCATAGCTGACCAGGCAGGTTCACCCGCAACACTCGAAGCAACAATAGAAGTAAACTCTCTTCTTGCACTGAACCTCCCTGATGGTATTGACTACGGTACCCGCTCTCTCGGTGAACAATCAAGTAGTACTACCAAC
>MFLE01000019.1 GCA_001781205.1 Candidatus Kaiserbacteria bacterium RIFCSPHIGHO2_02_FULL_49_34
CTGGGTGAGTACTGTTTCAACGTTGGTAGTACTACTTGATTGTTCACCGAGAGAGCGGGTACCGTAGTCAATACCATCAGGGAGGTTCAGTGCAAGGAGCGAGTTGACTTCTATTGTTGCTTCGAGTGTTGCGGGTGAACCTGCCTGGTCAGCTAGAGTGACTTCTGCGGTCCAGTTATCGTCTTTGTATGCTCCTGCTGAATCTGTTGCATCTATCCAGTAGGCGAGGTCGAGAGGACAGTTGTATGCGAGTTCTGTTTCGCTTGTGAGGGAGTAGTCGAAGGTACAGGTAGTGGTATGGTAGCAGTCGTTTTGGTCTGTTGTACAGGTGTTCCCTTTTGTGGTTCGGAAGAAGGTGAGGGAGATTGTTGAGCTTGCTATGTCTGTTTTTCCGTTGTTGTCTTGGATGAGGCCGTTTATGTGGATGGTGCGGGTGTTGCCTACGCTCGGGAGGATGCCGGTGCTGGTGAGGTCGTCCGCGTTAAATGGAGTCGTGGCGAAACGGAGTGTGTTGATGGTTGGTGGTTCGTTTTGGATTTCTGCGGTGGTTGTTACATCTGCTGCTCCTGTATAACGAATAGCGAGTCCTACAATGAGAATGAAAGCGATTGCGACGAGTGCTGTAAATACTTGGGTATTTTTCATGAGGGTATTATATGTCAGGCTTCCGAAAACGCCAAAGATAGGGGGCAGGAGAGCAATAAAAACTCCGCATATTAATAATATGCGGAGTTTCAGGTTATTGCTTCTTTGGGAACGACGGACGGATGTCGTGGCGGATGCCGTAGGCTTTGAGAATGCCGTCCTCGTCTTCACCGGCTATGATGATACTTTCACCGACACGAAAGAGGATGAGACGCTCGCATGCGGGCTGGAGCACCCAAACCTCAATAGTGTCGCCCGAGCGTTCATCGACGATGCTTAGCGAGCATTCTGGTTCGTCGAGGGTGATAATAACACCGTGTGTGAAGCCGGCGCCGATACGTGGCGGTGTGGGACGTTCATACATGTTGCTTGCTTCCATACGGTCGTTCATTGGGCGGTCAAGCACGTAGCCAGCGGTAAATGCAGTAACAAGGAAGAATACGGCGAGGTAGAGGCGTGGAACTTTCCAACCTATTTCGAAGCGCTTGATGACACGCATGAGAAGCATTACGAAAAGGATATCAATGGCAATCAACCCCCACGGCACAAGAAAGAGAAATAAGATAATCCCACGCCATCCGAAGCCAAGAAGGGACGAAAGTCCTGCTGCACGAAGCGCATGAAAAAGGTATACGAAGACCGCAACAGTGAGTGCAAAGATAGCAGAAACAAGCACGATGGTGAGTACGGAGTAGCCTATTTCTTTCCAGCGAGGCTTCGGCGATAGCGAGCCCGACTCAATGTCGTGGATTATTTTTTCTTTAAGGTGTTCGAATTTATTTTTCATAGACGTCTTGGGGAAGAAGTTTTTTAAGCGCTTCCCTTGCTCGCTTGATACGGATGGCGACGGTACCCATCGGGATATGGAGCACTTCGCTGATGTCTTTATAGGCAAAGTTATGCTGATAATGAAGGAGGAGGATTTCGCGATAGTTTTCACTGAGCCCTTCGAGTCCTGCGTCAATCAGCTTTGCCATTTCTTTACGTTCGCGTTCGTCTTCGTCATAGGTATCAAATGACGGAAGCGTGACGAGAGTGTCCCATTCGACCCTCAGCCATGCCCGTTTCTTTTGTCGGAGTAGATTCACGAATGCATTGTGCGCAATACGGTAAATCCATGATTGAAATTTACGCGAGGTATCGAAGCTGTTAATGTTGCAATACGCATTCGCAAAAATATCCTGCACAGTATCTTCAATCGAGGTGCTATCGGCAACGAATTTTCTACCATATCGAATAAGTTTTTCCGCATAGCGGTCCATGATTATCCCGTACAAAGAGGCTTCGCCCGCATGTACGCGCTCAATAAGTTGTTCGTCAGTGAGTTCTGATTCAATCATGGCTATGGTTACACTATCTTATTACACGCTCGTATGCAATTTCTTTCCAACACAAAAAACGCGCCCTGAGCGCGTTTTGAGTGAGTGTCTATTATTCAGATTTCTTGCCGAACAGCTTTCCGAAAAATGAGCCTATTTTGCCCATAATGCTCTGTTGCTTCCCTGTTTCAGACGCGTTCTTATGCGCAGGAGTCTCAGGGATGTTCGTCATAATCATGTTTGCTACGATGGTTGTATCGTCAAGCTCACCACGTACGGCAATACGCTCACCTGTTGCAATATCAGTAAATGATACAGTTGTTGTGCCATTCTTGATGACGGCGTCTGCCGCATCAACAGTGTACTCGGTGCCATTCATCGCCTCCACGGTAAGTGTGTCGTCTCCAATACTAAGAACTTCACCAACAATTCCACGCTTGCCTTCGTGCATCTTTTGCTTTGTTGATGATGCAATACGTTCACGGCCTTCCTTTGTATGGCGCCCAGGCATGTCACCTGAGAGCTCTGTTACCATTGTTGCAACAACAGAGGTTGTGTTTTCATCGATATCACCATCAATTTTAATTGCAACTTTTTCACCAATAGTGAGTTCATTGATTGTTTGTGTGCTTGGTGTTGGCTTGGTTCCTGTTGCTACAGATCCATCAAACGTAATTTTTTCAAATGTGGCACTTGATGCATCTACGGTAAGGGTTTTTGTCTGGTCTTCAGGACCCTTGATCGTAAGTGTCAGCGTTGTGCCGCTTATTGCAGTGATTTCGCCAATGATACCGCCTATACGTTCACTTTTTTGCATCCCCTTAATAAAGCCTGCTTCGTCTCCTTGTGAGCGAGCTTCCTTATTCTGCATTGCCTGAGCGCGCATTTCCTGACCGCGAACCTTCCCTTGACCGTTGTTCTGTGCGTCCTGCGCAGCGAATGCAGTACTTGCGCTACCAAGCACTATGGCGCCAACAAGCGCCGGCACTAAAATATAGTTTGTTTTTTTCATATGGATAGATACGTAATAAATTCCGATTATCTCGATGACGAGCAGTTCTCAATGCTCATCATATCTACTACTACCCACAATATCGGAAATTATTTCACCTGCGCGGGCATGTGTTTATGTAAGCCTGCTGTTGGGGCAGTGACGATGAATGTTGCAATGGTCATGAGAAGAATAATGTTAGAAATTGGCGTAAGCGCAACAAACGAGGTAATGCCAAAATACGGAAGGATAGAAACGCAAAGTAGGTTTATAATAAGAATTAAGATAACGCTTATCGTTAACTCCAGAAGTATAATACGGACGGCACCCCTTACTTTTCTCAGATGATTCACTAAAACTGTTGCAATGCATATGAATGAAAAGAACATTGCAAATCGCGCAATCGGATACAGCCAACCATCCCACGTATTTTGATAGCCATAACCAACCATATCAAGATGCGTAATGATAGCGTTTGGCAAAAATGCAAGAAGTGCGATAGTAAACATCATGAACGCAATAACGCTATGCTGCGTAAGAAGTTTTACCTCTTTTGGAAAATGCGCGAGATACAGGTACAGGAATCCTAGCATACCAATACCGAAATGATAGCGAGCACTCAACCAAAGAATATCTGGAGCAAGAATAGATCCAACAACTGACACGGTCCACAAACACGAATACAAAACTACCGCACAAAGAATCCACGAATTAACTATTTTTGTATATCGAAGGAAAAGGAAAATGAGAAGCGCACAATGTGCGAGAACAGTAACCGACAATGCAGTAAGAACAGTAAATCTAATTAAATCTGTTGTCATAGAACTAAGTATATAGCACATGTCCGCAAACACAACTGTGAACATCAAAAAAGAGTACCAGGTACTCTTTTTTGCACATTACCACGTGCGTACCATGAGATGCTCCGCGTCTTTGAGTTCTGCGGGAAGATTTTGATAGATAGTTTCCGTAACAAACGGCATGAAGGGGTGGAGCATACCGAGCGTGCGGACAAGCACGCGCATGAGCGTCACTGCTCGTGCATCACGTGAGCCCGCATCCTCGCCACGGAGGATCTCTTTTGATTCCTCAAGGATACCGTCGGCAAGTTCGTGCCACACATAGTGATAGAGCTTTTCTGCCGCAAGATGGAGCTCGAAGGCTTCCATATGAGCGGTAATTTCCGCATGGGTTGCGTCGAGCTGTGCAAGGATTTCAGTATCACGCGGATGCTGAGCGATTGCGGCACGATTCGGATAGAGTGCAACATCCGTGTTCATAAGAATCATACGAGTGATGTTCCAGACTTTATTACCGAAGTGTTTGTAGCCCTTTATTTTCTGCTCGTTAAGGTTAAGGTCGTTACCTGGTGCTGCGCCGAGAATAAGCCCCATACGAAGCGCGTCGGCGCCGTACTTTTCGATGATGTCGAGCGGGTTCACAATGTTGCCGAGTGACTTCGACATCTTCCTTCCCTTTTCGTCACGAACCATGCCGTGGAGGTAAACGTTCCTGAACGGCACCTGCCCGAGAAGTGCGGTCGACATAAGCACCATGCGCGCAACCCAAAAGAAGAGAATGTCGTAGCCTGTTTCGAGCACGGCGGTTGGGTGGAAATTCTTAAGGTCGTCAGTTTTTTCTGGCCAACCGAGTGTTGAGAATGTCCAAAGTCCTGAGGAAAACCACGTATCGAGTGTGTCAGAATCTTGTGTCCATCCTTCGCCCTCTGGGGCACTTACACCAACGAATACCTCACTGCCCTTGTACCACACCGGCACGCGGTGTCCATACCAAATTTGTCGTGAGATACACCAATCGCGAAGATTGTTAATCCAGTGGTAGTAAATTTTATCGAAGCGGTCAGGGGCGATTTTAATGTCGCCACTTTCCACAGCAGTCTTCATGAGCTGTTTGAGAGTAACTTCCGAACCCGACGCAATGTCGGTAATTTCTGAGTGCTCAAGTACGAATGGTTTGTCGACGCCGATAAACCACTGTGCCTTGATTTGCGGCTCGATAGTGCCACCACCACGGCTGTTGAGCGCGATGTTGTGTACATACTTCTCATCGATTTTTTCAACGAGACCCTTTGCCGTAAGTTTTTCAATGAGTGCAGCACGTGCCTTTTTGATATGCTGCCCAGCGAATTCACCTGCAATAGGGAGAAGAATGCCGCGCTCATCGATAATTTGCTCACGAGAAAGTCCGTGACGTTCTGCGATTTCAAAGTCGACGGCTGAATGCCATGGCGAAATCGTCATGACACCGGTACCGAATTCAGGGTCAATTGCTTCGTCTTTAATAATCGTCGCTTCAATCTCTCCATTAATCCAATCAACAGTGATTTTCTGTCCGTGTGAGTATTCTGCGTAACGTGCATCATCAGGATGCATTACGACATATTTGTCGCCAAATTTTGTCTCCGGTCGTGAGGTACCTATGATGAACGGACCGTACTTGAGGTAATAGAATTTCGTTACCTCTTCTTTGTAGTCAATCTCATCGTCTGACACGGTTGTTTGAAGGTTCGGGTCCCAGTTCACGATGCGGCTACCACGATAAATGAGCCCTTTGTTGTACATGCGCACAAATGCTTCCGTTACCGCTTTGTTGCGCACTTCGTCCATGGTAAATGCATAGCGTGACCAATCGAGCGATGACCCCATTTTACGTGTCTGCCCGAGAATAGTACTCTCGCTTTCTTTGGCGAATGCACTAATGCGCACCAAAAGTTCTTCACGCCCGATATCATGACGTGTTTTCTTTTCTGCTTTGTAGATAATTTCTTCAACCTTTGACTGCGTTGCAAGTGCTGCAGAGTCGGTACCTGGAATCCAGAGCGTGCGGTCGCCTTTCATGCGGTGGTAGCGCACGAGAATATCCTGAATCGCAAGCATTGATGCATGTCCTGTATGCAGTGTTCCTGTCACATTCGGCGGCGGAAGGACAACAGAGAACGTCTCCGCATCGGCCGCAGTAACACCCTCCGCTACACATACGTCTGGATTAAAAAGCCCAGATTCTTCCCACTCCTTGTACCGAGCATCCTCATGTTCAAGATGATTATACGCCGATGAGAAAATCTCCGGCGCACTTCTCTTCAGTTGTTCGTCATTCATATTCGTACAGCATACTGGTTACAACACAAAAGTCAAAACAACAAAAAAGCCTGCATATGCAGACAGTTTAAGTATAAAGTACCGAGAGCCGGCTGTCAGAGTCGAACTGATCTGCTGTGTTTGCGCCAGCAAACACACTAAGAAACGTCGGCGGAGGCCGACATCCTTAGCAGTGAGACCGACCTGGTCCGCGAAGCGGTCGGGCTATTCATACCTATGGGTTATCTGACAAACGAGTGAGTGTCGTAGGCAAGACGGAACGGAGTGGAGTTTTGCCTACGACCGAACGAGAGAAGTCAGAAGCGGAGCGTCACAAAACCATGCTCTGCCAACTGAGCCGCAGGCACGAAAAAAAGCATACTGCATTTGGAGCCGGCTGTCAGAGTCGAACTGACGACCTATGGGTTACAAAACCATTGCTCTACCAACTGAGCTAAGCCGGCTCCAAATGCATTATGCTTTTTTGAGTGCCGGCAAGCCGGCTCCAAATATTCGTTTAATCTTGTTAGATCGCCGTAATCTCTACACGAGAATACTTCTGGCGGTGGCCTTGCTTACGGTCGCGGTTACTCTTCTGCTGATAGCGGACGATAGTAATCTTCGGACCTGCTGCAAGACCGACATACTTTGCAGAAACCTTTACGCCTGCGAGGTATGGGGTGCCGATTTTTGTGTCGCCGTTCGTTTCAGTAAGGAGTACCTTGTCGAATGATACGTCGTCGCCCTCGTTGAGTTCTCCACCGAGGAGCTCCACATCAAGAACATCGCCAACTGCGACCTTGTACTGCTTGCCGCCGGTCTCGATGACCGCAAATGGCACTGCTTGTGACTGTACTTCTTTTTCCATAGTGCCGATACTATACTTGAAATTATAAAAAACGCAACCTTTTTGCTATTGGCGGAAAAGGGGAGATTCGAACTCCCGATACCCGTTAGAGTATGCTTGATTTCGAGTCAAGTGCCTTCAACCTCTCAGCCACTTTTCCACATTCGCGCCCATTGCTGCCGGACATGGACTCGAACCATGATAGACGGCACCAAAAACCGTAGTCCTACCATTAGACGATCCGGCAGCAGCGGAAACGAATGTGTGCACACAATATCATTTTTTATGAAAACGCACAACTATAAAAATAAGGAGCATGTGCTCCTTATTTTTTATGTTCCCCTGTGCTATTTTATTGGAGATAATTGAGGGCGGCGTCAAGCTGGGGGTCTTCCTCGGCGATAATTGCTTCAGTTGACGTTGTTGCGATGACCGTCGGGGTGAGCCCAAGATGATGAATACCATTACCTTCAGGCGTGAACCAGCGGGCTATGGTGACTTTGAGTGATGCTTTTGAGGGGAGATCGACCACTTCTTGCACCGTCCCTTTTCCAAACGACTGCGTGCCGATAAGTGTTGCAAGACCGTGCTCTTGAAGTGCGCCTGCGAGAATTTCCGATGCTGATGCAGAGCCGCCGTCAATAAGTACGACCATTTTCTTTGGTATATGCTCGCCAAGATTACGTCCGCTTGCACGATGCAATACTTCCTGCCCCTCATTCCCGACACGTTCACGGAGTACGATATCTCCCTGTTTTAAGAAGAGACTCGCGATAGAAACCGCACTCTCCATGTAGCCGCCAGGATTGCTACGGAGGTCAAGGACCATTTTTGTCTTGCCGCTTGCGGCATATTCACGCATGGCGTCGACGAACTTTGTGTACGCAACCTGATTAAAAGTATAGAGATGTACAATGAAGACATCGCCCCTTGTTTCTGTTTTTACAGTTGGGAGCTCAATGGTATCACGGGTTATAGTGACATCGAATGGTTCGCCTGCGTCTTTACGATAGATGCTAAGCACGACATCCGTACCACGCTCGCCACGAATAAGCTGTACCGCAGCGTCTACGCTCATATTCTCTGTTGAGGTACCATCGATCTCAAGAATAACATCCTGTGCGCGCATGCCTGCACGCTTTGCGGGAGTACCTTCGATTGGCGAAATGACGGTGATTACCCCATTGCGCAAACCGACCTCCATACCAACGCCTGAGAATTCTCCTGACATTTCTTGCATGAATTCTTCACTTTCTGCTTTGGGCATATAGACGGAATAGTCATCCCCGAAGGTTGCAACCATGCCGGCGATTGCGCCTTCAACACGCTGCTGTGTGGTTGGTCGTTCAACCGTTGTTGAGGCGAAGACGAATTTCTGATCCATAAGTCGCCAAACGCGCCAGAATTCGGAAAGTTCCGCGCCTTCTATTGGTGAAGATGAGGCGCCAATGGTAAATGTGGGGATACTTGCCTTTGCACCAAGTGCGGATCCGGTATATGCGCCTGCACCAAAAATAGCAAAAGCAAAGAGTACAATCAGTGCTCGCGCCGTAAGTGTGGCTCGTGGTTTTCTGTGTTCTGTAGACATGTGCGCAGTATACCTGTGCTTCCTAAAAACACAAAATCTCCACACCTGTTGTGCTGTTGTCTTGCGGAGAATCCACAAAAGACGCAATTAAAGACACATGCCTCTATATGTCGCATGCAGAAATCTCGAGGTTAGTCGAGGTAGCGGCGCATGATTTCTTCATCGACTTCGGCACGGGCGCGGCCGTAGCGAGAGACGGAGTATTCAATGAGTTTTTGGACGAGCGCAGGGTCAGATGGTGGTGGCGGAAGGGTTTCGAGAGAGAACGGACGAACAGGAGTCCCGTTTGCGAGCATGCTGACGTAAGCGTTTCTGTTTTCCACTGATGCAAGGTCTGCAGCAGTGAATTCTGGTGCGAACTGCTTTTCAAGAAATGCAGCGTCGTCAGGGCCAACGCGGAATGCCGCTTTATTACCAACGTTACCAAACACAGCATCTTTAATGGATTGATCAAGCTGCGCAATAAACTGATGCGCGACGGTAAGCCCGAGTTTGTACTTGCGAGCTTCAGAGAGAATTTGCGAAATGGAGTCGGTTGAGATGTTTTGGAATTCGTCCATGTGGAGATAGAACGGTGGGAAGCCTTTGGTCGGATCGTCAACGCGTGAAAGTGCCGCCATGAGGAATTTACCAACAATCATCATACCAATAAGGTTGGCGTTGAGCTCGCCGAGACGACCTTTTGAGAGATTCACGAGGAAGATTTTCTTCGTGTCCATGATGTCGCGGAAGTTAAACGTTGAGTGTTGCTGTCCGAGAATCGGACGCATGTAGTCGTTACCCGTGAATGTATCGATTTTTGAGGTGATGTACGGCACGATATTTTCAAGTGACGCCTCTCCGCCAGCCTTTCCGGCGATTTCGCGCCAAAACTGCACAACGATTGGATTCTTTGCTTTCGAGAGTTTGTAATTACGATACTGACTATCGGCGAAGACGCGCGAAATATCGAGCAGTGTTGAGCCAGATTCGGGATCGTCGAGAATGAGGAGCGCAGCATTACGGAAGTACTGCTCAAACATCGGCCCCATACTTTCTGCACTGTAGAGCTTCTTGAAAATAGCAAGAAGCTCGTTTACCACGAACGTTTTCTCTTCAGGTTTCGCTGGATTATATTCGAGAATATTAAGCCCAACCGAGCGCTCCATGTATGCGGGGTCAAAGTAGATGACGTCGTCGTAGCGTTCAGGAGGAATAGCACCCATAATATCGGCAAGGTCGGTACCGTGAGGGTCAATCATGCAGACACCATCGCCATTGAGGATATCTTGCACAACCATGTTTTTCATGAGTGTCGTTTTACCGGTACCTGTCTGACCAATGATATAGAAGTGACGTAAACGATCCTCAGGCGTTACGAAAATGCGGGTCTCGGTGCCTTGGTAGCGATTGATGCCGAGGAGTGTGCCCTCTTTTGCAATCGTGAGCGGCGCGGCGGCGCGCTTTGAACCTGTCTGCTTGAGCTGCGAGGTCTTCGCAGTACCGACTTGTGGGAAGTGCGCAAGGAGCGCAAGTTCTTCTTGCGAAAGTGCAAGCGCATATTTCGCCTGTGGTTCGCGGAAACTATAGTCACGCACCATGTCACGAGCAGCACTTCCTGAAAGCTCATTCCATATAATCCGGTTACTGTCGCTTGCATTAAACTGGTTGAATGCCGACTGGATATCGCGTGCAATCGCGCGTGCACCGTCGAGTGCCGGTGCAGAGGTAACAATGCGGAGTTCAACACTCATGGTTGGTGAAGAAAGTTTGTCTTCATAGCGCTTCAAATCAGCAGTACGGTCTATGCCTTGAAGTTTTTCCTTTTCTTTTACTTCGTCTTCGGGAGATTTAAATAGTGAGCCAAATGTTGCAATTGCTGCGCCGCTGAAGGTGCTTTCCTTAATAGCAACCTTTGGGTTATCACCTTTTTTAACGCGCTTCTGGATTTCTTCCATGGTACTGCGTGCAACAGTGTTCTGATGTGTTGCAATGACAAACTGAATTGCAGCACCAGCACCGCTATGCTCAATCTTGGTGAGTGTTTGCACAATAACATCAATCGGATCGTGTGAAAATGTTTCCACATCGGCGAGCGGATGGATATAGTGTTCAGCGAGCTGTGCAACAGAGGTATTCGCAACACCGTTCGCAACGAAAATACTGTAATCCTTCGGCGCGAAGGCAATTGATGCGCGCGGAATGAGTGAGAGAATATGTTTCTCAAAGAGTTGCGCGGCAACCGTCGGGACAGCAACATAAAAGACGATATCGTTCGAACCTTCCGCGACGGCGATTTCAAAGGTGTAGTGTGCGGCACGTCCGCCATAGCCCGCCCCTTGCATGCCGGCAAAGAACTGCATCATGACGCGAATGTCGTCTTTTAAGGATGCTTTTTCAGCATTGTCACCCTGTGTGCGAGCGATAGAGATTTCGAAGAGGGACATATGGAGTGCTTCCCAGTGTGTAGTCCCCTCTTTGAGGTCAGGCACCAAAATACCCGCACGCAGTTCTTCAACGAGCGCGTCATGGACCGCATCGGTGAGCTGCGGATTGTTCTCTTTTTCGAGAAGTGCGAGTGTCTTTTTCACCCCCTCTGTTTTCATTCGTTCAAGGAAGTGTATCTTTGGCTCCTGTATGACCTCGGGGACCGAGGGCTTTACACCAATACTGAACGTTGGCATGTTTTCTTGTGCGAGCACTTCGTGTGCGGGACGTACTGCGTAGTCACGGACAACTTCTCTGCCAGCGCTAGCAATTTGTTCGGGGGTTGCCTCTTGCGCAGTAAGAGCCGCTTCGCGTCGCGAAAGCTCCGCACGCAGGTGCGCGATTTCTTCCTCTGGACTTTTGAAAAGTTTTGACTCCATAGGTTAGTAATTAGTTTCAATAACACGCTCGACAATTTCGCCAGTTGTACCGCTGAGCGCTGAGCATGGCACATTGTAGCCACGTGCAATCATTTTTGTACTTACTGCACCCGTACCAATGGACGTTTTCTTCACTTGAAGTATTGAACATACCAGCTGACCGCTTTTTGTGGTCCAGGTAAAATCATATTGCTGTAGATATCCTGACGGCATAGGCGTACTCACAATAGCGTCGCTTGTACCGAGACATGCAATAGTACGCGACAGTGAGCCATTTGAGATATAAAACATATTTTTCGCATCAAGATACCGCCCGCACGTCATAACTGACGTTGCTGCATAAAATGAAACATCACTTTGCTCAGCTGCGCCAGCAAGTGCGAGATCTTGTCGCACAAAACCAGCAACGAGCGTGCCGAGCGTCACAATAATAGTACTCACAATTACTGCGAGGAAAAGTACGTAGCCGCCTTCGTGTGTGTATCTTTTTTTATTCATAAGCATTATAGTACCAAACCGTACGTGACGAAGTCGATAGTGAACCGAATGCATTTTGCCATGTCACGATTGATTCAACTTCTACCGCGGAGGCACTTGCTGGGCTACTGGTACGAACACGGAGTGTACGTACATAGGGTGTAAGTGTAGTACCGACAGTACTGTGTGTATACCCATTTGCGTCCGTGTAGATTCTACAAGGATTACTTGCAGTGCTCGTGCAGGTAAGGAGCGTCTTTGTTCTTGGTTCAAAGGAAAAACCTGACGTTACACCATAGACACTCGCCCATCTTGACCATGCAGTATTGAGGTCTTTTTTATCTTCATCATACTGTGCATTCATAAGCTCAATCCCCTCTTGCGCAATGTGTGTTGCGGTTATTTTTTCTCTCGTGAATGCAGCGCTTTTCAAACTTTGTGTAATCACCCGAAGCGGCACCACAATTGCCACGATTAAGACACTGATGGCAACCAGTGTCTCGACGAGTGTAAAACCTTGTTGATGAGAGCGTGTCATATGATGTTATTTACCAAATAATATATAGAGAGCACCAGCATCAGTTAGTGTTCCATTTCCATCGTCACGCCGCGCACCAGCAGCAAAGTCAATACGTCCGTCGTCATTGAGATCGCCAATGTTGGCAACTGCTCGTCCAAATGCATCGCCTGTTCTAAGCGCAGGGCCACCGTTACTGTTATTTGTCATTCGTCGCACCTCTTTGACTGTGTTATTTGAATTCATAAAGAGTACGTACAGTGAGCCAGTACGAGCAGCGCCACCCGTTTCTTCTGCACCAACAATGATATCAGCGACGCCGTCACCATTGAGGTCTCCTGCAGCGGCTACTGACTTACCAAATCGCGAAAACGCCTCAAGTGTCGGCATGCCCGCTGTGCCACTTACGAGTTTTGAATGCCCCATAACAGCACCTGCACTACTGAGCCGAAGTATATACAGTGCGCCACACGAGGCACCGCTTGCACATGCTGTTTCGGCTGCGCCTACTGCAACCAAACGTTCACCTGCAGTATTGTAGCCGAGAAATGCAATGCCTGCGCTTCCAAATGCATTGCCGGCAACAAGTCCAAGTCCCGTTGAAATTTTCGACACTGAGGTGACTTGTCCTTGTCCACTGAGCATGAGCCGATACACTGCACCGCAGTTCACACATCCCGTAGGGCTGTCGCCTGGTGCACCAACGAGCACTTCTCGTGAACCCACGAGAGCGAGACTTGCACCAAACTGACTCCCCGCGGGGATTGTTGTCATGCCATTCGTGTTTGACGCAATACGAATGGTGCTTGTCGCTATACCACTTGCCTGCAGTGTCGTAAGGTATACGGCACCTGTATTGCTTGTATATCCTGGCGCACCAATGAGCACTTCTGTCAGGCTGTCACCATCAAGGTCGCCAAGATTCGCAACACTTGACCCAACTGCTTCATTTGCAGCAAATGTTGGCATGCCATTTGTATTTGAAGTTAGGCGAATCGATGCCTTTATGGTGCCATTTTTATTCATACGAAGCACCTGCGTCCCGCCAACGCCCGCGCTGAATGTACTCATGCCAACAAGGAGGTCAGTGACGTTGTCATCGTCAATATCGCCGACAGGAGCAACATCGGTACCAAATTCAATACCTGCCGTAAGGGTGAGGTTTGCAGTCCCTTGCGCAAGGCGACGTATCGCAAAACCGCGCTCTGGCACGTATTGCGTCATATTTGTTGACAAGGTAAATTCCGGAACAGACACCTCATCTCGAGCAGCACCACGGACTGCGAGGGTGACAACTGGCGGCTCGCCGTCATATATCGTCGCACCAGTGACCGTAAATGTTGCATTTTTAACAAGGACTTTTGGTGCGGTGAGATCAACCCAGGTGCCAGCTTTCGTGTGCCAACTTTCAAGTTTCTCTTCAGCGCTGTTATAACGATATGCTTGCCGAACGCCATTTTGGTCACGGAAAACAAGCGTAGATGCACCGGTTATACAGTCGTGTGGAGTTCCGTATGGGTAACTCGGACTTGTTGTTGCATTCCATACGGTGACGTTGATAGGGTCGCTTGTGCAATGATAGGTTGTCCCGAGTCGAACCTGCCGAGAGATTGCATCAAGAGCAAATGAGGTGTTGTCAATAGTCGTCTGAAGCGCTTGCGCGCGCGCAGAGGCTTTCATGACCACGATCATAGTCGGCAACGCCACAGAAACAACCACCGCAAAAAGCGCAACCGAGACCATCATTTCAATAAGCGTGAAGCCTTTGTGTGTGTGAGGTGTATTCATATACTATTAGAGGCCGCATGCGGGCGCGTCCTGCACAATCGACACCGAACCCGGCTCGGCGATTTCAACCCAATGCACGAGCGAGGGATCGGCGCCCGTAATGGCAATATAGCTACGCACCACTGGTGACGACGAAGTAATCCAGCTCGTCCCGGATTTTGGGTCGTAGGCATTTGCTCTCACTTCTGGACGTCTAAAGGCAATATCGAGCTGCTGATCTTTTGTCTGTGCACAGCGGGTTGTCGTGTCAGCAAGCGCGACTCGGATTTCTTGTACTTTGTATCCTGCAGTGAGCTGTCGATACTCAACAGTATTCGGTTGACTCGTGTCTTCTTTGCGCATGATTAGAATTTCTCCTGAACCTACGGTAAAACGGGTAAGGAACTGTGTGGTAAAGGTTATATCTGAGGAAGTCTGTGTGCGAATCTGCGTTGCAAACGCCTGCGCCGCACGCACGGCCTGCGCCGCATCATACGCGCGTGCTTTGGTAACAATTGCCGAGTCAAAACCAGCAAACTGTGTCACTACAACGCCAGTTATGAAGGTCATAACCGTAATCGCCACCATGAGCTCAATGAGTGAAAAGCCCGCGTGTGAGCGCATCTTAGTGGAGCAGGAAGTTATACACGAGGCGTGTTGTTGCGTCGGCAAATATTTGTGTAAGTATGAGAATATCGACATTGGCGAGGAGTACTGCGAAGAAACCAACAATGAGAAATGGCCCAAATGGTACTTCACTCTGCATTGTATACCGAGGTAGAGAAAAGTGTATGTGGACAAGTATTTTTGAGAGCTTTTGTATGAGTGCGGTGATGCCGACATATGCCGTACCAATCCAAAATGCGAGTACAATAAACGAAAGTACCCCACTCGGCGTTAGCATGAGCGCAAGCGGAAAGATAAGTTTCGCGTCGCCGAGACCAATCAAGCGACCGCGACTGAAAAACCACAATGCCGCGAAGATACCCGATGCAGTGAGTGCAGAAGCGAGTGTGTACAGGAGTTCGATACGCACGCCTTCTAGGTAACGCGTACCGAAAGACAAGATCGCAAGACCCGTAAGCAGCAGTACGAGTTCATTTGGGATAATCGTGTGCCGTAGGTCATACACAAAAACCACCACAAGCACGGCGGCAACAACACTAAAAAGTAGCCATGCAAACGGTGTTGCGAAAAACTGCCACGCAATAATCGCAAAAAGCAGTCCCGTAAAGGCCTCCACCATAAAATATCGAGATGAAATCCGCGAGGTACAATCACGACATCTGCCGCGAAGCATGAGGAAGGAAAAAATCGGCACCAAATCCCGCGCTCGCAACTGCGAACCGCACGACATACAATGCGAGCGTCCGTTTAGCGAACGCCCCGTATGCAGTCGCAAAATTACGACATTCAGGAAACTTCCAATAATGCACCCAAATAGAAAGGCGAAGAAAATATGCATACGAACAGTATACCAGCCATTGCCTCGTTCACGAAGTTTTCCCCCACACCTGTTTTTTGCATCATAACAAAGTCGTGCTATGCTGTGGGTTATGTTTAATAAAAAGTTTCAAAAAGGACTCCGCGTTGTTGGCGCTCTCATTGCGGTAACAATCATGCTTTCCATGATTATCGCATACTCGGGATTCCTCAGCCTTCCTACCGCTTTCTAGCAATACACCCTCCATTTATGGAGGGTGTATTTTACTTTACGTTCTTCCGTTTGAAGACATGTTTGGGATCAGGGAGCGGTTTTCCTTCACGCCAGGCGTTGATATTGGCAGTGTGTCCTGAAAGGAGAATTTCCGGGACGGGATAATGTTTCTTTTTATGGATGAGGTCAACGGGCTTTGTGTAGGTGATGCCGCTGGTTGCACGGTCATCTTCGAGAGAGTCAATGTCACCGAGGACGCCAGGAATATGGCGTGCAACGGCGTCGATAATCGTGAGTGCAGGAAGTTCGCCACCAGTGAGCACATAGTCACCGACAGACACTTCTTCTGCGCCGAGAATTTCTTTGACACGGGCGTCGATGCCTTCGTAGCGGCCAGCGATAAGGACGAGGTTGTCCGTTCTTTCAGCGAGCTCCTTCGCCATTGCCTGGTCGAAGGTTCGTCCGCGCGGTGACATCATAAGTACCCGCGTATTTTTACGCACGCGAGGTATCGCAGCTTTGTATGCCGCAAGGATTGGCTCCGCCATCATCACCATGCCTGGACCGCCACCAAACGGCCGCCCATCAACTTTAGTGTGTCGTTCCTCCGAATAGTCTCGCGGATTATAATAATTCACTGAGAGCTGTACCCCTTTCTGCTTCGCCCCCTTCCCCTTCTCTGCAACCTGCGCACGCCCTAAAACGCTTGCGTCAGTATACGCTTTGCAAACCTCCGGAAAGAGAGTGATCACATGGATATTCATATCTGCAACTATACTGAGAAATCATTACTTATCAAGAAAAATAAAAATAGATAACGCATACCACGTTATCTATTTCAAGTAGAATCTTTCAAAAATGAGTGCAGTTGTGCTGGCTGGAGAATAATTTTTGTCCGAGCCGTACCTGACGTACGGTAAGTGTCGAAAATTTTCGAAGCCAGTGCAAATGTGCCATTTTTGGAAGATTCTACAGGTCGAGGCTTGCCATTTTGGCATTGGACTGAATGAATGATTTACGACTCGCAACATCCGTTCCCATAAGAATGTCGAAGAGTTTGTCGGCTTCAATAGCGTCGTCGACAGTTACTTGCTTAAGGATGCGGTTTTCAGGGTCCATGGTGGTTTCCCAGAGCTGTTCAGGGTTCATTTCACCGAGACCCTTGTAGCGCTGCACCTTGTACTTACCAACCTTTTTTGTTTCTTCCTCAGCACTTTCTTCGCCTTCAACATCTTCTTGTGTGTCGGTTTGCTCATCGCCCATGATGTTGAACTTTTCTTCATCGGTGTAAGCGTACCACTGCTCGCGGCCTTTCTCGATTTTGTAGAGTGGTGGCTGCGCAATGTAGATAAAGCCTCCGTCAACAATTGGGCGGAAGTGACGATAGAAGAGTGTGAGGAGGAGCGTGCGAATGTGTGCACCGTCGACGTCCGCGTCAGTTGCGATGATGATTTTGTGATAGCGGAGTTTATCGATATTGAACACGTCGCCAATGGCGGTGTTGAGTGCGAGCACGATGTTCTTAATCTGCTCAGACGCAAGCATCTTGTCGATACGTGCGCGCTCGACGTTAAGAATCTTACCTCTGAGCGGCAAGATTGCCTGCGTGCGACGGTCGCGCCCCATCTTTGCGGAACCTCCCGCAGAGTCTCCCTCCACAATGAAGAGCTCTGATTCTGCGGCGCTCTTTGTCTGACAGTCGGCAAGCTTTCCAGGAAGCGCAGAGCCTTCAAATGCAGATTTACGAATGATGGAATCCTTTGCAGCCTTTGCGGCTTTACGCGCACGGACCGCAATTGTCACCTTGTTAATCATCGCCTTTGCATCGTCAGGATTTTCTTCGAGATACATCGCGAATGCATCAGAAAAGACTGATTCTGTTGCACCACGTGCTTCAACAGAGCCAAGCTTACCCTTTGTTTGTCCTTCAAACTGGATTTCGGGCATCTTGATAGAGACTACGGCAGTAATGCCTTCGAGTACATCGTCGCCCGTAAATGCTTCGTCCTTTTCTTTGAGGAAGTTATTAGTACGAGCGTAGGTGTTGAGCGTACGCGTGAGTGCGGTCTTGAAGCCAGTTATATGTGTACCCTGCTCTGGGTTATAGATATTGTTTGCAAAGGCTGTCACGCGTGATGAAATATCGTCAACGTACTGGACGGCGATTTCAACCGAATGCACGTTTGGCGCAACGTCAAACTTTTCAACGTAGAAAATATTCTTGTGCACTCGCGTCATGTACTGGTTCGTGAATGTCACGAGCGAGCGAAGACCTCCTTCAAAAAAGAATGTTTGCGTCGGCGCTTCAGGAGCTTGATCGCCGATGTACTGTGCACCTTTGAACTCAAGCTTTTTCATCTGCTTGTCGTCGAAATCACGCGCATCAATAACGGTCACGCGGAGCGCCTTCACAAGGTACGCTTGCTGACGAAGGCGGTTCACGATTGTCTTCCAATCGTATTTAATCTCAGGGAAAATAGTTGGGTCGGCCTGGAATGTGATGGCGGTCCCCTTGAGGTCTGACTTCCCTACTTTCTTCACATCGTATTTTGGCTTACCGATGTTGTACTCCTGCATGTAGTAGCCACCGTCGCGATGTACTTCCGCAATCATGTGTGTCGAAAGCGCGTTTACCACTGATGAACCCACACCGTGAAGACCTCCGGAAACCTTATAGCCAGAATCCTCGCCACCGAATTTACCTCCCGCGTGAAGCACGGTGAGAATCGTCTCAAGCGCAGAAACACCTGACTGCTTATGCTTGTCAACAGGAATACCACGGCCGTTATCAACAATACGAATATAGTTATCGGGGAGGAGCATCACTTCGATACGGTCAGCATAGCCCCCCATCGCTTCGTCGCGTGAGTTGTCAAAGATTTCCCAAATAAGGTGATGGAGACCATCAATGCCCGTACCACCAATATACATACCCGGACGCTTACGAACCGGATCAAGCCCTTCAAGGACGCTAATCGACGACGCATCGTATTTGCTTTCTTTTTTTGTTGCCATAAATATATAGGTAATCGCTCACAGTTTCCAAATACGAGGCGCTGGTGCTATTTTTTCTGGAGCCGTACCTGACGTACGATGGAGGAAAAAATAGTGCCAGCAACGAAGTAGCTGGGAAGTGTGGGCGGTTACATCCCGTGCAGTATAGCAAAAAAGCCCCATTCATGCGACTGATGGAGCCTTGACGGTTACTGGATTTGCTGTGCAAAAAGTGCTTCCGCTTCAGCGGCGGCGGCGATAATTATCTTTTCGGGGATTTTAAGAGCACGGAGTTCTTGTTGTTTATCGATAAAATCGCGACATAAGACAATACTACGCTGCATGAGGAGGATTTTGTGGTGTTCGGAAAGTGACGAGAGAATGGTAATCGGATACATCTGGTATTTTTCCACCAGTGACTCAAGTGAGGCATCGCCGTGCGGAAAACCCCAACTATGAAGCTCAATGCCCTTACAGAGCGAATACTCGAGCATTGCCTGCGTAAACTTGGTGTTGGTGATGATTTTGAGCGTGTTGATACCACAGATATCCTCAGCACACACTTTACTTTCAAGCACGTCAAGATAGCGCGCGTAGGAATAGAGTGCCGTTTGGAGGTCACTTTTATAGCCCGGGTCTTTGTGGAATTTTACTTCGCCGATGAAGGTTTTGTCGCCACGATACCCCACCACGTCAATTTCATGCAACGCGCACTGTCCTTGGAGGTTTTGTCGCGTGAGAGTTTTGTAGCCTTCATACTCAAAAAGTCGCGCCATAAAATCCTCAAACGGAAAGCCTGTCGGGCCAAGCTGCTGGATTGCAGCACGAAGCGTATAGCGCGCTGAGGTTGGCCCGCCGCGGCCGCGGAGCACCGCAAATGCACGCTCGTAAATCTCGTGCGTTTTCACCCCAGGAGTGAGCGACTTTTCAACCTCCGCAAGTACCTGGATAACATCCTCGCTCTTTGCACCCGCGCGTCGCAAAGAACGCTCAAGTTTCGTCGCATCAAACTGCTGCGTCGTTCCATCAGCCTTCGTAATAAGCATGCGCACAGTATACATCAACTTACAGAAAAAATGTCTGCACAAAAAAATCCCGAAGGATTTTTGTATTGAAAATGTGAAAGATTAATTCTTGAGACATCGTACAGAGAGCCCGTAATTATGCGAAATTGTTAGTCGGTACACACGATTCTCAGCGGAGGCCAAAGCCCGTCGCCATGCACTCGAGCCTGAAACTAACGATGACCAGAAGTTGCTGTTCCCGCCGAGACCGGTGAATGACCCGCTGCTGGATCGGTGACCTGTGAGACGAGCCTCAAACCCAGAGCTTCCGCCTACCTTAATCTTGGCACCCTGGTCAGTTCCACGCCAGCCAGTGCTGTCTGCTTCCACTTGCGTCATACCAAGGAAGATTTCTAGTGTTTTATATTCATTGTCGGTAGGGATATGCCAACCTGTAGGGCAGATGCCTTGTGCGCCTTCGGTAGTGACGTATCCCATTGCTTCGTTCCAGTTATAGAATCCTCCATCTGCGTTACAGTTTGTGGTGCTATTGTTGTAGCACCACTTTTGAATGACTCCATTATTTGATGGTTCGGTTGTTCCTGATGCGAGCATTACCCCAGCATTCAAGTTATCTTTAAGCCAAGTCTGCGTGCCGAGGGTGATAGTGCGGTAGTAGCCTCCTTGGTTTTTGTTTTCTCCTGTCGCATCCCACGGTCCACCATCGTACTGAACCATAAGTGGTCCAGTCGGCTGCGCCACAATAGCAATAGTATTCGAACCAACACAAGCCCCCTTCACGCCACTCGCAGGAACAGCAATGTTCCAGTAAAGGTCTGCGGAGAGTTCATTGCTTTC
>MFLE01000020.1:0-575 GCA_001781205.1 Candidatus Kaiserbacteria bacterium RIFCSPHIGHO2_02_FULL_49_34
GGATGTAGAACTGTGGCTTGTAGCCCTTGAAGAATGGAGTGTGGCGACCACCTTCGTCCTTAGAAAGTACGTATACTTCTGCTTCGAACTCAGTGTGTGGGTTTACTGATCCTGGCTTTGCAAGGACCTGTCCACGATGGATGTCGTCCTTCTTAACACCACGGAGAAGGATACCTGCGTTGTCGCCAGCCTGACCCTGGTCGAGTGACTTGTTGAACATTTCAACACCAGTTACGGTTGTCTTTACTGCAGCTTCTGCAAGACCAACGATTTCGATTTCTTCGCCTACCTTTACGATACCGCGTTCGATCTTACCAGTTACCACTGTACCACGACCTTCAATAGAGAAGATGTCTTCGATTGGCATGAGGAATGGCTTGTCGAGTTCGCGAACTGGAGTTGGGAAGTATGAGTCCATTGCGTCTGCAAGTTCGATGATCTTGTCACCCCACTTACCTGCTGGGTCTTCAAGAGCCTTAAGGCCTGAACCTGCGATGATTGGAGCGTTTGCACCATCGAAGCCGTTCTTCGTGAGGAGCTCACGGAGTTCTTCTTCAACGAGCATAACCATTTCT
>MFLE01000020.1:591-16831 GCA_001781205.1 Candidatus Kaiserbacteria bacterium RIFCSPHIGHO2_02_FULL_49_34
TTTGCAAGGAGAACGTGTTCACGAGTTTGTGGCATAGCACCGTCAGTTGCTGCTACCACGAGTACTGCGCCGTCCATCTGAGCAGCACCAGTAATCATGTTCTTGATGTAGTCAGCGTGACCTGGCGCGTCGATGTGCGCATAGTGACGGTTTGGAGTCTCGTACTCAGAGTGTGAGAGAGAAATAGTAATACCACGAGCCTTTTCTTCAGGAGCCTTGTCGATTTCACCGACACCCTTTACCTGAGCTGAATAGCCGTTTCCACGAGTGCTGAGCACAGTGAGGATTGCTGCAGTAAGCGTAGTCTTACCATGGTCAACGTGACCAATAGTACCTACGTTTACGTGCGGCTTTGAGCGATCAAATGCCATATAAATGTATGATTTAATTTGTGCACAGTTAGATATCTTTCAAAAGTAGATGAAATTGTGCTGGTTGGAGGAGATTTTCACAGGAGCCGTACCAATGTACGGTGAGTGGGAAAATTTCTGAAACCAGTGCAATTTCGCTACTTTTGGAAGATATCCTGTGCGAAATAATAATTTCCGTATACCATGCCTTATCCCTTACGCGCGAGAACGCTTTTCAAGGGACAAGGCACGAACCAACACGGCAAAAACCTTTCGGGTTTTAGTGCTGGTATCGTACACGAAAAGCCCCATTTATGCAAGGTCATTCTGGAGCTCCGTGAACTGATTCTCAAGTCCTGCAAGGAGCGCTTTTCCCTCCTTTACGAGCTGTGCGCCGTCTTTTACCTTCGCGAGCGCCGCTTCGACATCGATTTCTTCCTGTCCGTCAAACCACGCTGAAATTTCCTTCAATTCAGCAAGGATTTCCTGGAGTGTCTTTTTGTTTTCTGTGTTCATAGAAGTGTTTTGTTATTGTATAATCTTTGCTTGTACGGTTCCATCTGAAAGACGGATATCTATCTGCATATCAACAGATACATCACGTACCGAGCGGACAATACCTCCTTCTTGGTTCCGCACGATACTGTACCCTCGAGCCAGTTGCCGGAGCGGGTCATGAGCATCGAGGATTTTTGCGGTACGGTCGAGGTGGTCGCGGGTAGTACGGAGATGGGTACCGAGGGAGCGGGCGTGAGCGGTAAAGGTTTCAAGGATGCGGTAGCTGCCTTCTTGAACACGGGAGAGTTCGTGACGAATTTTCTGCGCATGGCGGGTGAAGAGCTCGGCAACAGCGAGCCAGGAGGTATTGAGAATTACTGTTGCAGCAGTTGGGGTTGAAGGAGCGTAATCGGCGACGAGTTGTGCGAGCGGAACGTCTTGGTCGTGGCCAATGGCGCAGATGGTAGGTACAGGGAACTGCGCGATGGCACGAACTACTTTTTCGTTGTTGAATGCCTGGAGACTCTCGAGCGAGCCACCACCACGAACAATAACAAGACAATCGAGGTCTTTCGTGCGCATTTTTTCGAGCGCGTCGAGGAGGTCGGTAATCGCAGCAACTCCTTCAACACGTGAATCAGCGAAGCTGACCTCATACCCGAACGTGCCGAGATTGTTCATGAAGTCATGAATCACGGCGCCAGTTTTCGACGTAATGAGTCCAATTTTTTGTGGATACTTTTTGAGTTCCCGCTTACGTTCTGGTGCAAAGAGTCCTTCGCTGGCAAGTTGTTTCTGCAGCGCGTCATATGCTTTTTTCAGTGCGCCTTCGCCTGCGTACTCCACTGCGTGCGCACGAAACGCATAACGTCCTGAAGGTTTGTAGATTTCAGAATGACCGGTAATGATAACTTCCGTACCTGCTTCCAGCTTAATGTTATATTGCAGATAATCGCGCTGCCACATGAAGGCGCTGAGTGTCGCATTTGCCTTCGGGTCTTTTAGGGTAAAATACACCGCCATTCCCTGCTCTTTCGCGCTCACGACTTCTCCCTGGACGCGTGCTTTTGTAACTTCGAGCGTTTTATTGACCTTCGTGAGATACGCATCAACGGTCATCGCCTCGACAGCAGCTTCTTTTACCGTGACATTTTCGGAAGCACTCTGTGCTATACTCCCATCCTCGTCAATATCCTCAACAAGCGGCATAAGCGCTGAAGTATTTTTCTCTTTCTTCACACGCGCAGGCTTCGCAGCGGCACGCGCAAGCTGTGCTTCCGCAATCACCGCAAGAAATTCTGGATCCGCCGTCTCACCACGACCTATCGCGCTACTTGTCATTGAAAGTATATCCGCACCATATTCTGACACCTTCGCCGGCCCAATTCCTTTTACCGCAAGAAGTTCCGCTGCATCGCGCGGCATCACCGCTACAAGCATATCAAGCGTCGCATTCGTCAAAATATGAAAACGCGGCACACCTTTTAAGTCCGCCTGAACACTCCGCCATTGCTGAAGGTCCTCCTTTAACATTGCATGACTATAGCATATTTTGAGTACCTGACACTAACTCTGGATCCCGTCAGGATGAGGAGGTGAATTGGTGCGGAGTACCAAGAGAGGCTGCCCTGGGGTACAAAATGAGGGGCATGGTTTTAAATTAATTAGTGGTTAAAATCGTTTTTAACTTCTCATCAGTTTTGAGCATTACACCCCCATTTTGTCATCCTGACGGGATCCAGAGCTAGAGCATTACACACGATTACCCTACTCACTTTACAAAGTACAGTAACTGCGTATACTTGGCACTGTACAAAGTAAAGTTATAATAGAAAAAAAATATGAACCCATTTAAAAATGCGCTGTCACAACTTGCTCGCGCAACATCATTGCATCAATTCCCCGCTTCGTTTATCGAGCGCATGCAGCATCCTGATCGTGAAGTCACCGTATCAATCCCTATCGTTATGGACGATGGCTCCACAAAATTCTTCGAAGGCTACCGTGTCCAGCACAATAACCTCCGCGGCCCCTACAAGGGCGGCATCCGCTTCCATCCTGAAACCAACATCGACGAAGTTCGCGCACTTTCCCTTTGGATGACACTCAAAACTGCTGTCGCCGGTGTCCCTATGGGTGGCGGCAAAGGTGGCGTTACCGTGAACTCGCGAGAGCTCAGTCTTCGTGAACAAGAAGCACTCGCACGTGGTTGGGCCCGCGCCATGGCAGACGTCATCGGCCCAAAGAAGGATGTCCCCGCTCCCGATATGAACACAAACCCCCACCTCATGGACATCATGACTGAGGAATATGCAAAAATTACTGGCGACACAACTCGTGCAACGTTTACCGGAAAGCCAGTCGGCAAGGGTGGCTCACTCGGCCGTGAACGAGCAACCTCACTCGGTGGCTTCGTTGTCTTCGATGCACTTCGTGAACAATATAATCTTGCCCCAGGAGCAAGCGTCGCCATTCAAGGCTTCGGCAATGTTGGCGGTATCGCTGCAGAAATATTCCACGCGCACGGTTACAAAGTTGTCGCCGTTTCTGACTCACGTCATGCGGTGAAAAATGATGCAGGCATCGACATTCCCGCACTCGTTGCACACAAAAAGGCAACGGGCACCTTCGAAGGTTTTGAAGATGTCACCTTCATTGATCCATCAGAAATTATCACATACAACGCCGACATTCTCATCCCTGCCGCGACTGAAAACCAGATAACCGCAGAAAATGCGAACGATATCAAAGCACAACTCATCCTCGAACTCGCCAACGGCCCGACAACCCCCGAAGCCGATGACATCCTCTTCGCTCGCGGCATACCCGTCGTCCCCGACATTCTCGCGAACGCTGGCGGCGTCACCGTCTCAACATTCGAATGGGAACAAAACCTCATTGGCGAAGCGTGGTCAGAAGACGTCGTGAATGAACGTCTCACGAATCTCATGCAAGCTTCAACCAAAGAAATCACCGCAATCGCCAAAGAATTAAACACCGACCTCCGCCGCGCCGCCTTCCTCCTCGCCCTCAAGCGTCTTGAAGAAGCTACAAGGTAGACAACATAAAAAAATCCCTAGGTAGGGATTTTTTTATTATACTGAACGAGTACGGCGTTCACGAGATGGAAGGATAGCGAGCGTGAAGGACGGCACCTGCGTTGGTGCATTGCGATCGGCAGTATCCCCAAGACCGAGTCCCCCAAAGATATTTGATCCCCACGACCAGAAGGTACCATCGGATTTTATGGCAAGGGAACTATTATTTCCTGCTGCAACATCTGACCATGTAGTGAGTGTGCCAACCTGAGTTGGTGTGGCGCGACCAGTGGCGTCACTAAGACCAAGCTGTCCATAAACGTTATCGCCCCAACCCCAGAGAGTGCCGTCGGACTTTATGGCGAGAGAGTGACCAAATCCAGCCACAACCTTTGACCACGTGGTGAGTGTGCCAACCTGAGTTGGTGTTGTGCGCTCCGTCGTATCGTTGAGTCCGAGCTGCCAATTACCATTAATCCCCCAGGCCCAGAGAGTGCCGTCAGACCTTATGGCGAGAGAGTGATTATGTCCGACTGCAATCTTTGACCACGTGGTGAGGGTTCCGACCTGAGTTGGGGAAAGGCGGTCTGTATCATCGCCAAGACCAAGTTGTCCAAAGACGTTATATCCCCAGGCCCAGAGAGTGCCGTCGGATTTTATGGCAAGGGAATGGTGATATCCAGCTGCAATCTTTGACCACGTGGTGAGGGTTCCGACCTGAGTTGGAGAAAGGCGGTCTGTATTATCGCCAAGACCAAGTTGTCCGCTAAAATTGTCTCCCCAGGCCCAGAGAGTGCCGTCGGTTTTTATGGCAAGGGAGTGCTCGTATCCAACTGCGACCTCTGACCATGTCGTAGGTGCGCCGACCTGAGTTGGTGTATTCTTGTATGTGGTATTGCCGAGACCGAGAATACCACTAGCGTTATTCCCCCATGCCCAGAGAGTACCGTCGGCTTTTATGGCGAGAGAGTGACCAAATCCAGCCACAACCTTTGACCACGTGGTGAGAGTTCCCACCTGGGTTAGAGAAATGCGGTCTGTAATATCGCCAAGACCGAGTCGTCCATTGGCATTATACCCCGAGGCCCAGAGAGTGCCGTCGGATTTTATGGCAAGGGAATGGTATGACCCTGCAGCAAGGTTGTCCACCACATTGACCACCCCTTGTACAATCGTACAATTTGTCGTAATTGCCCCAGTGGTATAGGTATTGCCACTCCATGTGCCAGCGGGACAGGTACCGCCCATAGTGCTCAATGTGTGTCCTGCATCTGCGGTAATTGTGAATGATTGAGTGGTATTGTAGTTCACTGTTTGTGGGGTGTTTGGCGACATGGTCACGTTTGCACCGGGCATTGGTGTAATGGTGTAGGTATTGATGGTTGCACTTGTCGTTACGGTGCAATCTTCGGTGATAGGGCCGGTGGTGTAGGTACCGCGGTTCCATGTGCCAGTTGGACAGGTACCACCGATAGCATCACGTGTATAACCAGCATTTGCACTGAACGTAAAACTTTTGGTGGTGTTGTAGTTCACCGTCTGTGGAGTGTTTGGTGTCATGGTTACGTTTGCACCCTGGACTGGCGTAACAGTGTAGGTAGCGGCAGCCGCGCTCGTCGTTACTACACAGTCTGAAGTGACAGCGCCTGTGGTGTAGGTAGTACCGGAGAGTGTTCCATTACAACCCGTGACGGTAAGTGCATAGCCGGCATCTGCAGAGACGGTGAAGGTTGCCGTATTACCCTGGCTTACAGTAAGACTGCTTGGTGAGATGGTCGTATTGTTACCAACAGATGTCGACACGGTGTATTCTCCACCAGTGCTTTCTACCGCAAGCGCTTCAGTGAGGTGTTCTTGTGCGTCTACCACAGTACGAAGTGTACGTCCGCTGTATACTTTTTGCACTTCTGTTTGCAAGGCAGTGTCATCTACAGTTGCGAAATCAATGGATGCGGTAAGGTTTGTATGCGCTGCTGATGGAATGGAAAGTGTTGTTGCTCCTGTGAGATTCGTTTCCTCAGCGAGCGACTGAATAAATCGTGCACGATTAAGAAGTCCTGCGTCAGTCACATTGGTACGCGGAAGTCCAAGGAGGTCTTGCAAGAACACAAGTCGGTCTTGTGGTACATCCTCATAACTGATAGAGCCGAGCAGAACGTTACCGATATAGAATGAGGTGGTTTCATTCGGCTTAATAACGAAGTTACCCGTACCTCCCGTGAAGCCCGTATCGCTTTCCGAAACATAGCGAACCCCCTTGATGCGACCATCGATGAGACTTGCCTGTTCGACAGTCTGTGCAACGATTGCAATAGTATTCGAGCCAGTACAGGTTCCCTTCACCCCACTCGCAGGAATCGCAATGTTCCAGTAAAGGTTTACATCAAGTTCATTTGATTCATCAGTACGAAGGTCGATGTTGCGTTCGGTTGCGACAAGTGCATCGGTGAGGATTGTTGAGGCAGAATGACCAACACTGGTGAGTGCCCAGGCCTGTGTGCTTGTTGCAAGTGAACCAAGAACGGTACATGCCATGTTTCCGCCAGAAACTTGTACATCAGCCTTGGTGTTGCCACGTTGGGTGATGGTTGTTTCTACGTTTGTGGTACTGCTTGAGACTTCTCCGAGTGTTCTGGTACCGTAGTCGATAGCATCGGGGAGGTTGAGTGCAAGGAGGGAGTTTACTTCTATGGTTGCAGTGAGGGTTCCTTGTGCGGTTACAAAGTCTTCGACTTCTATGTATGCCGTCCAGGTGTCTTCAGCATAGATTGACGCTGCGTCGGTTGCGTCGATGAAATACTGTATAGGTACTTCACAGTTGTATGCAATCTGTGTGTCGTCGCCATCGGTGTAGTTTGTATCGCAGGTTGTGATTCTGTAGCAGTCGTTGTTGTCTGCGGTACAGGCATTGGTACTTGTTGTTTTGTGGAAAACTAATGCAAGTGTTGATGAGGCGATATCATCTTCTCCGTTGTTGTCATGGATGATGCCGTTTATGTGGATGGTGCGGGTTGTGCCGACATTGGGAAGGACACCTGTCGAAGTGAGATCATCAGCACTATATGCACTGGTAGCAAAACGAATAGTGTCAACGGTTGGTGCTGTGTTCTGAATTTCTGCGGTTGTTGCTACATCAGCTGCACCGGTGTAGCGGAGGACGATTCCTGCAATTAAAAGAAATGATACGGCGATAAGTGTGCCGAAGATTTTTATGTTTGTACTCATGCGTATATTGTACTCCGTTTTACGAAAACGCAAAACGGATAACGTAAAGGTATATCAAAAAACCACCTCGACCGAAGTCGAGGTGAAGGGGTTTTGAAGAACTAGGTATGCACATCTCCTGATGCAGTGGCTGTGCCCGTGTCGATGTGTGGCTTTCCATCATCGAGGAACTCAGCCGTGAAGGTAAGTTTGAGCTTCCCTCCGTGCCGATGCACCAGGCCCGGGAGTGTGAAGAGAAGATCGCGGAACGAGTGTTCAAGTACACTCGCGATACCACTGGCACCGAGATGCTTCGCATGAGCGCGACGTGCAACCTCTTCAATGAAGTCGCTGCACCACTCCGTCTCCACACCCATCGTGGCAAGCATTTGCGAGTACTGCTCAACAGGCGAATGTGTCGACAAGCGAATAATATTCGCCAAGTCCGCGACCGCAAGCGGTTGCATGAGTGCTATCGAAGGAAGCCGACGCGTGAACTCAGAAATCATGCCGAATGCCGTGAGTTGCTCAGACGTAACCTCCGTCAGTACTGGTCCACTTCCTTTTGTATAATCGGCGGTGAAGCCGATAGCACTACTACGTCCAGCCTGCGAATGCTTTTCGTACAAATCAGGAAATGCACCTGTTGCAACGAAGAGAATGTTTTTGGTTGAGAAGGGAACCTTCTCAACCTTCGACTCCTTGTTCATCCTCTCAACCAGCAATGTCATACCCTCCAATATTTTCAGGAATGATTGTTGTGCGGCCTCACCACCAACATCGCCATCGAGTCCACGCATTCTGCGAATCTTATCGACTTCATCCAAGTGGATGATACCAAACTCCGCCTTTTCGAGCGAGCCGGCAGCAGCAATGAGATTGTAGACGCACTGTTCCGCCTTCGCGCCGACATACCCCGCCTTCGTCACCGTGCTCGTATCGAAGGTGACCATCGGAACATCAAGCAGTTGTGCGAGTGTCTCGAGCATGAGGGTTTTCCCCGTGCCTGTCGGACCTATAATGAGAACATTATTTTTAGGGAGATGACTACGTCTTGCTTCTGGCAGTGAGCGGCGATGCATGTGTTGCCATGCGGCAATCGCAAGCATTCGTTTTGCATCGTCTTGACCAACAACAGTCCGAGAAAGGTAACCCTCGATGGATTCGGGTGTTTGCTTATGTGTGGACGGATCCACAAAAAGTGCCATGGGAGAGAGTACTCCCGTCAGTGCAAGCCCTGTACACTCTGGGCAAATACGCACATAGTCGACATGTTTCGCCAACATCATGCGTGCATGGCCGTTGGTGTAGAACTTCTCGTGAGGCTCTTGCGAACGTCCGCAAAAGGAGCAAATGCATTTCTGAACCAGCAGATTTGTTGATGTCATGATGACTTCCTCCAGTGAATGTACTGCTCAAACAAAGATCAATGATGCTCTAACCGTAGTATATTTTTGTATCACTGTCAACACCGTTCATTCATGACGTCCCGTGCTATACTTTTGCACATGGAAACAATCATTATATCTGTGGGTGGGTCGCTTATTGTGCCGGGCGGCATTGATCAAGAATTCTTGCAGCAGTTCCGCGCATGTATTCTCGAAGAGGTCGCGATGACCGAACGCCGATTTATTCTCATTGCGGGTGGCGGACGCACCGCACGCAATTATCAAGAAGCCGCAAATGCCGTCGCACCACTCGTCCCTGCCGACGTCGACTGGCTCGGCATTCACGCAACACGCCTCAATGGACACCTCCTCCGTACCATCTTCCGTGACGTTGCCCACCCAACCATGATTACCAATCCTGACGAAATCCTCGACGTTCCTGATGATACCCGCATCATCATCGCTGCTGGCTATCGCCCCGGAGCATCCACCGACCTCCGTGCAGTGCAAATCGCCTCCCTCCTCTCCGCGCACCGTGCCATCAATCTCTCCAACACCGACTACGTCTACACTGCCGACCCCCGCACAAATCCTGACGCCGTTCCCATAGAACACATGCAGTGGGAAAACTTCCGCACACTCATCCCCACTGAGTGGTCCCCCGGCCTTTCCTCACCATTCGACCCTATCGCTGCAAAACTCGCCCAAGAACGCGATGTCGAAGTCGCCTGCATCAGCGGCACCCGCCTCCCGTCGCTCCTCTCCTACCTCAACAACGAACCATTCATTGGCACACTCCTCAATAACAAATAAAATTTGCACCCATTCTTTGGGTGCAATTTTTCGAATACCTAGATGCAGTCTTTTGCTTTGAAGTATTCTGCAGCGGTTGGTGAGTCTCCTCCTTTTATTTCAGCCACTCGCTCTTCCCCAAGCTTTTCCACAAAACACGCTTCTTGCTCAGGGGTGATTGTACTGGGTACGTTCGCTGGATCAATACCAAATGTTTGAAGCGTTTTTTCTTGTGACTCAGTAAGAAGTGGATTCGCGTCTTTTGTTGTAGCACTTTCGCTTGTAGCATCTCCACCAAACAACATCGGCTTCAAACCAAATGGGTCAACAATGAAAAATACTACAGCTGCTAAAATGAGCGTAAAGAAAATAACACCCAGAACAACAAAGAAAATTGTAAAAAACTTTTTCATATGATGAGTATATACTTACCGGCAGACACCCGCAACTACAATCGCCCAAATATTCTTTCATAGCTATACAGTCCAAGAAAATCTGCTCAACCCATACCAACATAAGTCTGCTGGCCGCGATTTAGAAAGTTCTCTATTTTTGCCATTTTCCATCGCTTAATTATTCCACTTCTAACAACTTTACTAAATAACACACCTCGAGTACCCCCCCCCTATAGCCCATCTCAAATTTGCTGTGTTCTACGGTCTAGAACCACCATCAGTGAGACACTATAGGGATTCTTTGAAGATTTCCAGTCTAGCAAACTGACACTCTCGGGTTTGGATGTTCTTTTATCCTGATAGTATTGAATGAAGATAACCAGTCTTATTAAACAATTCATTCAAACCATCTAGCTTTTCGAGTGTTTCTTTGATATCAGGAGAATGCACCCTTGAGATTAGTAATGTACCCCAGTCTATACGAATCGATGCTTTACTATCTGGATATCGGAAAACATCGTTAAGATGATCGTTTATAACGAAATTGCTATTCAATTTCTGCTTTAGAAAATCGAGCTCGAAAAAGTAAAGGACGAGTTTTTTAATCTCTTCCAAATCTTTTAGAGATGCATCGATATCAGCTTGTGAAATATCGTTATAGAAACCTTTTTGCCTGGGTTGTAATTTGATTATTGAGATTTTTTGTTTTGCATTATCGAACAGAATCTTTATATCGTGCCCCTCCTCATACTCGCCATATGCAAATATACTAAGCGCTTTGGTAAAGACTTCTATGCCATGTTTAATATTAAATAAGATTGAAACATATAAATCCTCTGGTTGGTACGGATTGTCGCGCTCGTTACTTTTGCTATATTTTTTCTCACTGTCACTGAGCAACTCCTGACATGCTAACCTCGAAATTAGAAAATAGCTCTGCGCAAACACTACCCAGTCGTATTTTCTCTGTTTGTTATTCTCTTTTTTTATTGCCATGAATATACACCTCGGTCTAGCCTCGATACTGCATTGACTAGTGCTGGCCAACAAGGACTCGAACCTCAATAAGAGGTAGCAGGTGAAGCCTCTGGGAGAGACTCGCAGTAACTCCATCAGACAAACGAGTGAGTGTCGTGGAGATATAAATATTTTTTAAATGATTTGTGTGCACTGCTGCCCGACAGGGATTCGAACCCCAATAGACGGTACCAGAAACCGTAGTCCTACCATTAGACGATCGGGCAGCGGTGCAAGCAAATTTTAAAAAACATTTATATACCCATGACTGAACGAGGGCGGCCTGCCAAACCATTAGACGATTGGGCAATGTGCATTGTGATTTCTCTCAATGCGGTGCGCACATACTATCATAAGTCGTATAAAAAACAACCCGGGGTGCAAAAAATCCCCTCCGTGAATGGAGAGGATTTTTGTGTGCGACTATTGGCGCATGAGGACTTGGGCGTCGACGCGGCGGACGAAGTCGATGATGACGGAGACGGCAATGAGGATTGCGGTACCGCCGACGGTGACTGCGGTGAGTCCGGTTGCTGCCTGGAGCATGATTGGAAGGACGGCAACGGCACCGAGGAAGAGTGCGCCTACGAGGGTGAGGCGGGTTACCACCGTACCGAGGTAGGTTTCTGTTTCAATACCTGGGCGAATGCCTGGAATGAATGCTCCTGAACGCTGGAGGTTCTTTGACATACGTCCTGGTTCGAAGGTGATTGCAGTGTAGAAGTACGTGAAGAAAAGTACGAGACAGAAGTAGAAGATACCGTAGACGGTGTTGTCGGCGAGGAATGCGATTACTTTCTGAGCTGCTTCTTGGTACCCTGGCTTCTGTACGTAGCCAAGCATTGCGGCAACAATCTGTGGGAACGTAAGGAGTGAAAGCGCGAAGATGATTGGAATCACGCCGGCTTGGTTAAGGCGAAGCGGGATGTATGAGCCTGTTGAACCATAGGCATTTGCAGAACCTGCTTGACGGGCGTGAGTTGTTGGAATCTTGCGTTCCGCCTGCGTCATGACGACGATTGCGTAAATTGCCATTGCTGCAATGAGCGCGAATCCTACGTAAAGCGGAATTTGCGCCTTTGTAGCAGTTACCGCAACCTGTGAGAATGTCTGAGGAAGCGATGCGACAATACCTGCAAAGATGATAATCGAAATACCGTTCCCAATACCGAATTCTGAGACGAGTTCACCAATCCAAAGAAGAAGCATTGCACCGGCAACGACAATCATAAGGTTCATGACGAACTGCTGCGGTGTAGCGATGAGGAGCACACCTTGCGACTTAAGAAGGGTAAGGAAGCCGAAACCTTGAAGCACTGCAAGCGGAAGTGTAAGGAGGCGTGACCACTGTGTAAACTTTGCACGGCCTGCTTCACCTTCTTCACTGTGGAGCTCTTTGAGCTTTGGTGAAATAACTGTCATGAGCTGCATGATGATTGATGCGGTAATGTATGGCCCAACGCCGAGCATCATAATAGAGAGCGTGGTAAGTCCACCTCCTGAGAAGACGTTAAAGAGTCCGAAAAATTGGTTGGCAGCAAAGAATTCCGCAACGGCAGCGTGGTTTGCGCCAGGAATTGGAATCTGTGCGAGAACGCGGAACATGGCGATTGCGCCAAGGACGAAGAGGATACGGTTGCGAAGCTGTTTGTCGCGAACGATAACTTTCAGTTTTTCAATGAATGTATGCATATGCTCGCAAGAATACTGGAAATGAAGCGAAACGTCAATGGAAAAGGGATGGTTGACAATGCCGATATGTGTTGCTTTTTTTATGGCGCATGCTAGGCTGATTGTCTGTTGTTCCTTTTCTTTGACATTTCATTCTAGGAGAACCATCATGAATCTCACACAGGTTCGTGCGCTTAGCAAAAAAATGATGCATAGCGTAGCGACCTTGAGCAAAACCTTGCTCAATGCCCTGCTTGCGTGTATCGGCACACTCATCATCCTCCTCACCTTAACGGTCATTGGTTTTTACACCGCACCGTTTTTTGTGGAATGGCTTACGATGACGCCGATACTTCCTGGCGCGATTATTATCGGGCTTTGGGTATGTGTCTGCGTACTGTTCGTTTCTAGCGCATTTCGAAAAAAGCGGAGTAGCTGGTCTAAGTATATTGGCACTGCGCGGCAGGTATGCATTCGTATTCCTCTCGTACTTGGTGCAAGCATGCTCGTACTTGTAACACTCCATCTCACCCTCCCTTCTGCAGCGGTTGTATTCGACCGCTTTGTCTCTGCCGTCATCGCAAACCGTCTCTACGCATTTGATGTGCGCACGGGCTGGCTTTCGGCACGGCTGGGGCTTGCACCGTTCAATGCATCCGACCTGCGCACCAAGCAGCTCGCTGTACCATCGCGCATCTACGATGCCGACGGTACGGAAATTGGCTGCTTTGCACGCGATTATCGTACGTACCTACCACTCACCAAGGAGCTCCAAAATCTCCCTATTGTGCATGCGGTGCTTGCATCGGAAGATGCGGGGTTCTATCAACATCGGGGATTTGACCTGCATGCTATCGCCCGTGCGGCGCTTGGCAACATTGTTGGCGGGCGTGTCGAATCAGGCGCATCCACCCTCACCATGCAGCTCGTCAAAAACTTTTACCTCACGAACGAACGGAGTTACCTGCGTAAAATGCGTGAGGTTGTACTCGCAACGTATGTTGAACACACGCTCACCAAGGAGGAAATTCTCGAGCTGTATCTGAACTTTGTGTACTTTGGTGGCGGCTACGGTATTGAAGCGGCGGCGCAAAGTTATTTTGCGAAACCCGCTATGGCGCTGAGTCCTGCGGAAGCAGCATTCATTGCCGGACTCATCAACTACCCGAATATCTACCAACTGCACGGAGAACAAGGTGCAATGCGCGCAATGATGCGCAAAGACCGCGTGCTTGCACGGATGCATGATCGCGACGTTATTGACAACGAGGTCTATGCCGCTGCGCTTCGCGAACCGCTCGCACCCACACGCTTCACGCGTGCGTGCACGGACAGCGAACCGTTTGTGCGCCAGGAAATCAATCGACAACTTGGCGTCGTTGGCAAGGTTCGTCTTGCGGAAGCAGGACTTTCCATTCACACGACGCTCAAACGTGACCATCAACGTGCCTTGGAGGAAGCATGCAAAGCAACACTCACGAACTATCTCACCCGCCACGGCGAGCGTGCGGAGACCGTGCGATGCGCGGCGATTTCCGTCGAAAGCAAAAGCGGTAATGTCGTCGCGCTCGTACCTGGGCAAGACGCAACACGTGACCAGTGGAGCGGTGTGACCCAGTCACAACGTCAAGCAGGCTCGTCGTTTAAGCCAATTCTGTACGCCGCATTCCTCGAGAAACGTTTGCATAACATCCTCATTGAACGGCTACGTTTCTGCGAAGAAACCGATGACCGCGAAGCCTGCATTGCGCAATACGAGGCACCTATCGATTTACTTGAGGGGTGCACTGCGCGTGATGCGCCTGTTGCTGTGCCGAGCATTGTCGGATGGAAAGACCGCATTGTCAGACGACATGTGGTGAAAAACTATCCGTACGAAGCTCGTCCACGGTACCGTGGTGAGATCTCTTGTGGTCTCGCACTCGCTGAGTCGCGCAATGCGGCAGCGATGTGGGTGCTCGGACAGCTTTCGAACGAGGAAGCTGAGCTCGCACATTGGCAAGAAAGTGAAGCGTCGCTCGTCGCAATGGCAGAGCGTCTCGGGATAGTGAGTGCACTTCGTCACTATAATGTCACTGGCAAAACTGAGGAAGACCGTGCGAAGCGTCTGCCAAACTACACCCTTGCGGTTGGTTCAGCGGAAGTGACGCTCTGGGAAATGGCGCAAGCCAACCTTCCCTTCGTGACAGGTGGTGTGACGCCGCAGATTTCGCTCGTTGCGTCGCTCACTGACATGCACGGGAACACACGTGAACTCTCACGTCGTGCACCCGAGCGTGTCCTCGAGCCAGAAATTGCCTGGGGTATGCAACGCCTTCTCGCAGGCGTCGTAGACGACCCGCTTGGTACCGCACATTCGCTCCGTCGGAAGGAGAACTTCCCCGAAGGCGCACTGTGTGGCAAAACAGGCACGGCAACGAACGCTGATGCGTCCGCGACTGACAACTGGTTCATTGGCTGCACTGCCGATTACCTCGTCGTCGTACGGGTCAACGACATTTCCAAACTGCCACTCGGCAGAAAGGAAACTGGCGGGCGCAATGCCCTGCCTGTCTTTGCACACTATGCAAGGACGCTAAACCTCGTTGACCCGAAGAGCACGTTCGTAGTGCCCGACATCCCGCACCTTGTCGCACCCGAGGAAATCCTTCCCATAATGAAATAACCGTTTGTACCTTCAAGAAAACCGCCCAACTCTGGGCGGTTCTTTTTTGTCCTAACTTACTCAATGAATGCGCGATAGATAGTGTTCAAGGTACCAGTATTATAGTTGCCACCAAGAAGGTAGAGATATTCATCGATGACCACTGGTTGTGACATCGAGATTGCAATCGGAAGGGTTTCAGGAGCAATTTCCCATACAAGTGGATCCGCAACAGGAGCTCGCTGAATTGTGTTGACACGACTACCATTATACCCTCCGAGGAGATACACATAGTCGCCAACCACCGCTAGTTCCGAGTGAGACATGGCGACAGGAATTGTTGCGCCCGTATCAACCCATGCGGTAGGAAGTACGACTGGAGCACGATAGATAGCGTTGGTATACACGCTTGAACTTGCTAATCCGCCAAAAAGGTAGACATAGTCGCCGATCACTGCGGATTGCGATGCCCAGAGCGTGCTTGGAATTGATTGCCCGTCATACGCCCAGGTAAGCGGGTCTGATACATCTGCACTATAGATAACATCAAGAGGTGTACCGCCGCCACGTCCACCAAAAAGATAAACCTTACTACCGACAATTGCTGTCTGCGCGTGAGAAGTAGCTCCTGGCAACGTTGCGCCCGTATCTACCCATGCAAGTGGATTCGAAAGTGGTGCCCGATAAATTGCAGCGGTACTCCCTACACTTGAAATATCACCGCCAAAGAGGTAGACGTAGTTATCAATTATTTCAATCTGCGAGGCATAGAGAGCGACGGGTAATGTTGCTCCTGTGTCGACCCATGCTGTTGGGTTTTCTGTTGGAGCGCGGTAAATAACATTTGTGCTACTCGCTGCAATAAGCCCGCCAAAAAGGTACACATAGCCACCAATAGTTGCACTCTGTGAGTGAGAAATCACGCCTGGCAACACCGCCCCCGTATCCACCCAACTCTCATTATCCAAAACAGGAGGACGCGCAGTAATGAGGATTGTGTTTGCTCCGGTACAAAGCCCCTTCACCCCACTCTGAGGAATCGCAATGTTCCAGTAGAGATTCTTTGAAGATTCATTCTGATCATCGGTACGAAGACGAATGTTGCGATTGGTCTTTGTGTCACTTGCGGTGAGTGCGATTGATGTGGTAGCGGTGTAGTCAATGTCGGTCAGCGACCATTTCTGTGCATTAGTTGCAAGTGAACCGAGTCCACCATTTGCAGAGCAGTCCATAGTACCACCAG
>MFLE01000021.1 GCA_001781205.1 Candidatus Kaiserbacteria bacterium RIFCSPHIGHO2_02_FULL_49_34
TCTCTGGTGGTACTATGGACTGCTCTGCAAATGGTGGACTCGGTTCACTTGCAACTAATGCACAGAAATGGTCGCTGACCGACATTGACTACACCGCCACCACTTCAATCGCACTCACCGCAAGTGACACAAAGACCAACCGCAACATTCGTCTTCGTACCGATGATCAGAATGAATCTTCGAAGAATCTTTACTGGAACATTGCGATTCCTCAGTCTGGGGTGAAGGGGCTTTGTACGGGGGCGAATACGATACTTATTACTGCTCGTCCGCCGGTGCTTGTGAACGAGAGTTGGGAGGATACGGGGGCGGTGCTGCCGGGTCCGAATCGGTCATCGCAGCTGGAGATTATCGGTGACTATGTGTACCTCTTTGGCGGTGCCACAAATGGAACAAGTTGGCTTAACACTATTTATCGGGCACCAACCTCAAACCCTACTGCGTGGGTAGATACAGGAGCAACATTACCAACCAGTCTTGGCTGGTCGCAAAGTGCAGTCATCGGCGACTATGTCTATCTCTTCGGAGGCTTTAATGGTAGTGCCTACACTGATGCTATCTACCGTGCATCTGTTACCGACCCCACCTTGTGGATAAATACAGGCGCAACACTCCCCGTTCCTCTTGGAGGTTCTCAATCCGCAGTCATCGGCGACTATGTCTATCTCTTCGGAGGCTTTAATGGTAGTGCCTACACTGATGCTATCTACCGTGCACCTGTTACCGACCCCACTTCGTGGACAAGCACAGGTACAACAATTCCGAGTGCACTCTGGGCATCTGAGATAGCAATTATCGGTGAGTATGTGTATCTCTTTGGCGGACGTCTTACGAACACCATCTACCGTGCACCTGTTACCGATCCCACCTCATGGATAAATACAGGTGCAACACTCCCTAACAGCGTTCTTTCACACTCTCAAAGTGTTGTTGTTGGCGATTATGTCTATCTTCTCGGTGGTTTTAATGGTAGCAGCTACCTAAACATTATCTACCGTGCACCTATCACTGACCCTACCTCATGGACAAATACAGAAGTAACGCTCCCGAGCGATTTGGGAGCTTCACAAATCGCTCTTGTGGATGAGTATGTATACTTTTTTGGAGGAATTGACGGTAGCGTTGACAATGTCACTGCCACAAACATCATCTTCCGTGCGCTCATTGAATAACATACGCTAGACATATACCCAATCAGAAAAGAGGATTCAATTGCATACAGACGTTTCGTGTGATATTGTCTGTGCAGCTGTCGATGAGGGATGATAACTTCGGAGGCTATACAATCTAGAAAAGCGCACTTTTGCAGCACTTCCATTCGTGGAGAGGGCTTCAAGAAGTGAAGCGGGGTGGCACCGCGCTGAGAATATTCTCAGCGTCCCCGCACAATGATTATCACTATAATTATTGTGCGGGGTTTTTGTATCCCGTGCATCACTTATTTACTTTATGGAACGAACACTTATTGCGGATTTGTCTGCACGCCTCGAAGCTGAGGTTATGATTCAGGGCTCGGTTGCGGTTGCGCGCCAGCAGGGGAAGATGGCGTTCTTTGACTTCCGTGACCGCTCAGGAGCAGTGCAGGGCGTTGTCTTTGGCAAGCCTGAGGTACTTGAGGTCGCGAAAGAGCTCAAACAGGAATATGTCGTGGAGGTCCGCGGAATTGTCCACAAGCGCCCGGAAAAGATGGTAAACGCTGACGTACAAAATGGCGACATTGAGCTTGAGATTACTGGGCTTACGGTTATTAATGCTGCAGAGTCGATGCCATTTGACCTCGAAGGCGAATTTAATCTCGATACACTTCTCGATAATCGACCGCTTACACTTCGCCGTACCCGCGAGCGTGCAATTTTCAAAGTGCAGGCAACTATTACCAAAGCATGGCGAGAATATCTTGACAGTGAAGGTTTTACCGAATTCCAAGCACCAAAGCTTGTCGGTGGCGACGCAGAGGGAGGCTCAGAGGTATTCAAAGTTGACTATTTCGATGGCAAAGATGCGTTCCTTTCAACTTCTCCACAACTCTACAAGCAAATGATGGTTGGTGTCTTCGAGCGCGCATACACGATTGGACAAATGTTCCGTGCAGAACGCTCAGCAACAACGCGTCACCTTTCAGAAATCTCAATGATGGATTTCGAAATGGGGCATATTACGAGCTACCTCGATGTTATCGCAACAGTGTCAGGACTTGTGAAGCACATCGTAAAGCGGGTAGAGGAAAGCTGTGCAAAAGAACTCACTCTTCTCGGTGTTGCAAAGGTTCTTGTTCCCGAAACAATACCAGTACTTACCCTTCGTGAAATTCAGGAAATCATTCTCAAAGAAACGGGGGTTGATAAAAGCAAAGAGCAGGACATGGAGCCAGAAGACGAGCGATTCATCTGCGAGTACGCTGCAAAGAATCTTGGTTCTGACTTTGTGTTTGTCACACAGTTTCCAACGGCAAAACGTGCGTTCTATACGAAGGCGAACGAGGAGAATCCAGAATACAGCGACAGTTTCGATCTTCTTTTCCGTGGGCTTGAAATGTGTTCGGGCGCGGAACGCATCAGTAACCACGGCGACCTCGTAGCAAAAATTGCATCACGCGGCATGGATCCAGAAAAATTTGCCTTCTATCTTCAGGCTTTCAAGTATGGCATTCCACGACACGGCGGTATCGGCATGGGGCTTGAACGTCTCACCATGAAAATGTGTGGACTTGGCAATGTCAAGGAAGCTTCACTCTTCCCGCGAGACATGAATCGAATTGACACACTATTACAATAACAGTGTAAGCAAATGCCCTCCAGTAATGGGGGGCATTTTTTCACTACTTGCATTTTCAAAATAATGGTATACTCATGACATGAGCGAAACATTGCAAGCAAATATTTTCTTTCTCATTACGTCGATTGCGGTAGTGACGGCGACGGTGTTCGTGTGTGTAATCTTGTATTACCTCATACGTATCATTCGTCGTGTGGACCACATCGTGAAGCGGGTTGATGAGAGAAGTGAAGTTATTGCTGACGACATTGCACGTGCGCGCGCCTATGTTGTGCAGGGGAAACTTCTGCGTGCTATCGGCGCAACGCTCGGGAGAATGTTCCGTTCGTCACCACGACGATCGTCGCGAACGACAGATGATGACACTGTTTAATACTAAGTAACGTTATTGTATGGCAACAAAAAAAGTAGCAGCAAAAGGACTTTCAGGAGGTGAAAAAGTAGGACTCGGTGTTGCACTTACGGCAGCTGCCGTGGGGGCAATCGGTGCGTACTTTCTTGCAGGTAGTAAAGATGCTGCAAAGAATCGCAAGATGGTAAAAAGCTGGATGCTTAAAGCAAAGGCTGAGGTGCTCGAAGGACTTGAGCAGGCAAAGAAAATGAGTGCAGAAGAATATGCACAACTCATTGACAAAGCAACTGCCGTGTATGCGTCGACACAGAAAGCATCCAAGAAAGACATTGAAGAATTCAAAGACGAAATGTCGCAGCATTGGAAAAAGCTTGAACGTACTGGCAAAAAAGTAGTAAAGAAAGTGACCGATACAAAGTAATCATACTCTGCAAAAAAAAACCGCACCATACTCTGGCGCGGTTTTTTTGGTGAATACTTACTAGGTGAGCACACAGGTTTTGTCGTGCGTCCGTGCGTATTCTTGTGCATAGATGACCGCAAAGGTACCTATAACGACAGACATAGAGAAGGCAAGGACAAGGTTTGTGAAGAAGTTGATACCAAATGAAGGGAGGATGAAGAGGGCAAGTACGAAACCGATAATGTAGACCGTGAATGATTTCATGAGGATTTTAAGCACGATACGACATTCATTGATTTTTTCATGAGCGATACGTCTCAGATAAATAGACAACGTCCCAGCAATGATGCCGACAACATAGAGATCGAGTACCCATGCGTAGGGGCCTGGAATGAGCTCTACGTAGCCGTCATTCGTTGGTATAATGTTCTGATACACCATGCCGGGGAGTGAGGCAAAGATTGCCATGACAGTAGCAAAGGCGAGCAGCCCAGTATGTAACGCATTAAAACGCTTGTCAGGCACAAGTAGTGCAATAAGCGTGTAGCTCATAAGGAGCAGCACTCCAAAGAATACAACACTATAAGATATAAGAGGGAGTGGTAGAAAAAGCTCAATGAATGCTAAAAGTATAAAGAGTGTCGTACACACCGACGAAAAGAGTATAGCAAGTAATCCCGTCTTACGCCGAGCATGAAGCACGAGATAGACTAAAAAACAAAAATTGGCAACAAGCGCAATACCGAGCGCTATGGTGTTAATTAAAAATATTGGTTCCCACATAGAATAAAATTAAAAGAGTACAGTTGCAGTATGCCATGGAATTGCAAGTAGTCAATTTTAGAGAGTTGTGGATAACTCTCCATACCTGTTATGTTGTAGCTCTGTTTCTTGTTCTTGGTATATGTTACGGCTGAGTGAGACTGTCTCATTCTACAATTTAGTGCGCAAAACATCTCTGAGAAACAACAACACAACAGGTGTGGGGATAACTCTAGTGTAAGGATACATTTTATGGTATAACCGTGACGCAAGTACGTTCTTGCTCTTTTACACATGGGAGATTTCATATGTATGTCCGTAACGCAACTATCGCGGACCTCGATGCCATCATGGCAGTAGAGGAAACATCGTTTGGTGAAGGTGTTGCCGAGGAGGCAATGGCAACTCGAGAACAGATGCATGCCCGTATTGCGATGTTTGAGCGGTCGGGATTCCCCGAGGGGTTTCTCGTCGCGGAAGAGGACGGCTGTATCTTTGGGTATATCGTCATGTTTCCAACCGTTCTGACACCAGACGAGTGTGTCTCGTGGGATAAGGCGACCAACTATGGGAACCTTACAGGTGTCTTTGATGTCACTGCACAAAACACGTTTATCGTTTCGCTTGCAGCGGTGTCTCGTGCGCCAGAGAGCACCTCGCTCCTTTTGGTGCACAAAGCATTTGTGAGTCGCCTCCAGCGGCTTCGTGCGTACGGGTACCAAAAGGATTACTGTATGTTTTGTGCACGGATGCCAGGATACGCTCAGGCACACAAAAAAACAGGCATCACACCCGAGGAATATTGGTGTCTCGAAGATGGGGACGGTAATCCACAAGATCCGTTACTGAGAATTTTCTACCACATGACCACGGAGAAACCGCGCAGGCTTTTGCGTGATGGCTACCTGCCCGACATCTCTTCGGGAGGGCATGGCGTACTGTTTGCGCTTGAAGACCCTGTGGCGAATATCAATGCACTCGCACAGCTTATGTGCAATAAATAATCACTTTCTTTTTTAGGGGTATACCATGAATCTTGTACAGGAAGTCGTCGACGAATCAACCGCCATCCTCTACGGTGGCGACCGGAAATGGTTTGATGTGCACGAGAAAGATTTTGTGCGCATGACTACGCTCTACGTGCCGTATGGCAATGAGCGTGGTGGCTGTCCGGATTGGCGCGGTGCGTGGAAGGGGACGGATATCACCAAGATGCCGTGTGTCTTCTGTGCGTTGCCGAATGCGGTGAAAGAGTATCAGCAAGCTTTTTATGACGGTGCACCTGTGCCGCATGAAGAGATTGTTGCCAAGCTCATGCACAACATTGCCGTTGCAGGGCGCGAGAGTGACATGCATACGCTTGCAATTTTCAATGGCGGCAGCTTCTTGGCTATGGAGCCGGATTTGCAGCTGAAAATTGTGGCGTGTGTGGTTGCAGCGAAAGTACAGCGTCTCGTTATCGAGTCGCGTGCTGAGCTCGTGACAGATGATGCGGTCGCGCGTATCATGCGCGAACTTGCTCCCTACGATATCAAGCTTACCGTGCGCATTGGTGTAGAAACCCAAGACGACAAGGTGCGTATGCACGTGCTCCGCAAGGGGCACGTGCGTAAAACGCTTATCCGTGCAGTGCAGATTTTGCACGCGCATGGCGTTACGGTAGGCGGCTACGCCCTCGTGGCCCCCGCACCACACTCATGGATCTTGCGCGTGCATCCGCAGGTGCAAAACTATGAGCTGTGGGCGCTTGATGAAGGCGTTGCGACGGTGCATGCAATTCTTGATGAGTTCGACATGGATGAGGTCTACGTCTGCAGCACTTGTGTTGCGCCGGGGACATATCTTGAAAAACTGTGGCAGGAGGGTGCATATGAGCCCGCCTCGCTCACGCTCATTGCGGAGGTACTTGCGAAAACTGTGGTGACGAACAATAAAAAGCCGATACACCTACTTCCATTGAAGGATGAGCCTGCCTTTGTGGCAGTGTCATCCAATCATTCGCGTAGTGGTGTGCATCAAAACGAAACCAAACTGCACAAGCATGACCGGCAATTCCGAGCGCTCCTTGATTTCTATCGAGCGACCATGGAGATTCGTCCGTTCCTGCGTGCACATCAGCTCCTTCGGCATGACGTACGTGATTGTACTCTCTGCCAACTGTTGATCGACTAACTGTCGACAACAAAAACCCCGCATCAGCCAAGGCTGATGCGGGATTCTTTTTGTCCTATTTCTTGAGGAAGTAAGAGTGTTATCTTTCAAACGAGTGAGCGTCGTAGCAAAGCCGTAGTGCTAGCGGAGGTTTTGATATGACCGAACGAGAGAAGAAAGAAACGGAGTGTTACTTCACAATAGTAAGTGTCATGCGGTGTTCCTTCGGCACAAAGAGTGTGATCTCAAACTCCTTTGATGCGCCAAGAGGAAGTGCGGTGCGGAGTGCTTCTTCTGAAGCGAATTCAGAAACGTGCACGAGGCCGGCAACGCCTTCTTCGATAGAAACAAGTGCGCCGTGGGTGTTATGCTTGATAACAACACCACTCACTTTGTCGCCCTTCTTGTACTTGGTCGAGATAGTCGTCCAAGGATTCTGCTGAAGCTGCTTAATCGAGAGTGAGATTTTGTTGTTCTTCACATCGATAACCTTCACGCGGATAACGTCGCCAACTGCATAGCGTGAACGAGTATCTTCCACGAGTCCCCAGTCGATTTCTGAAATGTGGACGAGGCCTTCGATACCTTCTTCGAGTTTGACGAAGATGCCGAAATCTACAACGCCTGTTACTTCACCCGTGTGGATGTCGCCAACAGCGTAGGTGCCGGTACGGACAGCTGTGTCGCCCTTCTTGGTGCGCTTTTCTGAGAAGATAAGCTTCTGTTCCTTTGCGTCTGCGGTAATCGCAACCACTGAGATGAACTGACCAGCGAGGTGCTTGAGTTCGGTGAAGATTTTGTCCTTGTCACCGTCCTGTACACGTGGGTAGTGCTCGTGTGAGAGCTGTGATGCAGGGAGGAAGCCAGTAATGCCTTGCCATTCGAGGATAAGTCCACCCTTGTTGGCGTCCTTTACTTCGAGGCTGAGGATTGTACCTTCCTTTACGAGGCGTTCTGCTTCGGTCCAGATGAGAGCTTGACGAGCTTCCTTGAGGGAGAGTTCGATGTAGCCGTCTTCGTGTTCGCCGATTGCGGTTACCTTTGCGGAAATTGTATCGCCGATTGATGCCTTGCGGAGTACGTCACGTGCGTTCATGAACTCACGGCCGTAGATGATACCGGTACCAAATGGTACGAGGTCAATGTAGACGGCAGAGCGGCCGATTGCGGTAATAACTCCTTCAACGACGTCATCAACCTGTGGGCCTGCACTGATAGTATCAGCGAGAGTTTCCATTATGGTTGCTGGCGCTGTTGTTTCAACAGCTTCGTCATCGCTCATGCGAAGTGCAGATGCGATACGTGTAATAATCGATTTTTTTTCTGTCATAGAATAGAGAGAAAGGGGATTGTGTCTTGAAAATAACTGAAAAAAGTTACATTCCAAGGGTTATGCAATCCTCTTGATATAATAAACTAATTTGTCACCAAAATAGTGCCCGCAATCTACCACTGACAGCCATATAAGTCAATGTAAGTCGGCACTGTTATTGTTTACGGTGGGTATTCTGATAGGCACGGATTTTGCGGCGTGCTTGGGAGGTTATGGCGAAGTCGAGCCATTTTGGAGTGGGGTGCGTACGTTCACTTGTTTCAAGTTCGACGCGGTCGCCATTTTTAAGCTCAGTGTCGATGCCGACGAACTTACCGTTGACCCGGGCGCCGGAAACATGCTCACCGATGTCGGAGTGGATTTCAAACGCAAAGTCGACAACGGTAGCGCGGACGGGGAGGTCAACCACGTCGCCCTTTGGGGTGAAGACGAAGATGCGTGTTGAGAAGAAGTCTTGATGGAGCGCGTCGCCAAAGTCGTCGTCAGTGACGTCGTTGTGGGTGTAGGAGGTTGCGATTTCCTTGATCCATTGCGGAATAGTGACTGCATCCGAGCGAGTCGCGATGACCTCAGGCGTTTTGCCGAAGCGTGGGATAAGCGAACGGAACCACGATTCGTTCTTCGTGACTGCTGGCACGCCGTGTTGTTTCGCTTTGTAGACGAGGTGTGAGGCGATACCGAGTTCTGCAGCGCGATGCATGTCGTCGGTGCGGATTTGGATTTCGACAACACGGTTGTACGGGGTGATGACGGTGGTGTGGAGCGAGCGGTAGCCGTTTGGTTTCGGGAAGGCGATGTAGTCTTTGATGCGGCCGGGCATCGGGCGCCAGACTTCGTGGATGATGCCGAGTACTTGATAGCATTCTTCGACGGAGTCGACTATCACGCGAATTGCAAGATAGTCATAGACATTGTTCATGTCCCAGTGACGGCGCTTGAGTTTCTGGTAGAGGGAATAGAGTCCCTTCACTCGGCCGGAGGTTTTGAACTTCGTAAGATGAAGCTCACCGAGCCGGCGCTGGAGCGACTTGCGACATTTTTCAAGCATAGTCTCGTCGTGTTTTCGGTGTTCACGCGTGAGCGCAAGGACACGTTCGTGGTCTTCAGGGTAGACATAGGGGAAGGCGAGGTCTTCGAGCTCTTTGCGGAGACGGCCAATACCGAGGCGGTGCGCAACGGGGACGTAGATTTGGAGTGTCTCTTGTGCAATACGAAACTGCTTCTCTTTGGCAACATGCTCAAGGGTGCGCATGTTGTGGAGGCGATCGACAAGTTTGATGACGAGAATGCGAATGTCTCGCGACGTGGCAACGAAAAGGCGACGAAGAGACTCGTTGTGGCGGTCAGTGCCGTGATAACGAACGCTTCCGAGCTTCGTGACGCCCTCAACAAGAAAAAGGATTTCGTCGCCGAAGTCACGCTTAATATCCTCCGAGGTGATAGGGGTATCCTCGATAGTGTCGTGCAAAATGCCTGCGGCAATAGTCGACGCATCGACACCCATCTCCGCGAGCATTCTACCAATTTCTAGCGGATGGATAATGTACGGTTCTCCTGACTTACGAAGTTGACCTTCGTGTGCTGCCTCAGCAACAGTAAATGCACGCTGCACAAGCTCTTTTTCTTCGTGTGTTGCGTAGGTCATTGTGCCTATGACGTCTTTGATAGTTGTCGTTGCCATTGTTTCACTATCAAAACACACCATGCACATATATGCAAATTTTAGTTGCTTCAGTTTTTTGCAGCGCGCCTTATTTTAGGGTATAGATAAGGGAATGAAAACCGTGTACGTGGTGTTGGACAATGTGCGAAGCGCGCATAATGTGGGAGCTATTTTCAGAACAGCGGACGGTGCAGGTGTTGCAAAGATTTTTCTCGTGGGAGTAACACCGCAACCGATTGATCGTTTTGGACGAAGGGTAGAGGAGATTGCGAAGACATCGCTTGGCGCGACGGAAAGTGTTGCATGGGAGTATTGTACGGATGTGGCGGCATGTATTGAAAAACTCCGCGTGCTTGGCGCGGAGATTGTTGCGGTTGAGCAGGATCTACGCTCGGTGGTATATACAGCACATCAGCCTGCGGGAGATGTCGCCTATATTTTTGGCAATGAAATTGACGGCGTATCACAAGAGTTTATTGCGGCAGCGAATGCGGTTGTTGAAATTCCCCTGCTCGGCATAAAGGAGTCGCTCAATGTAGCAACAACGGCAGGGATTATATTGTTCAATCATCGGGCACAGGGAACGGGTATGGAAGAAACTGTCTAAAAAAAGACCGCAACACGAGGTTGCGGCCAAGGGGGATGTTCTATTTTTGCGCGACGTGTACGGCTACTTTTGTGAGACCGTTGTCGACAAAGTCGAGCTTTTGCGCGCCAGCGAACGACAGGTCCACGCACCGTCCGGGTTTGAACGGTCCACGATCTTTTACAACCGCGGTGAGACTCTTGCCGTTCTCAAGGTTCGTAATGACGACCTTGGTGCCTTTGGGGAGCGTTTTATGCGCAACGATTCTCGGATTATGCATGTCAAACGGCTCGCCGTTCGCCATGGTTTTACCGTGGAAATCTTCCCCATACCAGGAGGCCGTACATTTTTCAGTAGCAACCTCTTTTTTAGGAACGGTCGCAACGGGTGGTTGCGATGGCCGCTCCGCGGTGGTGACGACAACGATTGCGCTCGCGATGCGCCCTGTTGCAGCATGTGCTACAGAAGTGTGCGGTGTCGTTGCTGCAAGATAGAACGAAAGAACAAAGGTACAAGCAAGGGATAGTATAGGCTTCACTAGGGAGATCCTCAGAAATGTGTTATTGCGAAGTCGCACGAAGTGCAGAAATCTTTCACTACATAAACTAACACATAAAATGGAATATGTCAATATAAAGCACCACAGTACTGTGGTGCTTTATATCTAATTTTTGTTTTTTATTTCTTCGGTGAGTTTTACGATGAGTTCGTCGACGGTATGTGTGGACTTCTCATTCGTGCGAGTTTCGAGGGTAATATTCTTCGCTTCGATTTCCTTGTCGCCTATAACGATAACATACGGAAGTTTCGCCATTTTCGCACTGCGGATTTTCTTGCCGAGCGATTCGTTGGCATCATCGAGAGTAGCTCTAATATCTGCAGCCTTGAGTGCGGCAAGAACTTCGTGAGCGTAGTCTTTGTGTGGGTCGGCAACAGGGACAATGCGGACTTGCTCGGGTGAGAGCCAGGTAGGGAATGCTCCAGCAAAGTGCTCAATCATGACCCCCATGAAGCGTTCGAGAGAACCGCTGATGGCACGGTGGATAACGACAGGACGTTCCTTCTCGCCCTTTTCGTTAGTGAATGAAAGGTCGAAACGTTCGGGGAGATTGAAGTCGCACTGGATGGTTGCGAGTTGCCATTCGCGACCGATGGCGTCTTTGAACATGAAGTCGAGCTTGGGGCCGTAGAATGCGGCTTCGCCTTCGACACGTTTGTAGTTCAAATTATTTTCCTTCGCCGCGGTTTCGAGAGCTGCTTCTGCCTTCTCCCAGACAGCGTCTTCGCCGATGTACTGACCGTCTTCACCGCGAACGGAGAGACGCACCCAGTAGCCGTCGAGAAGCCCCATAGTGCTGTAGAACTCACGGATGATGCCGACAATGACAGAGACTTCGTCGGTGATTTGTTCAGTACGGCAGAAGAGGTGTCCGTCGTCTTGGGTGATAGCACGGACACGGGTGAGTCCCGAAAGCTGGCCAGATTTTTCATAGCGATACACGGTTGCTGGTTCAAAGTAGCGCACTGGCATGTCGCGGTAAGAGAACTGGTTGTCCGCGAAAATCTGCATGTGGTGCGGACAGTTCATTGGTTTGAGCGCGAAATCTTCATCACCTCCTTTGACTCTGAAGAGTTCATCACCAAATTTTGAAGCGTGACCGGATGTCTCGTAGAGGGAGATGTTCGTGATGTGTGGTGTCCATACGCGGTGGTAGCCGCGAGTTTTATGGAGGTCCCAGAGGTAGTCTTCGATTTCTTTTCGGATAATCATGCCGTTTGGCTTGAGGAGTGGGAGTCCTGCGCCGACGAGGTTTGAAATGGTGAAGAGATTGAGTTCTTTACCGAGCTTGCGGTGGTCGCGCTTTTTGGCTTCTTCAAGCATGGTAAGGTGTGCGTCGAGGGATTCTTTTGTTTCAAACGCAAGGCCGTAGATACGAGTAAGCATGGCGTTGTCTTCTTTGCCGCGCCAGTAGGCGCCGGCCACCTTTTCGAGCTTAAACGAATCAACTGGGATTTCTTCTGCAGGATGTTCGCAGTGGCCGCCACGGCAGAGGTCGGTAAAACCACCGCAGGTGTAGAGGGTAATTGGTTCGTTACGCGCAGCGATTTCTTCGATGAGTTCGAGTTTGTATTCGTTGTCCGCAAAAATATCTCGCGCTTCCTCGAGGGAAACCTCTTGATGCGTGAATTCCTTCCACTGGGGGAGAAGATTTCGCATCATGGCTTCGATGCCGGGAAGGTTTGCGTCACTTGGTGCTTTTTCGCCCGCAGAAAAATCGATGTCATAGTAGAAACCGTTTTCGATTGCAGGGCCAAGCGTAATTTTCGCTTTTGGATACTTTTTAAGGACTGCCGCAGCGAGGAGGTGTGCCAATGTGTGGCGTGAGTGTTCGAGATTCATACAAGAAATAATATTTAAGAAATAAAAAGCCGAGTGTTGCGACGCATAAAAATACATCACAACACTCGGACGAGTTCGGCAACCCGCGGTTCCACCGAGCTTCACAGGATTGCTCCTGTGCACTTGGTTACAAAATACCACAGCCATGATACAATCGCAACTATGGAAAAATACATCGATGTACACACTCATGTGAATCTTTCTGCCTTTAATGATGACCGAGCGGCTGTTATTTCGCGGATGGTTGATGCAGGTGTGGCGGCAATCAATGTCGGGACTTGTAGGACTACTTCTGAGCGGGCGGTGACGCTTGCAGAGCAGTATGACAATTGCTACGCAACCGTTGGCGTACATCCGTGCGACGTGGTTGCGACGGACCCTGATGGCGGTGTGTCGGATTCTGATGGCGATGGGGGCGGCTGGGAATATGCGTACTTTAAGAAATTGGCAGAGCATCCGAAGGTAGTGGCGATTGGGGAGATTGGCTTTGACTATTTCCATTATGGTGACGCGGACGAAACCGTACAGCATGAGCGTGATATTTTTACGGAGCAGATTCACCTCGCAAATGAGGTAGGGAAGCCGCTCATGCTCCATGTGCGGCACAAAACGGGGCAGCGTGATGCGTATAATGATACTCTTGAAGTTTTAAAGCATGAGGCGAAGGTGCTCGGCAATGTACATTTTTTCGCTGGTACTATCGATCACGCACAAGCGTTTTTTGATATCGGCTACACTATCTCAATGACGGGCGTACTTACATTCACCAAGGATTATGATGAGGTGGTGAAGTATGCACCGCTCGATATGATTCACGCCGAGACCGACGCACCGTTTGTTGCGCCAAAGCCGTTCCGTGGCACTCGTAACGAACCAATCCATGTCCGTGAGGTTTACAAAAAAATCGCCGAGCTCAAGAATCTCGACGAAGAATTTGTGCGCGCACAGCTTATGCAGAATGCACAGCGGGTGTTTGGAATTTAATTGATACTGTCGTGCCGATATGTTCAGTGCTTTCAACATGTACGGTCGCTCCGTGAGCCTCGGCAATCTTTTTGACCATTGTAAGACCTGTGCCGGTGCCATCAAGTCGACGAGCATTTTCCGTGCGATATCCACACATGAAGATACGGGGGAGTTCCACCGCAGGAATGCCGATGCCATTATCAGACACCGTAACCTCTATGGTGTTTTTTTCTTGGGTAAGAGAGAGGCTAAGTGTCGGTGCGTGTTTGGTGCGATAGCGAATGGCATTAGAGAGAATATTATTTATCATAAGTTCGAGACTACGCGAGTCACCCGTAAGGAAGATGTTGGGTGTGATAGCGTGGGTGAAGTGTATTTTCTCCATGTCGCACAGTACTCCCATCTGCTCAGCAATATCATGAAGGAGATGTGAGAACGGTACCATGACATACTCAGCTTCAGTGTGATGCTCAAAACGTACGATTTCATTGATGGTCCGCTTCATTGCTTGGAGTGGCATGCCGAGTTTTTCAAACTGCTCGCGAGTAATTTCTGGGGCTTTGCTTACCAGTTCATGGGTGCCAAGCAAGACGGTAAGTGGTGTCTTGAGATCGTGCGCAAGTATTGCAAGGCGACTATGTTCTTCCGTATGTATCTGCTCAATCTCTTTGGTGCGTGCCGCAACTTCATCTTCAAGATGTTCAAACAATCGAGCTTTCTCAAGAGCAACACCGAGAATGGTGGTATAGAATTCTAGAATGTCTTGATCTGTATTTGTAAGCGGGTCGTGTGAGCGTTTTTGTCCAACAAGGACGTATCCGATGCATCCTGCCCCAGTAGAGACCGCCCACGCGCTGTTGTGCATACGGAGTGCTTCGGGAATTTCCATACCCTTATGGTAGCGGATATGCCTGAGACGAAGTGTCGCCTTCATGTAGGCAAGGGTATGTCTAAGAATGGCTCGTGTTGTAAAATGCTGCGCGAAGAGGTGCGCGAGTGCACGAGTAACATCGCCGTATCGATAGGTTTGTTGTAAGAGAACACGATCGGTGAGGTGACGTAGTTTTTGTTCAAGCGGCGGTACGAGGAGAGCTGCAATAAGAATGGTGAGTGCAATAGTGAAATCATTCGCATGAACAGCATTACGGGTAAGGAAAACAAATATCGCGGTAATGGCGCTGTAGAGCGCAACAACACATCCAAAGAGAACAGAAAAAATAATGCCGCGTTGGATAATAAGCTTTACATGGAGGAACTGATATCGCCCCATTGCATAAAAGATAATGAGAGAGAAGACGGATGAGAATGCAGGGCCAATCGTATTGAGAAACGCTATATCAAAAAAGACAGGTAGAATAAAATTGGTAGAGATTGTGATGAGGGCGTAGAGCGACATGCCGAAGGTAAGAATATTTAGCTCATGGCTGTGATGCGTGTTGCGTCGATAGTGGAAAAGCAGTTGCAGCGGACGGAACGTCATGTAGATAAGGTAAATGGCAAAATGGATAGTAAACCAACCATTCTGTACATTAATATATCCCTCAGGAGAAACATGCGGATTCACGAAGAGCGCATGTGGTACGAACGCAAGGATTGCAAGGATAAGTGCACTACCGATAAGTATGCGGAGCTCTCGGGGTGTCTCATTGTGCGTATATTTTACGATGAAGAGATGACGTGCTACGAAGAAGTAAAGCGCTGAAATATATGCAAAGGGCGGCAGGAGGGGGCTTTCGGTCAGAATAAAAAGAAGGGTACAGGTATTCCAAAATAATGCACCAAGAATGAGGTGTCTGAAAACTTTGACGAGTGCGTCAGCGCGTTCACGAAATAACACGGCAAGCAAAACAAAATCGATGACAATTGCGAGGCCAATGGAGAGAAGTATAAGGTTTTGCATAAAAAAGCAGGACGGATCCTGCTTGAGTCTTGCATATTTTTAACCTACTCGCAAGAGAGATGTATTGTTAGAGGTATGCGCCAAACACATGCATGCCCTTTTGTTGTGCATAGGTGCCGAACCGTTCCCCCTCTGCGGGAGGACTGAATGTGGGGACGCCAAATATTTCTGTGGGTATCTCAAGTGCTGCATACAGACGTAGCAGTGATAGTTTTCCCATAAAACCCAAATGAGTCACTCCACGTTCGCGTGCATCACCGATAAGACTTCGTAGTAAGGTTATGCTGCGTGTGAAGACTATTTCTTTGGTAGCACATTCCCCGAGTGTGTACCGTGTAAACTCCGCGAGATGCTGTCGTGAGGTTCCCCGTAAGAAACGACTTGCAACATCTGGCGGGTCACAATATTCAAACGCATAGTTTGTGGTGCTGTTATGTGCAAGGCCCATGGTGCCAAGCAGGGTATCTCCTTCGTAGAGTATGTGGATAACATCTGGTTGCGCAACAAGATGGCAGTTGTGTTTTTTGACGTACAGGGTACGTATAAATACAAGAGCATCTTCATACCAGGGCGAATCTGGTTCAGCAATAATGACATGCTGCATGGCGTATGCTCCTTGATTAGGTAGGAGATGCATGGACGAGCAGCGCTTGTCCTGCGTAGGTTGTTTTAACGAGACGGGGTGTAAGTCCTGCGGACTTACAGATGTCACAGAGTTCTTGTAAGCGAAGAAAATGCTTCTCGTCACTTGCATGGATGGTTGTATTGGCAGTAAAAAGAATGTCGAGGAGGGCGGGGTCGAAGTTGTTGTGTTCGAATGCTTCTTGTATCAGTGCGCGTGCGAATGAGTCGCCTTGCGTGAATTGCATCCAGTATCTGTCGGGCTTGCTGCTCTTGCAGTGCGCCTTTAAGATAAGGCCAAGATTGGCGTCATGATGTGGCGTTACCACAATCAGAATTCCTTCCGGATGAAGTACACGAGCAAACTCGCGAATGGTCGCCGCAGGGTTAGCGACTGCATACAGCGCATTGATGCAGGTAATAACCGAGAAGGTTCCTGATGCAAAGGGGAGTGGTGCATTGAGGTCTGCGGTACGAATATCCGCGCCGAGCGCGCCGTGTTTTTGCTCGGCAATGACGCGCATGTCTCTCGAGGCATCGATGCCGACCATGTAAGCGCTGGGGATGTTTCGAGCGACAAGCGCGGTGAGTAGATTCCCCGTGCCACAACCGGCATCAAGGATGCGCCCCGGTACGTTACGGTAATGATGGAGGACTGCATCCGCAACCTGGTCATGCATGGTGCGATAGGGGGCGATGGAGCGAAGAAGGTCATACGCTCGAGCATAGGTATTCCAGTCGATGGTATTCATGAGATACTCCTCAGGGTTGTAAAAGAACGGATGTTCGGTTCGTATGCATGGTACGCGGGCGAAGATTGTTAACATGTAAACTATAGATGAGAAAGATATAAAGTTATTAGTAATTGATTTATTCGCACAAAAAAACGGCAGTCATGTATGACTGCCGTTTGGTGTTCCTAGCAAACAAGTTACCAGGCACAGTATTTGAAGAGTTGCTTGATGCCAATACGCCGCTTACTCCGGGCGCACGTCTGCGTGCGGCTATTGCTTTCACGACAACTTGCGCGCCAGTCGCGACAAATGCGACGTTCCCGACACAGATTCACAACAATCTGACCGCTGTGGAGCATGTGGTAGGGAATTGATGAATCCTCTGTGGTGACAATGTGCGGTAGCTGTAGGATGTCAGCAGTTTTGACTGGAACGGCAAAACAGATTACTTTTCCAGTCTTATTGAAAACAGGAATCTGACACATGGATGGCACCTTCTGGTTAATGAACGATTAGGCATATAAACAATAACACAGTATTATCAATTGTCAATATATTCGGGAGTCGCAAGTTAACTTTTTACGATTGTTTGTCCGGCAGGAGTGTCTTTGACGAGGTAGCCTTTTTCTTCGAGTTCGTCACGAATACGGTCAGATTCCTGCCAGTTCTTTTCTGTACGGGCTGTTTGACGAGCATTGAGGAGCGTTTGGATTTCTGTGGGAATTTCTACCGCTTCTGATTCGGTTGTTTCGGTAATATCAATACCAAGGAGCGTATCAGCGGCGCTAAGTGTGGATGCTTTGACGGCATCACTGCGGTCACTCTGTGTAAGCATGGTGAAAAGGAATGCGATTGCTTTGGGGGTGTCGAGGTCATCAGAGAGTGCGGCGCGGATTTTGCTAAGCCAGTCTTCGTCGATAATGGCGTCGTCATTGCGGTGTGTGTGTACAAATCGTGCGAGCTTTGCGCGAGCAGTTTTAGCACTTTCAAGCGCTTCCCAAGTGAAGTTTGCAGGTGAGCGATAGTGCGAGGTGAGGAAGAGGTAGCGAACATCAAGTCCAGTAAAGCCACGTTCTTCAACGTTCTCAATAGTGACACCATTACCGAGCGATTTTGAAATCTTCTGTCCTTCAATCGAAATGTGTGCATTGTGCATCCATGTGCCGACGTACTGCTTATGCGTGATGCATTCTGCTTGTGCAATTTCGCCGTTGTGGTGGGTGTACATGAGGTCTTCGCCGCCCGTATGGATATCGATTTGCTTGCCGAGTGTATTGAATGCCATCGCGGTACACTCGATATGCCAGCCGGGGAAGCCTTTGCCCCACGCGCTCTCCCAGCCAAGAAGCCCCTTCTTCCAGAGTGCAAAATCAGCAGGGTGTCGCTTCCAAGGATTTGCCGTAACTCGTGCACCTTCTTTTAACTTTTCAAGGTCAAGGTTGCCAAGCTTTCCATATGCAGGGAAGGTGGTGATGTCAAAATACACACCATCGGGAGTTTCGTACGCGTAGCCTTTTTCGAGAAGAGTGCGTACAAGTTGAATTTGTTGGTGTACGTACTCTGATGCAGGTGTCCAGTGTGTTGGGGCGATATTGCCGAAACGCTCGAAATCTCTCTTGAAGGAATCAATATATATTTGCGCAACCTCACGCATTGCATCAAGTGTGAGTGGCTTATTGTGGCGCTTGAGCGCTTTCATCATTTTGTCTTCGCCTGCATCGGCATCATCGGTGAGGTGTCCGAAGTCGGTGAAGTTAATGGTGTTTTTAACGGTATAGCCAAGGTCTGTAAATAGTCTACGAAGTAAATCAGGCACGATATATGCACGCAGATTCCCGATATGCGCATGGTCATACACTGTTGGTCCACAGGAGTACATAGTAATCGTCTTGTCTTTGAGCGGCACAAATACTCTCTTGGAGCGGGTGGCACTATCAAAAAGCATCACCAGTTGCTCTGCTTTTTTGGTTTCTTTCTTTTTGAAGAATATCATGGTGCGAGTATAGCATATCTCTTTGCAAAAACACGCCATTACTGGTAGATTGTGAGCATGCATATTCACACACCACATCAGGCACTTCGCAATGCAATCCAAAAGGCTGTCCACGAAACATTCGGTATTTTCTCTGCATCGTTCGTTGTTGAGCATCCTGCGGACCTTACGCATGGCGATTATGCGTCAAATATTGCACTCACGATTGCGAAAGAAGTTGGCAAAGCGCCACGTATGATTGCGGAGGAACTTAAGGCAAAGCTTGATGACTCTCTTGATATGGTGTCCTCGATTGAAGTTGCTGGTGCAGGCTTTCTTAACTTCCGCCTTGCACGTTCGTATTTCGCTGATGTGGTGTCATCTATTACTGTCGCACCTCACGCATGGGGCTCATCAACGCACTTTGAAGGTGAAAAAGTTTTGCTCGAATACACCAGTCCAAACCTCATTAAGCCGCTCCATGTCGGCAATCTCGTCGGCAACATTATCGGTGAATCACTTGCTCGCTTGTATTCTTTTGCGGGTGCAAGGGTTGTGCGTATGAATTACCCGTCCGACATCGGACCGACTGTTGCAAAAGGCGTATGGGCACTTAAAGAGCACGGACTTGATGTGCAGGATATTCACGCGGTTGGCAAAGCGTACGTGCTCGGCAACGCCGCGTACGAAGATGGCTCTGCAAAAGATGCAATTGATGCCGTGAATCGCGCTCTGTACGAGAAGTCTGATACCGAGCTCGTTGCACTCCATGAAGCTGCGCTTCGCACGACTATTGATGCGATGAATGAACTCTGTGCACAACTTGGTACCACGTTCGACGGCGTCATCTACGAAAGCGAAGCAGGACCTCGCGGACGCGACACGGTACGTTCACATATTGCAGACGGTATTTTCGAAGAATCAAACGGTGCGGTTATTTATCGCGGTGAAAAAGTAGATCTCCACACACGTGTCTTTATAAACGCACAAGGATTGCCAACCTATGAAGCAAAAGACATCGGTAATCTTTCAATAAAGCACGAACAGCACCCTGACTGGACGCGAATGCTTATTGTTACGGGCGGCGAACAGCGTGAATATTTCAAGGTAATGTTCGCTGCCGCCCGAGAAGTCTTTGCTGAAGCAAAAGAACGCATGATGGCGCACATCCCAACAGGCTTTCTCACCCTTACCACTGGCAAAATGTCTTCACGTCTCGGCAATGTTCTCACTGCTGATGAAGTGCTTGGTGACCTCCGTGCTGCTGCCAAGGAACGAGCTGCAGAAACACGAGCGCACGATGTTGATGAACTCGCTGACATGATTGCTATTGCCGCACTCAAGTACCAAATCCTCCGCCAAGCAATTGGCTCTGACATTATCTTCGACAAAGAACGTGCGCTTTCCTTCGAAGGCGCATCAGGGCCATACCTCCAATACACCCACGCACGCATCGGCTCACTTGCCGAAAAGGCGCTCGCAGCAGGAATGTCTCCCGAAGTTGCAGTAACTCCCGCCGACCCCTACGAAATTGAACGTATCCTCTACCGTTTCCCCGAAGTGGTTCACGAAGCAACTGTTGCACACGAGCCACATCATCTTGTTACCTATCTCACCGAGCTCGCCGGAAGCTTCAATAGTTTCTATGCCCACGAACGCATCGCTGACGCCACTGACCCCTATGCACCGTATAAGCTCCAGCTTGCAAACGCCGTAAAAGTAACGATAGCAAACGGTATGTATCTTCTTGGCACTACGGCACCAGAAAAGATGTAGTAAGTAGAGAATATAGGCTTTACCGAAACTGAAGACTGAGCCGCTTCTCAATAAAATATCATAATAAAGATATGTTTCAAACAATATTAAAAGTAATTGAGTTCATCGATGCACATAGCTGGATAGTTACTTTTTTTGCGGGGTGTACGATTTTTGTCTTATATCAGAAACGTAAGAACGACAACAAGCGTGACGCCGCAAAGTTAATACTCCAGGAAATTCGTTATGCGGATCAAAAGGTCCGAAATTACAGAACTTACAGCAGTTATAACTTTGCAGAAAAAATCCTTCCAACAAACTCTTGGAATAAGAATATTTCCTTCTTCATCCGCGAACTAACTGAGTCTGAACTAGACATAATCAGCAAATTTTTTTCGAGCGCATCATACCTTGATGAGGTTATTAGTGCCATCTCAAAAGAGAAAAATAGAACTCTCATCTCTCCGAATGCCCCTGTCGATATTGAGAACAGTTCAGTCCCCATAGCTACTGGGACTGGCGGGTTGACTGAAGATGAACCAGCAAAGAGACTTATCGAGACAATCTCTAAAGACATAGAATCAATACATAACACGCCCGCTGCAGATAAACTACGAGTGATATCTGAAAAGAAAACACTATACTTCCTCTAGTTTTCTCTACGTTGTGCTATTATAAGGAAAGAAAAATATGGCAGTAAAAATTATAAAAATAAAGCCGAGACAAGCAGGAATACCGGCAGCTGAAACAGCTAAAGTAAGGGCGCATGTTGACCTTGAAAGTTTCATGTGGGAGGATAATTCAACTTTAAATAAGGGAACCACTACCCGCCAAAATATGTTTGACTGGATTGTCAACAAGAAGGGGATTGCATACGTTGAAGATAGAGGCAATAAGATACCTGTATATGGCGCGGTGACACCCGATGGAAAAAAATATATCCGTACAGTTAGAGATAATGCATGGACTGACGAGTTACTGAATCTAGATGGGTTCTAAATATTTTCTCAGCCTATGAAATAAAGAAAATACCCAGTTATTGCTGGGTATTTTTGGTGTCTGGAATGTGGGGCTTTCTTGCGTGGCGACGGCGGTATTCCTCGGGGGTTTCTTTCTTTTTATTGCTGAGCTTCTTTTGCATCTTGTCGACTCTGTCGGCATAGCCGATCATGCGGTGGTCGACATTGTGATGTGCACCGATGGCACGGCGAGCTT
>MFLE01000022.1 GCA_001781205.1 Candidatus Kaiserbacteria bacterium RIFCSPHIGHO2_02_FULL_49_34
TGCGACAATCACGTTTGTTTACCCGTACGCGCCATGATGCGCCTGCGGATGAGGTTTCGAAGAATGCGCAGCTCCTTATTCGGGCTGGCTTCGTGCACAAGGAAATGGCCGGTGCCTACTCATTTTTGCCGCTCGGACTCAAGACACTCAATAAAGTTATTGGGGTGATTCGTGAAGAGATGGACGGTATTGGCGGGCAGGAGGTAACACTCACCGGTCTACAAGACCCTGCAGTATGGGAAGCAACGGGGCGGTTCGATGATGAGGTGGTTGATGTATGGTTCAAGACAAAACTCAAAAACGATACCGAAATCGGTCTCGGCTTTACCCATGAAGAGCCGATTACGCGCATGATGCGCGAGCATTTGCTTTCGCATAAAGATGCACCGAAGCTTGTGTATCAGTTCCAAACAAAATTCCGCAACGAGACGCGCGCAAAAAGCGGCATCATGCGCACGCGTGAATTTATTATGAAGGACCTCTACTCATTCGCCAAAGACGAAGAGGAACATCTGAAAATATATCAGCAGGTTGCCGATGCGTACCATCGTATTTTCTCACGGCTTGGTATTGGGGAAGACACCTACCAAACATTTGCGTCAGGTGGTGTGTTCGCGAAGTACTCGCACGAATTTCAGACAGTTACTGATGCAGGTGAAGACGTTATTTATGTTCAAAAAAGTCGCAAGCTTGCCATTAACCAAGAGGTGAACAATGACGAAGTACGTGCAGATTTGAACGTCACTGAAGGAGAGCTCGAAGCGTTCGATGCTTCAGAGGTTGGCAATATCTTTACCCTCGGCACACGCTTTTCGGAAGCACTTGGACTTATGATCACGGGTGAAGACGGTGAAAAGGTTCCAGTATTTATGGGTTCATATGGTATTGGTCCTGCGCGCGTAATGGGCGTGATTGTTGAAAAGTTCTCAGATGAAAAGGGGATGGTGTGGCCAGATGAGGTCGCTCCGTTTAAGGTGCATCTCGTAGGTCTTAACCTTGAGGATGATGCTGTCCGCGAATATGCTGATGGTGTGTATGAATCACTCAAGGATAATGGCATCGACGTCCTCTACGATGACCGTGATGCGCGTCCAGGTGAAAAGTTCGCCGATTCAGATCTCATGGGCTTCCCGTATCGTGTAGTAGTCTCACGCAAGACTATGGAGTCTGGAGCGTTCGAGGTCGTGACTCGTGCAACCGGCGACGTCCGTAAACTTTCAGAAGAAGAACTCTATCGAGATTTTGATTCTGTCCCTGAATAGTAGTCATGTTTAAAAACGTCATAAATACGTATAAAAAATTCCTTGCCTCGATGTCTACTGACATTGCTATTGATCTTGGAACAGCAAACACGCTCGTATATGTACGCGGGCGTGGTATTGTGTTGTTTGAGCCAACAATTGTGGCGATTAATCGCAAGACGGGGCAGCTTGTCGCCGTAGGGAAAGAAGCGAAACAAATGTACGGGCGTACGCCACAGCATATCGAGGTAATCCGCCCGCTTGTGGACGGAGTGATTTCTGACTTTGAAATCACTGAGCAAATGATTGCGTACTTTATCAACAAAGTACGTAAGGAAACACGCATGCTTATTCCGCCGCGAGTGCTCTGCGGTGTGCCGTCGGGTGTCACGAACGTCGAAATGCGTGCCGTGCGCGATGCGATTAAAAACGCCGGTGCACGTGAAGTGTTTCTTATTGAAGAACCGGTTGCGGCAGCGATTGGTGCAAAGCTCCCCGTGCACGAAGCAAGAGGGAACATGGTTGTCGATATCGGCGGCGGCACAACGGACATTGCAGTTATTTCAACCAACGGCATTGTACATTCGTGCAATATTCGTGTTGCGGGAGACCACCTCAATCAGTCGATTATCAGTTACGTACGTGACCAGTTCAAAGTGCTTATTGGCGAAAAAACTGCCGAGGATGTAAAAATCGCACTCGCAAATATTCATGCTGAGCCAGAGCAGCGAGAGACAACTATCCGCGGGCGCGACATGGTGACAGGACTTCCGCGCGAGGTGCTTCTCACGGGGCACGATGTACGCGATGCAATCGAAGTGCACGTACATACCATCGCCGAAACGGTCCGTGGTGTCATCGAGTTAACACCGCCGGAAGTTATTTCCGACATCATGCAACGTGGCATTTATCTTTCGGGGGGTGGTGCGCTCATTGCGGGCATTGCGCCGCTTCTTGAAGCAGGTTTAGGTGTGCCGGTGATTGTGGTAACTGACCCGCTTCGTGCTGTCATTCGTGGCAACGGCATGGTGCTTGAAGATTTAGATTTCTATGCTGAACTTTTGGTGGAAAAAGAAGGCGAACTATCGAATTCGTGATGGCGCAAGAGGTGCGCGTGGACGTGGCCCGTGGGTGACGGTTTTTCTGTGGATTTTTGGTGTTGCACTTGTGCTGTGGTTTGTGTATCCGCGCGCACTTTCATGGGTGCTTGTACAGGTGACAACACCGCTCTCAGGACTAGGCGCATGGTACGAAACATCGACACATGCTGTGCCAGCGTATTTTAGAGGTGTGGATGCTGTGCGTGCTGAGCGTGATGCGTTACAGGCCCTTGTTGATACGACAGAAGATGAACGCACTCAGTACTATGCGCTACAGCAAGAGAACGCATTGCTGCGGAAGCTTCAGGACAGCGATGCGCAGCAAAACTCTGTTTTGGCGGGAGTGCTCGCTGCACCGCCGTACATCCCGTATGACCTGATGGTTATTGATCGTGGCACAGGCGATGGGCTCAGTGACGGAATGTATGCGTTTGACGAAGAAAGTCGTGCGCTTGGCATGGTGCGTACGGTGTATAGTGACCGTGCTATTGTGCAACTCTTTTCGTCGCCGGGTGCACACACTACCGTCTTTGTGCCGAGCGTTCGCCTTTTTGCTTCGGCAGAAGGGATGGGCGGCGGCGTTATTCGAGTGCGCATCCCACAGGATATTTCTATCGAGGTTGGTACCCTGGTGGTGCTTCCGGGTATTGCATCGGCACGTATCGGCAAGGTAACCCACCTTGAGGCAGAGCCGACAAGCCCTGAGCAAAGTGCCTATATCACCACTCATGCACCACACGTTCATCAGTTTGTCCGCATTGATACACGTCCGCGTGTTGTGCCAACGTTTGAAGAACTTCGTGCTATACTTCGCGACTACAATCCAGAGCTTGGTGATATCACCCTGCCTGCCGCATATATAAAAGAATCACATGTATCTTCCACCACTCTTACAACAGGAACAACGTCCGCGTCGGGGGCGGCTGAGTAATACTCGAAGCGTGCTTGCACTCCTTTGCGTGCTTTTTGTGTGTCTTGGTACAGGCTTTCTCTATGCACAGACACGTGTCCTTGATATAGGCGTATACACGCTGCATGTGTCAAAGGGAATGACAGGGCGTACGGTAGCAGCACAGTTGCGGCTTGATGGTGTGGTTCGTTCGACGTTTGCGATGCGTACGGCACTTGTACTCTCAGGGAAAAGTCACGCAATGCAAGCAGGGGACTATACACTCGATACCGCCGACACACCTTCAGTTTTTGCACTCGCAGAGGTGCTGCTTGAGAGTGTACCGACACATGAGGCCGCTATGATTACCTTTCCGGAAGGCACACGCGGGCGAGATATTCTTGCTATTCTTGCCAAAGTAATGTCCCCTGAAGCACTCGGAGGCATCACAGCACAAACGTTTGATAATCATATAGGATATCTTTTTCCCGATACCTATGCTGTCGACAAAACCACAACTGTTACAGACCTTATCAATCGTATGCTCGCTGAGTACGAAGCAACAATTGCACCACTGCGCGATCAGATTCCACAAAGCAGACTCACCGAGTCAGAGGTCATTATCTTCGCCTCGATTGTCGAACGTGAAGCAAACGACGAAGATTCCATGCGGCGTGTCGCAGGTATTTTGCACAATCGCCTGGAGCAGGGCATGCGCCTACAAGTTGATGCAACACTCACGTATCTTCTCGATAAAACAAGTGCGCAGCTCACGAAGGACGACCTCGCCCTGAAGTCGCCTTACAACACCTACCGTAATGAAGGCCTGCCGCCAACACCGATTGCCAACCCCGGCCGAAAAGCAATCGAAGCGGTGCTGAACCCCATTCCTTCAAAAGACCTCTTCTATCTCACCGGTGACAACGGAACATTCTATTACGCACAGACTCATGAGCAGCACACTGCTAATAAAAAGAAATACATTCGTTAAAAATCCCTCATGAATAGAGGGATTTTTAACGTGTACTATCTTCCTTGCCCGTATATGCTTCGAAGTTTTTTGACGTGTTCTTCATACGTTGCTGAGCAGTGAAATTTTGTGCGGGTCTGATGGAAGTAGAAAAGACAGTCGGTTTGGGCGGGATTGAGAGCAAGTAGGACAGTGTCTCGGGTGGGGTTTGCAATTGGTTCTGGCGGAATGCCCTTGTTGCGATAGGTGTTATAGGGAGAATTAATACTTTTGTCGGCGGGGCGGGGTGTCGGCCACCATGCAGTAGTGCTGCCGCGCGGATATTGCAAGGTCGCATCGAGTTGCAGCGCCATGTCGACAAAGAGACGATTCCAAATAACGCCAGAAATAATGCGTCCGTCACTGAGATCGTATGCTTCGCGTTCAATGAGAGAGGCTATAATAAGTGCATCTTTGAGCGGGACAGCCTTACTCTCCATTCGTTCATACCGAAAAAGTATTTCATGATTGAATTGATCAATGACCATCTGTGCAACAATGGCTGGCTTTGCTTTTTTAGGCACAATGTACGAACCAGGATAGAATTGCCCATCGATAACCTCGGGATAGTTTGCGACAACCATTTCAAGGAATACTGCCCGCTCGTTTGTTGTCCATCCAAGCACAAGGCCGATGTCGCGCGCAATTTCCTCTTTCCGTTGTCCTGAGTAGATGACTACAACTTTACTTGACGGCATCGTAATTGAAAGTGCGGAATCTTGTGCTGCTGCGAGGATCCATTTGGTGATGGGGTTATCAGTGAAGAGTGAGCGTACTGGCTCGGCGGTGCCGTCTTGTGCGATGAAGGTGTCGAAGGTATCGTCACTGCGAATAGAACGACGTTCAGGGTCGACAGAAATAGGAAACGCACTGCGTGTCTCTCCATTAATAAGCGACGATACATCAAAGGTCATGGCGACATACGCCACAAGCGCTGCAAAGGGAAGTGCGATGGCAAGAATAAGAAAATACACCGCCCGAACAACCCACACATATCGTCGAGGGATAAGCTCAAATGAAAAGATGCGATGCATGCAAAGAGTATACCACGAGTGTAGCAATGAAAAAGCCGATGCATGAGCGCATCGGCCAGAAAAGAGCTGTGGGGTACCGTTCTTGTTATCTGTGGGGCAGATGTGGGTCCCAGCCGATGAGGTAGAGCGAGAGGAAGCCTATGGCGTAGGCGATGGGGATAATCCACGACTCGCGCAGAAACACTTTTGTGTTCCGTATGCGAGGATGGTCGTTCGATACCGCAACGCCAGCGGACGAACCGAACCACATCATTGAACCACCGAATCCAACTGCATACGCGAGCCAGCCCCAGTCGTAGCCGCCCTGGTCGAGTGCGAGTTTGGTGAGTGGAATGTTATCGAAAACGCTCGAAACAAACCCAAGACCAAAGGTAACACCTGGTGATGCGGCAGGGAGCGATTCAACGGGCATCATGCTTGCCGCAAGAACAAGTGAGAGCAGGAAGATTGCGCCGACGGAGGCTTTACCGGCATGGTGCCAGTTTGGCTTCCGATACCACATGGTTGCTATAATAACAACCCAAACACCGAGCGCAGGGAAATCGAAATAGATGTTTGCGGTGACCGCTCCAATAAGGAGAAGAAAAACTACCACAAGACTACCATAATCGATTGGTGCACCAATGAGTGCGTCTTTGGTGATGCGGTGATGTTTGTCTTGCTGTATCGAGAGCGGTATTCCGAACACCACGAGTGCAACGAACGCTGGCAGGAATGCCGACATCACATCGAAGAGAGAAACGCCATCAATCCACATCATAGTGGTGGTTGTATCGCCAATCACACTCCCCGCGCCGCCAGCATTACTTGCGGCAACAATCGCGGCAAGATACCCGACGGTGACATGGCCCCGATAGACGACGGTTGCAATCGATGCACCGATCATTGCGGCAGCAATGTTGTCGAGGAAGGTCGACATAATCCAAATAATGAAAAGGAGCACGAAGCCACCCTTCCAATCATCAGGCAAAAACGCAGGAATACGCTCAGCGACCTTTGATGTTCTGAAGTGGTCGGTAAGGATTTCAAAGCCAACAAGCAACCCCAGCAGATTGGCAATAAGTCGCCACTCATGCGTGAAGTGGTTCATGACTTCAAAACTCGGCTGCGTCATATCCTTATAGATAAGAATAATCGCCATACCATAGATGGCGATGCGGACGTTCTGATGGTGAAAGACAGCAATCCCAAGCAGGATTGCGCCGAACAGGAAGAACTCTAAGGGTATGTTCACGTGGGACTACCTCTTTTTGTGGATGAGAACAAGCAAAATGAAGCGATGTGCTTCACGTACGCAGTGGTATAGCGTAAAATAGGAGAGAATGCAAGACAGATGTCGAATGAAGGGGATCAGAGTCCTCTTTTCCATACGTATCTGTACCAATCCGTTTTGCGTTTTCGCAAAACGGAGTACAATACTCTCATGCATATAAACATAAAAATACTCGGCACGCTTATCGCTGTCGCATTCCTTCTCATTATAGGAATCGTCCTCCGCTACACCGGCGCAGCCGATGTCGCAACCACTGCAGAAATTATTAACGTTGCACCAACCGTCGACACCATCCGTATCGCCACAACCGCTTACGGTACAGATGATTTAACAAGCTCAGGCATTCTCCCGAATGTCGGTACTGACAGAACTATTCACATCAATGGACAAATCTCTGACGCAAACGGAGAAAACGACATTGCTTCATCAACTATCAATCTTGTCTTCCATAAAACCTCAGCAACAAGTGCATGTGTCGCCGACAACAACGACTGCTATCGCATCACAACCTGTGATACAAACTACACCGACGGCGATGACACACAGATTTCATACAACTGTGAAGTACCTCTCGCATACTGGATAGACGCAACCGATGCAGCATCAATCTATGTAGATGATACATGGACTGCATACATAGAAGTAGAAGATATGGCAACCGCACAAGGAACCCTCTCAGCAACCATCGAAGTCAACTCCCTCCTTGCTCTCAACCTCCCTGATACCATCGATTACAGCACACGTTCACTCGGTGAAGTTTCGTCTTCAACAACAAACGTTGAAACAATCATCACTCAACGTGGCAACACCAATGCTGATGTATACGCTGCGGGTACTCGGATGAATTGTTCGGTCCTCGGGAGTCTCGCAACATCCTCACAGGCATGGGCGCTCGATAGTGTTGGCTTCAGCTCATCGACCATACTTACCGATACTCTCAGTGCAACCAGTCGCAACATAAACCTCCGTACCTCAGAAACCCAGGAACTTGCTGATTCACTCTTCTGGAACATCGCTATCCCCGCATCAGGTGTGAAAGGTACCTGTACTGGTTCAAACACCCTCTCGATTACCGCAGTTGAACTCCTAAGGTCATGGCAGATTGCGCAGCTTATCGAAACAGATGACGGCAACGCAGTCAACCCTCAAATCGCCATCGACGGCAATAATAATGCTATCGCTGTATGGTCCCAGTCTGACGGCACTCGCAATAACATTTGGTCAAATCGCTACACCGCAAGCACAAATACCTGGGGTACTGCAGAGCTTCTAGAAACCGATAATGCAGGTGATGCGTATGTCCCTCAAATCGCCATCGACGGCAACAATAACGCCATTGTAGTCTGGTACCAGAGCGACGGCGTACGTACAAACTTATATTCTAACCGCTACACCGCAAGCACCAACACCTGGGGCATTGCAGAGCTTATTGAGACCGACAACGTAGGTAATGCAAGTAGTCCTCAAATCGCCATCGATGCAAACAATAATGCTGTGGTTGTATGGGCTCAAAATGATGGCGCCCGCGACAATGTGTGGTCAAACCGCTACACCGCAAGCACCAACACCTGGGGAACTGCAGAATTGATTGAAACAGATGACGCAGGCGGTGCAACCGCTCCACAAATTGCCGTCGACGGAAACAATAATGCTATCGCTGTGTGGAATCAATCCGACGGCACCCGCGACAACATATGGTCAAACCGATACACGGCAAGCACCAACACCTGGGGTGCTGCTGAACTTCTGGAAACTGATGATGCCGGTACCGCAAATAGCCCACAAATCGCCATCGACGCAAACAATAACGCCATGGCAATATGGTATCAATCCGATGGAACTAGTAATAACATCTATTCTAACCGTTACACTATAAGCACGAACTCCTGGGGTACGGCGCAACTTGTTGAAGTTGACGCAGGTGCTGCAACTGGTCCACAAATCGCCATCGACACAAACAATAACGCCATGGCCGTATGGCGTCAACATGACGGTGCCAGATTTAGTGTATATGCTAACCGCTACACCGCAAGCACCAACACCTGGGGCACTGCAGAGCTGATTGAGACCGATAACGCTGGTCAAATATTCACTCCACAAATCGCCATCGACGCAAACAACAACGCTATGGCCGTATGGCGTCAATTCGACGGTACAATCTTTAGTGTGTACTCTAACCGCTACACCGCAAGCACCAACACCTGGGGCACCGCAGAGCTTGTTGAAACTGATAACGTAGGAGGAGTATTCACTCCTCAAATCGCCATCGATGGAAGTAATAATGCCATTACGATATGGGCAAACTACGACGGAACACGAAATAACATTTTCTCAAACAGATATAGTTATTAGATGCATATAGCACCCCTTACCAAGTATCTAGACTACAAAACACCTCATCACGAGGTGTTTTGTAGTTTGACTTCAGACCTTTGTGCCCTTAGAGTGGTTTTATTGCATCAAGAATAATTGATTTCTCGTCGTTGCGGACATTTACCTTGCCTTTAACTGCAATGACTTTGCCGGGTTCTATGAGGGTGTGCTGGACCTCGTAGAGTTTTGGGAACATGACGAGCTCGATGGTGTCTTTGCGATTGACGAGCTTAATGAATGCCATTTTGTCACCCTTTTTTGTCATGAGGGGGCGGATGGATTCTATCATGCCAGCGGTTTTACATTCTTGGTCTTCACGCCATTCACGAAGAATGCGACCAATCGATGGATAGGTACGCATCTTCGCCGCGTAGTCGTCGACAGGGTGTCCATTGATGTAAATGCCAATGAGCTCTTTTTCCCATGCAAGCTTTTGTGATTTGGTTGCGTCTGGTGCAGGTTCTAGAATGAGTTCGTTTGTGAGCCCTCCCATCATAGCGAAGAGATCGTCTTGTGCGGATTCTTTTTTGTGCATTTCTGCCTTGTTGAATTCGAGCATCTTTTCCATGTTGTGCAGGAGCGTGCCACGTTCTTCGAGGGTATCAAAGGCGCCAGCCATGGTGAGTGCCTCCATCGATTTTTTGTTGATGCCGCGGTCGGTGATACGGCGGAGGAAGTCGCTGATGCTTGTGAACTTGCCGTGTGCTTCGCGCTCGGCAAGCAATGTCTGTGCAATACCTTCACCGAAGCCCTTAACGGCAGAGAGTCCGAAGCGGATATGGGCAGGGAGCCCGTCATCGCCTTTGACGATAGAGAATCCTGGCGAACTTTCATTCACATCTGGCGGAAGCACATGTACACCCATGCGTTCACATTCGTGAATCACGTCGGTGATGGTTTCCATGTTGCCGGATTCCGCCGTGAGCACGGCGGTCATGTACTCAACAGGGTAGTTCGCCTTCATGTACGCCGTTTGATACGCGACACGTCCGTATGATGCGGCGTGCGCCTTGTTGAAGCCGTACGCGGCAAATGGTTCAATGAGGAGCCAGAGCGCTTCCGCGTTCGCTTCAGAGAGCTTGCCGAACTCGAGAAAGCCCTTGAAGAGCTTCTCCTTTTCGGCAGCCATAACCTCAGGAACTTTTTTACCCATCGCCTTGCGAAGCTTGTCGGCATCGAGCCATGAGTAGCCAGCGAGTTTAATCGCAATCATCATCACGTCGTCCTGGTAGGTAATCACGCCGAACGAGCGTTCAAGAATTGGTTGTAGGCGTGGGTCGAGGTAGGTAACCAGCATCGGGTTATGCTTACGCTCAATGTACTGCGGAATACATTCCATCGGCCCTGGGCGATAGAGTGCCACCATCGCGTTGATGTCGTGGATGGTTGATGGTTTGAGCTGCTTGAGGAATGCGGTCATCCCCGAACCGTTGAGCTGGAAGAGGCCCATCGTCTCACCCTTTGCAAGAATGGCAAATGTTTTTTCATCATCAACCGGAACTTTTTCAATGTCGATATCGATACCACGAGTTTCTTTTACGAGTTTCGTCGCATCCGCAAGAATAGCAAGGTTTCGAATACCAAGGAAGTCGAACTTCAAAAGTCCGACACCGTCTTCACCGACGGAGTTTGATTCGTATTGCGTAATGAGCTTGCCGGATTTCGTATCAGGCTGAACGGGCGTGTAGAGGTTCAGTGGGTGCGGCGCAATTACCACACCTGCCGCATGCACGCCGAGCTGTCGCGCACGACCTTCAATCTTTTTCGCAAGGTCGACAATTTCTTTGACTGCGGCGTCTTCCTTGTACATCTTTGCAAAGTCGGGCTCAATCTCGAGCGCCTTGTCGATGGTCATTTTTGAACCTTGCGAACCGACAGGAATGATTTTTGAAATCTGGTCACCGAGTGAGTACGGGTGGCCGAGCACGCGCGCGATGTCGCGCACTGCCGCCTTCGCCATCATGGTGCCGAAGGTACAAATCTGCGCCACGTGGTCGCGGCCGTATTTGTCACGCGCGTAGGTAATAATTTCGTCGCGACGGTTGTCAGCGAAGTCCATGTCGATGTCGGGAGCAGACGGACGCTCGGGGTTTAAGAAGCGTTCGAAGGGGAGATTATATTCAAGTGGGTCTACGTTCGTAATACCGAGCACATACGTGGCGAATGAGCCCGCAACCGAACCACGAATGGTCGTGAGAATCCCACGCTCGCGTGCTTCACGCAAAAGGTCGCCTACGGCGAGGAAGTACTTCGCGTAGCCTTTTTTCTTGATGACATCGAGTTCGTAGTCGAGGCGCTTGATAGCTTCGGCATTATCGGGCGAATATCCACGCCATGTGTAGCCTTCGTAGGCAGTATCGTGGAGTTCGTCGTCCGGCGTTTTGCCAGATTCAATGATGAAGTTCGGGAAGTGCCACACTTCTCCTGGCGTCATAGTGTACCCGCACATGTCAGCGATTTTGAGCGTGTTCGCAAGCGCTTCCGGCTCATCAGCAAAATATTCAAGTGCCTGCGCCTGCGAGATAAACGAGAAATCTTCGTGCTCCCCTTCGCCATCATCCATCATATCGAGAATACCACCTGATTGGATTTTAATCATCGCCTCACGAGCATAATGGTCATCTTTGGTGAGGTAATATACATCGTGTGCTGCCATAAGCTGCACGCCATGCTCTTTCGCAAGTGCTTTTATCTGTGCCTGCGTTTCCATGTGTCCGGTGATTTCAGGATGGTGCGTAATCTCCATGTAAAGGTCGTCACCAAAAACACCATTGTACCAGTCGAGTGTTTCGTGTGCCTTTTCGTCCTGATGGTCCTTGAGTGCGCTTACTGGCTCACTCGAAAAAGAGGGAAGGATACACACCAAGTTTTCCTTGTACTGCTCCATGAGCGCGCGGTCGATGCGTGGCTTGTAGTAGAAGCCACGCATAAAACTATCCGTCACCATCTTGATGAGGTTCACGTATCCTTCGTTATTCTTCGCTAGGAAGATCACACGATTCCTAGGTTTGTCAAGTGATCCCTCTCTGTCTTCCATCGAGCGCGGTGCAATAAACGCTTCAAGCCCGATAATCGGCTTCACCCCCGACCCCATCGACGCCTTATAAAAATCCACCGCCCCATACAGCGCTCCTAAATCCGTCAGTGCGAGCGCCGTTTGTCCATCCGCCTTCGCCGCCGCAATAAGCTCCTTTGGCTTTGGAATAGCATTGAGGAGCGAATAATGCGAGTGTACATGCAAATGCACAAAAGAAGCCTTCGGCTTTTCAGTAGAATCAGAATCCATACGTAAATTATATCATGAGGCACGCAGAACAACTTGTTGCGTTGCCCTGCGTGTAGTGGTATAACCTTGGAAGTAATTTACAATAAGGAAATTATTTGCTGGGGTGGCGGAATGGTAGACGCGCACGACTCAAAATCGTGTTCCTTCAACGGAGTATGGGTTCGAGTCCCATGCCCAGCACAGAAAACAACAAAACAAGAGCGCCTAGCTCTTGTTTTGTTTGTTTTCATGCTGGGATAGGACTCGAACGGCGGAGGCGGTATACAAGATTTCGGAGCGATAGCGGAGAAATGCTTGTCGCCGAGCCGGGGTGGGCAACGCTTAGTATTTTTGGAGCGCTAGCGAACAATAAATACTTAGCGATTGTGACCGAGTCCCATGCCCAGCACAGAAAAAACCCGTACATTGCGTACGGGTTTCGTATCCCTGATTGCCTCACTTTGGGGTGGGGCGGGGGACGAAGATGTGGAAGTGGGCGCCGCGATATTCACGTATGAATATGATGCGGTGGGCTTTCATATCTGCAAGGAGCTCTTTGGTGAGCCAGGTGATTTCGTCCGCACGTAAGGTGCGGGTACTGATGTCGAATGCGGCGCCAGTTGTGTGCGTGCTGCAGAGAAGTGAACCTCTTTTGCAGTGTGCGGGCGAGGCGCCGCTTCGGGCGAGTGCTGTTTGGTGTGACGTGCTGCGTACGAGCGAGGTAGCACGAAGAGTGACACCTTTTGCGTGTGCTCGCGCAACGAGGTTCTCGAGGTACGTTGCTGCCCAAGGGAGAAGTACGCGGCGCTCACCAGGGAGTTCATTCGGCCATGCAATACTTACATGCATGACAGGAACGAGCGTTTCTTTTATGACGGCGCTGCGTATATCTTTTTGGGAGTTGAAGTGCCCGAGGTTGTCATACGAGGCGAGACAGATTTCTTTCGAGATCTTTTCTGGAGTACCACGAATATGTGGCGACTGTATAAAATAGGTAAAGATATCCGCACGCGCAGTTGGTGCTTTGCGCTTCGCGATGCAATCAGTAATGAGTCCAAGAATAATCGCTTCTCGAGAGACAGTGGGAACGTGCGATTTTTTCCTGTGCGCAAAGGCATCACTTTGGAGTAGGCATGCGACAAGGAACAGGGGAGCAAGAAGAGATTTCATAACGATGTCTCCAAAAGCGAAAAGGTGCGGTTCATGAGTAATGGTGCCTATAGTTACACGGACTCGCAAGTTGACGGTGTACTATGTGCGTGTTCAAGCATGAAGGAAATGGTTACAATGCATGGTATGGACTAAAATGCGCACTTGGGGTATAGTGCGCCTATTATGGCAACCAAGACATCATCGAAGGTAGCACCCTCAAAAGCAAGTGTCCCCGTCAAGAAGCGGGTCGCAAAGAAAACAACAACCGTTGTGAAAAAAGCGGTTACAAAACCAGCGGCGAAAAAATCCGCGCCGAAAAAGGTAGCGCCTAAAAAAGTTACCACCACCAAGTCTCCTGCAAAAAAGGCGACGACGAAGAAAGCTGTCACAAAAACAACATCAGGAGCAAAGAAGACCACAAAACCCGTGACCACAAAGACAACCACAAAAAAAGCAGCAGCACCTGTTGCAGCAAAAGCAAAGAAAGAGCCGGCGTTCGCTGTGCGTCTTACTCGTGAGGAAATGACTGCTCGTGCGCGTGAGCTTACCGACATTGGTCGTAAGCGTGGCTATGTAACTCATGAGGAAATTCTCCAGCGTTTCCCGACTATTGAGCGAGACGTACCATTCCTTGAAGACTTGTATGAGAAGTTTTCTATCATGGGCGTTGATGTTATCGAAAACACTAGCGGCATTCTTGGTGAGACAGCGGCGGTAGAGAGTTATCTTGATCGCAAGCAGTCTGGACGTCGTTCAGATGGTGGTCACGATTCTATCCAAATGTATCTCCGCGAAATCGGACAGTACCCGCTTCTTACAGGCGACGAAGAAAAGATGCTCGCAAAACGCATTGCCGATGGTGATGACGAAGCGCGTAATTTGCTTGCTCGTTCGAACCTTCGTCTCGTGGTGTCGATTGCAAAGAAGTACGCAAACCGTTCGCCAGACCTCACCATGCTCGACCTTATTCAGGAAGGGAACCTCGGGCTCTTCAAGGCAGTTGATAAATTTGACTTCACGAAAGGATTCAAGTTTTCAACCTATGCGACATGGTGGATTCGCCAGGCGATTACTCGCGCCCTCGCTGATCAGTCACGAACAATTCGTATTCCTGTCCACATGGTAGAAACAATGGCGAAATACAAGCATGTGGTGCGTCGCCTTGCACAGGAACTTGACCGTGAGCCTACTGCCGACGAAGTTGCAATTGAAATGAATGTTGATGTCAGTAAGATTTACCAAATCGAGAAGATTAGTCAGGATACGATTTCGCTCGAGCTGCCGGTTGGTGACGACGATGACAAATCATCACTCTCTGACTTTATTGCCGACGACAAGATTTCATCACCTGACCAAGAGGTTGCCCACAACATTCTTGCGAAGCACTTGCATGAAATTCTCCACTCACTTTCTGATAAAGAACGTAAGATTCTTGAAATGCGTCACGGACTCATCGATGGTACCTACTACACCCTCGAAGAAGTTGGTCGCGAATTCGGCGTCACTCGTGAACGTATTCGTCAGATTGAATCGAAGACCCTCGAAAAAATCCGCAATCACGAAAAGGCTCGACGATTGAAGAATTTTTAAGAAAATGCGCACATGCGCATTTTTTGTTGCCACAATCTGTGTGCTATTTTTACAAAATATATTAAGGAGTATCTCGTCTGTTACGTTAGCGCCTGGATCCCGCCAGGATGAGGAGGTGAATTGGTACGAAGTACCAAGAGAGGCTGCCCTGGGGTACAAAAGTTACGTGCGGTGCTTTAGAAAAACAAATAGTTAAATCCACAAGCAAAAATACTCAATGCAGCGCATTGAGTATTTTTTATTCCGCATTCTGTGCGCGCTCTAGGAGTCGAACCTAGGACCTTTCGAGTATCAGTCGA
>MFLE01000023.1 GCA_001781205.1 Candidatus Kaiserbacteria bacterium RIFCSPHIGHO2_02_FULL_49_34
TACGTAAATTATGTACCTCAATAAAGTATTCCTCTACGGAAACCTCACACGCGACCCTGAAATGCGCGCGATGCCTAATGGCAACAACGTCGTTTCATTTAGTCTTGCTACCAACATGGTCTACAAAGATCGTGAAGGCAACAAGAAAGAAAAGGCAGAGTTCCATAACATCGTTGTGTTCGGCCCACAGGCTGAAAGCATTGCAAAATGGCTCAAGAAGGGAAGTGGCGCACTCGTCGAAGGACGTCTCCAGACCCAATCATGGGAAAAGGACGGACAGAAGCACTATCGTACCGAAATCGTTGCAGAAAATGTAAAATTCGGTCCGAAGTCAGGCGGCTCTACAGGTGATGCACCACGCGATGCGCAGGGTACTACGTCTTCAGCAGATACGAAGCCGGCAGCGCCATCGTATCCAGACGAGGATATCTCACCCGAAGACATCCCTTTTTAGACATCTTCCAAAATAGGCGAACTTGCATTGGTTTCAGACATTTTTCGACGCTCACCGTATGTTGAATACGGCTCGGTCTAAAAATGTCCTCCAACCAACGCAATTTCATCCAATTTTGAAAGACGCATTGGAGTTTTCCGAAGAATATTGAGGTGATTATTCATCATCTTATCCTATCATGTTCGACTACAAAGATACCGAACGTCTTAGCGAAAATGTGAACGCTCATGCTCGCATCTTGCGTCGTACTCGTACGAAGCTTAGTGCGAAGTCACAGCGCTCACTCGCAAAGGCGATTAAGCGGTCACGATTTATGGCACTCACGCCATACATCGCTCGCTAATACAAGGCTCCCGTAAGGGAGTTTTGTTTTGTGTTTCTGTGGGACGTGGTATGCTGGGGTATTATTGAGTAATAAAATTATATGTCATTGCTTATGTTTATGTTTCCAACATTGTTCGTTACGGTCATTGTTGGTGTTGTGCTTTTGATTACCAGTGTGGTAAGCAAAGAAACAGGAAAGAAGTTTACCGCAGGGGACATTATTGTCGCCGTCATCCATTTCTTGTCGCTGTGCGCTGTTGCGCTTGCGATTGTGCAAATTGGTTTTGCAGCAGCAGAGAAGTGGATTCCAGATCTTTTGGTGGATAACGCATGGCGTCGTCAGTCGATGATTGAGTCTGCGCGATATGCAATCTCGGTACTTATTGTTACCGCGCCGCTCTACTTCATTGTTGTGCGCAAAAGTCAAAAGGCGATGGACTCCTGGATGCAGAAATTTACCGCAGGCTCCGTACTTCTCGTCGCCGGCATTGTGGCGATTTCAACACTAGCGGTGCTTGTGTATAATTTCATTTCGGGCGAAATCGGTCTTCGTCTTTCAGTCCAGCTTGCGGTTGTACTTCTTGTGTCAGGTGGTATTGCTGCATACTATCAGCTCCATTTCCGTGAGAATGTAAAGCGTATTGCGCTGATCAAAAAATTCTACCTTGTGAAAGTCGTAGGAGTTACACTTGTTGCAATCGTTGCCGGCTTTATGGTAACAGGTGGGCCTGCAGGTGCACGCGCAGAACGCTTCGACGACCGTCGACTTTCTGACCTCTCAAACATGCAGTGGCAAATTCAGTCATACTTTGAGGAAAACCGCACCATGCCTGCGAAGCTTCTCGACCTTCATGACGCAACGCGAGGCTACGCACTTCCTGCCGACCCACGCACCAAGGCAGCCTATGAATATCGTGTTATAAAAGAATCAACTGAGACAATCGATGGTGAACAGCGCGCGGTTGCCGAATTCGAGCTCTGCGCCACCTTTGAAACAGAACGCACGATTGACTCAGGCGCTGATGCTTATGCATATGAGACAAAGTCCTCAGCACTCCAGTATGATTCATTCTTACCATCGTACTATCAGGGTGACCTGTCGCCACATTGGAATCACGGTATCGGCAAAGAGTGCTTTACCCGTACCATCAAGCGACATCAGACAACAATAGCGCCAGAACGTTCCGAGCTTAATGTGATAAATGCAGAGCCTGTGTACGTCGACTAAATCGTACGTAAGCGTCTAAAAAGCGGAGCATGTCCGCTTTTTGTGTGTTCTCGTGTATACTGTCCCTATGAAGTCCGCTCGCGGTATGCTCCTTATCGAAGTCCTTCTCGCCATGGCATTTATGGCGGTGCTTGTTGCGATTGGGGTGCAAGTGGCAACGGTGAGTCTCGCGTCGACAACGGCGTCAGAAGAGAAGGACGTTTCGCATCGTCTCGCGCGAGAACTGCTCGAAGGTGCACGTGCGGCGTCCATGAGTGATTGGTATGCGCTCACATATGCCGACAGGGCAAGTGAACATCATGCGACAACAACTGCGTCAGCAGCATGGGCAATAGCATCAAGTAGCGAAACACTCCAGGTGGGCTCGCATATCTACACTCGCGCGTTCACCGTTGCCTCAACGAGTCGTGATTTTGTTACTCGTAATCTTGAAGACATCTACAACCCCGAACATGATGATCCGTCAACGCTCCTTGTAACCGCAACCGTATCAAGTACACGCGGTTCGGTTACACTTTCCGAATACATCACCCGCTGGCAGAATATTACGTGCAGCCAGACAGCGTGGGATACTCTTACTGTAGGAACGACAGATATTTCTACCCAAAACTGTGCACCAACAAGTCATACTGATACGGTTGCGTTCCCTTCGGGTACCGTTGAGACGGTGGGGGGCACTATACTCCTTGCGCCATAATCAATTCTACGTATTATAGTGCTATGACTACAAACGCACCTTGGGTACTCGTTGTTGAAGATGACTCCTTCGTCAACAAAGCATACCAAACAAAATTTGCTTTTGAAGAAATTCCTGCGCAGTTTGCGCTCGATGGCGAAAGCGCGCTCGACATGCTACGCGAAGCAGGGAGCAAGCTTCCGGCGGTAGTACTCCTTGACCTTATGATGCCAGGCATGAATGGCTTTGAAGTACTTGAGCAAATGAAAGGGAATGCAAAATGGAAAGACGTTCCCGTTATTATCCTCTCAAACCTCGGACAAGAAGAAGATAGAGAGCGCGGACTTAAGCTCGGTGCCGTTGACTATTTGGTGAAGGCCGACACAAAAATTGCTGACATCGTCACAAAAATTAACGTATATCGAAATAAATAATTATGACTGAACATCATCACGTCAAAAAACTTTACCGCGAAACTGATGACCGCATGCTTGCGGGTGTGCTTTCAGGCATGGCAAAATACCTCGGTATTGATGCAACCGTTACCCGTGTACTCTTCGCGTTTGCAACGGTTATGACGGGCGTCTTTCCGCTCGCAGCGCTCTACATTATTTCTGCATTCCTTATACCGACACGTACAGCGCAGGTGACCTACGACGAAAACGGCAAGCGTATCTACTAAAACGCTAAAATTTCTGTCAAAAAATCTCGCTTCAGCCTCAGTGAACGTTGGGTTCACATCGGCCTCCAGCAAGGTTTTTTGCCTAGAAATTTTAACGTTTTAGCAATGCAGTACATTACGGATATCCCCAGTGTTGATAAAGATAGAATCGCCGCACTGCGCAAAACAGTGTGGGCGTTTTATCGTGTTCATGGGCGACATAACTTACCTTGGCGGGAGAATCATGACCCCTATCACGTATGGATTTCCGAAATCATGCTCCAACAAACGCAGGTACCACGAGTGTTGGAAAAATATGTGCAGTTCATGAAGCTTTTCCCAACAGTACAGAAACTCGCAAAGGCACCGCTTGCGGATATACTCCGTGCATGGCAGGGGCTCGGCTATAATCGTCGCGCAAAATTACTCCACCTTTGTGCACAGGAAATTACGACCGCGCGCGGCGGAGTTTTTCCGCAGGCAACAAGCGAGCTCCGCGCGCTCCCCGGCATCGGCCCATACACCGCAAGCGCCATTCAAGCCTTCGCCTTTAACATCGGCACGCCCCTCATCGAAACCAACGTCCGCACAGTATTCATTCATCATTTTTTCCCACATCGCGACGCGGTGCATGATAATGAACTCATGTCACTCATCGAAGCAGCACTTCCACGCGGGCGCGCTCGTGACTGGTACGCAGCTCTGATGGATTACGGCACCCACCTCAAAGCAACCATCGGCAATGCAAATAAACGTTCGCGTCACCATACCGTACAGTCAAAATTCCAAGGCTCAGACCGTCAGCTTCGCGGCAAAATCCTCCGCACACTTGCAGAAAAAAGCGCAACAATCACGGATCTCCAAAAACTCGATCAATCAAAAGACCGTGTACAAACAAAACTTCAAGAACTCATGCGTGAAGGCATGCTACGCAAAGAAGGAAGGCGCTATCTACTTGGCTAAGAAGAGCAATTGCCTGTAGGGTGCAAACATGCTACGGTACAGACAATCACAAACAACGAAGAGGACGCCATCATGGCATTTTGTGAAAAAAGTTTTTTTGATCTTTTCAAGCAGGAGACCTTCTCTCACTTTGATGTAGCGTGGGCTGAAAAAATTTGTGCAGCGCTGCCAGAGGAACTCGATGGACAAAAAATGGCGAGGTGGATTCTGTCACAGTTTCCGCTGCTGGGGTCTCTCCAGAAAATTAATCTCCTACGAGCTGCGCTTCACGGAGGGGGAATTGGTTTGAACGATATTGTCGAGCTGTATACGTTGCAGTCTGAACTTGTTCGTACTGAGTACACATCACTTACCCTTATGGAGCTCCGGGATCTCGGAGTTTCTCTCCAAGACATTGTTGCGCTCGCAAATGCTACCATTTCTCTCTGCGTGCGCGATGCAACGAGATTACTCTACGGGAAGGGAGGTGCGCAAAGTCTGTCGCTGGAGTTTCATACATACTGGCACTGTCGGTACCGGTCCCTCAGCGGCAAGGCTGCGGCACTCAATGCAATTGCATATTACCATGCACAAAAAGCATGTGCTGGTGGCTCATTGTCGAATGATACTCTTGCCAAACTCACCAAGGAGCTCTTAGTGCAGGTGGACTATTGGGCACACCGGGAGCCTGACTCACACGGTATACCGCGGTATATGTCGCTTATCTATCATGTCCTGCAGGAAATCTCCTCGAAGCATGTTCGCTATCGGTTCATGCAGAAGGTTGAGGACATGGTTGTGCAACTACTCACACCAAAACACGGCTCGGATTTTTTAAGCCTCGAGTTTATGGTACGGGCGTACCTCCAAGACCCTCACTTGCTGAGTAAAAAGAGACGGCAGCGTATTGTCGGGCGCGTCATGTGGCAAACCACGAGTTACGCTCTGGGATATCAAGATTCTTGCAAGAAATACTATCTTTCCCTTGCACACACGGTCGAATGACCGTGTTTTTTATTGACAAAGCAGTAAAATAGTAGAAGATATATTGAGATTGATCATTGGAGGTTCTTTTATGAGCATGTCTACGAAATGCGCGGTTAGTGCCGCAAGCGCTTTGCTTGCGACGAACATTTACACGTATCAGGAAGCTATCCTGGTACTTATCGAGAAAAGCAGTAATCCTAGAGCTGTCGCGAATGCGCTTGTACGTGAGCTTCTCGTGTATCAAGAGAGCAAGCATCGTCTCATGGATCCCAACTTTAGGCGCGTCACGTTTGCGCGCGCAATCACCTATAAGTATCCGCAGATAGATGCGGCGAACGCAACCGAACTCCTCGACCGGCTCTGTCACTACGGGTGCTACCCTTCATTCGTCGAACTTTGCAGCATCTTGCAGCAGCGTACGCCTACTGGCGCGGAAATTATTGCGCTCACGGAAGCGTATGTGGGTGATAAGGCTTCGCGCGGTGAGCATGATGAAGAAGCGTTCCGTGCGCTTGCGAAAAAGTACGGCGATGCTGCTACGAACGCAAAAGTAAATGCGCTCCTTGCGGCATTTATAGACGAATGGAATAATTCGCCATCCTATTAACTCTCACAACAAACCTCGCTCCAACGCGAGGTTTTTCTATGTTGATTCTTTTATTTAAAAAATGGAAGCTCACTTGAATAGTAGAATTGTTCGCCGATTTCGCCGTATGAGTGGGTGTTTCCGTCTAGTGTGATGGGGGCACCACCTATTTTTGGTTCTGCGTTTGGTTTTGAACTGTTGAAGCCGAGGTTGAAGAGGGTGGTGATGATGCCGGGGGTGAGGACGCCTGCGTGACCTTCATGCTTCCATTGTGCTTGAATTTCTGCAATAAATGCAGCGGTGTAGAGATATTGGTGGTAGTGGTCTTTTTCATCGGTGAGGCGCGCAAAGCGATCTTGACTGGTGCTTTTGGGGAGGAGTGTGATGAATTTTCCGCCCGGGAAGAGAGGACTTTCTGTGTCGTGTGCGTATTGTTCGATATGTGCGGCGGTTTCTTCTTTCATACCAGTCACACCGAGGGAGAATTGGTTGAGCGTGCCGAGGAGCTTGAAGGGCTCAAAATACCGTTTAAATGATTCGCGGTTTGAGGTGAAGAAGCGGAGCTGTTCGGGAATGGCAACGGTGGCGATGAGACGTGCGGAGACACCTGTTTCGCGCGCGATACGCTCGATAACGTCGCGGTCCTTCTCGATGCCTGCAGCGACGGTGCGCCATTCCTCGGTATCAAAAAACGTGCTGGACGCATCCATGTCTGTGGTTCCAGCCGCGGCTAACACTTCCGCTCGAGCATCTTTGAAAAAAGTGTTCCGCGCATCAATCGATCCGCGAACATTCAGCCAGCCGAATTGCATCGCAATAAAAACCGCAGTGGTGATGAAGCCAATGCAAGCGAAGAGAAACACGAGTGCATAGGTGCTGCGTATGAAGATTTTTTTGTGCATTGCTTATTTCCGGTTCTGGAGGGCAAACGAAATCGTATCCGGATCCGCATATTCAAGCTCGCTGCCCGTGGAAAGTCCGCGGCCGAGGTGGGTGAGGGTGAGCTCGGGGTTTTGCTCTTGGAATTCTTTAAGGAGAGTTTCAATATAGCGCGCAGTATTGTCGCCGTCAGGATTCGCAGAGAAGGCGAGAATGATTTCGTGTACGGTTTCGAGGTTTTGTGCGAGGAGCGCTTTGAGTGCGCTTGCGCGGACTTTCTTGCCAGCATTTTCGTCGGCGAGAAGAGGAACGGTGCCGCCAAAGACAAAATATTTTCCGCGATAGGTACGCGCACGTTCAATCGCAGTCACATCCGTATCACGCTCAACAACCATGAGTGTCGACTGGTCACGATGTGTATCCGTACAAATCGAGCACAAATCCTCACGGGTGCGATATGATACATACCGTCCGCAGTGCACACAAGGGCGCACCGTTGTCTTGAGTGACCGAATCAAATTCGCGAGCGACTCGTTCGCTGACTCATCTTCCGTCAGAAGATGCATTGCAAAACGCCGCGCTTGGCGCGGACCGATACCAGGGAAGCGAAGGAAGTGCTGAACAAGTTCGTCGAGGGTGTGCATGGGTGCCATTTTCGCATGGACTGCACACAGTTGCAATGTATTGACACATTGTCATAAAAATGGTTTCATATATGCCGATACGTTCATTGTTTCTGTTCTTGGAGAATCGTTATGAATACTGCAGCAAAAGTCTTTGTCGACCTCGAAGCGCGCTTTCAAAGCATTGTTGAAGCCACGATGGTAAGCGACAACGAGCAAGAAATGGTGCAAAAATACCATCTCGCGCCGCGGAACAGCTTCACCGCAAGCTACCTTGAATGCGCAATTCTCGCGCGGCGTCACGACGTCGCGCGGGAACGTGTGGCGTTGGCACAAGATGAAGTTGAACAGCTCGTCCATATCCATCAACACCGAGCCAATGTGCTCAGTTCGCTTACGAATCAGAAAGAGCGTGGGCTCATGGGCGATCTCATCTATCTCCGTTCGGAGAAAATCGGCGCTACGATTGATCAGTTTGTGGTCAATGCGAACTTGATAGATTCGACATATACTGTCGAAGAGAATGTTGAACATGCCGTGCGTCATGCGGCGCAATGCGATAACGTTATGGTGCTCTCTGCATATGTCACCATGCACCGCGTATGCGGCAGGGTATTCGCCAGTATGGTGTACGAAGCACGCTGGCTTGAAATCATGCACGACTACAAGCCGGTAAGCCTTATGTGCTGAACGCAGTTCTTTTCTCGCACGAGCCTCTCCCCGAGGCTCTTTTTTTGTGCCAACTTTTCGCAACCTCGGTGTATACTGGGAAAGATATGGTAATGCGTGGCGTCTTTGGTGTATTGGGAGCGGTGCTATTTGTACTTGCGACGGTTTTTATGTATCGCATTACACTTCTGCGTGCGTCACCACCACTGATGGCGACGCACGCAGAAATACGCCGTATTGACGCGGAAGCCTTTCGACTTGTCGCGAAGGCGCGGCTTTCGGAAGACGATGCGTTTGCACTCTACGAACGACTCGCACGACTTGAATCTGCATACATACAGCGATTGGCGACCCGTGAAGGAGAAGAGGCATTTGAAAAGAGAGAGCTCAAAGGAAGTATCGCCCCAGTTGCCGAAAAAGTACTCTGCGACGCACTACCAGATGAATGTATCTACCTTTGGAAGACCTTTGACGATTATCGCGCATCGCTCGATGAGGTTATTCGTGCCGATACAGATTTCGTGCTGCGCGCAGAGGAGGCCTTTGTGGTGGGGAAGGATACTGACACACCCCTTACGTCTACATTAGACGATACGCTGCGTGAAGAAGAGCAAGAGCAGTACGACGCCATGCTTGCCGCTCGTACGCCGGCGCAAGCTCGCGCAGCACTTATCTGGCATGCAGGGGAGGGGACGCGTCGCACGCCAGGTGTCTTACTTGACCTCATCAGTGGATATCTTAGTCTTGATACCGAACGTTCACTGGCGCAGTATGTCGAACTACGCTCGGAAATCTTGACCGCTGCATATCGACTGTATCTTGATGCAGAAACGTCGCACGCTGCATATGTCTCACCGCGCGCAACAAATGAAAGTTTTCCCAGCTCACTCATTGCGCTCCGTGGCGCAACGCTAGCCCTCAATACTCTCATTTCCGAGCAAGGTAAAAAAGACCTTGCGGCAGAACTCGCTGAAGCGCGTAATTCCTTGTGGTGGTCTGGCGCGTATTACGAATACGCTATCAATGACGCAATGACACGCACACTACAACTACCATGATGAATTCTATCAAGCACTACTTCCGTCGCCTTTCAACACGATTTACCGCAATCGCGTTTATTTCTATTGCCGTGATGGTTGTCGGTGGCGGTATTTCCTCACAGGCATTTCGTGATATTACCTCGTCATTTACGAAGTATGCGAACGAAGACGCGCCGCGGCTCGTTGCGCTCGTTGAATTTAACGGCGCGCTCATCGCTATTGGTGACACCCTTCGCGCAGCAGAACTCACCGAGACCCAAGGTGGCGCAGTCTTCGATGACGCAATCGCGAGTCTCGATCGTGCCGAGCAAACCTACCGCTCCTATCGCGAATTCGGCGCATCGAGCGAACGTTCCTCAGCACTCTTGGCAGATAAAGAAGTTTTCCTCCATGCCCTTATTCATGCGCGCGACACCTACGCATATGCCTCGTCAAGTCTCGAAACACGCACTGAAGCATTATCGGATGCGAAAATTACGTACACTACATTCGCAGGAAGCGTGCGCGAAGCCTTTACCGCCGAACAAAAAATGCAAGCAGTTGCTGCGCAAACACTCGAAGCTGGCACCCTCAGCACCGCGGTATCGCAGTACTACATTGCCGTTGTCAACGTCGTTACCACACTCCTTACGATGTTCTTCGTCTTCATCTTCATCTTGCAACCGCTTCGTGATATGCGCCGCACCGCGAGAGCGGTAGCAGCGGGTGATGCTGACGACCTTGTGCCAATCGCTCGCGAAGACGAACTCGGCGAAGTCGGACACTCCTTTAATACGATGCTCACCCGTATTCGTGCCGCGCAGCGCGCACAAGAAGAAAATGCCGCAGAGCTCGAGAAGACCCTCGCTGAACTCGGCAAAATGGACAAAGCAACTGCCGAGGAACGTGCACGTTTCGAGCAACTCCTCGTCTCTATGGCGGATGCGGTAGTGGTACTAGATAGCACGCGTGCAGTCACGCTCGCCAATGAACCCGCTCGAGCTTTCTTTGGCGAGCAAGTAGTCGGCACCTCAGGCGACGATATCTGCATTCGCGCCCTCGCACAAGAGAAAGAAACGCAAAATATCTGTGCAAAACTTTTCACGGAAGCCTTCGACTACAAGGCACCAAAGATTTTTGAACGTGAATACGCCATTGTTGACACCCGCGGCATCGCCATCCCTGTCTCCATTACCATCGCTGCCGTTCGTGACCGCGATAATGTCGTAACAGGACTCATTGTCACATTCCGTGATGTGACTGAGCTTGTACGTCTTGAAGAAGCGCGTGTCAGCTTCCTCTCTGCAGCGTCGCACCAGCTTCGCACACCATTGACCTCTATGCGGTGGTCTCTCGAAATGCTCACTGACGGCTCGCTCGGTGAAATCGGCGCACAGCAAAAAGAAACCATCGACGACTTCAATACCAGCACTCTTCGCATGATTGAACTCGTGAATACACTCCTTCGATTCTCTCGTGTAGAAGCTCGCCGTGTTGCCATCAATCCCGAACCTCTCGAAATCACCGAGCTTGCGCGAGAAATAATCGCAACGCTCGAAGCTGAAGCGAAAGAAAAGTCCCTCACCCTCGAAGTTACCGCAGACGACATCGCTCCTGTCGACGCTGACAAACAGCTCGTGTGGCAAGTCCTCCTCAACTTCCTCACAAACGCCATCCGCTATAGCACCAAGGAAACAGCCGTCGACGTGCATATCGCAACCGTTGGCGACACGTTCTCTGTATCTGTCACCAATGAGGGTATTGGCATTCCCGAAGCAGAGCAGGGGCGTATCTTCGAAAAATTCTACCGCGCCACCAACGCCCAGCAAGCTGTCCCGAACGGCAACGGCATCGGACTCTCCTTCGCTAAGCTCCTCGTTGAAGACTGGGGCGGCACCGTTTCCTTCATCTCAATCCCCAAACAGAAAACCACCTTCACCTTCACCATCCCCAAAAAAGGCATGCGCGCCCGCAAAGGCGAAGTCGGCCTGCAGGTATAGTACTAGACCACAAAGAAAACAAGGCTTCGCAACTTTGTTTTTCTTTATTGCTGTCCGCCTACTAGGGTTCGAACCTAGGACCTTGCGCTTAAGAGGCGCCTGCTCTACCAGCTGAGCTATGGGCGGAAATATCTTCTTGTACCAGACAATCCTGCAGGATACTGCTCTATCTGCCGTGTTTGCGCTAGCGAACACATTACATAGCGTCGGCGGAGCCGACATCCCTAGCAGCTGGCCCAACCCTGGTCCGCGAAGCGGTTGGGCCTTTCCAGCTGAGCTATGGGCGGATATTGACTTGATTCTTGCCGAATCGAATCTGGTGCCGACACTATACCGTATCTCACCAAAAAATCAATAGCTTGTGAAGGGGTGTTAGATAATAAGGTTGTTTTTCTTGAATTTTTGCGTGTAGAGAATAGCGAATGTGCCAATAATAATAGAGGTAGTGAGTACGAGGACAAGGAGTGCGAAATGAGCGATGCCGAAGTAGGGAAGGATAAAGGTAGTGACAGAAACGCTCAGAAGATAGATCAGGAATGAGATGGCGAGTGTCCAGTAAAGGAAACGGGTGGCGGGAGTTCTTGCGGAAGTAATACGGCGATAATAGGTAATGGATGTTCCTATAAGAATACCCAGAAAATATATATTCAGAATATATGCAGTTGGGGCAAAGGTGAGTTCGGCGTAGCCGTACGGAGTAGGGGTGATGGTTTCGTAGACAATGCCTGGTGTGCCGGTGAGTACGGCGATAATAGTACCGAGCACCAGTAGTCCAGTATGGAGGTAGGTCCATGGTTTGTTAGGTGCCAGAAGCGCGACAAGAAGGAAGCTGGTGAACACGAGGACGCCAAAGAAAGGAATACTGTTGATAACCGCTGGTGCCGGTACAAAGAGAAAGACGGCTGCAAGCGCGACGTATATCGTGATGCAGGTCGACGCGAAAAGTATTGCGCGTGAGCCAGTTGTGCGATGCTGTTGCGTAAGCAGATACGCAAAAAAAGCGAAATTGAAAAGTGTCGCAATGCCCAGTACAAGTACATGGGCAAAAAAGAGAGGAGTCCACATGATGCTGTTGGTCAGCAAGTGACTCGGATGTCTGCAGTATGCCATACTTCACACGAAATTCATAATTAAAGTACTTGGGGGTGGTGCTAAGAATATGGTATGATGCAGCCATGCAAAAACCTACGTTTACAAAATTCCTTATCCAGTTTATTACGATTATTATCGTGGCGACACTGGTCGTTGTGTATGCGGATAAAATTCTATGAACGAAGCGATTCTTTTTCTAGAAACATATGGCTACCTCGCGGTACTGATTGGTTCACTCTTTGAAGGGGAGCTCATTCTTTTTGTTGCAGGGATTTTATCGCACCAGCAACTACTCGATTTAAATTTCACTGGTGTGTATTTTGCGGCTGCATTTGGGGCGCTTATCGGGGATAATGCGTGGTTCCTGCTTGGACGGTATCGGCGCACCTGGGTGAGCTTGCGTATGCCAAGAGCATATGCTCGTGCACGTGCGGCATTCTCGGTCTATGAAAAGCGTCCGCAGCTTATGTCGGCGGGCATGCGCTTCATGTATGGCTTTCGCACCCTCGTGCCGCTTTCAATGGGGCTTTCGCATGTGCCGTATCGCACATTTCTTCTCTTCAATGCACTCGGTGCGCTTGCATGGTCAGCAGTCATGACAAGTGGAGGATACTTTGCTGGCGTGTTCCTTGTTGAACTCTTTGGCAAATTGCCGCTGCGCGAAATAAAAATCCTCCTCGTGGTCGCAGCAATACTCGGGATTGCGTACCTCGCACATCGCCTTATAGAACGTGGTGTGCGCAAAGTTGCACAGGTACCCATTGATTCACTTTCAGAAAATAAATAAATCATGACGCAAGAACAAGCACTCAACATTCTCAAAACAGGAGCGAATGTGTTCCTTACCGGTGAGCCGGGAGCGGGGAAGACCTATACACTCAATCGTTATCTCGCGCATCTTGATGCGTGCGGTGTTTCTGTGGCGATTACCGCCTCGACGGGAATTGCGGCAACACACGTGAGTGGTATGACGATTCATGCATGGAGCGGTATTGGTGCACGCGATTCCCTAAGTGAGCAGGATATTGACCTTATCTTACAGAAAGAAAAGTACGTAAAGCGCATGCGGAAAGCAAACGTGCTCGTTATCGACGAAATCTCGATGCTTGCGGCAGGTGCATTTAACGCAGTGGAAACACTCTGTCGGCGCGCTCGAGGAATTGGCGAGCCGTTTGGTGGTATGCAGGTTATTGTGGTTGGCGACTTTTTCCAGCTCCCACCGATTACGCCATACGGACAGCTACCACAATTCGCCTTTGAAGCACCGGCGTGGCAACGTGCAAATATGCTCACGTGTTACCTTGAAGAACAGCATCGCCAAGAGGACGAGCTTTTGCTTGGGCTTCTTTCTTCAATCCGTCGTGCTGAAATAGAAGAAGAACACTTTACACTCCTTTCGGAACAGACGGACATTTCATATGAAGGTGTCGAGCCAACTCGTCTCTTTACCCACAACAAAGACGTTGATGCGCTCAACCATGCCGAGCTCGCGAAATTAAGCGGCCCGAAAAAGCGCTACACTATGCGTGGCACTGGTGCGAAGCCGATAGTTGAAGGACTTATGAAAACCTGTCTGTCACCGCAGACGCTTGACCTTGCAGTTGATGCGATGGTGATGTGTACGAAGAATAATTTCGAAGCGGGGTATGTGAATGGCACACTTGGACGCATTGTTGAATTTGCAAAAGGTGATTCGTTTCCGATTATTGAAACTGCTGATGGCACACGTATTAAAATCGAACCAACCACGTGGACGATGCAAGAGGATGGCAAGGTGCGTGCGGAAATCGCACAAATCCCGCTCCGTCTTGCATGGGCGATTACGATTCATAAGTCACAGGGGATGTCGCTCGACGCCGCAGAAATCGACTTGCGTAATGCGTTTACCTACGGGCAAGGCTACGTCGCACTATCTCGTGTGCGCACGCTTGCCGGCATGAAGATTATCGGTGTCGGTCCAAATGCGCTTATCGTTGATCCGCGGATTGTAGCGGCGGATGCAAAATTCCGCAGTGCGTCTGATGAAGCGGTCACTGCATTTGAGAATGTCGATGACGAAGAATTGGAGGATTTAACAAAACTCTTTGTCGAGCGTATTGGTGGCAAATATAAAAAGGGTGGCGAAGACGTACCTCGTGCTGCAAAAGCACCAAAAGAACCCACGGTTCCGACAGAAGAAATAACTAGAACCCATTACGAAGCAGGGAAGACCCTTGCTGAAATCGCTCGCGCCCGCGAGCTCACCATAACTACCGTCTGGGGGCATCTTGAAAAGCTCGTTCGTGACGGCGTGGTTGTCGAACAGGCTCTCGATGAACGGGTCACTGGTGGCGACTCTTGGGTCGACATCTACACCATCATTGAGCCTGCAATTCATGAACATGGTGCCGACAAACTTAAGCCGATCTACGAAGCACTGAACGAAGCATACCCCTACGAAGTTATCCGCATTGCACGCGCTGTCTATACGCGGAAAGTAACCACCGACGCCCAGAACACACAGTAGCCACTCTTGCAAGTTTCCGACAAAATCCCACTCATGGTATACTCGGGCACGGAGGAACAAGAGACCCGCTCGTGATAGAGCACTCGAGCGGTCAATCTCTCCTCCCATAAAATGTCTCCCACCACAGTGAGGCATTTTTTTGTATATATGAATACAATAAAAAAACACCTCTTGTTCTACTCGATTCATTACACACCACCGAGGCATTTTTTTGTGCTTGCTTGATTAGAAAAAAGCCGCATCTTGCGATGCGGCAGGAGACCTTGCCAATTACTTGTTTGTGTATGTGTAGTTGGTGGGGTTCTTGAAGTAGCTTGGGAATGCAGGATATCCGCCACAGTTTGTTTGGGGCAGTGCTCCTGCATATGCAACGACATCCATCCACCCAGCCTCGAAGGTGCTGAAATGCAGATGTGTTCCAGATCCAAGATCTGCGACAGTGCCAATTTTCTGCCCTGTACCAACCCACGTTCCAGCAGATACTGACGGTATTACATGCCAGTATGTTGTCACAAGGTTGAACGTGCTGGCTGGCCCATGGTCAACAGAGACATATCCACCCCATGTGGCGTCAAGCTGTGCCTTTCTCACATACCCCGAGTATGCTGCGTAGACATTTTCATTTGAATTTGCATACACATCAATGCCAGTATGCTTCTTTATATATCCACCGCAGTACGTATTGTTCCAGTTGTCACCAAAATGTGACGTAATGGTGCGAGAAAGGATATTGCCTTGAAGCGGGGATGAAAGAGTCGGAACGGGATCAGCATGGACAGCCGAGGCTGCTGCTATGAGCATCACGAGACACGTTGCTTTTGTGAAATATTTCACTTGTTTTCTCCTAAAAAGAACAATCGCAGCACATGCTGCAAGTGGAATATAGCATATCCTTGTTTTTTTTTGCAAGAGTACGTATAGTGATGATATGAAAATTAAAAGAACACATACATTTATTATTGGAATCATCTTATGTCTGTTCTTGGTGGCGATAATTTCTTACACAAAAGTAGTAAATCACGATATTTTTCATTTGTATGAAAGCAGTAATCATGCGCTACAATTTACATATCCTGCTTCATGGACAGTGGATGATACCGTCTCGGCAGTGAATATCATTGCGCTTGATGCAGATAACCCGAAAATAGCGTCAGGGGTGGGGCTTATCTCAACACTGACGATCCGTCGTATCTCACACGCATCATCAACCGAACTCCACGACAGACTTATTTCGCAAGAGGGGAGCACGAAAGAAAGAGCAGAGGTTAATGGGCGTGCAGCAGAAAAGATTTCATATAGAAGTGATTTTGATGGAGGAAAAGTTGTAGTATATATATTGCCCGTTGCTGAAAATGTCTATACAATACATTACGCCGCTGACACCTCATTTGTAGCTCAGTTCGAAAAAATAGTCGAATCAATATCTTTTGCTGAAAATGAGTAAATGTATGGCACTCGAGCGGTCCATTTTTCCTCTCATAAAAATGTCTACCACGGAGGTGAGGCATTTTTTTTGTGGGCTATTTCGGTATCTGTGTGAGTAATTACCAAAAATCCATCGATATAACCCAACGAACTGTCATCCTCGGAACTTATCTTTCAAACGAGTGAGCAAGTAAAAGTCGAAGCGTAAGCGGAGATTTTTACTTGAGAACGAGAGAAGAAAGAAGCGAAGTGTCATGAAAGCAAGGAGGCTCTGCCGACTATGCTTTCAAAGTATCCGGGGATCCAGGATGAAGAACATTATTCGTCAGCCTGGATCCCCGGGTATTTGAAAACAATATTTGCTCTCGCTCTTTTGTTTTCTAAAACCCGAGGATGACAATTCTGAGAGGTGATTGTATTTATAGGCGGAAACTTAGACAAAACAATACAAAGGGGAAAATGACAAAACTGTTGATAAATAAGGGTTTTGTGCGATTATTGGTACTTGACGACTTGGAAAACGTGTTGGATAGTGTTGACATGGGGTATTTTTCATGGTAGCCTGTGCGCACAGCACCTTCGGGTGTTCTTTAATTGATAAACCAACTGGCTTATTTTATCCAACGCTATCATTACTGCACTCTTAACCACTTCAGTTCAAAAGGCAATGCCGGTTGAACGTATTGCCATTGGCAATACCGCGGTTGCGCGCGATCTCGATCCGCGCACCATGAAGGATGTGGAAGTGGCAGTAAGAGGCTACTTCGCCGACATTCCTGCTCTTGCAGATGTCGCACGATGTGAGTCCCAGTTTCGTCACACGCTTGCGAACGGCTCAGTCCTTCGTGGCGTTGTGGATCCGCGTGATACAGGTGTGATGCAAATCAACACGTATTACCACGGAGAAACTGCCAAAAAGCTCGGACTTGACCTCACCAACTTCGTTGACAACATGGCGTACGCACGCTATCTCTATGAGAAACAGGGCCTTCAGCCTTGGAGCGCGTCGAAGCCATGTTGGGGTCAGGTAATTGCAATGCGTTAGCTCTTAGACGTATTGGCAACTACCAAAAAAACACTCGCAGCAATGCGAGTGTTTTTTTGGATATCGCATCCTATGCATGCGGCTGTTTTTACAAAACCTGTGCTACAGTTATAGAGAGGTCGATGTATTTACTTATTAGTAATTATTTTCTAAATTATGGATACAACACTATTTCTAGCTCAGTTTTGGGGGTGGCTTTTGGTTATCGTTGGCACTACGATTCTCTTTTTAAAGAAACGCGATAAGGATGATTTTCTCAACGCAGCAACAGGGAAATCATTTGCGTTGCTTGCTGGATACCTTACCCTTATTATAGGTCTTCCTACTGTTATTCTCCACAATGTATGGACCGCTGACTGGTATGTGCTCATCACTATTTTCGGATGGCTGTCATTGCTTAAGGGGGTCGTACTGCTTGGCTCACCAGGCATGGCACAAAAATTCGTGCCTGTGTATAAGAATAATGCATGGTTACTCAATGGAGTATGCATTGTTTATATTGCCCTTGGCGTATGTCTTCTTACGGCGAGCATGTAGCATACAGAATAAAAATAGAACCATAAAAACCACTGCATTGCAGTGGTTTTTATGGTATGCTACAAAACATGGAAACAAAGAAGAAACGACTTTTGACCGGATTACAGTCATCGGGAAAGCTGCATATTGGCAACTATTTCGGGGCGCTAAAGCCGGCGATTGAACTTTTTGAAAAGTATGAGAGTTTTTTGATGGTTGCTGATTTGCATGCGCTTACCTCAGTGCGTGAGCCGGGACTCCTTCGTCAGAGCACGATTGACGTTGTGAAGGACTATCTTGCAGCAGGAGTGAATCCTGATGAAGTAACTCTCTTTCGTCAAAGTGACGTGCCGGCACATGCTGAGCTTGCATGGGTACTTAACTGCCTCATGCCAGTCTCGTACCTCGAGCTCGCACATTCGTATAAGGATAAGGTTGCAAAGGGGCTCGATGCGAACGCAGGGCTTTTCACGTACCCTGTCCTCATGGCAGCCGACATTCTTCTGTACGACACCGACGTCGTCCCAGTAGGGAAGGATCAGCAGCAACATATTGAGTACGCACGCGAAGCAGCAAAGAAATTCCGCGTTGCATATGCCAACCTCTTTACCGAGCCGCAAGGAATCTTTAAAGAAGATGTTGCGGTTGTCCCCGGAACCGATGGTGCCAAAATGTCAAAGAGCTACAAAAACACCATTCCACTTTTCGCCTCACACGACGAAATCAAAAAAGCAGTCATGTCGATTGTTACTGACTCAACAGGCGACATGCCAACAAATGTCTACAACATGCACAAGCTTTTCAAGACAGAAGCAGAACTCATCCCGCTCTACGAAGAAAACAAAGGTAAATACGGCAACCTCAAAAACGCCCTTATCGACGATATAGATACGTACTTCGCCGACATGCGTCAGAAACGCGAGCAAATCACCGACACCGACGTCGAAGCCGTCCTAAAAAAAGGAGCCGAAAAGGCAAACAAGTTAGCCGAAGCAAAGCTTAGCGAGGTCTACAAAGTAGTCGGCTTGCGATAAGATATATGTCCCAGAAAAACTTTATAAATGAACTTGGAAACGCAATTACAGTGGAAGTTTCTGCAAAAGAAATTGATGGAGTTCCCGGGGTGCTTATTTATATAGAAGGCCCAACCTCACTTACAGAAAATCACATCACTCGCAAAGAAGCAGAGGTTATATATGAAGCTCTGGGAACTTTACTGCATACCTAGAAGAAAATTGTGTACCATTGCTTTTTGCCTCAGACTTCGTATACTCGATAGGTTATGGCAATTAAAAAGGGTACCACGAAGACAGATGTCTCGGGGCAGGGGAATATTGTGATTCTCGGGGCGCGGACACATAACCTGAAGAATATTGACCTCACGATTCCGCGCGGGAAAATGACCGTATTTACAGGGCTTTCTGGTTCAGGGAAGTCCTCTTTGGCGTTCGATACTATTTTTGCGGAAGGGCAGCGTCGGTATGTTGAGTCACTCTCGGCGTACGCGCGGCAGTTCCTTAATCAAATGCAAAAGCCGGATGTCGACGAGATTTCCGGTCTTTCGCCTGCTATTTCTATCGATCAAAAGTCTTCGTCTCGCAACCCCCGTTCGACCGTTGCCACTATTACCGAAATCTACGACTATCTGCGTATTCTCTACGCACGTATTGGACAGCCATACTGTATCCACGAGGATGTCAAAATCAAAAAGCTTTCGCATGATGAAATTTTGCACATCATTCTCGACTCTGTTGAGTCAAAGGAAGTGCAAGATGCGCTCAAAAAGGGAGCGAAGGAAATCATGGGCGTGCCAATTTCTGCGGCTCGCGTTGCAGTATTTTCGCCGATTGTTGTCGGACGCAAAGGCGAGTACTACCAGATGCTGTATGATCTGCTTAATAAAGGCTACGAAACCATTAAAATTAATGGCGTCATTCACCAGCTTCGCGACAAAATTGTTATCGATAAGAATAAACGTCACGATATCGACCTTCTCATCGATGAAATCTATGTCAGCGAATTTCGTGATGGTCCTAAGAACGCACGCGAGCGTCTCTCTGAAGCGGTTGAGCTTGCACTCACTGAATCGAACGGTCTCGTAAAAATCGAATCACCTGATGGCACGACACGTATTCTTTCCTCAAAATTTATGTGTCCGAATGACGGCTCGTCATTCCCAGAAATTGAGCCACGCCTCTTTTCGTTCAACTCACCATATGGCGCCTGCCCGAATTGTAACGGCCTCGGTGTGGTGGGGATTTTCAACACGGATGAATGTACTGCATGTAAAGGTGCGCGTCTTCGCCCTGAGGCGCTTCGTGTGTTCCTAAAATCAACAAACGACACTGGCCTCGGCAAAAACATTCACGACTTCACCTCACTTTCAGTGCGTGAAGCACTCAAGCATATTGGCTCACTCGACCTTACTGACAAAGAATACGAAATTGCGTGGCCAGCGCTGCGCGAAATCATGGAGCGACTCAAATTCATGCATAACGTTGGCATTGAATACCTCACGCTTGACCGTCGCGCGAACACTCTTTCTGGCGGGGAATCGCAGCGTATTCGCCTTGCCTCACAGCTCGGCTCAGGACTCGTAGGTGCACTCTACGTACTCGACGAACCAACCATCGGGCTTCACCAGCGCGACAACGACCGTCTTATTCAAACTCTTATGGAGTTGCGAGAGCTCGGTAATACTATTATTGTGGTTGAGCACGATGAAGACACGATTCGCGCTGCGGACTACCTCGTCGACATTGGCCCGGGAGCCGGTGTGCACGGCGGCGAAGTTATTGTTGCTGATGACCTCCAAAAACTCCTCACGCAGAAGGGGAACCCGTCGAAATCACTCACTCTTGCGTACCTTCGCGGTGAGAAAAAGATTGATGTACCAAAGAACCGCCGTGTCGGTGCGGGTGCAATTAAGGTGCGCGGCGGCGCAGCATACAATATTAAGGAACTCGACGCCGACATTCCGCTCGGCACCCTTACCTGTGTGACGGGTGTTTCTGGGTCAGGCAAGTCAACCTTCCTCTATGACATCGTACACAAAAACCTCCTCGGCGCGCTTGAGCTTCGCCACCGTACGGTAAAAATCTACAACTGTGAATCGTTTGAGGGCGCAGTAGGGAATCTTTCGCGTACGGTCCTTGTTGATCAGTCACCGATTGGTCGCACACCACGCTCAAACCCTGCTACCTACATTGGCGCATTTACGCATATTCGCGACCTCTTCGCCGCATCAAGCGAAGCACGTGCTCGCGGATGGAAACCGGGGCGCTTCTCTTTTAACGTCAAAGGTGGTCGCTGTGAAGCCTGTCAGGGTAATGGGCAAATCGCCGTCGAAATGCACTTCTTGCCGACTGTGTATGTTGAATGTGATATTTGTAATGGCAAACGCTTCACGAAGGAAACGCTTGAAGTTACCTATAAAGGCAAGAATATTCACGAAATATTGCAGATGACCATCGAAGACGCGTTACTATTCTTTAATGACATTCCCGCGATTGCGGACAGGCTTCGCCGTGTATCTGATGTGGGGCTCGGCTACCTTGCGCTTGGACAAAGTGCTACAACCCTCTCGGGCGGGGAGGCGCAGCGTATTAAAATTGCTTCAGAGCTGTATCGTCCTGATACCTACAAAACAATCTATCTTCTCGACGAGCCGACAGTCGGTTTGCACTACGAAGATGTGAAGAAGCTTATTGAAATCCTTCAGCAGCTCGTCGAGCGCGGCAACTCAGTTGTTGTTATCGAACACAACCTTGACCTCATTAAATGCGCGGACTACCTCCTCGACTTCGGCCCAGAAGGCGGCGAAGGTGGCGGACAGATAGTTGCGCGTGGCACCCCTGAGGAAGTCGCAAAGAACAAAGACTCTGCAACAGGGAAGTACCTTAAAAAGTATCTCTAAAAAGTTGAGGTAGATTCGTTATGACTCATAACAAAATACCATCGATACTGTCGATGGTATTTTATTGTTTTTATTCTTCAAGGTCAGCTGGTTCGTCTTCGGAGACGGGAGCTTTGCCGTAAAGATCCTTGTCTCCCTTGAGGGCAGTGCGGATATTCTTCATGAGGTCGGCATACGTCTTTGTGTCTTCCTTCAAATACTTACGTGCTGCGTCGTAGCCGCGGCCGAGTTTTACCTCAGTTGATTCATCGCCACCTGGTGGAATGTAGGTGTATGATGCGCCAGACTTCTTTACGAAGCCGAACTTCTCGCCGAGGGCGAGCATCTCGCCTTCGGTCGAGATTCCTTCTCCGTAAATGAGGTCGAACTCTGTGGTGCGGAATGGGGCGGCAACTTTGTTCTTCACCACCTTTACCTTGTGACGACCACCGACAACTTCTTCACCTTTCTTAATCTGCGCAATACGGCGAATGTCGAGACGGACGGATGTGTAGAACTTGAGCGCCTTTCCACCTGGGGTAGTTTCTGGGTTACCGAACATCACACCAATCTGCATGCGAATCTGGTTGATGAAGATAATCACCGTGCCCGATTTGTGTGCAATAGCCGTGAGTTTGCGGAGTGCTTGCGACATGAGGCGAGCCTGCTTGCCGACGTGAGTTGCACCCATCTCACCTTCGATTTCATCGCGCGGGGTAAGCGCTGCCACAGAGTCGATGACGATAAGTGCAACCTTTCCTGAACGCACAAGCGACTCAGTAATCTCGAGTGCTTGCTCGCCCGTATCGGGCTGTGAGACAAGGAGCTCGGAGAGGTTGACACCAATCGCGCGCGCGTACTGCGGGTCGAGCGCATGTTCTGCGTCGATGAATGCACATACGCCACCAGCTTTTTGTGCTTCTGCGATTGCGTGGAGGGTAAGTGTTGTCTTGCCTGAAGATTCAGGACCGAAGACTTCAATGATGCGTCCTTCAGGATAGCCTCCAATACCGAGAATATCATCGAGACCGATTGAGCCAGTGCGAAGTGATTTGATATCCTTTGCTGCTTCGAGGGACGTATCGAGCGTCATGATGGCTTCGTCGCCAAACTTTGTTTTAATAGAGCGGAGTGTTTCGAGAACGCTTGCTGCAGAACTAGTGCCTTTTTCCGGAGCTGCATCAACCGTCTTTTTCTTTGTTTCTTTTTTCTTTGCGAGTGCCATAGTAATTGTTATTGATTAGTAGTAGTCGCTGCTTCCGGAGCAAGGAATAACGAACGTGTCTCCGTTCTTTCACGACCATAGCGGTCACGTGCGGATATCGTCAGTATACTATATCCATCAGGAAGCACCAACGGGTAGGAGAAGTTGCCCGCGAGGTCAGTGTCGATAGGGTAGCCATTCACGGTGATGAGAGTTGCATGGGTCACGCTACCTTGCACCAGAATGGAGCGACTAGTTTGAGTAACCACTGAAGGTTCGGTTACGGTAAGTGTCGGACCAATAATGAAGAACCTTCCTTGATACCCCACATACACAATGAAGAGGATTGCGAGGATGCTGCTAAAAAATAGTTTAAGATACGTATGATACATAGAAGGTACTATAGCACGAAAGGATAACGGACATTTGTTTACGAAACAAGCGAGTAACGCGACCAACGCTTCTCTCCTTCTTTACGCACCGCACCGCGTGCAATGAGTGTATTAACCTCTCGCTGCACTGTTTTTTCAGAGACATCTGGGAATGCACGAGATATGTCCTTTATACTTGAAGCAGGAGACTTCATCAGCACGTCCTTTATAAGAGCACTGCGAGAACTTGTGTCCGATACAGCTGGAGTGGGCGAAAGGGGAGCTGCCGGAGAAGGTGTCGGCTTCCGTGGAGAGGGGGTTGTTACGATAGCTTTTGGTGTTTCTCGAATTGTTCTTGGTGCCGCTACTTTCGGCATGCTTATCGCACGGTCTGGTTCATGGAAGTAGATAGCGCGTTCGAGGGTATCGAGTTCTTGCTGGAATACAAGGAGATGTTCACGTGAGAGTCTGCCTGTGGCAGCAAGGATACTGAGTTTTGAGGAGAGTTCGAGAATACCAATTGAGAGCGTCGGCGCGATAGCGGGGAGCTCATCGCGGGTACGTGAGAGTGTGGTTTGTACCTTTCCCAAAAGTGCAAGCGCACTGCCTTCAACCTCACGGACAATGCTCGTTGATGCATGTCCGTGTCCTTGAGAAACGTCCGTTATCTGCGACGTTATAAAGTACACAGCATTGCAAACCTTCTCTGTCTTTTTGAAAACATATGCAACGTAATGTGCATCATGTATCAATCGCTCAGCACCTCGTGCGAACATGTCCGATATATTCTCCATACAGACATTGTAGTACCTTGGATGTAAAAGACAACTGGACAGAACGGGAATTGTGCTACATTAACTGAATGAGAAAAGTCACGCCAAACTCTGGGTATGTGTAAGTGACATTCGAGGGCGTAACTATCAACACAAAGATCACCTTTTTAAAAATAGTTTCACTGACAAATATGACGTTACACTTCTTGTCTGGTATGAGTTCCATGAGTATATTGGTGATGCAATAAAAAGAGAAAAGCAGCTCAAGAAATATAACAGAGCATGGAAGATTGCACTCATTGAAAAAGATAATCCGCTCTGGAAAGATGTAACACAGCAAATGCGCTGGAAGCTCAGAGAATAACAACAAACAAACAGCGCTGTCACTCGCAGAGTAAAGCGCGCTACCCAAGATATCTGTCATCCTCGTGATTTAGAAAACAAACGACGTAAGGAGTATTGTTTTCAAATACACGGGGACCCATGGATTAAGAGGTGCCGGTAAAGCCATGGGTCCCCGGATATGTAAAAGTAATACTCCACTTCGTTTCGTTTACTTTCTACATTCCGAGGATGACAGGTCGTGGAGGTGTGTGGCAAAGATTTACGATGCTGATAGGTCGGGGTGATTGCTGACAACATTTTTGTGTACTTCTTTTTGCGCCATCTTTTGCGAACCGTTTCCACTCTATGGTATACTCCCCCACATGGCACGTACATCATCATCTCGTTCTCGCAAAGAAGTTCTTGCGCCTGTGCGGCCTTCTTTTTTTGAATCACTATCACCACACACCAAGCAGGCAATTGGTTCCATTACACTCATCGTCTTTGGTGTGCTTTTCATTCTTGCATATTACGGACTCGCGGGCAGGGTAGGTGAGTACACACAAATCGGCCTCGGATGGCTCTTCGGCTACGGCTATGCACTCGCGCCGCTCCTCTGCTTTTCCTACGCAATCCTCCTCCTACGCCCCGAACTCGACGACCATGTCAGCACCCCAAAAATCATCGGCATCGCATTCCTCTATAGTAGTATCCTCGGCTTCCTTACGCTCCTTATGCCTGCCGAGTCATTTATGCAAAGCGGCGGCGCACTCGGCTACATCATTGCACAACCCCTCAACTACCTCCTTGGCGACCTTGCCGCAAGCATTATCCTCGGCGCATTCCTCCTTGTCGGTATCTTCCTCACCTTCAACACCGGATTCGTCCGCCCCGCATTCCTCAAGAAGCGAGAGGAAGAAGAATACGAAGACGAAGAAATAGAAGAACCAGCCGCAAAGGCCGCAATTGCCGCCGCAGAAATCGCAGACGAAAACACAGAAGAAGACGAAGAAGATACGCCGAAGAAATCCCTCACCGAGCGCATCAAAGAAAAAGTTACCCCTGCAGCAGCACTCAAAGATGAGCTCGTCATGGCAGAACAATTCGTCTCCGGCCCCTACACACCGCCGTCACTCAAGATTCTCAAGAAAGACTCCGGCAAAGCACAAACAGGCGACGTCAAAGCCAATGCCAACATCATCAAGCGCGCACTCAAAAACTTCAACATCCCTGTCGAACTCGACGAAGTCTCTATTGGCCCGTCCGTCACCCGCTACGCTATCAAGCCAGCCGAAGGCGTCCGTCTTTCAAAAATCGTCGGCCTGCGCACCAACCTTGAGCTCGCCCTCGCCGCATCACCAGTTCGTATTGAAGCGCCTATTCCTGGCAAGTCGCTCGTGGGTATCGAAGTGCCAAACTCAACGAAGTCAATGGTAGGGCTCGCCTCGCTCCTTGCATCGCCTGAATATACTGACAACCCCAAGCCGCTCATGGTTGCCCTCGGTCGCGACATTACGGGCAAGGCACACTTTGTGAACGTTGCGAAAATGCCACACTGCCTCATAGCGGGTACCACAGGCTCAGGAAAGTCAGTGACTATCCATGCCATCATCATGTCGCTCCTTTTCCGTAACCCGCCAGACCTTCTTAAGTTCATTATGATCGACCCGAAGCGTGTGGAGCTCACGCTCTATAACGGCATTCCGCACCTCCTCACACCAGTCATTACCGACCCAAAGAAAGCAGTAATGTCCCTCAAGTGGGCAGTGAATGAAATGACTCGTCGTTACGACATCCTCCAGTCCCACAAAGTTCGCGACGTTGGCTCATATCACGAAAACATTTACGCAAAAGCAAAAGCAAAATGGGAAAAAGAGGGGAGTGACGAAGAAGAAAAAGCACATCTCCCCGAGCCACTCCCGTACATCGTCATCGTTGCTGACGAGCTCGCCGACCTCATGTCGTCATTCCCGAAGGAGCTCGAAGCGTCAATCGTACGCCTCGCACAGATGTCACGTGCAGTTGGTATCCACCTCCTGCTCGCAACACAGCGTCCATCAGTGAACGTTGTTACTGGTCTCATCAAGGCGAACGTTCCGTCACGCCTTGCGCTGCAGGTAGCCTCACAAGTCGACTCCAAAACCATTCTCGACCAAGTCGGCGCCGAAACCCTCCTCGGGCAAGGCGACATGCTTTTCCTTGGCGGCGAACTCTCAAAACCAGTCCGTCTCCAGTCAGCGTATGTTAGTGAAGAGGAAGTAAAAGCCGTCGTTGATCATCTCAAAAAGCAGGCCGAAGAATTAGGGCTCAGCGACACGATTCGTCTCGGTGGCGAAGATGAAGAAAACGACAGCGATGTTATCTTCTCCTCAGGCACCATCGATACCGACGTCGACGACGACCTCTACGAAGAAGCTGTCAAAGCCGTCATTGACGCTAAGAAAGCATCGACTTCCTATCTCCAGCGAAAGCTTTCCGTCGGCTACGGCCGCGCCGCAAAGCTCATCGACCTCATGGAACAAAAAGGCGTCGTCGGCCCTGCAAATGGCTCAAAACCACGAGATATTCTTATAGGTGGCGGAGGCAGCGGAGATATGAATGAAGAAGAACTGTAGTATCGCTTGACAATAGTATCGACATCCGTTAGTATGCATCCACAACAACAAGAAGAACATACCTGGTTTGCAAAAACCAAGGGTGGCGAATGGGCAGAAGCTATTTGGCATGGCTATGCAATTAAAAAGGGATTCCCGCAGAATCTTCTCGACGTGGCACGACGAAAGATTGTTATGATAGATGCTGCAACAGAGCTTCGCTTATTAAAAAACCCTCCAGGAAATCATCTCGAAAAACTGCGCGGTGACAGAACGGGGCAGTACAGCGTTCGTATAAACGACCAGTGGCGTGCATGCTTTGTTTGGAAGGGTGGCGAAAGGCCGTATGTACATTCTGTTGAAATTGTTGATTATCATTCATAATAACGCTCTAAAATTATGACAAAGAAAAAAATACGCCCCATCGCCATTCATCCCGGAGAAATCCTCAAAGAGGAGTTTATGGTACCACTCAGTATTACTGCCTACGCGCTTGCAAAACATACAGGCATGCAGCAGACTGCCATCGGCGAAATTATAAAAGGCAAGCGGGGCATCACAGCCGACACCGCAATACGCCTCGGTCTTTTCTTCGATATGTCCGCAGAGTTTTGGATGAACGTACAAGCACGCTACAACCTTGATGAACTCGCTGATGCCTACGCAAAAAATAAGAAACCAGTGGTAACACCATATGCGCGCATCGCCCCTGCGGCGGCGTAGCATCTAAAAACTCAAGGATTTTCCTTGAGTTTTTAGATATGTGCGTGTTTTAGAAATTAATCTAAATCTATTCTCATACCCAAAATATTTGTCATCCTCGGGATTTAGAAAACAAATGAGGAAGCCTTTCCGAATATTGTTTTCAAATACCCGGGGATCCAGGCGTTAGGGCAGTAACTTTTAAGCCTGGATCCCCGGGTTCTTTGAAAATATACTACGCTATCGCTTCGTTATTTTCTAAAGCCCCGAGGATGACAAATATTTTAGTTTTAGGTATTTCTTTGGCAGAACTGATATATTACCCACACGGAACCCTGAGAGTGGAATCTTTATAGTGAAAGAAACCCCGATTCCACACGTCTCCATACATACGGTGCGCGGTGTAGCGTGTTGCAAAACAACACAAAACACTGCAAAAAGCATTGACAAATCAGTATATTTTTGTTACTGTTTGCCTCTACTTTGGTTTCTCTGCCTAAAAAGCAAGTTATCCACAGGTTTGCCATTTCTTTATTTTTGAAAGTGATGGTAATATGCATCGCGTGGCATACAGTAATGTGTGTCACCTCTGACAATCTGATTATCCCGCAGCATGTCTGTAGTGAAGTCCTTGAGACTCTTTTAAATTAAATAAAAGAATTTTACGTACTCCACTACGACGATGCTCATCGCCGTATTTTTTCTGTCTCACCACCACATCGCATCTATCCGTAAGGTAAATAGAGGGGTCGAATCCTTGTTCCCCTACGGCTTAGAGTAGTTTTTTGCAAGCACATGAGGCCCTAAAAACCTCGCTTGTAAATAAGAATTAATTCTTATTAGATAGAACAAAGATAGCGTGTTCGAATACTTGCGAGAAGCTCGACTTCCATCAAGTATTCGGACCCGCTGTCCGAATTCGAATTTAACAGCAAAGTTATATATTATGACAAACGCAAACACATCTTCTGTTGCGAAGCTCTCAGTAGCATTCGTAGCAGTAGCAATGATGCTTTCGATGGTAGCTCCTGCAAAGGCAGCAACAATTGAAGAACTCCAGGCGATGATTGCTCAGCTTACCGCTCAGCTCGCATCACTCTCAGGTTCAACAACAACCTCGACTGCAGCATACACATTTACTCGTTCACTTACCGTAGGAGCTCAGGGTGCTGATGTTACAGCTCTCCAGAACTTCCTCATCGCTAAGGGCCACACTATCGCAGCTGGCGCAACTGGATACTTCGGTGCTCAGACTGCAGCAGCAGTAGCAGCATGGCAGGCAGCGAACGGTGTTACTCCAGCAGTAGGTTACTTCGGTCCTGTATCACAGGCTAAGTACAACGCTTCTGTAGCAACAACTGGTTCTACAACTGGTTCAACAGGCTCAACTGGTCTTACCGGTGGTGCAGGTTCAGCTTCAGTAACTACTTACTCTTCAGATGTTGAAGACGAAGTAACAACTGGTACATCAGAAAAGGTTCTCGGTTTCAAGGTTGAAGCTGATGACTCTGATGTAAAGGTTACAAACGTTAAGCTCGAACTTAACTACACAGGCGCAAAGTCAACTATCGTTACTCGCTACTTCGATGCATTCGACGTAGTTATGGACGGTGAAGTTGTAGCAACTGTTGATGCATCAGATCTTAATCGTGATTCATCAGGTAAGTACTCAAAGAACGTAGCTCTTAAGGACGCTATCGTTAAGGAAGGTTCTTCAAACAAGGCAGTATTCTACGTAGTTGCACATGCAAATGATGCAATCGACACAGATGACGCTGGTACAACTTGGACTGTTACTGCAAGCGATCTTCGCTACACAGATGGTTCAGGTGCAATCCTTACTATCAGTACTGTAAACAACAATGCTGATGTAAACGTTACAAAGCTTTCAGCATCAGGTGATGTTAAGGTTAAGTACTCACTTGCAACTGACTCTCCAGACACTCAGACTGTAAAGGTTGACGATGACAACTCAGGCGACAAGGTAGAACTTCTTAAGTTCCGCGTTAAGGCTGAGGGAACTGACGTATCATTCGATCAGATCAAGTTCACTATTGCAACTACATCTGCAAACCTTTCAGACATGGTTTCTGAATTCATCCTCATGAAGGGTACAACAGTTGTTGAAACTGAAGATACTCTTAGTGAAACCATTACCTTCGATCTTGACGACGAGGAAATGATTGATGAAGACGATACAGTAACCTACTCTCTCGTAGCTAAGATGAACAAGAACACCTTCTCAGGCGCCTCAATCACTGCAACACTCCTTTCAACTAACGTTATGGATACAAACGGTGACTCTGTTGCTTCAGGACGTATTTCAGGTTCAGCAAACGGTGACGCTCAGACCTTCCGTGGCGATGGCGTAACTCTTGCAAAGACTTCAATCACTGCAACAGATGTTCAGAAGACTGAAAACAACTCAACTGCAGAATACGCTAAGTTTGTTATTACCTTCAAGGTAACTGCAGACGGTGATGACTTCTACGTAGCTGACGATGTTGCATCAGTTGTCGGTCACATCACTGGCGCTACTATCGCATCAACGACGTCACTTACATCAACTGCTGATAAGTCAGGTGCAAACTTCCGCATCAACGACGGTGAGACTGAATCATTCACTCTTACTGTTGAGACTGCAACATCTACAGGTGTTACAATCAAGCATGTTGTTGACTCACTCACATACGGTACTTCAACCAATGCAACTGCATTCTCACAGGCGTTTGAATCAGTTACAGATTGGACTTCAGACGCAGTTATCCTTAACTAACCTCGGTTAGTTTCAGGAAACACTTCACTGAAAGAAAACAAAAAATCCCCTCACGGGGGTTTTTTGTGGGCGAGGTGAATTAGATCGGACCTTGTTCACTTTCCACAGGGTGTAATTTTGAACTTGTGCTATACTCATGCACGTAGCGGAGTAAAAGCTTGACTTTCACGCACGTCTACACAAGTAGATCGCCAATTAACAAAAGAGCGACATCGAGATTTTTTCGGTGTCGCTCTTTTCTATATAGAAGAGCGTGCGAGTGGTCGATACACTCAATGCAACCGAATCCATCTTGAATGAGAATT
>MFLE01000024.1 GCA_001781205.1 Candidatus Kaiserbacteria bacterium RIFCSPHIGHO2_02_FULL_49_34
CTGGTTGTTACGTCGGCTGCTCCTGTGTAGCGGAGGACGAGGCCTATGATGAGGAGGAATGACGCGGCAACAAGTACTGCGAAAATTGTTTTGTTCATGGGGGTATTATATGTCCACTTACCAAAAACACCAAATTTAAAAACCCTCGCTTGAAAGCACTTCTCTGAAAATTTTTTGTGACATACACATGTAGTGCATCCATTTACATTTTACTCTTTCTGTAGTATAGATTTGATGTTGCAGGTTCTTTCTTGAAAACAGAGGTGACTATCATGATTGCAAGTAGCGAATTTTCAAATCTCCTCCATACTGCTGCACGCTCTTATCCAAAAGGGACAGTGTCCCCTCACCTTGTGCAGGGGCTGCGTGGTATCTACATCTCCACCGAACAGAGCGTTCCTTCGGGCTACTGTGAGATACACACCTTCCTGCATGAGTATCAGATGTTCTATGTCTATTGCCTCGTGCATGCCGAATAGCAAAAAAACTGTCCGGCAAAAAGCCGCTGGTTACTCAGCGGCTTTTTTTGTGCGTGGCTTTTTCTTACTAGTCGCCTCGAATGCTTCGAGGGCGTGAATTTGGTCACGGACGAGTGCAGCGGTTTCAAAGTCGAGTTCTGCGACGGCAGCTTCCATCTCAGCACGCTTTTCGGCAAAGACTTTTTCGGGGTCTTTTTGGAAGCGGGTAATGTCGAGGCGCACCAAGTCGTCAACCGCATTGTCGTGCTCGGTACGCATTGAGGAGGCAATGTCTTTGATTTCTTTAATGATTGTTTTTGGGGTGATGCCGTGTTTTGTGTTATAGGCAGTTTGGATTTCTCTACGGCGATTTGTTTCGCCGATTGCAGCATTGAGAGAATCGGTCATGACGTCGGCGTACAAAACAACCCTGCCAGCAACGTTACGCGCAGCACGACCGATTGTTTGAATGAGTGCGGTTTCTGAACGGAGAAAGCCTTGTTTGTCGGCATCGAGAATGGCGACGAGTTCTACCTCGGGAAGGTCGAGTCCCTCGCGGAGGAGATTCACGCCGACAAGACAATCAAAGATACCTTTGCGGAATTTCGTGAGTATGTCGATACGGTCGACGGTCTTCACATCGCTGTGAATATACTCAGTTTTGATGCCTTTCTTTTTTAAGAAGTCGGTGAGGTCTTCGGCCATTTTTTTGGTGAGGGTCGTCACGAGCACACGTGCGTTGCGTGCAATCACCTTTTCACTCTCGGCGATGACGTGTGCAATTTGCCCAGGATACGCCCCTGCCTCAATCACGCCGTGTACAGAAATTTCTGGATCAACAAGTCCGGTCGGGCGAATAATCTGGTCGACAATCTGCCCACGCTCGCCATCGGCGTGTGCTTTTTCAATCTTCCCTGGCGTTGCGGATACGTAAATCATATCGCCGACATTCTGTAGAAACTCATCATAATTGAGCGGACGGTTATCCTTCGCGGTCGGTAAACGGAAGCCGAAATCAACCAGCGTCTTCTTGCGCGCTTGGTCGCCGGCGTACATTGCGGAAAGTTGTGGAAGGGTTACGTGCGACTCGTCAATGACGGTCAGGAAATCAGGCGAACCATCTTCCTTGCGCGGAAAGTATGACATAAGCGTTGACGGCGCATCACCAGGTGAACGCCCATCAAAGTGCATTGAGTAGTTTTCAATGCCGTTGCAGTAGCCGATTTCACGAATCATTGCCAAGTCTTGCTCGGTGCGACGTTTAATACGTTCTGCTTCGATAAGCTTCCCTTCTTTCTTAAATTTCTTCACCTGCTTATCCATGAGTTCCTTAATCTCCTTCATTGCGCGGTCTTTTTCGTCTTCGGGTGTGACGAAGTGCTTTGCGGGAAAGAGATGGAACATTTCTATGTCGCCGACGAGTGCGCGCGTGATAGGGTCAATTTTCGTAATGCTTGCAATCGTAGGTCCTCGGAAATTCATGCGGTAAATCATACGCTCGGAGGTCGGCATGACTTCAATTGTGTTGCCAACAGAGCGGAATGAGCCCGGCTTTAAGTCGCCGGCAACACGTTCAAAATACATGTTCACAAAATCACGAAGGAGCTCCGCACGATTTGCTTCGGCGCCAACATGGAATGTCTTGAGTACTTTTTGATACTGCGCAGGTGAACCGAGACCATAAATACACGATACTGATGCAACAATGATGACATCACGACGCGTTAAAAGCGCTTGTGTTGATGCATGACGAAGACGGTCGATTTCTTCGTTAATCATCGACTCTTTTTCAATATAGGTATCGGACGCGGGCATGTACGCCTCTGGCTGGAAGTAGTCATAGTACGAGACAAAGTAGTGTACTTCGTTTTCGGGGAACATATCACGAAACTCCTGCGCAAGTTGTGCGGCAAGAGTTTTGTTGTGCGCAATCACCAGCGTTGGTTTTTGGACCTGCTGAATAACATTCGCGATAGTGAATGTTTTACCGGTACCTGTTGCACCATGAAGCGTTTGATTCGTCATGCCACTCTTTAGTCCTTCGACGAGCTTTGCAATTGCCTTTGGCTGATCCCCTGCTGGAGTTTTCTCTTTAGAAATACGAAACATGCGAGAAGTATGCATGCAAATAACAAAATGTGCAACAGAAAACTTTCTGCTGTCGCTAGTACATAGATATAGCGCCTGGATCCCGTCAGGATGACAAAATTTTGGCGCAATGCTCAAAAGAGATTGATGGTTAAGAACGATTTTAACTTCTGATTCATTAGAAAAACTCTCCGTGTATGAAGAGTTTTTTGTTGACTTATCGTACGTCGACGATGGTGTATTCTTGAATGCCGTTTGGGCTTTCGAATGAGATAGTGTCGCCCTTTTCTTTTTCAAGAAGTGCTTCGCCGAGCGGTGCGTGGAATGAGATTTTACCCTCATGTACGCTTGACTCTTCTGAACCAACAATCGTGTAGGTTATGGTGGTGCGAGCGCCTTTCTTCTTGATTTCGACGACTGAACCTACGGTTACAATGCCGGTCTTTTTTGTGTGAGTGACCACCTTTGAGGTCTTCACAACCTGTTCAAGATGCTTAATACGATCTTCAACTTCAGCCTGTTCGTCACGTGCCTGATGATATTCTGCGTTTTCAGAAAGGTCGCCAAGCGCGCGTGCCGCTTCGAGCTTTTCAGCTACTTCGCGACGCTTTGCAGTCTTAAGGCCCTCAAGCTCGATTTTGAGTTCTTCGAGCTTCTCTTTGGTGATGAATTCTTGCATGCTCGCAGTATACTTATAATTAATCGTGATGCAAGGCTGCTGAGCCAACCCGAGGCGACACATCATACCTCTCAAATACGAGGTGTGGGCTGATTTTTTCTTGGAGCGGTACTCCTCGTACCGTGGAAAGAAAAAGTCAGTCCTGCAACGAAGTAGTTAAGGTGTGTGGCGTGTCGAGAAACAAAAAAAGCGTTATTACGCTTCCTTTGTTGCCTTCTTGGCGCGAGTTGTCTTTGGCTTTTCTTCCGCAGATTCGTCTTTCTTTGCAACCTTTTTTGCAGCGGCCTTCTTTGGCTTTTCTACTGCTACTTCTTCAACATGTTCATGCGCATGGTCGTGACCTTCGTGACTGTGATCATGTTCTGCTGCTTCCGGAGTCTTCTTTGCGTCTTTGCGCGCAGTAATGCGAGCATTGCGTGATGCATGCGCGACGGTGAGGTCGAGCACCATACGGCCCTTGTAAAAGCCGCATGCTGGGCACATGTGATGAGGCTTGTGTTGTGCGCCGCAATTCTTACACGTGGTCAAAGCCACTGCTTCGAGCGCGTGATGAGATCGGCGATTCGCGGTGTGTGCGCGAGTATGTCGCATTCGTACTACCATAGTGGGCACACTCTACCATATGCGTAAAAAAATGCAACAAACAAGGTGCCTTCCTGTACACATTGACTTTTTTATGGTATTTGCTAGTCTTAGGACTCACACACAACGGAGGTATCCCTCATGACTATTGTTCTCTGGTTCTTTGGTATCGTGTATGTCTTGCTCGCATTGATGATATTTCTTGCAAGTATTTGCAATGCTCTCGACACACTTCATTGTATGAACAGTAATCGGTGGGAACCCTACTATCGCGCACTCTCGATGAAGCACAAGAGGTTCGTCATCGACTTTCTCTCTAGTGCAACCCCCTTCAACCTCAAAACGTTTTGCGTGATCACATTTTTGATAATGCCACGTTTCCTTGGCTGGCGCCTCATACCCCTTGCAATATTGTCTGCCATTGGGCCCCTACCAATTCTGTTCCTTGCTCTTATTGAGTGGCTTGGTTTACTCCCAAAGTTTCAAGATTGGGCCGATCAAGCATACAACACCCTCTTTAACCAAATAATTGGGCACCACGCATAAATAGCACAACGCACAAAAACCCGAAGCATATCTGCTTCGGGTTGTTTTTTTGTAAGTATTTCTACCCTGGAAAACTTATGCCGAGAGTACCTGCTGCTAATGAGAGTATGGCGCGGGCGGAGACCATGATGACGAAGCCAATGATGCTCCAAATAATCAGATTGCGTGCTTGTGTATTTGCAGCACTGTCGCCAGCGTTTCTAACGTACTTGAACACACCCCAGGCAAACAGAACAACCGCCACGCCCATGAGGAGTGTGATGGTCGGGAAAATGATAGCGTCGTTGAGTTTTTCGATAATTGACTGCGCAGCATCAACGTGCGGCTTTCCTGTTGTCTGCACTGTTGGCAACATAGAGAGTATTAGCGAACCTGAATGGTCGGTACCTTTGGTACATTCTGGACGCCTGTGTCGGTGAGTCCAAGTGCGCCAGATACGAAGTTTACAAGACCCCAGAATGAGAGAATGATAACGGCACCGATAACAGAGTTAAGAATGATTTTACCACCCTCAGACTTCATTGATGCATCTTTTGCACCGAGTATCCATGTCTTGTAGACGCCGAAGGCGAACATAACAAAGATAAGCGCAAAGAGTACCGGTACGAGAACGCCGTTTACAAAGTTAAGAAAGAGCGTTGCGTACCCACCTGCTGCGGTTACAAGACCGGTGCCAGGAAGTGTTTGTGACTGTGCGAATGTTACTGCAGGTACGAGTCCTGCGACGAGTGCAATTATTTTTTTCATATTAAATTTATTTACTATGCCCGCAGTATACGCCCGTTTCAAAAACTGCACAAGGCGCAACCTGTGGATAACTAATTGAGGAGTACATCACGCACAAACGCGACGAGACCCCAGAGACTCCCAAGAATTACAAGTCCAATAACACCAGCAAGGAGCGTACTCTTCCCCGCGGTGACTGCTTTGGGGTCGTCGCCGTGACGCGCCCAATTCTGAATAAGCGTCCATGCGACATAAAAGAAAATGAGCCAGAAGATAATGCCGACCGCCGACTGGAGAATCCCCGCGACTTTGCCGACGAGTTCTTTGTACGTAGGGACTCCCGCCGCAAGCACAAAGCTTGGCATGAACGCGAGTGTGGTGATGAGAAGATGTTTAAACATATAGTTACCCTGCAAGGGACGTAATGGTTGTTTGAATAATTTCAAGAATGAGTTTCGCGCCGAAAATAATAAGTGTGCCGACAAGTACGTTAAAGAATCGCTTTTTAGCTGCAGTAAGCTTCCCTGGATCACCCTGCGCCATCACCATAAGAAAACCTGTCCATATCAAGAACAAAACCACAATCGGCAACGCGAATGTGAGCATGATATCAATAATTGCCACAAGAAATCCCTCAACAGAGTCGACTTTGAGCGGGTTGATAAGCTGCGCTTGTGTCTGCTGTGCTGCTGCGGGCGTAGCATGGGTAGTCACCGCAAGGAGACTGGCGAGGATAGTGTAAAAAATAGTTTTCATATTAGAAGAGATTTCTTATACGTTGCACCGCATTATTAACAGCACTGCCTGCCTGTGCGCGTCCTGCTGTAATGCTTTCAATCATATCACGGAACACGGCGTTGCTCTCAGTTGGTTTCGGGTCAAGCCAGGTGCGGGCGATAATTGCGGCGCTGTAGCGAACGCTGTCTATCGGGTTCTCTGGCACTGCAGCAAGCGCGCTTCGTGCTGCAGGAGCAACACCAAGTTGTGTTGCGATGGTTTCAACAGCACCTGCTGATGCAAGCGTCTGTGCAACAAAGAGTGATCCTGCGGGGTTTTTTGCATGCTGTGGTACCGCAAAGGCATAATACGTGCCGTAACCGCGACGTACTGAGGCGCTTGCATTTTGTGGAATTGGCGCAATGTCGAAATTCAGGTTTGGATTACGGTCACGAATCGTTGCAAATTCACTCCCAAACCCAATACGCATAGCGAGCCCGTTCGCGCTAAAAAGACTTATATCGTCGGGAAGCGTGCGATTCCAGGTGTAGTAGACGCTTTGGGGGTCGGCAAATGCGGTGTAAAACTGTGCTGCAGCAACACCAGGAATGGCACTGCTCCCCTCTACCTGTTCTGCAAAGGTCACACGGAATTGATTGTTCTCTTCTCGCACCATATCGCTGCCAGACTGTATCGCAAAGAGTGCAAAAATCTGCTTGGCGTTCGTCACATTATTATGTTCGCCGAGTGCAATTGTTGCTTGAGTGATGGTATTGTTTTCTAAGATGCGGAGACGCTCTATATAGGTGCGCAGTAGATCTTCATAGGTTGTTGGTGGTTGCGTGAGGTTCACGGTTGCGAAAAGGTCGCGATTCCAGTAGAGCACGAGCGGATCAACAATAAATGGAATGCCGTAAATGCCGTCGGTTTTCATAAAGACTTCGGCACCGTCGATATATGTGTCGAGAAAGGTACGTTTCGAGAATGAAGCATACGGGATTGCGTACAGGCGTGGCATGAATTGGTAGAGTGTTTCGTTAGAAATAACGAGAAGGTCAGGCGAAACTCCGTCGGCAATTGCTTCAAGAAGCTCACGGTCTACGGTTGCAGGATTCTTCTGAAGGTAACTCACTGACTGAAAACGTGGATCTGTTCGCGTGACATCGTAGATGGTTTTTGTAAACGCATCAGCGGGCAGTGTTCCCCAGATAGTGATACCGCTCGCCAGCATGTCTTGTTCAGCGGTATCGCTCCCCTTGTATGTCGAAAACACAACGAGCCCAAGAAGTGCCACAACGCCGAAGCCTACCAGAAGTGCCATTTGAAAAGGTCGCATAAATAATTATTATTGCTTAGTAAAAATGATACCGTAGTGGTATACACCAACAGCACGTGGGGTGAGTGCGCGTTTTGGCGTAAAGCCGAACGAAGCAAGGAGTTCAAGGAGTGCGCGTTCTGACTCCCTTTGCGTGCGCCAATCAACAACACAGAGCTTGCCGCCACGACGGATGACACGCTCAACTTCTGCAAGGAGTTTTGTTACGCGAGAGGTTTCGCGACTGAGCACGTTGACAAGAAGCACCGCATCAACGATGCCTGCGACGATGTCAAGTTCGCCATCGTCGAGTGTATGCAGATGCGGCACAACTTCGTGCTGTCCACGCATGACGTGTTCACGCATAAGCATCTCATGATGTGCGGGCTGTTCATTACGCGCATACACTTTGCCGTTACTGCCAACCGCGGCACGCAAGTGTGGCACAAAATGCCCTGCACCTGCAGCAAAATCACAGACGTGGTCGCCTTGCCAAAGATTGAGCTCTGACACAACGCTTCGTGGCGAGACAAAACTAGGCACGGTAGCATCGTGCATTTTTTGAATATCAGCAAAGATTCCCGTTGACTGCATAGGCACAGTATACACCAGCTTTCACAAAACGTTATGAGTAACCCCTCACACCTCCCAACTACTTCGTTACAGGTATTTGAAACGTGTGAAAGGTTACCTTTATGATGCCTTTATGTCCCTTCGTAAATATAACTTTGCAATTTCTACAATAACAACATTTACCACAACCCAGAGAATTGCAGCAAAAACCCACGGGAGCGAGAGTGAGACAGTATCGAAAACCTTTTGGAGCGGTGGGTAATAAATCGTTGCGGCAAGGGCAGCAACACCAAGCAAGACACCAACGTTGAGAACCCTATTTGAAAAAACGTCATACTCATGAAGTGGCTTATGAATATTACGAAGTGAATACGCAAACGCGAGCGAATAACTGGAGAAACAGAAGAACATAAAAGTGTTGAGATGCGCCTCGTCGAGGTTCGCAAAGGTATAGAGTACGAGATACAAAGCAAGCAGCGCAAACGATGTCATAATCCCGACAATAAAGGTTAAGACGACCACATCACGGTTGAGTACTCCACGTCCGCGTGCACCATTACCTCCTCCATGCTCAGTATCAAATGCGAAGGCAACAGCAGGAATACTTGCAGTAACAAAATTTACCCAAATAATTTGCAGTGCGGTAAGTGGCAATGGTGCCGCGAAAATCATTGCGCCGCCAAGCAGTACCAATTCATCGAAGTTATCCGACATGAGGTAAATAAATATCTTGCGGATGTTTGCGAGGATAAGTTTCCCTTCATCAATGGCCGCCTTAACGGTCGTAAAATCATCCTTCAGCAGCACGAGGTCGGCAACACCTTTCGCAACATCAGTCCCCGAACCAATTGCAACGCCAACATTCGCGTGCTTAATCGATGGCGCATCATTCACGCCATCACCGAGCATTGCTACTACTTCCCCACGTGATTGGAGTGCGGTGATGATTCGATATTTGTCATCAGGCGTCATACGTGCAAAGACTCGTGCATGTGCCACAGCATCAACGAGCTCTTCATCGTTCATGCGAGCAACATCGCTTCCTGTGAGGATATGTGCGGCATCAACATTCCACCCAAGCTGATTAGCGATTGCGTGTGCGGTGCCCGGAAGGTCGCCCGTTGCCATAATCACTCGCACACCTGTTTCTGCGATATCATGAACAGCAGCACGGACTGGCGCACGAAGCGGGTCGTAAAAAACAAGAAGCCCTGCAAAAGTGAAGCCGTCGAATGCAGCATGCGTATGACCTTCTTGTAGCACGGGTCGCACGGCAAGCCCGACAATACGCTTACCTTCATAGGTGAGTGCATGAATACGCTTGAGCGCCTCCTCACGTTCATGGGCAGGCATATCGCTCCGCGCAAGCAGAATATCAGGCGCACCGAGCGCGATTTCGACTTCTCCTTCGGGCATGCCGACGAGCGAATCATCTGACGTCCTCATCGCGCGCGAGACGGAAAACTTATCCCTCGAGTTAAAAAGCTTTACCGCATCAACCGCACGGAGAATCGCAGGAATGTCATGCGTTCCAAGCCCAGCTGCAGCACGTATAATCCCAGCCTCAAGTGGATGTCCATTTAGCACCCATTCACCGCTCGGTGCGTCAGGATTTTCGATAAACGCGGACACATTATTGAGTGCGAGCGAAATGAGTGTTTTCTTGCTTGCGTCACCCGCAGCAATTGGCACTGCATCTGCTAGTAAATCGCGAAGGGTGTATGCATCAACGAGCTCCATTTTACCTTCGGTGAGGGTACCTGTTTTGTCGGTGATAATAACCGTTGCGGAACCGAGCGTTTCTGCCGCCAAGAGCGAGCGGACAATTCCCTTTCTTTTTGCAATACGTTCAACGCCGACGGCAAGCACAGCGGTTACGCCCGGTGAAAGCGCCTCAGGAATAGCACTCACCGCAATTGCTACGGCGATGAGGAAAATTTCAAAATGTTCCATGCCACGCATAACACCGAGGCCATACACGAGCACCACAAGCACAAACGTAACAATGGTGACATACCATCCTATCTGCCCCATTGCTTTTTGAAGAGGCGTTTTTTCTTCGTCGGCGGCCATAACTTGGCGTGCGATTGCACCGAATTCAGTATGCATGCCCGTCGCAACTACTACCGCCCGTACCGTACCTTCGCTCACAAACGTGCCGCCGTAAAGCATGTTTTTACGATCAGAGAGCGGGGTCGCATCAGGAAGTACACCTGCCTGCTTCTCTGTTGGCAAGGATTCTCCAGTAAGGATTGATTCATCAATTGAGCAGTCATTGGTATCGAGAATATACGCATCCGCAGGAACACGTTCGCCCGCATGAAGCACCATAAGGTCTCCGACGGATACCTCACGTGCGTTTATTTCATGATCGACGCCATCGCGCACGACCCGTACACGAGTTTCAAGATACGTTGCAAGAGCACGCGTTGCTTGGTCGGCTTTGTATTCCTGATAGAAACTCAATACCACCGACGTGGTGAGGGCAAGTGCAATCACCGATGCATCAAGATATTCGCCAAGCATGAGCGTTACACCCGATGTAATCAAGAGAATAATTGCAAGCGGATTCATGAACTGCCGCACGAACAACATAAACGGCGAGCGTTCTTTGGTGGCATCGAGCACATTCGCGCCATATATACGGAGACGCTCTGTCGCTTCGAGAGTGGTGAGTCCGTGCGTTGTATCAGCACGCGCCTCTTGCGTTACTTCGTGTACGTTCTTTGTCCACGCGCGAGTGACTAGCAAATGTTTTTCTTTCATATCCACAGTATTCTATCACGACTTGTGTGCTACACTTCTGTGTATGAGAAAACAATATTATATGTATGCTGCACTCGGTGCATCACTTTTGATTATCGGAAGCTTTGTGCTTGCGTATGCTGCACGCTCTTTGCCACGGCAAGAAATACAGCCGCCTGTAGTAGAGGAGCGCGAATCCACCACATCGCCTGCGGAGAGTATTGAAACACGTGTTATTATTGTGGATCCAAACGAAGAGTCTGACGACGTCGCAACCACCCCTACAACTGGCGCAGCTTGTGTGACCGGAGGTTGCTCTGGCGAAATCTGTGCGGAAGAAGGCTCTGCAGAATCCGGCATGGCAAGTATCTGCGTCTACCGCCCTGAATACGCTTGCTTCAAGCACACCAAATGTGAACGTCAAGCAAGCGGCCAATGCGGCTGGACGCAAAACCCAACATTCGCACAATGTACTGCGAATCCACCGACAGAATAATCCGCGCAGATGTCACATATCGGAGCGAAAGGCTAGTAAAATGGCCTTTTTTATGGTATGGTGCGCAGCATAATGATTGCGTAGGTATCTGCGCACTTTTTAGCAGATAATCAATACGCATCATATGGCAACACAAAAACGCCCACCCGTCATCGTCGTCATGGGTCACATCGACCACGGTAAATCAACACTTCTCGACACGATTCGCAAGACAAACATCGTTGACACTGAGGCAGGCGGCATCACCCAGCACCTTTCGGCGTACACCGTTTCGCACACGTCGCAGGAACATGGCGTCCGTTCCCTCACCTTCCTCGATACACCCGGCCACGCATCATTCCAAAAGATGCGTCTTCGTGGTGCCGATGTTGCCGACATTGCCGTACTTATCGTCTCCGCAGAAGACGCCGTCATGCCACAAACCCTTGAAGCACTCGCGGCTATCAAAGAGGCAAAGATTCCTTACATCGTTGCCATCAACAAAATCGACAAGCCAAATGCTGACCTCGTCCGTACGCAGTCATCTCTCATCGAAAACGAAATCTTCATCGAAGGCATGGGCGGCGACATTCCGTGGGTTGCTATTTCCGCAAAGCAAGGTACCGGCATCGATGAACTTCTTGATACACTCATCCTTACCGCAGAGCTCAATGAAGTTGAAGGTGACCCAGATGCACCTGCTGTTGGCACCGTTATCGAAGGTGGACTCGATAAAAAGCGCGGTATCGCCGCAACTATTATCGTAAAGAACGGGAGCATCAAAGCCGGCTCATTCGTGGTTGCAGAACATGCCCTCGCGCCCGTTCGCATCATGGAAAACACCTTTGGTAAACAAGTGAAGGAGGCAGGACTTTCTGAACCTGTCGAAATCATTGGCTGGAGCGAAATTCCTCGCGCTGGTGCAGAGTTTGTAGTTGTCAAAACCAAGAAGGAAGCGGAAGCCCTCGTCTTTGACTTCAAAGAAACAAAAATTCGTAACGCACCTGTGACTCGCTACAAGATGCAAACCATCCCACTCATCCCTGTCGTTATCAAAGCCGACACCCTCGGCTCTATCGAAGCAATCACGACTGAAATCGACAAGCTCAAGAACGACCGCGTTGACATCAAAATTGTCTCTGCAACTATCGGCGACATTTCTGTTACCGACATTCAGAATGCTAATGCAACCTCACATGCAATCGTCGTCGGCTTCCACAACAAAATTGACCGCCCGGCGACAGAACTTGCAGAACGTTTGAATGTCGCTACAAAGTCATTCGAAATTATTTACGACCTCGCCGATTGGATGAAGACCATGATTGACGACCGCCTTCCCCGCAAGGAAGAGGAAGTCGAAAGTGGTAAAATTAAAATCCTCAAACACTTCAGCGCACAGAAAAACGTTCACGTCATGGGCGGTAAGGTCCTCGAAGGCACCATGTCCGTCAAGCAGCGCGTCCACATCATGCGCCGCGACATTAAACTCGGGAACGGAGTCGTTGAAAACCTCCAGCAAAGCAAGTCAAATGTTGAACGTGTCACTGAGGGAGAATTCGGTATGCAGATTGCCACGAAGGTTGATGTCAGCGAAGGCGATGTGCTTGTACCATTTACTATTGTAGTTTCGTAGGAATATGACACCACAAAAACCATACGCGCGCCAAACGCGTGTCACGGCAAACTTGCAGCCAGCCGTTGCTGACTTTGTCCGTCTCGAAGCAAATACTGACCCGCTCATTACGATTACGAACGTTACCATTGCGCCCAACTACCGCAAGATGACCGTCTTCTTTACCACCATTCCTGAAAACAGAGAACAAGATGCTCTCATCTTCCTCAAGCGCAAAGCCAGCGACCTCCGCACCCATCTCAAAAAGACCGTGCGACTCAAGATAATCCCCCACGTAGAATTCGAAGTCGACTTCAACGAACGTCACCGCCAACACGTCGAGGAAATTATGCACGAAGAAGAAAAGGAAGCGTAATCGCTAGGTATACAAATGAAAAACCCTCTTCAATTCGCGGAGAGGGTTTTTAAGTGCTGCAGAAATACTATTCGATAAGCGCGCGGAAAATTTTGTCTGTAGAACCTGTCGATGTCTGCCCTGCATAAATATATACTGCATGGGGAGCAACGTATGACTGTGCGTATGCAGTAGCTACTGGAAGTTTCAGTCCAATGTCTTCCCACTGCGTTGGATTGTTTAGTGAAGCACGATAGATGTTATCGACATAAGCAGCGTTGTCGGTGAAGTCTCGTCCACCAAAGAGGTAGATGTATTCGTCGAGTATATCCGCCTGTGATGCATGGAGTGGACGTGGTAACGTGCTGCCTGTATCGTTCCAGTTAAGCGGATTACTCAGTGGTGCACTATAGATAACATCCACTGATGACTGTCCACCACTACCACGATAGCCCCCAAAGAGATAAAGTGTATTCGAGGTAGTCACAAGCTGTGAATAGCCAAGTGGACCCGGTAGTGTTGCACCCGTATCTACCCACGCAAGAGGATTGGTAACTGGTGCACGGTAGATATTTGCTTTTGGGTCACCATCACCTGTTCCATGCCCACCAAAAAGGTAGACGTAATCATCGATGATGGCAACTTGCGACTGATAAAGAACATTTGGTAGTGTTGCACCTGTATTTGCCCATGCGGTAGGGTTCGCAATGGGCGCTCTATAAATAACATTTGTTCTGACACTACTGGTGGTTATTCCACCGAGAAGGTACACGTAGTCTCCCACAATAATTGCCTGTGAATGAGACAGCGGGGCTGGTAATGTTGCACCCGTGTCAGACCATGATTCTGGATCAGAAATTGATGCTCTATAGACAGTGCTGAGCACACCACCACTAGAAGTTCCACCAATGAAATAGATATATCCATCAATCACGATTGTTGATGGACCGTGTACTGCCACAGGAAGAGTTGCTCCAGTTTCTACCCAGCTCTCATTATCAAGCACCGGTCCACGAGCAGTAATCAAAATAGTATTCGCCCCCGTACAAAGCCCCTTCACCCCAGACTGAGGAATCGCAATGTTCCAGTAAAGATTCTTCGAGGATTCATTCTGATCATCGGTACGAAGACGAATGTTGCGATTGGTCTTTGTGTCACTTGCGGTGAGTGCAATTGAAGTGGTAGCGGTGTAGTCAAT
>MFLE01000025.1 GCA_001781205.1 Candidatus Kaiserbacteria bacterium RIFCSPHIGHO2_02_FULL_49_34
AAGCATGATGCGCGGAGCGTTCAACTTTTACCTCACATGCATACGCCTCTTCCCCGTTTCGTAATTCTTCGAGCACGACTAATTTTTCTTCCACGAGGTCACGTTCAACCTGACTAAGTCCTGCCTGTGAACCATTGATGTGTGTAATCATAATTTATTGCGTTATTTCAAATAATTTTGATGGTGCACGATGCCCTGTTTTGATACGAACTTTGCCGAGCGGTACACTATACTGCATAGCGATAATTTCACGAATGCGCTTATTTGCCGCATTCTGCTCAGCAGGCTCACGTACGGCAATCGTATACACATGCATCTGCATTTCCTGTCGAATCATCTCTTTCTTTGCGCCAGCAAGCGCATGCACCCGTACGTACATGGCACAAACTAAAGCTCTTCACCGTTATGCGCTGGCTTTGTTTCACCCTCCGTCTCCATCGGGTTTGTTCCGTAATGTTCACGCAAATAATCAACGATGTCATCAGATTCATACATCGCTACCGAGCGTTCGCTGTCGACGAGATACGGCACCTGTCGCTTGCCACCAAGACTGATGAGTTCTTCTGCAACTGCGTCATCAGCAATATTTTTTTCTTCAATAGTGAGTCCGAGCTCCTCTACTGCCGCAAGCACTTTCGCGCAATACGGACAGCCTGTTTTCACGTATAATGTCAACATACTTATTTTCTTATCGGGTAATACGTACAGTATACACCTGCTTCCAAAATAGCAAAATCCTCATACCTGTTGTGCTGTTGTTTTGCGGAGAATCCACAAAAGACGCGGCCGAAACATGCATCTCTCCGTGCCGTATTCATAAAATAAGAGCAAACGACGAGGTGACAGCACAACGGGTGTAGGGACAAAATTCTAAAAATCTGCTACACTTTCTGTATGCAACTACATTTTATGTTTGGAGGCGGACGCTTCGATGCCGACGCAGCAGCACTCGGAAGCGACTACGAGAAGCGGCTCGCACGTACGGAAAAAGTAACCATCCAGCTGATAACCAGCAAGGAAAAGGATGCTGTGCGCCGCCGCGATGACGAGTCCGCAAAGATGCTCAAGGCTATCAGTGATGATGACTTTGTTATCGTTTTCGATGAGCGTGGCATGCGATACACCTCGGAGAAGTTTGCACAAATTCTTAGCAGAGCAGAAGCGAACAGCATGCGTGTTATCTGTATTGTTGGTGGCGCATATGGGATAAACGACGCGGTACGTAGTCGCGCAAATGTGCTCATTGCATTTGGTGACATGATTTTCCCGCACGACCTCGCACGTATTATGGTACTCGAGCAAGCCTACCGCGCTCGTTCAATTGCCAGCGGCAGCAAGTACCATCACGCAGGATAGTAGAAAACTACACAATATAAAACGCACCATTTGCATGGTGCGTTTTGTCTAATTATAAGAAACAGGTTACTCTTTGTGGTTATAAAGAGACCTCGTTCGGATGAATTAGCTTACGAAGTAGTCGATTGACTTTCCGTAGAGCTTTGCAAGCTGTGCCATTTCGATTGCGTCGACATTTCGTTCGCCACGTTCGATTTTTGACACAAACGCCTGAGGTTGCTTGATCTTCGCGCCGACCTCTTCTTGGGTCATGTTCGCTTCGAGACGAGCCGTCTTCAGACGATCCATCATCTTCTTATACTTAGGCAGGAATTTCTTACTCATTGCCATATGGATAGTGTATACCGCAATTGAAGAAATACCATTTCACATTACCTATGAAGTACTAAGCGAGAAACGTCCGTTCCCCAAAAAAGTCTGCCTTCCCGAGCGGAACCCCGTTCGCACGGAGGATAGCATAAGCGGTTGTGACATGGAAATAAAAGTTTGGCAAGAGATGCTGCAACACATAGTCGCGCGCATACATTTCTTTGCCGTCCCAGTAGGGGTTGCCGATTCGAGCATCTTCCCTCCCGACGAATGCTGCTGCATCGAGAGTTTTGAGGAAGTCTATCGTACTGTCGATACGTGTATACAGTTCTGCAAAACTTGTTTCAGTGTCTTGGTGCATTGGCGCAAGGGCGCCCGCAATACGTGCGCTGCCGAGCTTAGCATTATCGCACGCGATTTGTACTTGCTTGATCAGGTTAAACTGATCAAATGTGAGCTGCTGCTGGAGAAGCTGCCCTTCAAGTGAGCCTTCCGTGTGGAAGAATGCTTTGCGACTGAATGCGTATTCTTCGCCTTTCTTTAGATTCGCCTTGAGCGCTGTGAGTGCACGAATGAAACTAGGCACGGTTGCATCATAGAGATTGAACGTCATAAATTTAGAGTGTAATGTGCATGTCATTTGGCGCAACGCGAACCTTTCCATAGTGTTGTGCGTCGTCATCTTCTGTACGATAGCCAAGACCCATAATCACAACCGTCTTGAGATTCTTTTCCTTGAGGCCGAGAATTTCATCGTACACATCAGGAAGAAAACCTTCCGCAGCATGATTGTCGATGCCACGCACTGACGCTTCGATAAGCATGCCACCGAGTGCAAGATACGCCTGCTTTGCTGCCCAGTCAGTACGCGCATCCTCGGTGCGATTTGTGAGGTCGTTTATCATCATCGCTTTATATCCATCAACTGTTCCGGCAGGAAGTCCACGGGTTGTTTCAATGCGAGCGGCATATTCCGTAATCATTGCTTCGTCGATATCGGTACGTGTTGCAATAATAACAAGGTGCGAGTTCTCTACCAAATGCTTTTGTCCATAGCTTGCTTCGAGAAGTTTTGCCTTTATTGCTTCGTCACTGATGGTAATAATGCGGAATGGCTGCAAGCCGTATGCAGTTGGCATCAGGTTCCCCGCTGCAACAATAGCATTAATATCTTCATCTGATACTTTTTTCGCCGTGTTGTAGCTACCTGTTGCGTAGCGCCACGCGAGTGCTTCGTGAGTTGTATTCATATTTGTATAGTTTTTAATTTACTTTGTACACTGTTATATAGCACACTGCAGTTTACATAGTAAACTAGACATACAATATTTCATGTGGTATACATGAAATTATGGAAAGAAAGATGCCTGAAATCTGCAATGAGTGCCCCTTTAGCACCACAACAAAGCTTGTCGGTGATTTCTGGCTGCTTCTTATTATTCGCACGCTCCTCCAAACATCGCCGCTACGCTTCACAGAACTCGCCGACACTCTTGCGGGCATATCTCGACGCACCCTTACCCTCAAGCTCAAGCGTGCCGAACATGAAGGTCTCATCACGCGTACCGATTTCGCCACTCATCCCCCTCGTGTCGAGTATGCTATCACGCCCTACGGTAAAAAACTTAAGCCTCTACTCGCCGCAATCAATACCTTTGCGAATCAGTCTAAATAACACAAATCAAACGCCTTCGCGAACGAAGGTGTTTGATTTGTGTTAAAGCTTGTTTGGCGGTGTTTCCCCGTTCAGGAAGGCAATAATATTTTCTGCAGCGAGAAGCGACATAGCATCGCGTGCCTCTTGTGTTGCAGAAGCGGTGTGTGGGGTCAGGACAACATTTTCGAGTTCTGTAAGACCTTCTGTGAGTAGCGGCTCATGCTCGAAGACGTCGAGTGCAGCACCTTTAATAGTGCCATTGCGAAGTGCGGCAACGAGTGCCTCTTCATCGATAACCGGTCCGCGGGAGGTATTGATGAGGTATGCAGTCTTTTTCATCAGTGCAAGCCGTTCTGCATTCATGAGATGCTGTGTTGTCGGCAGAAGCGGCACATGGATTGAAACAAAGTCGGCAGCACGGAGTACTTCATCAACGGTCGCAGCATACTGTGCGCCAAGTTCATCAATTGGTGCGCTTTGTGCAATATCGTAATACAGAACCTTCATCCCGAACGCCAATGCTATTCGTGCAACTTCACCCCCAATACGCCCCGCACCAAGAAGACCGAGTGTCTTCCCTTTGAGTTCCGTACCAATAAGGAGCTCTGGTTCCCAACCAACATACTTCCCTGCTCGCGTAAAGCGGTCGCTTTCAGGAATACGTCGCGCGATTGCAAAAAGGAGCGCAAAGGCGTGTTCCGCAACAGCTTGTGTGAGCACGCCAGGAGTGTTTGTTATCGTCACACCACGTTCCTTTGCTGCACCGATGTCGATATTATCAAAACCAACCGCATAGTTAGCAACTATTTTTGCGCTTGGTACTGCATCAAATACTTCTGCATCAATATGGTCAGTGAGGAGAGACAGCACTGCGTCGTACGGTTCTGCACGGAGTGCATCGATAAGTTCCTCCCTGGTAAGTACCCCGTTTTTCTGGCTCACGATAACGTCATGTCCTGCATTGCGTAATTTCGCAATACCGGCCTCAGATATGGCTCGTGTGACAAATATTTTTTTCATAGGGTATAGTATACATGTATCTTTGGAAATATGTGTTGTGAAATAGCGTAGTGGCAAAATGGAGATGGGCGCCACTTCGTGGACCAGGCGCCCAGACTTGTAGGGAGCCGGCCTCCGCCGGCGCTTTTTTGTTGTTTTACCTTGCGGTAACACGCAAGATAGACGCGCCGCTTGTCTACCTTGCTTTACTCGGTGCTTGCGGTTATATGTATGTTTATGGTATAAGAGTGCGTACACATGGGCATGTGGCGAAATGGTAGACGCGCTGCGCTTAGGACGCAGTAGAGCAATCTGTGCTGGTTCGAGTCCAGTCATGCCCACAAATGAACTGCTAGTATTCTGGCGGTTTTTTAATGCCAGAAATGCGCTTGACATAATTTTGAAGTATGCTAGAGTTTTTCCAGATTCGTTCCACCACAACCAAAGCAAGGAGTGTCGCCATGTATCATGACCCGCCGTACAGCACCCTCGACCCGATCTATCTCATCGTCATCCTGGCCTGAACATCTGCGCCGGCCGGTCGCCCAGTAAATCTGCGCGGCCTGGAGGCCTCGTCGTCACGCGACGACACCTTGACCGGCGATGGTCGCCGGTCTATCCATCATGCCACCTCTCGTGAGGAACGCCGTGAACATCTGGAAAACACGATTCACCTAGCTACCTGATCCTTCTTCAAAAAGCCACCCTGGCCTAAAAGCCCGTACTCTGTGCGGGCTTTTTATTTTTCCCAAAAGATTATCTAGCGAGTGCAAACTTTTGTTCTCGAGTGAGGTTTTTGATTGCTATTTCTCGCTTACTTGCCGCACTTCTCCCCTCAGCTTTCTCTTGATAGAGTACCCGCACCACTCCTTTAGCGCGGGTGTACTTACTACCCGTGCCCGACTGGTGTTCAGTAAAACGTCTCGCGACATCAGTGGCAATGCCCGTATAGAGCGTGCCATCTTTGCATTCGAGAATATAGACAAAATACTCGGCTGTTTTCATGTACCGAGTATATCATACATGGCACTACAGCCTCTACCATATTTCGGATATATCACGTATACTAGAGCAAACATGTTGCGGATACTTATTGCACTCATATTTTTTCTTCCCTTCACTGCTACTGCTACGGGCACCGCAGGTTTTCTTGATCGTTCGATTTGGCATACACCTGAAACATACTACGCCGACGAAATGGTGCGCATTTATGCGGCACTCATGAATACTTCAAACGCCGATGTTTCAGGAACGTTGAATTTCCTAGTAAATGACAAAGTTATTGGGCGCCGCACGTTTACACTCCAAGCAAATGAGGTGACTGCCGTATGGTACGACTGGAAGGCAACGGGGGGTTCACACAGTTTCAGTGCGACCATTGCCGACACAACGTTCTCTGCGCAAAACTCTGCCCAAGTAGTCGCGCCACGAGTGGTGAATGCGTCGCCCATTATTGTTGCAACCACGACACCACCAAAATCTTCTGAGCTATCACAAGACGAAGCGACAACAACGCCCACACACTCTCTCGGCGAAACAATTGATACCACCGCAGAAAAAGCACAAACTTCGCTTGAAGCCGTCCGTGAGTCACTTGATGAAAAAATAGCCGTACAGCGCGCACGAGTTGCCGGCACCTCAACCGTTGCAGAAGATGCATCATTTATTGAAAGTGGTATTGAGCAAGTTCATGACGCAGCGACCCCTCCTGTGGTCAAAGAAGCAAAAAACGTCTTCGCCTCAGCATGGCTCTTTGTGCTCAATATGTTCCGCGGGATACTTTCGCTTGCTATCAGCGTGCTCGACAGCCCGCTCTGGACAGCGATTGTCCTTGTTCTTTTCTTCATGCTTTTCATGAAACTCTGCGAGCGAATCTTCCGTATCTTTGGGAGAAAGAGCGATTAAAACAGGTCTCCATGAATGGAGACCTGTTTTATGACTACGGAAGACGCGGGAAGAGATTTTCCGGCTTTTCGTTTGCTTTAATTGCGTCGAGGATTACTGCGGAAGTTTGCGGCATTGCTGCTTGAAGTAGTGACGCGACTTCGTGAAGTGCAACAACAAGTTCGGCGATGATTGCCTTACCCTTTTCTGCATCAACCTTGATGACTTTGAATGGCTCTTCGGTAGCGATTTTTTCATCGAGTGCACCGATTTGCTGCCATACTTTTTCGAGGTCGAGGAGCGCTTCGTGTGTAAGCACAACCTCTGGAAGTTCTGGAGCGACACCATGTGTCTCTGCCATTTTCATAATACGTGACGCAAGGTTACCGAGGCCGTTAACGAGATTTGCGGTGTACCATTCATCCATGCGTTCCCAGGTAATGTCGGTGTCATCGTACGGATGTACGTGACGCAAGAGCATGTAGCGGGTTGCGTCCGTACCGTATTTCTCCACTAAGTCAAACGGTGCGATGACATTGCCGAGTGACTTCGACATTTTTTGTCCGCCGCTGTTGATAAAGCCGTGGTAGTCGACGCGCTTAGTTGCAGGAAGTCCTGCAGATTTAAGCATTGCCTGCCACATAATCGACTGGAAGCGCACTTGGTCTTTCCCGGCGAGTTGGAGCGTGTCGCCGTCTACCCAGAACTTCTTAAAGTTCCCTTCTTCCTCAGGCCAGCCGAGGGTTGAAATGTAGTTCGTGAGTGCATCAAACCAGACATACATAACCTGCGAATCGTCGCCCGGAACGGGAATTCCCCAGTCCATGCGCGAGACTTCGCGCGAGATGGAGAAGTCTTCAAGTCCTGCTTTTACAAAGTTTAATGCTTCAAGGCGGCGGAATTCTGGTTCAATAACGCCAGGCTTTGAGAGGTATTCTTCAAGGTAGCTCTGATACTTCGAGAGCGCAAAGAAATAGTTTTCTTCTTCAACTTCCTGCGGAACCATATTGGGGTGATTCGGGCAGCGGCCGTTTACAAGGTCGTTGTCTTTAAGGAACATTTCATCACCAACGCAGTAGAGTCCTGTGTATTTCTTTTTGTAAATATCACCGCTTGCTGCACATCGGCGCCACATTTCTTGTGCAGCTACTTTATGATTTGGTGAGGTTGTACGAATAAAGTTATCGTACGAAAGGTCAAGCGCATCGCGAAGCTTTGCAAATTGTCCGGCAAAATGGTCAACATATTCCTGTCTCCCCTTCCCCTCTGAGTCTGCCTTCTCTGCAATCTTTTGCCCGTGTTCATCGGTACCTGTTGTGAAGAAGACGTCATCACCAGAAAGTCGATATGCACGCGCCAATGCATCCGCACGAATAGCCTCAAGCCCAAAGCCAATGTGAGGATCCGCGTTTACATACGGAAGTGTTGTGGTGATGTAGATGTTTTTCATAATAGTAAGTGATTACTCAAATATTTGTCATCCTCGTGATTTAGAAAACAAGCGAAGCGGAAGCGAAGTATTGTTTTCAAATACACGGGGATCCATGGCTTAAGAGGATTCCGGTAAAACCATGGATCCCCGGATTCTTTTAAAATATGTTCGCTGTCGCTCACTATTTTAATAAGCCCCGAGGATGACAAGGTTGAGGGCTACGCGATATAATTTGCGAGCTCAGAAATCTTTACGCGCTCCTGTGCACCGGTATCGCGGTTACGTACGGTTACCGTATCAAGCAACTCTCCATTTTCGCCCAATGTATCGAAGTCGATAACGATACAGTACGGCGTACCGATTTCGTCCTGACGACGGTAGCGCTTGCCGATATTACCGTTATCATCGAAAGCGATGTTACCGAACTGCTTTTTGAGTGCAGTGTAGACTTCACGAGACTTAGCAACGAGCTCCGGCTTGTTTTTAAGAAGCGGCGAGACGCACGCGCGGTATGGCGCTATGTCTTTATTGAGCTTCAAAACGACACGTGTTTCGCCGTCCATCTCTTCTTCAGTGTACGCTGCCGCAAGCACGGCAAGCATGGTACGGCCGACACCAAGTGATGGCTCAATAACATGTGGTACAAAACGTTCTTTTGTTGCTTCGTCAAAGTACGTGAGTGATTGCTTTGATTCACTTGCATGTGCAGAGAGGTCGAAGTCGGTGCGGTATGCAAGGCCATAGAGCTCTTTACGTCCAAAGGGAAAGTCGAATTCGAAGTCAATGGTTCGCTTTGAGTAGTGTGCACGGTCCTCTTCAGCAACTTCAAGCTCATGCACCATCTCACGCGGAAGTCCGACTGCATCGACATACTTCCACATAATCTCGCGCCATTCTTCAAATGCTCGTTCCCAGCCTGATGGATGCACGAAATACTCAACCTCCATCTGCTCAAGTTCGCGTACACGGAAAATAAAGTCGCGCGGTGCGATTTCATTACGGAAGGCCTTACCAATCTGTGCGAGACCAAATGGCATTTTTGGCGCCATGGTGTCGACAATGTTTTTGAAGTTCACAAACATGCCGCCCGCAGTTTCCGGGCGAAGGTAAATTACTGATGAAGAATCTTCAATTGCACCAACTGATGTCTTGAGCATCATATTAAACTGACGCACCTCGCCAAGCGTATTCCCTTCCGGACTTTTGATACCCTTTTCTTTGATTGCAGCATCCATGTCAGAAATACTCATACCCGTCACAACCACACCGGCTTCTTCAAGCAGGTGATCAGCACGGTAGCGCTTTTGCGTTTCAAGGTCCTCAACAAGCGGGTCAGAGAAGCCTGCAACGTGCCCTGACGCAACCCATGCGCGCGGGTTCATCAAAATAGCTGCATCAACGCCGTACATATCTTCGCGATCCGTTACGAATTGCTTCCACCATGTTTCGGTGATGTTTTTCTTGAGCATGACGCCAAGCGGTCCGTAGTCCCATGCACCTGCGAGTCCACCGTAGATCTCAGAACCTGCGTACAAAAAGCCGCGACGTTTTGCGAGGGCGACCAATTTTTCCATTGTGTGTGCGTCGTATTTCATATCATGCGATTATACATATCCCCCCTGAAAACGCAAAAGCAGGGCCGGCCTGCTTTTTTGCGGGAGCTATTGCTGGACTTGTCCATCAGATTGACTGTTTGCAGTCTGCGTGGTAAGTGCGGGCAAGGTAAGGGTGACTTGCTGTCTTGTGAATTGATCGGTACTGACGACTGTTTGCGGTTGCACCAATGTTGGACGAGTGCCGACTTCGAGCACGGTTGGGGTATGCGAGAGTGGTACGACAACTGTTTTTGGTTCGTTTGCGGCAATGGTGCCAATTGTCCAGGTAAGTGTGCGCGTACTTTCGGTAAAGGTAACGCCAGCAGGAAGTGCGCCAACCATTACACCACGAGGCACCTGTGCGGTGAGCGCGCTGTCGCGACTCTCATTACCACCTCCTTGTACGGAGAAGGTTGCGCGATACTCAGTTTTCTCACCAACACGTGGTGGGTGGATACCGCTTACATGTTCAATAACGGAAAGTACAGAAATTGCGGATATAAATCGTATCGTCATTTTTCGCGCCGCGGAAAGGTCGCGCGCAGCAGTCGCCGAGTCACTGCGAGCAGCAGCGACATCGAGCGAGACGATTATTTCAGGAGTACGCACATCAGCCTTGGGAGTAAAGCCAAACGTAATGGTGCGCGATTCGCCAGGGTTGAGCTGTGTGAGCGCAGCATCTTCTATCTTATCAAAGGTAATAATACCTTCCCCGAGGTCGATATATCCTTTTGTTGCTGACACCTTAGTAAGGTCGGCGGCGGTACCTGTTAGTCGTGCAAGGAGCGCGATGTTGTAGATTGGCTGCGTGAGTGTGTTGGTAATTTTTGCATCCATCTGTACTTCTTGCCCGATAGCGAACGCAACCGTATCGGCGTTTTGGCGGTTTGCGCTGAGCTCAATCGCAAGGAACGGCGCTTCGATTAGCACCTCCATACGTGCGGTAGACAAGGTCGAGGTGAGCTTTGACGTGTCAACTTGGCTTGCAAGCCCTACAGAAACATCGATTGCTTGGATTGTTTCGCGGTCGCCTGAAAGAATACCGACGATAGTGATTTTTGTTTCTTCACCTGGTTCGAGCTTCTCAATGCGCCAGGTATTTCGTCCCGCAACGGCAGTAGGTTCACTTGACTTCACGTCAAAAGTACGCGGATATGTTGCTTGTACAATAAGATTCGTAAGATCGGCGTCACTGTTTGAAATAAGTGTTGCGGTGAGCACATATTCTTGGCCTGATGTTATTGAGGTAACCGAATCAAGCACGATTGAAACTGGAGAAGAACTGATGACAACACGCACCGGGTCACTCTCACGGTAGAAGGTTGCTGCAGAGCCATCGACTTTATATTCGACAGAAACACGAATATCTTTTTCATCATTTTCTTCACCAAAGAGTCGTGGGCGCAGTTCGGTATTCACCGTTTCTCCGCTTGCGATAGTTTGCAAAGGATAGCGCTTCACGACAAGCTCACGAGAGCGTTCTCCGTCGATTTCAGTGCCCTGCGGATATTCAACAATGAGTTCTGCCTCGGTAATAGCAGTTGAATTATTATTTGCTACAGAAATAATAATATTTGCCTCTTCGCCACCACCAACCGCATACGGCGCGTTGACTGAGATGCGGATATTGCTACCAGAAATATCTTGATTGCCAAAGGTGAGATAAAGCGCTGCAATGGCAGACGAAATAATGAAGAATACAACACCAAACGTAAGCGCAATCGCACGATATGAGCGTTTTGGCTTGTACGACATAACGGCAGGTGCTTCTTGTGGTACATCCTCCGGAATATCCCAATCAGTTGCCACGTCTTCCTGTTCTTTGCTCTTCCGTACGCCATACGCCTCATGTGAATATCGAGGAAGATGTTCCGCTTCGCGCTTTTCTTCACGCTCATACAAGCGTTCTCGAGCCGTATCGACACTGCCTTCCTTGATGATATTTTTTTTCTCGTCCATACCCACAACTATACCGTCATTCTGCCAAATTGCATAACGAGAGAGCGCCATTTTAAGTATTCTGTTTCTGTGGTACCATGCTTGCATGGAAACAAAAAAGACCTACATTGGGACGCTGCAGATTCGCGGCAAGAAAAACATTGGCTTCGTACGACTTGGAGAAGGTCAGGAAGACGTGGTTATCCCACCAGATCACACAGGTGTAGCGCTTGATGGCGACACGGTTGAGGTGGTGGCGTCAGGACGCCCCGTGCCTGCGGGCAAGTCAGCTGAAGTTGACCTCGTGCGGATTGTTGAACGTGGCCGCAAGGAATACATCGGCGTCGTACAGTCAATCGAAGGCAAGCTGAAGCTTATCGCCGACAACAACATGATGCATGTGCATCCAGTTATCGACAACGCAACACCTGAACAAGTCGGTAACAAAGTTGCCGTGAAGCTCGTGCGCTGGATTGATGCGCACACCGAACCAATTGTAGAAATCGTTGATGTCCTTGGCAAAAATGGTGAGCACGAAACAGAAATGCTTGCGCTTATTCGCGCGGGTGGTTTTGCTTCGGACTTCCCTCCTGAAGTCCACGAAGCTGCGAACGACTTGTATGCGCGCAAGGACCAGATTTTCAAAGATGCTGAGAATGACCCGAAGCGTCGTGATATGCGTGACCGTCTCACCTTTACTATCGACCCGCTCGATGCAAAAGACTTCGACGACGCCCTTTCGATTGTGAAGCTCGACAACGGCAACTACGAAATCGGTGTACACATCGCTGATGTATCACATTATGTAACTCCAAACAGCCCTATCGACAAGGAAGCAGTCAAGCGCGGCACCTCTATTTATATGGTGGACCGTGTGATTCCCATGCTTCCAGAAGTGCTTTCAAACGACCTTTGTTCCCTCCGCCCAAATACCGACCGCCTCGCGTTTTCAGCCGTGCTTGAAATGACACCACAGGCAGAAGTAGTCGGCGAGTGGTACGGGCAGACAATCATCCACTCTGACCGCCGCTTTACCTACGAAGAAGCACAAGAAGTTTTTGATACAAAAACAGGCGACCATGTCGAGGATGTCACCGCACTCTTCGAACTCGCCCGCATTCTCCGCAAAGCACGCTTCGCTGCTGGCTCAATCGGCTTTGAAACTGATGAAGTCCGCTTCGAACTCGACGAGCAAAAGCGTCCTGTCCGCGTGTACGCAAAAGTCCGCATCGAATCAATGATGATGATTGAGGACTTCATGCTTCTTGCAAACACACAGGTAGCAACACACATTAACGACCTCACAAAAAAGTCAGGCAACGAACCAGTGTTCGTCTATCGAATCCACGACACACCCGACGTTGACCGTATCGGTGAACTTGCAGTATTTCTCAAAGCCCTCGGGTTTGAACTTCATCATGAAAACGGAGTGGTAAAAGCAAGCGACATCAACAAACTTCTTGCTTCAATCGAAGGTAAACCCGAAGAAGCGATGATTAAAATCGCCACACTCCGTTCAATGGCAAAGGCAATTTACTCAACGCAAAATATTGGTCACTTCGGCCTTGCGTTCAAGTTCTACACACACTTCACCTCACCAATCCGTCGCTATCCCGACCTCATGGTGCATCGACTCCTCCGCGCACATATCGACGGCGTGAAGCTCGGCAAAAAGGACGTTGAACACTACGAAAGAATCTCCGCCCAGAACTCGCAAAGCGAGGTGAAGGCCGTCCGTATTGAACGCGACTCAATCAAGTACAAGCAGGTTGAATACATGACCACCCGCATCGGACAAGTCTTCAATGGCTCAGTCTCAGGCGTTTCAGACTTTGGTCTCTTCGTCCAGGACAACGAATCAAAAGCTGAAGGTCTCATTCGCCTCAACGCTCTCGGCAACGACTTCTTCGAAAATGTCCCTGGTAAGTATGAAATACGTGGCAAGCGCACCGGCAAAAAATTCCGCCTTGGCGACCCCATAAAAATAAAACTCATCAAAGCCGACCTCGAAGGCAAGCAACTCGACTTTGCAGTTGTTGAGGAAGCGAAGAAGTAATGAACGTAGAAAATCGCCACATAATGGCGATTTTCTACGGCATTGTGTTATCGCCTGAACTGTCCGCCGACTTTGTATCAGCGTCTTCTTTATTTATTACATATCCTCACGGTGTGGACAGCCTGCCCAGCAACAGGGGCGACGCATGCCACTAGTAAGCTTTGCGATTCCCTTTTCTATACGGATGCCACGCGTCTCTGCTTTTGCACCTGAGGTAATCCAGCAAATCCACTCGCTCTTTGCAAGCGGTGTAATAGTATCCCACACGCGCAGCGCCGAAGGAGCTGCAGCAAGTGCAGTTTTTAAATCCTTCGGAGTAGCCCGATGTGCTGGCACAGTTTTTTTCATACCGCTATTCTATCCTATTGTACGGAATCACACAAAAATCGCCACTGGCGATTTTTTATTATATTACCACTCCAACTGCCCTCCCACCTTATATTCGGTGACGCGTGTTTCGAAGAAGTTCTTCTCTTTGTTGAGGTCAACGGCTTCGGACATCCAAGGGAATGGGTTTTCCACATTGTACTGAGCGGGGAGTCCGATGCGACTGAGGCGCTTGTCGGCGATGTACTGGATGTAGTCGCGGAAACCATCGGCGTTCATACCGAAGATACCTTTCGGGAAAACAGTGGTGGCATATTCGTATTCGAGGTCAACAGCCTTGCGGACGAGGTTGATGCAGCGCTGCTGGAATTCCTCTGTCCAAAGCTCTGGCTGCTCTTCCTTGATGGTATTGATGAGATTGATGCCAAAGTTCATGTGCTGTGACTCGTCGCGCATGATGTACTGGATTTGTTCTGCAGAGCCGGTGAGCTTGCCGAGACGCTGAAAGCCGAACATAACTGCGAATGACGAGTAGAAGAAAATACCTTCCATGATAAGCGAGAACACGACAATATTTTCGAGGAACTTCTGATCGTTTTCAAACGTACCTGTCTTGAAGTTTGGGTCGAAGATGCCTTCGTTGAAGCCAAGGATGAAATCATCCTTTTCGTAGATTGACTGCACTTCGCGGTACATGTTGAAAATCTTTGATTCATCCATGCCGAGTGATTCAACAATGTACTGGTATGCGTGCGTGTGGATTGCTTCCTCGTACCCTTGACGAAGGAGGTACATACGGCACTCGGGCGAGGTGATATGCTTGTAGATTGCAAGCACGATGTTATTCGCCGCGATTGAATCGGCGGTCGTAAAGAAGCCGAGTACGGTTTCGAACGCTTGCTTTTCGTCGGGAGTGAGTGCGGTTTTCGACTTCCACTGCTCAATATCGAGCTGCATGGAAATCTCCGTCGGGAGCCAGTGGTTGGCATTGCCCGCAAGATACGCATCCCAGGCGAATGTGTGACGCATTGGATACAATTGCATCACATCCGCATCGCCACCGTTAATAACGCGACGCTTGTTAATATCGACGGACTTACCGCCTTTTTGGATTGATGACATATGATAAAGTTAAAAATAACGTGCCGAGCACATCACCACAGTTTCGCTACATGTTGCAGTGTGAGAAAATGAGAGCACTCACGAACTGCTCGTGCACACAGTATACACAATCATCAGGAATTCGTCCTGTGGATAACGTGTCACACCACAGATTAGACAACCACGCCATGTTGAGGTATACTCGCTCCATTACTGTACAAAATAAAGTAACTATGGAAACATTTGATTTAATTATTCTTGGCGGCGGTCCTGCAGGCATTGCAGCTGGCGTCTACGCTTCTCGAAAGCAACTCAAGACCATGCTTATCACCAAAGAATGGGGCGGGCAGAGCGTTGTCTCAGAAACAATTTATAACTGGGTGGGTACGCCCGCTATTGCTGGCGCTGAGCTCGCAAAGTCTCTCGAAAACCATCTCAAGAGCATGCCGGAAAATACCGTCTCCGTGACGGTTAGTGGCGTTACCGCAATTGAAAAGGGTGATGACTCACACACCGTCGCTCTTGAGAACGGCGATCGCGTCACCGCAAAGGCGATTCTCATTGCCACCGGATCAGGACGTCGCAAGCTCGATGTGCCAGGCGCCGACGAATTTGAGCACAAGGGCGTCACCTACTGCGCATCATGCGACGGTCCGCTCTTTGCGGGTATGGACTGTGTCGTGGTTGGTGGCGGCAACGCCGGCTTTGAATCAGCAGCACAGCTCCTTGCGTATGCGAAGTCGGTGACACTCCTCCATCGAGGTGACTCGTTTAAGGCTGACCCGGTGACCGTTGAGAAAGTACTTACGAATCCAAAGATGAAGGCAATCCTCAATGCAGTCCCAACCAAAGTTGAAGGTGACAAGTTCGCAAAGAGTATCACCTACAAAGACAAGATCTCTGGTGAGGAAGTCACCCTCCCTGCAGAAGGCATCTTCGTAGAAATTGGCGTCATTCCAAACACTGGCTACGCAAAGGGGGTCGTTGACCAAGACGAACTTGGACACATCCTCATCGACCCATGGACACAAAAAACATCTGTCAAAGGTATCTGGGCCGCTGGCGACTGCACCAACGTCAAATACCACCAAAACAACATCTCCGCTGGCGACGGCGTCAAGGCACTCGAGGATATCTACGTAACACTCAAGACAACCTAATGCTACAAGAAAAAGATTGCCATACGGCAATCTTTTTCTTGACCACGTAATGTCCAGCAATTGGATTCGCTCTAAACGGGATGAAGATGTGCTGGTTGGAGTAGTTTTTCTCGGGAGCCGTACCCAATGTACGGTGAGTGAGAAAAATTGCGAAACCAGTACATATTCGCCCGTTTTGAGTGAATCCATTAGAAGGCTCCTGTGAGGTTGTAGATTGGGAGAAGTACTGACGCGATGAGGATGCCGACGCCTGCACCGAGAAGAACAATCATGGCTGGCTCGATGAGCGAGATGACGGCATCGACAGCAGTTTGTACTTCGCGACGATAGAATGCGGAGAGGGTTATGAGGATATCACCGAGAGCGCCTGTCTCTTCGCCGACCTTGGTCATCTGGACCAAAATTGGAGGGAGGATTTCTTGGGCGCTCATCGCATCGGAGAGCGACTTCCCTGCACGAACATCAATAATAACTTGCTCGAGAGCACCACGATACACGCCGTTTTCAAGAATCTCAGCAGTGATTTCGAGGGACTGGAGCATAGTGAGCCCGGACGTAAGCATGGTGGAAAGGTTGTCACAAATGCGAGTGAGGTAGAGTTTATGGAACAAATCACCGATTACAGGAAGAGCAAGTTTTGTCTCATCAACAATACGTTTACCGCTCTCGGTTGCAGACCATTTCCAGTAGAAGAACGTACCGCCGACCAACATAATAAGGATGAGCCCGTAATAGTCACGCATGAAATCGGAGAGCGCGATGACAATTTTTGTGTAGATAGGTAATTCACCGCCAGACTCAATGAGAATTTCGGTAATTTTCGGAATCACAAGCGTGAGCATAAGTGCCATCACGACGAAGAACGTTGTGATAACAAAGATAGGATAAATCATTGCACCGCGTACCTTTGAAACAATTTCATAGTTACGGTCGAGATAATCGGCAAGATACGCGAAGGAATTGGAAAGTGTTCCTGACTCTTCACCCGCTTTGACGATATTGACATAGAACGGTGAGAAAACACGTGGAAAATGTGCAAGCGCACGAGAAATAGAGCTACCGCCCTGCAAGTCACGCGAAACGCTTTCGAGGATACTTGCAAAGTATTTGTTGTCGATCTGCATCGAGAGCAGCTGGAAAATACGAAGTGCAGAAACCTGTGCATTTGCAAGCGTTGCTATTTGTCGCGACGTAATCACGAGTTCCTTCATCGAGACACGGTTGAAGATGGTGATTTCCTCCGAGAAAAGACCCTTCTTCTCAGCAATAGGCGCAATCGACACCACACTAAGACTCCGCATACGGAGTGTGTTGATGGCGGTTTCCATGTTGAGCGAGTCGATGGTGCCGTTTTTTTCGTCGCCCTGTGCGTCTTTTGCTTTGTATTCAAATAACATAATAATGAAGGCTAAAAGAGTCTTTCAAGCACTCGAGGATCCGGTGAATTTGCGTAAGCCGTTTCTGCGGTGATATCGCCATGGTGGACGAGGTTTACGAGTGCGCGGTTCATATCAATCATGCCGTATTCTGAACCTGTTTCGATAGCCGTGCGAATTTCGTGCGTACGTCGTTCGCGGATAAGGTTCGCGACAGCAGTCGTATTAACAAGAAGTTCACACACCGGAACACGCCCGCCAGAAATTTTCGGAAGGAGACGTTGTGAGAGCACACCGATGAGCGAGGTTGAGAGCTGGAGGCGGATTTGGTCTTGCTGCCCTGCGGGGAATGAGTCGATGATACGGTCGATGGTTTGTGCCGCACTGTTGGTGTGAAGCGTAGCAAAGACAAGGTGTCCTGTTTCTGCGGCAGTGATGGTGGTTGAGATAGCTTCAAGTCCACGCATTTCCCCCACGAGAAGCACATTGATATCTTGACGAAGTGCAGCGTTGAGTCCTGCACCGAAGTCGGAAGTATCGACACGCACCTCGCGCTGATTGATATGCGCTTTCTTTGGAGTATAAAGAAATTCAACGGGGTCCTCGATGGTCATGATGTGTGCGTTGCGCGTTTCATTGATGCGCTCGATCATCGCTGCGAGTGTTGAGGTCTTCCCTTGCCCGACGGGGCCTACTACAAGGAAAAGTCCCTGCTTGCGCTGTGTGAAGGTTTCAAGAACTGGTGGCAGACCGAGTTCATCGAAGGTTTTGATGATGTTCGGAATGTAGCGCATGATAATACCAATAGCACCTTGCGCTACAAAGGCATTTACACGAAAGCGAGAGCCGTCAGGCATACTGTAGGCGATGTCGAGTTCATTGGTTTCTGCAAAACGCTGTTCTTGTGGGGCTTGTGCCATCGTACGAAGGAAGCCTTGGAGATCCTGCTCGGTAAGTACCGGATGCTTTTCAATGGGGAGAAGCACACCATTCATGCGAACCATCGGGTGCGCACCAACGGACAAGTGAATATCTGATGCATTCTCATGCACCACAATATTAAGAAGGTCGTGAAGGACGTTCATGTAATTGACGGGATTCATAAGAGCAGTATACCGCACCTTGCAAGAATGTGCCTGTGGATAACCCATACACTTGTTTCGGAATCGCATTCACAACATTCTTCCGCAACCTTGACGACATATTTGTTTGTGGTAGAGTTGCCTGACCTCGCGTGAGGTTGATTGTTCTTGTATTTCTTTGGAGAAATTGTATATGACTACGATGGCGACCGCTCTGATTCCGCAATACCAGGCAAAACGCACGCAGTGCAAAGAAGCGCACATGCTGGTGATTCTCGACGGGGAACAATTCCCTGAAAAAGTGTTCAGACGTCTCGCACGGCGCCACAACGCTGAACGTCACGGAAACCCGCACACGAACCAAATGTACATCGCTGTGCCCTACCACCATGATCGCGCCGAAAGCGCGCTCGGCATGCTGGCGAATGCAGGCATTAAAGTCGAACGCTCGCATGTTTCTCGCGAGTCGATTGCCGCAGTTCTCGAACGCGTGAAGACTCTCGAGTCTGCAGCACCCGAGCCTGCCGTCCTCACCGCAACCGCATAGTTCTTTCTCCACACCACAAAAGCGGGCACCTCGTGCCCGCTTTTTTCATGTCTATAAATTAATACATTCCTTGCATGCCCGCACTTGAAGCTTCTGCCTTTTCTTCAGGTTCATCAGCAATGACACATTCAGTCGTGAGGAAGATACCCGCTGCAGAGACAGCATACTCAACACCAGCACGTTCAACTTTGACTGGGTCGATAATACCTGCCGCAATCATATCCGCGACAATTATGCCCTTCTGTGCATCGTAGCCAGCGTTTCCACCGAGCTTCTGCACCTCACTGAGCACTACCGCGCCATCCATCATACCAGCATTTTCGGCAATCTGACGGAGCGGCGCTTCAAGCGCACGAAGAACGATATGGTAGCCGACGAGTTCTTCATCGGTAATGTCGTCGCGCTTTGTGAGACCTTTTCGTGCAACAGATGCTGCCTTCGCAAGCGACGTACCGCCACCAGAAACAATCCCCTCATCAATCGCCGCTTTCGTTGCCGCAACAGCATCTTCAACTTTGAGCTTGAGGTACTTCATCTCTGTCTCCGTTGCTGCACCAACACGTATAACAGCAACGCCACCGGTGAGTTTTGCGAGACGTTCTGCGAGCTTTTCCTTGTCGTACTTCGCGGTTGCCTGTGCAAGATGCGAGCGGATTGCTGCAACACGTTCCTTAATCGCCGCTTTGCTACCCTTTCCATCAACAATGGTTGTCGTGTCTTTGGTCGAGACCACACGTGCCGCTTGTCCGAGATGCGCAAGGTCAACATTCTCAAGAGAAAGCCCGACTTCTGGACTTACGACCGTTGCGCCTGTAACAACTGCGATATCGTGGAGCACTTCTTTCTTACGGTCACCGAATCCAGGGGCTTTGATGCCGAGTACCGAGAAGCCGCCGCGGAGTTTGTTGAGCACAAAGGTAGTAAGCGCCTCACCTTCAATATCTTCGGCAATGATGATGAGTTCTTTACGTCCGGTCTGTGCAATCTTTTCAAGAAGCGGCAAGATATCCTTGAGACTCGAAATCTTCTCCGAGGTAATGAGAATCGGCGTATCTTTATACTCGGACTCCATGCGCTCGGGGTTTGTCACCATGTATGGCGACACATAACCCTTATCAAACTGCATACCTTCGGTAATCTCTGTTTCAATATCAAATGACTGTGATTCCTGTACCGTAACCACACCATCCTTGCCAACCTTCTCAATTGTTTCAGCAATCTTTGCACCAAGTGCGGCGTTCTCTGCAGAGATGGTTGCCACCTGCACAATTTCTTCGCTGTTGCGAATCGGCTTTGCGGCCTTCTTGAGTGCGGCAATAACATCATCGCGTGCGATTTCCATACCGCGACGAATCACGAGTGGTGAACGTCCGAAGGACGTTTCCTTCAAACCTTCTGCGATAAGTGCTTGGGTAAGGATGGTTGCGGTCGTCGTACCATCACCAGCAAGGTCATTCACCTTGTTCGCAACTTCCTTAATCATTTCGGCACCCATGTTTTCGAACTTGTCGCGGAGCGTGATGTCTTTTGCAATCGAAACACCGTCGTTCGTAATTGTCGGACCGCCGTAGCCCTTGTCGAGCATCACATTGCGCCCACGTGGACCAATCGTTACCTTTACCGCGTTTGCAACAGCATCAACACCTGCCTGCAATTTGCGCTTTGCTTCAGCGCCATAGAGAATTTGTTTTGACATATTATTTGAATACTGCTAAAAGATTATCAGCTGAAAGAATATGGTAATCGATACCATCTGCACTCACTTCTTCATAAGAATATTTACTATAGAGTACACGGTCGCCAGCAGCGACAGGTGCTGCTACTTTTTCGCCAGAGTCGAGGGTTTTGCCGGCGCCAACAGCGATAACTTCACCCTGCCCTGTCTGCGCTTTTTTAGCGGCGTCGGGGAGAATAATGCCAAGCGATGATGCAGTGGAAAGCTCCTGTTCAGAGAGCGGTCGCACAAGCACGCGGTCGCCAAGCGGAATAATACCTATTTCTTTTTTTGTTGCATTTTTCATTGCATTGTAATTATTATCTGTTAATGCACGCAGTATACAAAATGGCCAGCGCTTTTCAAGTACACAAGCCTCGATAAGTAACGCACATTGCGTTTTTGGGTGAGTCTGTTATATATAGTGTCATGACAACGCTCGTAATTGTGGAGTCGCCAGCAAAGGCGAAGACGATTGAGAAGTATTTAGGCCCGGGTTTTATGGTTCGTTCGTCGATTGGGCACGTGCGTGACCTCCCAAAATCGGAGAAGGAGGCGATTGATATTCCTGCGGGTTTTGTGCCGCAGTATGTTGTTTCCCCAGGCAAGCAGAAGGTGATCAGCGAGCTTCGTACGCTTGCAAAAAAGGCTGATAAAGTTATTCTCGCAGCCGACCCCGACCGCGAAGGAGAGGCAATCGCCTGGCATGTTGCCGAGCTTTTGAAGGATGCGCAGCCGAATATGGAGCGTGTAACCTTTAACGAAATCACGAAGCCTGCCATCGAAGAAGCGATGCAGCACCCACGTGGTGTCGATATGCAGATGAAGGCAGCACAGGAAGCGCGCCGTGTACTTGACCGCCTCGTTGGTTACGACCTCTCCGGCATTATTTGGAAGAAAGTACGCTACGGCCTTTCTGCTGGACGCGTACAGTCTCCTGCGCTTCGTATTCTTATGGAGCGTGAGCGAGAGATTCGTGCATTTATTCCCGAGACATTTTATGTGCTCACTGCGGATGTACAAAGCGCGAATGCGGGTAATTTTATCGTGACTTGCGTGGAAGAACCACGTGACCTAAAAGAAGCAGAGCGTATTCTCGATGCAGCTCGCACAAAAAAGTGGAGTGTGCAAAAGGTAAGCGAAACAGAAGCAAAGCGCGCACCATACGCACCATTTATCACCTCTACCCTCCAGCAGGTCGCGTCAACGCGCCTCGGTTTTGCATCGTCTCGCACCATGCGTGCTGCACAAAAGCTATACGAACAAGGACACATCACCTACATGCGTACCGACTCGACTAACCTTTCAAAAATCGCTCTCGGGCAGATTCTCGGTTTCGTCGAAAAAGAATACGGCGAAAAATATGTTCAGTCGCGCACGTTTAAAACTAAGAGTAAAAATGCACAAGAAGCCCACGAAGCAGTGCGCCCCACAAACATCACAAAAGAATCAGCAGGTTTAACGGGCGACGAGCAAGAGCTCTACAAACTCATCCGTGCGCGAACCATTGCCTCACAAATGGCAGATGCAAAGATTCTTCGCACAAAAATTGTCACGAATGTTTCAGGGGCAACAATTCCTGATTTCACCGTGAACGGTTCACAGGTCGTGTTCGACGGCTGGCTCAAAGCTGACCCGCGCGCTCGTGGCGAAGACACCGAGGTGCCGTCTGTTTCTTCTGGCGACGCGCTCTCACTCATTAAAGCTGACAGCGAAACAAAGCAAACACAGCCACCAAGTCGTTACACCGAAGCAGGACTCATTAAAGAACTCGAGAAGCGCGGCATCGGCCGCCCGTCAACCTACGCGTCGATTATTCAGACGCTTGTTGACCGTGAATATGTTTTAAAAGAAGGCCGCACGCTCATGCCAACCGATACAGGCGATGTGGTTTCCTCATTTCTCGAAGAGCACTTCCCTACCTACATCTCCGACACCTTCACCGCCGACATGGAGGACAAGCTCGACGACATTGCAAACGGCGAACGCGAGTATGTGAAAACGCTCAGTGAATTTTATACACCGTTCCGCGCCGCTGTTGATGCAAAACAGGACATTCCAAAAGCAACAACTCTCGGTGATTCAGAATTCCCGTGTCCAAAATGTGGCGCAGCAATGGTGGTGAAGCTCGGCAAGAACGGTAAGTTCCTTTCATGTTCGACGTATCCTGATTGCGACGGCGCACGTATGATTGATGGCTCAGAGATTAAGGCAAGCGAACCAATCGGCTTCCATCCTGAAACCGGCGAGGCGATTTACCTCCTCTCCGGTAAATTCGGTCCGTACGTCCAGCAAGGCGAGATGCCGGAGCTACCCAAAGGTCGCAGCAAAGCAGCACTCGAAGCTCGCAAAAATATCGTCATGCCGAAACGTGCCTCTGTACCAAAAGGCAAAAAGGTTTCTGAAGTCACCTTCGACGACGCTCTCCACTACCTCGTTCTCCCACGCACTCTCGGCGCACATGCAGAAACAGGCCTCGAAATCGTCGCCAACATCGGCCGCTTCGGCCCCTACCTCGCGTACAATGGCGAATTCCGCTCACTCAAAAAAGGTGACGATCCATACACGATAACTCTTGAGCGCGCTGTTGAAATCCTCGCAACTCCAAAGCCAGGACGCAAAGGCGAATCCGTCGTCAAAGACCTCGGCCTCCACCCCCGCACCAAAAAGCCCGTCATTGTCTACGAATCCAAATCCGGACGCTTCCTCCGCCGCGGACTCAAACGCTTCAACATCCCCTCCGAAGTAAACATGGATACCTTCACCCTTGAAGATGCCCTTGCCTACATGTCCGTAAAATAACAAAATACACTCACTTCTCATGAGTGTATTTTATTGACATTTGCTGTCATGTATGTTTTTATCTCTAGGTTCATGTTCTTCTTTGCTCTTTCTTGCTACTCGGAGGCGGTATGTATATCATCCTTGCGATACTTGTTGGATCCATTGGTTCTGTGATTACGTTCTATTACATCTGGCATCGCAGTCGCGCACGACGTCATGCGACACTATGCGGCATCCTACGTGAAGAAATCAGGGAGCTCAGAGGAGGACGCTTCCTGAACACGCAGCTTGACACAGAGTTGCACCATCTCTCACAGCGACTCAAGCTCTACATGCACAGCGTGTATCGCGGCGGAGCCACGGTGGACATGCTTGACGATGTCGGTGAACAGCTGATTCGTGACGCACGCAGGCTTCGTGATTGTGCTCGGAATGATATCGCGCGACGTCGTACGGCATCGAGTATCTATGAACGAGCCTTCCCTGCCGTATATCAGCTCCTTCGAGAGCGCCTCAGACAGAACGACAAAGCGGTAATGAAGATATGGCAACGCATGGTACAGGCGTCGCTCGACACAAAAGGCCCTGGCGTCTTTCGTGCAGTACGTCTGATTCAGAAACTCCAGAAAGAGTATGGCGAGCCCGTAGAACAAAACAACAATACTGCGTATAAACCCCATCCGACTGATTTTGCCTCTCGATACTCATAAGGACTATGAGGCACCTGTAACGCCACTTTACGAGTGGCGTTTTTTAATTGACAATACTATCTTTTGTGGTATGGTATACATGTTCTGTTCCACTCATTCATTGCTCCTTGGAGGTTACACATGTCCCAACCCACCACTCCCGAAGGTGTAAACCTTACCAGTGTCGACCTTGGCCGTCAGTATGGCGGCCTGCGCCACGACCAGCTCTACGCGTTCTTCACGGGGCTCAAGGAAGGTCTCGAGAATCGGGAAGATGTAAAATCGAATCCCGCCATCGCGCAGCAGTGCGAGCACATGCTGATCCACCTCGGCTTCATGATGACGCATGCATACAACGCGCATACGCATGAGAAAAACAAACTCGGCAGTAGCCTCGAGAACGAACGGACGGTCACGTTCAACGTAACCCCCACCAACAAGCTCATCTGGCCCGACGAGGAATAACCTCGCCCGCGCCACGCACAAGGCCCTCTACGCAAGTAGATGGCCTTTTTTCTGTAACCTGCAAATCACTAATAAAAATACTCCGCCAAATCTGGCGGAGCGTGAGTGTTTCCTATGTGCAGAGACGAAAATTAATCAACGTCATAGCTGCCGACACATCCATCGTCCCAAGAACGCGCAAATTTGAAACATGCGCCTGGTTGTTCTTTCAGCGCATGCATTGCATGATAGAGACTCACCCCTTCGAGACCTTCATCCTTAACACGTCTGCCGAAGCAATTGATATCTACGGAATGACTCGGAGCAACACCCCTTTTACCGCCATCGGTCACACATGACCCAGACAACGTTTCAAATGCTGTGAAGCATGGGACGCCGAATATTTCCTCTTTCGTGTAGAACGATTTTACAAATTCCTGCACCGCCTTCGGGCTGTCTTCAACCGCCTTCTGCGTAATTGCTACAAACCGCGCTTCATGTCTCATGTGTTGTACCTCGCAAGATTTTAAATGAACAAGTCTGCCACGGAGTGCGAACATGGTATGGTGTCCCACACAGTATCCACACTCTCTTCCCCGACGAGCGTAGCACATCTCCACCATAACGCAATCAAAATCAAAACAAAAAACAATCGATTGCTCGATTGTTTTTTACAACATCTCCTACCACTCCATTACGAGGTTTGTATCTATCAGCTACGGAACTGGGGGATGTGGATTATGTGATGTCTACACCTCAAAAGTTTTTCTGATGTCTTGTTTATTATTGCATTGGTATCTCAATAGCTAACACCTCTGTTCTGTCATTCGCCATCAGTGGAATAGATTGCAAATACTCGACACCGAGAGCATCACGAGAAGACAAGGCAGTATCAGCAATGGTTACCTCTCCACTCATTACGAAGAAATACACTCCGTTCCCTGGCTTTTTAACGACATAGGTAGACGAATGCCCCTTGTTCATTACAATTCTTGAAATGTACGCATCTTGATTGATAGTGAGCACGCCTTCATGTTCTGTAGGAGCAACAAGGAGTTTTTCTCCCGGCTCTGATTGAAGGAACGACTGCTGATTATAGTGTGGCTCAATATTCCTGATTCGTGGTGTTATCCATATCTGAAATAATTGTAAATCGTCATCTCCGTCATTGTACTCAGAATGCCACACGCCTGCACCCGCGGACATAACCTGCACCTCCCCAGATGGAAGAGTTCCAATATTTCCCATGCTATCTTTATGGGTAAGCACCCCCTTGGTGACTATGGTGATAATCTCCATATTTTCATGACTGTGCGCACCAAAGCCAGAACCAGCTTTGATAGTGTCATCATTTAAAACTCGAAGCGCCCCAAACCCCATACGAGTAGGTTCGTACCAGTGCGCAAAACTGAAGCTAAAACGTGTTGAAAGCCAGTCATGCTCGCCGACGCCACGATTATCTGCTCTATGGATAGTTAGTTGTGTTTTCTGTTGCATAGTATGTATACACATGAATAATACCTACAGTATACACAGATAGTTTACATTGTAAACTATCTTTACCAATAAACGTGCGTGATCCATTTATTGCACAATCAAATGGAAAACAAAAAACAATCGATTGCTCGATTGTTTTTTTGCTGTTCTGCGAACGTTCTGAGGACTTTCAAAATTGGATGAAATTGTGCTGGTTGGAGTAAAATTTTCTCGGGGCCGTACTTTAAGTACGGTGAGGAGGAAATTTTGCGAAACCAGTGCGAGTTCGCCAATTTTGGAAGTTCTTCAATTATTCTACGTCTGCATCTACCACACCGCGTTCCTTCTTGATTTCCATTGCGATGTTTGGTGGTACGACGCCGTAGTGGTCGAATTCCATAGTCATGTTGCCACGGCCTTCGGTCATTGAACGGAGGGCTGTTGTGTAGCCGAAGAGTTCTGAGAGTGGTACCTTTGCGCGAATTGCGTGTACCATTCCTCGTTCTTCCATACCTTCTACCATACCGCGTTTTGATGAGAGTGAGCCGTTGACGTCACCTACGAACTTTTCAGGAACGGTAACTTCTACCTTCATGACTGGCTCGAGGAGTACGGCGTTTGCCTTGCGAGCTGCTGCCTTGAATGCGTTAATTGCGGCGAGGCGGAATGCAATTTCTGACGAGTCAACATCATGGTATGAACCATCGTAGAGCTCGACTGATACGTCTTCCATCTTGTAGCCGGCAACGAATCCGCGCCCCATAGCTTCCTTCGCTCCCTTCATAACTGCTGGGATGAATTCGTTTGGAATCACACCTCCCTTGATGCTGTCGACAAACTCGAAGTGGTCTTCGCGCTTAACGTTCTTTGGGAGTGCTTCTTCGCCTTCTGGGCGAGGTTCGAGTGGCTTGATACGGATCTTAACGTGTCCGTACTGTCCACGACCACCTGACTGCTTGAGGTACTTGTAGTCTGCTTCGGCAGGGTTCTGGATAGTTTCGCGGTAGGCTACCTGTGGCTTGCCTACGTTTACTTCTACGCCGAACTCACGCTTCATGCGGTCAACGAGGATTTCGAGGTGGAGTTCACCCATACCTGCGATGATAGTGTCCATTGTTTCTTCGTCGGTTGATACCTTGAAGGTTGGGTCTTCATCAGCAAGCTTGCGGAGTGCCATACCCATTTTTTCCTGGTCAACCTTTGTCTTTGGTTCGACGCGGAGTGCAACCACTGGTTCTGGGAAGGTAATCTGGTCGAGCGCAATTGGCTTGCCTTCGTCAGAAAGTGTGTGTGAGGTCTTCACACCCTTGAGGCCTACTGCTGCAGCGATTTCGCCGGTGTAGACTTCGGTAACTTCTTCACGCTTGTCTGCCATGAGGCGCACGATGCGAGAGATACGTTCCTTTTCGCCGGTGTTTACGTTGTATACATATGAACCTGACTTGAGGGTACCTGAGTAGACTCGGAGGAAGGTAAGCGCACCAACGAACGGGTCGGTCTGGAGCTTGAAGGCGAGTGCCGCAAGTGGTGCGTCGTCTTTCTGTTCGAATGCAACTACTTCGTCAGTGTCTGGGTTGATACCTGTTACTTTACCGTCGTTGCGCTCTACTGGTGATGGGAGGTAATCTACCACACCGTCGAGAACACGCTGTACACCAACGTTCTTGAGAGCTGAACCAGTAAATACTGGGAAGATTTCGTTTGCGATAACTGCCTTACGGAGTGCTGCGCGGAGTTCTTCGGTTGGGATAGTTTCGCCGCCGAAGAAACGCTCCATGAGTGCGTCATCGTGCTGTACAATGCGCTCAATGAGTTCTGCATGGTACTTCTGTGCTTCTTCGAGATGATCTGCAGGAATTTCAACCGCAGTTACGTCCATTCCCATATTCCCCGTGAAGGTGTACGCCTTCATTTCGAGAAGGTCGATAACGCCTTGGAGTTCTGCTTCTGCGCCCCATGGAATCTGGTAGCGAACTGCCTTTGGAGAAAGGCGAGCGAGGATGGTTGCATATGAGCGCTCGAAAGAGGCACCCGTACGGTCCATCTTGTTAATGAAACAGATACGTGGCACTTCCGCTTCATCGGCATAGCGCCAGTTGGTTTCTGACTGTGGTTCTACACCGGCAACACCGTCGAACACCACAACTGCACCGTCGAGCACGCGCATAGAGCGCTTTACTTCTGCGGTAAAGTCGATGTGTCCTGGTGTGTCGATCACGTTGAACGTGTACATGTGTGAAGTATCCTTGCGGTCCACAATGTCAGTCTTTGACCAGTTACAAGAAATCGCAGCTGCAGTAATGGTAATACCGCGCTCGCGCTCTTGTTCCATCCAGTCGGTGGTTGTTTCGCCGTCGTGCACTTCGCCGATTTTGTGCGTCATGCCGGTATAGAAAAGTACGCGTTCAGACGTTGTCGTCTTGCCAGCGTCGACGTGTGCAACAATACCGAAGTTGCGTGTCTTGAGAAGCGGAAATGCTCGTGCCATATATAATGTATATAATTAATTAAAAACTGTTGTGTTTATGCCGCGCACTATAGCAAAAGAACGGCAATAAAGCAATGAGAAACAAGTGTTCACTGCCAGAGGTGACATGGGACTAACGGCAACCTACATCGCTCTAGTGCGATTACCTTACGACTGTTCGTATCAATATGCGACAACATAAAAACCCCGCAACTGCGGGGTTTGGCTAAACTGGGTGATGGATCTACTCATCATAATCTTCATCATCACGAATCGTTAGTCTCTTATCTGTGCAGACATTGAATTCGTTTATGGCAAGCCATGTGTCGTCATTATAGATGGCCTGAAGATTAAAATAGCAAGTGTCGGTGCCATCGTCAATGTTTACAACAACACTATTCCCCGCCTCGAGTACTTCGGAGCCAAGAATATCCTCTCGCCACTCACCACCCGGACTGTTCGACGCATAGACCCTCATAATTGTATCGGGTGTATCATTAATCAGCCAGACATGTCGATCTTCCGCATGTGCGGTCGAACCAACAGCAAGCATCAGAAGACACGCGAGCGACACAACGGCTTTGTTAAAAGTTTTCATGTGGTGAATCCTCATCATTATGCGAAGGAACATTAGGGGTGCTATCGATAGGCAGAGTACATCATGTTTGACAATAATGCAATGAGAAACAAGTGTTCTCTGCCAGAGACGACACAGGACGGACAACAACCTGCACCGCCCTAGTGCTTGACTTGTGACTGCCACATAATAAAGACCCCGCTGCTGCGGGGTCTGGCCACACCGATGGTGGAGCTACTCTTGAATCGTCCAGCTGTTACCTGTACAGACATTAAAATCGTTACCGACAGTCGAGGTGCCATCGTTAAATTTGACCTTAAGATCAAAATAGCAACTGCCGGAGCCGTCATCGATGTCCACACGAACACGACTCCATGGCTTGAGCTCTTTTAGTCCATACATATACTCTTTTCTATCCTCACCCAAGCGATTTGACACATAGAGCTCTATGATCCAATAGGATGTATCATTAATAAGCCAGACACGTCGATCTTCCGCATGTGCGGACGAACCCACAGCAAGCATCAGAAGACAAGCGAGCGACACAAGGGCTTTGTTGAAAGTTTTCATGTGGTGAATCCTCATCAATACGTGAAGGAACAACAGGGTGCTATCGATAAGCAGAGTACATCATGTTTGACACTAGTGCAAGAGCAATGCAAAGTTTATCTTGCCACACTACTGCAACAACACCTCCATTCGCGGAGGTGTGGGTTTTATTCGTCGTCTGACTCGTCGTTGCCGACTGCAGGGGGATTTTTGAGCGCTGCAATGATTTGGCTGATGTCTCCTTCTAGGACTGCGGGGATGTTGTGCCACGACACCTTGATACGATGGTCGGTGATGCGGTTTTGTGGGAAGTTGTAGGTACGGATTTTTTCTGAACGGTCGCCGGTGCCGATTTGGTCTTTACGCTCTGAAGCGTTTTTCTTCGCATCTTCTTCTTCATGCATGGCATCGATTTTTGCAATAAGAATCGACATTGCCTTTTCACGGTTTTTAAGCTGGGACCGTTCTGACTGTGAACGCACATCGATACCGGTTGGTTTATGGAAGAGTCGCACGGCGGTTTCCACCTTGTTGACGTTCTGTCCACCGGCGCCGCCTGACTTGGAATACTCCATTTCGATGTCACTTTCTTTGAGTTCGTACTTTGACTTTTTACGCAGTGGCAAAATAGCGACTGATGCGGTTGAAGTGTGAATGCGTCCCATTTTTTCCGTCACCGGTACGCGCTGCACACGATGCACGCCTGTTTCAAAGCGTAAGTCGTCGTAGGCACCATTGCCGACAATTTCAAACACAGCTTCCTTGTAGCCACCAGCTTCGTTCATTGATTCATATTCGCGCGAGACCTTCCAACCCTTTGACTCCGCATACTTTTGGTAAAGTTCCGCGAGCTGGAGTGCAAAGAGTGATGCTTCGTCACCCCCGGCTCCCGCACGGACTTCAAGCACGACACCATACGGACGTGCTTCTTCTTCCTTCCCTGCTTCTTCAATGCGCTTCATTTCGGTAAAGAGCGCATCGAGCTGCGCTTCAACATCGGCGAGTTCGACATCCGCAAGCTCAGCCATGCTTTCATCTTCCTTAAGCAACAGCGCATCGTGTTGACGTGCAAAAAGCGCATCGCCCTGGGCGGTGTAAAATTGCGTGCGTGGGCTCTCTTTAAACGGAATGAGGTCTGCTTCAGAATATTTCATAGAGGTACTTATACTATATATTGAGGATTTTTGCTATAAATTTCTGCCACCATGACTTTTCTTCAGGCAGTTCTAACTCATCCGGCACTATTTCCTCTTTTTTTGTTTCCGGTAAAATAACAAGTGACTCTCCTTTTTGTGCAACATCAAATGACTGACGAATATACTCCTCTTTCCCTGCGTCACTTTCTGCATACGCAACACGAGCCTTGAGGGTGTCATGACGATCACGTGCTGCACGCACATCAATCGCGCGGTCTTCAGCGCGTGCATTCCATAGACGTTCTTTTTTCCACTGCGTAAAAATAATGCTGCTCGTATAGAGCGTTACAAGCACACACACACCAAGCGTTATCGGCGAATGCACAAATCGCGACCAAGCAGAGGGAGTATGTATGCGCGGAGTTTTCATATGCACAGTATACCTGAATTCATAGCATACGGAAAATGAACGAGGCATACGCACCGAGTGCGCCATTATTGCGATATCGTACTGGTTGCGAGGCCGACGTACTCGGGGCGATTCTCTACCATCCAATCAACAACACCTTTCATCACCCAACTGGCACCGACTTGGTTTTTGTAGGGACCGTTTTCCATAAAGAGAATGAAGGAATATTTTGGTTCTTCATAGGGGAAGTAACCCGCCACCCACGTGTGTACCTTCGTCTTTGCGCGGTCGAGTTCGGCAGTACCAGACTTCCCTGCTATAGCGACATCCTTTCGGTCAAGTCCACGCACGGTGCCACCATCAGTTGCGACCGCCTCACGAAGCCCCTGCTGCACCACACGTAGATATTCAGGAGCAAGCCCGAGGTCAGTCGACTCTGCGGGGACATCTTTGTAAATTGTTGGTGTATACTTCGTGCCACCATTCGCAAGCGCAGCATACGCCACCAACATTTGTACTGGCGTTACCTGCCAGCCATACTGTCCGATTGAGGTGTTATATGTGTCGCCGAGTCGCCACTCATCATCAAACACTTCCTGTTTCCATGCAGGATTTGGAACCACACCTGCACGCTCACCGGAAAGCGAAATACCTGTCGGTACACCAAAACCAAAGCGGTTCATCCACTCATGATACTTCGTAATGCCGAGACCTTTTTGGTCTTCGGTGCCACCCGCGACCGTGTAAAAATACACGTCGCCCGACTGCGCAATAGCACGTATCATATTGAGCGAGCCATGCGCCTTCCAGTCGCGAAAGATAGTTGGGTTTTCAGGATTGTAGCGATTCGGCACGATGAGTTTACCATCAGAATACACGGTTGTTTCGGGCGTCACCACCTTTTCAGCAAGTGCGGCATACGCCACAAATGGCTTGACAATTGAGCCAGGAATATAGGTACCGGCAATGATTTTATCCATCAGCGGCGCACGTGTGTCGTTATGCAGTTCAGCAATCTTCTCACGATCAGTACCATCAGCAAAAATCTTTGGGTCATAGGAAGGGAACCCTGCGAGCGCAATAATTTCTCCAGTATGCACGTCCATAATCGCTGCGGCTCCTGAACGGAATCCCGTTTGTGCTGTTGTGGATGCAATGAGGTCATGCATAACTTCGGTCAGCTCTGCATCGAGCGACAAGGTTACCGAATTCCCAGGCTGTGCTGGCGCAATAGTATGTTGAGCTATGACCGTGCCTTTTACGTCTTCCTCATAGAAGCGAGTGCCGTTCTCGCCTGCAAGAAATGCATTTGCGGACTCTTCCACGCCCGCGATACCCGTGTACTCCGTACGGAAGAACACTCCTTTTGCATCCTTGCGTGGAGCATTTACATACCCAATGACCGGCCCCATTCCGCGACGCGACGTGTATGCACGCACGGGAAAATCATGCTCGGCGGCAATGTCGGCATCATTCCACGCAAGTGCCTCCCCAAAACGGTCAACAATTACCCCTCGCTCCGCAATAATAGTCTCCCGCCCGAGCGAATTATTCACGCTGCGCTGATAAAACGACTCACCTTCAATAATCTGGATGACAAAAAGTCGATATGCAAACCATATCGCAACACCAAGAAACACCACACCGACACCGACAAGCCGTGACGTCGAAATAGGCATTTCGCGCTTCCCTTCAAGCCTATCCGCATCAACACGCGCAATATTGAGCGCATCCACGAGCACTTCATCGAACGACACTTCGCGTCGCACCGATCCAAACCTCTTTTTAAGCCATCGCAACATTCCCCCGAGCATAGCCTACCTCCACCTGAAATGCAAAAACACGTAGTACGATATGACTCTGGATCCCGTCAGGATGAGGAGGTGAATTGGTACGAAGTGCCAAGAGTGGCTGCCCTGGGGTACAAATTTTGAGTGTAATGCCTCAAATTATTTGATGGTTAAAATCGATTTTTACCATCTCTTTCTTCAGAGTGTCATACCCTCATTTTGTCATCCTGACGGGATCCAGGCGTTAGAGAAGCAGCTTCTCAGCCTGAATCCCCGGGTCATTTGAAAATATAGTCGCTATGGTTCGAGAGACTCACCATAAATCGCTCCTTGTTTTCATGATGCCCGAGGATGACAATTCTTTGAGATCTTTGCTACATAACAAAAAATCCCTTGCGGGATTATTTGTTACGCATTTAATGTTGCGTAGCGAGTTGAATCGATGGTGAGCCACCCATGTTCGGTTGGATACGTACCACGAGCCTTCGCAACAAGTGCGTCAAACATTGCTTTCTGAGCAAATGCAGTGTGTGCAGATGCCTGAATCGCTGCGATAACTTCGTCAGTGACAAAGATATGCTCTTGTGCGGCGTACTGTGCGAGCGAGAATACTGGCTCTTCTGCAACTGCGCCAAACATCTTTTCGAAGTTGTCGTCAGTTGGAAGATTTGCAACAGGCAATGCAACAGGTGTTGCAACTGCATGAGAGACATGCGCAACTGATGCTACGGGTGCTGCTGGCGTTTCTACTGCCGCTACAAGCGAAGCACCATATTTACGCTGCATAACATAGTATGCAATACCAACTGCCCAAATACCAAGCAAGACATAGAAGAGTACCGTCATGGTCGGACCTGCATCGAAACCAGTGTATGGTACGTTTGCAAGCGGCACACGATCAACTGAGATGTCTCCTGAAACGGTAGTGGTATCAACAGAAACTGAACAGGTATCAGAACCATTGTTGTTCTGCACCTTCATGGTGTAGGTAACATTTTGGTTTGGAATCACGGTCTGACTGCCACTGTTTGGGCTGCGTGAGGTGTTTGTGTCGGCTGAAATGATAACGTTACCATACTGGTCACGAATCGTCATTTCTTTTGCGCGAGTGTTGTCCCACGTGAGGAGCACTGGCATACCACGCTTTACCACACGGTCAGAAACACGGAGGTCACAGATTGGTGCAGATCCTGAAGTTGTAGATTCTCGTTCTACCGTAATAGACTTTGTACACGTATCAACATCACCCTTTGCATTGTATGCCTTCATTTTGAAGGTTGTTGAGGTGCGCGGGTAGACAGTGCGTGAACCTGAAGTGTCAGACGTTGAAACAATTGATTCACCGTTGTCATCAGTTATCACGACACGTGTTGCATTACTGGTATTCCAAGTAAGCTTCACGCTGTCGCCACGAGTGATTGAGGAATCCGAAATCGTGAGGTGACATACTGGCGCTGAGACTGCAGTCTCGGTTACCGTAATTGACTTAGTACACGTATCAACAGCACCTGCTGCGTTATATGCCTTCATAGTGAAGGTTGTTGATGTGCGTGGGTAGATTTCGCGTGAACTTGAAACATCAGTCGTTGAAACAATTGTTTCTCCGTTGCCGTCAGTAATGACAACACGTGTTGCGTTTGCACCACCCCATGAAAGGGTTACTGCATCGCCACGAGTGATTGAGGTATCTGAAAGTGAAAGACTACATACGGGAGCAGGATAGGTTGGAGGAGTCGGCGTTGTTGGTGGAACGTACGTTGGCGGCTCATAATACCAATCATTGCCGTAATCCCAGTCGTACGTATACGTTACAGGAGCATACGAGTAGCCAGTATTCCAAGAAACTGGTTCGTAAGAATATGACGGAGATTCGTATGACCAGTCGTTCGAACCATAATCATACTCATAATTCCAGTCAGTTGAGCCGTAATCGTAGCTATAATCCCAGCCAGTAGACCCATAGTCGTAGGTTGTATTGTAGTCAGTTGAGCCGTAATCGTAGGTTGTATTATATCCCGTTGATCCATAATCATACGTGGTATTGTATCCAGTTGATCCGTAATCATACGTAGTGTTATAGCCAGTTGAACCATAATCATAGGTCGTGTTGTAACCCGTTGATCCATAATCGTACGTGGTATTGTATCCAGTAGACCCATAGTCATACGTGTTGTTATAGCCCGTAGAACCATAATCATAGCTTGTATTGTACCCGGTTGAACCATAGCCGTAGCCATAATCATACCCTGTTGATCCATAGTCATAGCTATAGTTCCAGTCCCATGCATCCGCACGAACGACACCCGGAAGTGCGAGTGAGACAGTGAGAAGCGCAATAGCAATTCCCGAAGTGATTTTTGAAATGATGTTCATATATTTTTTTATGTGAGACAATGTCTCATTCTGCCGACAAGCATAATACAGGGACGAATCATTCAAAGAGAATGATTCGTCCATGGGATATGCATCCCGAAATGTGTATGAAAGGAACTTAACTTTTTTTCTCCGACACCATGAGAATAGCGCGCCCCGGAACCGGAGAACCGATCCGCATGGAGACAGCCGCACCGCCCGAAGGCTTCACGGTGATGTTGAGCGGATATTCGCCGACAACATCGCCAGGCACCATTTCAATGGCTTCGCCACCGATAAGATGCAGGCTTTTGGTTGCCGTGCGACCGGCCGAGGTGACAATCGTCAGCTCGACACGCTCGCTATCACACCACTTCCCTGCAGCCATGGTTTTCTGGACCCAGGCTTTGAAGCTGGGGTCCTGCATGGGCATCGGTGGCTTGACGGTAACGCAGTGCATCACCAGCGTCATCGGCGGTGCCGCGGGACGTTGTTGTTGCTGTTGCTGTACCATTTCGACTTGTTGCGGCCCCATGACACCAGTTTGCTGCGATTGCGACCGTTGGGGCGCAGTCGACGAGCAGCCACTGCATGCGGCGAGCAGAACGGGGATGGAAGCAATGCAAGCGATTTTTGCGATATTCATGATGAATCTCCAGTGTATGAATGAGAGGATTACTGAACGATAACCGTGTCGCTAAGTTCGGCAAAGCGAAATGCGAAGAGTGCGTCTTCTGGACTCAGCCGGATACAACCCGCTGATGCAGGATTCCCCGTCGGCCTCCCCAGATGAAGCGCATGGCCTCGACTGGTGAAGAAAAGAGAGAAAAGCATCGGCGTACCGTATTCGGATGAAATATGGTGGCGCTTTTTTTTGAGGATCCTGAACACCCCTTTCGGCGTGTCATGTCCTTCTCTGCCCGTCGAGACGATACCCGAATGGACACGTTGCTTACCCTCATAGAGAGTAAACGTTTGCGCAGCAAGGTCAATCACAATCGATCGCTCTGCCGCACTCACGCCACCCGCCAAAAGCAGGAAGCAGAACAGCAGAACAATTTTCATGCAAGACCTCCGAAGAAGAAAGTTGTCAAAGAATGTTTTTTAGGGGGAACGAACTTGCCACATTATAAACACATTTCACAAGATTGTCAAGGGTTTCCCCCTCGAAATGCCCGAAAAACCAAAGGTGGAGGCATTGACAAAAACATATATAAACCGTATAAATCTATCTAGAGCTCTCATTTCTTTTCATGAGTCACGAGAGATGTCCTGTTCATTTACAAAGGAATATATCATGTCGAAGATTGCACTCATTACCGGCATCACCGGTCAAGATGGTTCGTACCTTGCTGAGCTTTTGCTCGAGAAGGGCTACGAGGTCCACGGCATCATTCGCCGCACCAGCACCGAAGCGGGCAAGTGGCGCATTGCGCACCTTATCGAAAAGAAGGCTATTCATCTGCATTATGGTGATGTGTCCGACAGCCTCAGTGTCTACCGTATCGTTGCCGAGCTCCAGCCCGATGAGATTTACAATCTCGCGGCACAGAGCCACGTTCGCGATTCGTTCGACATGCCGCAGTACACCCTCTCGGTTGACGGCGGCGGCGCGCTGCATGTGCTCGAAGCGGTTCGCCTCGCAGGCCTCGCCAAGAAAACGCGCGTCTACCAAGCGTCGACGAGCGAAATTTTTGGCGAAGCACCTGCTCCGCAAAGCGAAACGACACCCTTCTGGCCTCGCAGCCCCTATGGCTGTGCAAAAGTCTATGCACATTACCTCTCACGGAACTACCGCGAGGCGTACGGCATGTTCGTTTGCTCAGGCTTTCTCTTCAACCACGAAAGTGAGCGGCGCGGTGAACTTTTTGTGACCCGCACCATCACGCGTCACGCCGCACGCATCGCACTCGGTATCGACGACCCAATCCCCTTCAGCAACCCTTCCTCGCGTCGCGACTGGGGCCATGCGAAGGATTTCGTGGTCGCCATGTGGCTCATGCTGCAGCAAGAAACTCCCGACGACTTTGTTATCGCCACTGGCGAACAGCACAGCAATCGCGAGTTTACCGAACGAGTCTTTGCACTCCTCGGGATTCCTGTGGAGTGGCGTGATGTGGGTAAAGATGAAATTTGCATTCACGCCAATACCGGCGCGATTGTCGGCTACATCGAACCCTCACTCTACCGTCCGACGGATGTCACCAACCTGCACGGCGACGCTACGAAAGCGCGCACCCTGCTCGGCTGGACGCCACACGTCACGTTCGATGAACTCGTTCGCGAAATGACATTCGCTGATCTCGAACGTACCAAGAACGGCATCATCTAAACTGGACGGCGAGGTTCGCCTCGCCGCACTCTTTTCTAAGGAGTAATTCATGAACAAAAATGCAAAGATTTTTGTCGCTGGGCACAACGGCCTCGTCGGCAGCGCCATCGTGCGCGAACTCGAAAGGCAAGGCTACACCGACATCTGCACAGCAACGCGCGACGAGCTCGACCTCACGGACACCCATGAGGTCCTGAAATATTTTGCTACACAGAAACCAACTCACGTCTTTCTCGCCGCAGCAAAAGTTGGCGGCATTACTGCCAACAACACCTTCCCTGCTGACTTCATTCTGGACAACCTGCGGATTCAGACGAACGTCATCGATGCGAGTCGCTGGTTCGAGGTTGAAAAACTCCTCTTCCTCGGCTCGTCCTGCATCTATCCGAAGCTCTGCCCACAACCCATCAAGGAAGAATACCTGATGACGGGGCCGCTTGAGCCGACAAACGATGCCTATGCGATAGCAAAAATCGCCGGCATCAAAATGTGCGATGCCTACCGTGCGCAGTATGGATGTAATTTCATTTCTGCGATGCCTACCAATATCTATGGCAGAGGAGACAACTTCCATCCGACAAACAGCCATGCGATTCCGCAAATCATGCGCAAATTGCACGAAGCGAAAATCGCTGATGCCTTTGAAGTCCGCGGATTCGCCGACGGTTCTCCGCTGCGTGAATTTCTCTACGTCGACGACCTCGCGCGCGCGTGCTTGCATCTCATGCAGCACTACGATGAGCCCGGGCCGATTAACGTTGGTACCGGTATTGACTACACCATGCGCGAAACCATCATGCTCATTGCGCAGATTGTCGACTACAAGGGAAACATCATCTTCGATGGCAATATCCCGAACGGCACTCCACGCAAGGTCCTCGACGTCTCCCGCATCCACGCCCTCGGCTGGCACCACGAAGAAATGCTCGAAGAAGGCCTCCGCAAAACCTACGACTGGTTCTGCAAAACCCCCGACGCAAGCAAGCGCATGTAACTAAAATTCCTTTTGAACATTTTCAAACCCTCCCCGCCCACCGGGGAGTTTTCTTTTATATGTAGAGATCCAAGCAAAGAAAAACCGCCAGAGGTCTTGCGACATGGCGGTAGTATATTTTTTGCGCATGGTAATTACATTACCCACACAGCATCAAACAATGATACGCCCTCCCAGTTCCTGACGGGCGGTGTTAGTCGCCTAAGATGGAACGGACAGCTTCGGTTCGTGAGTGTTCGCATGTGAGATGAAGCCTGATCTTCACATTGAACGTGGACGCCATTCCCCCGGCAAGTTCTTGGACCTGCGCGAGATTCTCGCGACCATGTAGCTCAAAGATCCAATCCCCTTCAGTGGCGTTGCGCAGAGAGTCTTTGAACCAGATAGTTCCGAGAAACTTCCGCCGAGGCTGTACCGTGATAAGGCCGAAAAAATATTCCTTCGGCACCGCGCCAGGAATCTTCTGTAAGATGCCAAGGCTGTCAGTTACTTTCAGCGGAGCTCCTGCGATGCCAGAACTGGTGGCAAGGTCGAAGCCTTTTGCGAGAAGGAACTCTCCAGCTTTAATCGAGACATGCTCAGCATAATCAACAAGCGATACATTCGCGTTCATGGTCACACTCCGTAAGGTACAATCAGTTGTATTAAACCAACATGATTTAATAGTAATGCTATTAATGCCACAACAGACACAGGGTGTCAAATACCTTTCTCTTATTATCTCTCTCGCAATGTCGTATTCCAGAGTTTCTTCCAAGCAAAGAAAAACCGCCAGAGGTCTTGCGACATGGCGGTAGAATATTTTGTGTGTCTAAAATTTAGTTGAGTACACGACCCTAGCAAATAGAGCGACTAGAGCTACCTTCGAGCTGTTTCTCGAGTAGTGCGATGTACGCTTCTACCTCCTTGAGTTCACCGCTACTGAGCGCCGAATTATGGACAGTAAGCGAAAGCTGCTTCGGCTTCTTCCGCTCGACATCAACGTACGCCAACACTTTCTTACTAGTGAGAGGAAAGGACGAGAACGCTTGATACAGATTAACGCGCCAGCCAACATTTATTTCCTCATGCTCCAAATAGAGCTTCGGTGCGCGCAGAGCTTGACGACGTGCGCGCACCGCACTCTCGAGTATTTTGTCGACAGAGTGCGTTACGACATCATGATCAATTACTTGAGTTGTTGTCACGATACATCTCCTTACTTTTTAAGGCATGCATGTAGGAACGAAAACATCTAACATTCTGATACTGCCACACGAGATACTTAGTGTCAATACCACTTTCTTTACTATCTATGTAATTATCGTATCAACCTCGTTCACAAGATCTTTTACAAGGAGAACATCATGACTCGCATATTCCAGGCAATTATGTGTGGCGGTGAGGGTAAGCGCCTTTGGCCGCTTTCTCGCCGGAGCTTTCCGAAGTACTACGTGCCACTTGCTGATGGCGAATCGCTGTTTCAAAAGGCGTTTCGTCGCGCGCTGCGCACGTCGACTGTTGAGGATATCCTCCTCATTACCACCGACGTCAACAAACACAACGCGCTCAAGCAGGCTCGTGCCATCATCCCCGCCTTCCCGCAGGAAGGCCTCATCATCCGACCCGACGGCAAGGAAACCTTTGCCACCATGGCATGCGCCCTCGCAACCATGATCGACCGCAACGCATCCGCCGAATCGATCTTGGTGTGTGCACCGGCCGACCATGTCATTCACGATGTCGCTTCCTATGGTGACGTCCTGCACACTGCAGCGCTCGTTGCCCGTGACCACTACGTTGTCATCGGCATTCCACCCACTGAGCCGTCGAGCGATTTCGGCTACATCGAGTGCGACCTGCAAGAACCGCAGGTCGTCACCCGCTTCACCGAAAAGCCCGACCGCGAAACCGCCGAGAGCTTCATCGCTTCCGGTAACTATCTCTGGAATGCTGGTTTTCACATCGGCAGCCTCGAGACGTTCATGCGCGAAATCCGCCTGAACGAACCCGCAGCTCACGACATCATCGCAGGAGGAATGCGCAGCGTTATCAAAAACTTTGACGCACTACCCGAGAAGTCCATCGACTACACCGTCGCGGAAAAAGCTTCCTCGATGCGTGTCGTCCGCGCAACGTTCGACTGGGACGACCTCGGCGACCTTGCGTCGTTTATCCCCGCACGCGGCAAAGAGCAACGCATTGCTTCGTTCGATTCGTCGAATGTAAATGCATGCGTTGACGGCAAACTTGTTGTCGCCATCGGCGTAAGCGACCTCATCGTCGTTGATGGGCAAGACACGCTGCTCGTGATCCACAAGGACGCCGTCAGTAAACTCTCGAAAGCCGTCGACACACTTCGTAAAGAAGGTCACCCCGAAGCCGACCACCACTTCCGTGGCTATCGCCCGTGGGGTATCTACGAAGTGCTCGAAGAAGGCACGGGATACAAGGTGAAGAAAATCACCGTCACCCCCGGCTGCGCAAGCTCGCTGCAATCGCATAGCAAACGTGCAGAGCATTGGGTAGTCGTCTCAGGTATTGCGCACGTGGTGCTCGGTGGCGAACATCGTCTCCTGCACCCGAACGAAAGCCTGTACATTCCCATCGGCGAGAAACACCGCATCGAAAACCCGAGCACGACACCGCTCGTACTCATTGAAGTACAAACCGGTTCATATCTCGGCGAGGACGACATTGTGCGGCACGAGGATAATTTCGGCCGTGCATAAGTTCTCTTTGTTCTCACAACCCCGCTTCGCGCGGGGTTATTTTTTTATCTCGTCATGGTATCATGCGACAATGCAAAAAACAGTGATTGTAAAACTAAAGGGCGGCATGGGGAATCAAATGTTTCAGTATGCATTTTCACGCGCGCTTATCGCTGCTGCAAAAAAGCACGGTGAAGCAATTTCTGTAGAGTACGACATCACTGGTTACGGCGAGCATGGTCGAGTAAAAAAGGATACACTCCGCACCTTTGACTTACAAAAACTCTCCTGCGAAATTGTCATCGCTGATGAATACGTCGCGCTCGCTGCACGAAATCCTTTCGGAGTTATTTCAAAAATCATCCGTCGTATTATCACCAAGTTTTTTACACCCGACACCGTGCGCTATGACGAAACACTTCTCATGCCACCGTATAAAAATTACTACGAAGGCTACTGGCAATCAGAAAAATATTTCAAAAATATTGAACAAGAAATTCGTCAACACTTTACTTTCCGCGAGCCTCTCGGCCCTGTCGCACAAGCCATGAAGGAGAAAATTGAGAACGACCCACACGCCGTCGGCATTTTCTTCCGTCGCACCGACTATGTCGGACACAGCGACCTTGACGTCTGCGACGACACCTACTACTCACGCGCCCTCGCAAAAATGCGCGAACTCGTCCCGAATATGCACCTCTACGTCATGAGCGACGACATCGAATGGGTCAAGCAAAACGGAAACCTTCCCGAAGGCACAACCTACGTCTCCTCCCCTTCCATCAGCTACATCGAAGAAATGGAAATCTCCACCGCATGCAAACACCACATCATCCCCAACTCAACCTTCGCCTGGTGGGGTGCCTGGCTTAATACAAATCCAGATAAAATCAGTATTGCACCAAAGCTCTGGTCCAAGAAAACAAACACCACCTGGTACAAAGACATAATCCCCAAAACCAAAAACTGGCTCCGTGCCTAAGCAACGCCACACATCACTCAGGCGTAAGAAAACGCAATGCGTATCATTGCGTTTTCTTACGCCTGATGGGTGAGTTAGTTTCTTTACTTGACTTATTTTCCTTGCCAAGGTAGTATTTCACTACAGTATCGAGAAGGGGCGTCGACCGTTTGGTCGATGGCCCCTTTTCATTGTTCAAACTTTTCTACAAAAATATTACAGTTATAGTTCTTGAAGCCGTTTCTAAAGGTATCTGCACCGAGCTTATCTTTCAAATACTGAACAAGCTCCATCTTATATTTTGATCCAGCAAGAAGTCCCGCGCTCTGCTTCACCTCATAGGTCACGCAACCGATGAGAATATCCACAACCTGCAACAAGTCATTCGACTTTGAATCAAATCAACACACTCCTGAAAGTGCCAATCTTTGTTTCGAGTTGTTAAACTTTCGTTTTGTATTCACCTCAAACTTGATCTCCTTTGGTGTGGTAATGTGATCTGCGATAAGCATCAAAACTTCTCTCTCAGCAAGCGCTGCGTCAAGTAGTTTCAGTGTCATTTTTTCGTATGCAGACCACACATCACTTGAGAAATTATCTACAAAGTATTTACTTTTTTTGTGTGTCGTATAAGAATAAAAACTAAGGCTTCTTGTATCGAAAAAACTATCAATAACGAACTTGAAGAAATCGATATTCAGTTTTGAAACTTTATTGAATTTCATCTCGTCATGAAAATGACGTTTATTTCTTTCGTACATTATTTTACTCTGCAAATAATACGGCATACTCATCTTCAAAACACCTATCGTAAAGAATGGCTCCGCTACATTTGAGAGACTTCCTGATTCGTCGAGAAAGCAGAACTTCGTCCATATTTGTCTATGATCGGCCAGACATAAATCGCCAGTCTCTTTTTCTATGTTATCTGTAAAAGAATTCATAAAAATGATTATACCATATATTTACAGTACGTGTTATTTAAAAGACAAAAGTGCGACCGTATCGCAGTCAACGCCTTCTGACATGTCCATATATATACTCAGTACACCAAACACTGCAAGCAAAAAACAGGAAACGCTTTCTACTGATTTTCAAAGACTAGGATATACTGTCACAATGAGCGATATAAAATTCAACAACTAAGATACCCAGAAGATAAAATATAATAACCCCTTGCGGAGCTATGGGCTCTTGCGAGCAAAAGAGGAATTCCTCTTACTTCCCACATAGTAGCGCAATGAAGGAATAAATCAAGAAAAAACACCATGCCACCAAGAAAACTCACCACCGAAGAATACATCTCCTACATGGACAAAACCCCTGTCGCCTGCATAGACATTGTGCTTTTTAATGAAAATCGCACACAGGTGCTGCTTTTCAAACGTACGAACGAACCCGCACAAGGCATCTATTTCACCCCCGGCGGCTGCATCCAAAAAGGAGAAACCTTCGCCGAAGCCGCCATCCGCAAAATGAAAGAAGAGCTCAACATCAGTCTCCGCCACGAAGAGCTCACAAACCCTCACATCATCGAAGAGCTCTGGCCAAACAGCGCCTTCCCCAACATCTCCTACCACGCCATCACCATCTTCTTCGGCTACACACTCACCAAGGCAGAAGCTGACGCAATCACGCTCGACCTCCAACACAGCGCACGCCAATGGTTCAGTGTAGACGACCCAAGCATTCACCCCTACATTCAAGAGCGAATACACAGGACTCGTTAAACACACAAACGTTGACTAGATTACCAAAAAAACAGGCACGGAAGTTCCGTGCCTTTTGTAGTAGCTGCTTTTATGCACAAATATCTGCACATACCGCCTGATGGTCGCTCAGCCCCGCATGAAGCGTAACCTTGTGTGCGGTGTATTTTCCATGGGTGAAGCAGGCGTCAACAATGCGAGGCAAGTGCCCAACTCGATGCAGAACAGGGTCGAGTGTTGTTGCTGCCTCTTGTGGGATGTTATCAACATAACATGCTGCAAGATCTGCCCACACAAGATTCATGCCTCGAGGCGCGTTCAGATCACCAAAGAGCACGAACGAGTCTTGCTGTGCTAGTAGCCGTTGGAACACTGCATAGTGCTCCAGCTGCTGTGCATCAGCCAAACCGTTCGGTGTCCACGTGAAGTGTGTGTGGAGTATCTTATACATCAGATTATTGTGACGGAGCACAATATCTTGCAGAATACGATTCACCTGATACTCGGGAGCATTGCAGATGGGGGTTCCTGGAAACTGCGCATAGTAAGCATGCACCACGGCAACCGCATCGACGGCTGCGGACACATAACATCCAAGACCCCACACGTCACACGCAATCAATCCGTTCGAGCGTGCCATGGGTATGAAATCCACAAGCTGCAACCCAAGCAGCTCACCGATACGGAAACGCTCCTCGAAAGGCACTTCCTGCAGAAGCACAATCTCCGGACGCAATGTACGCACATATGCAGGAAACCGTTCTAAATGACGACGCCCTTCAATATTCAAAGAAACAACTCGAATCGACATGATATCTCTCCAATCAAAGTGACAAGCAAAGGAACTATCACGCTGGTTATAGCACAAGCATATCCATCACGCAAAAAAGAGCACCCGAAGATGCTCTGTTAGATAACGTAACTATAATATATCTGTCAACATACCACACTCATGCATTTGACAGAATGAGAGCGTTGTGGTATTTGTAGCTTTACTATTAAATCATTCTGGTTTAATACTATAGAATTGTACCTTAAGGAGCAGACAATGAACACTGCCATATCTCACGTTGACCTTCAAGAACATGTTTCGATTAAGGTCGGAAAATTCCTTATAAAAAAAGGATTCGATCTTTCAAGCAACGATGGCTTTGCAGAGCCTTCATTAAAGGTAACCGAATCAATTGGTATCTTGCAAAAGGTTGCTCCGATACCACGCACATATTTTTTCGGACTCATTACAATAATGAAACAACCCCGGCGGAGGTTTCTCGGAACTATCTGGTTTAAAGACGCAGAAAATAGTGCCGCAGGGACTAACTGGATCATTTCACTGCGTGGCCGAGAGAATCTCGACCTGATTAAACAGCTGGCTGGCGAGATGACTTCAGCATTCAATGTGCAGATCAGAATTCGCTTGATAAGTGAGCATTCACGCTCTGAATATTTCAACCCGGGATACATTGGCTAATACCGCTTGAAATACATGCCTCATGTTGAACACAGTTCAACATGAGGCATTTTCTTTACTATAAAAAAGAGCACCCGGAGGTGCTCGTACTTCGTCTCATTGCATTGTTCGCATGACGCGATCGATGGCTTCGAGTGAAGTGTATTTGGGAGCACAGCCCATGTCGGCAAGTGTTGTCCGACATGAGTAGTACGCATGTTTTTTTCCTGTGGGACTTTGAGGTTCCTCGTCAGTTATAGCAGTGCGAAGCCCCCAGGTTTCTTTGAAGTACGTTAGCAAGTCAAACTTTGTGACAGGCCATGCACTTTGCAAGTCGTACGCCGTATTTTCTGGCGGACGCTGAAGGAGAAAGAACAAGACATGCGAGACCATTTCTGGTGTCACATAGTCGCGTACGATATCATCAGGACTCGTGATAAACACCTCACCCGAACGAACGCACGCTACCAACTGTGAAAGCAGAAAGAACGATTCGCTCACATCAACCTGTGCACTAAAGAACGAAAAGAGACGCAGGTCGACAATAGGCAGATTGTCGTGTGCACGATGCTTCAATTCCGATGCGAGTTTCGCAACTGCATAGAAATCAGAGACATGCACAGCATCGGGGTCGAACGTTGCTTCTGCCGCTTTGAGAAGCGGCTCGCCACATCGTCCGCCATAGATTGCCCCCGTACTGATATTGAAGGCGCGAACACCAGGATATCGCTTGCAATATGCCATCGTAAGCGCATCCATGGATTCCGTCACCTCAAATATCGCACGAGGATTGCTCGCGAGCGCCTGAGGACTCCCGATACCTGTCGCATTCACAATCACATCAGCACCCCGCCGAAGCAGCGTGTCAATGTGATGTATCTGGACTGATTCAGGAACCCCAAGTGCACGGAGCATTTTCTCCGCTTGGTCAACATCCCTCACAAAAAGTGAAAGTTCCGCACGCGGGTCGCGCGCCAGCCTGACCGCCAGCGAACGACCCACATACCCCGTCGCGCCAAGAATGGCGATTCGCATAGGTACCTCCTATTCATCCACGGGATGAACAATCATGTTGCTCAAATACTCATCCCGATCAAGAAACGGCATCATGTCCTCGAGAGGACGCGAAACCATCTTGCCTTCTGCTGTTTTTTTAGAAGCAGCAGTTGGCACAACCGGTTCGTTTTCAGGGCAGATCACTTCGCAAATCACGGGACCATTTTCCGCTAGCACGTCCTGCAAATCTTCTGCAAGGGTCGCGCTGTTCTGCAGTCGACGATACATGATTCCATATGCATCAGCAATCTTTTGCGTATCGGGAAGCGATAGCCCCGACGTTCCATCAGTACCAACAAGTCGTCCTTCAAAGAACTTGGTTTGCGTGGCACGAATGGACAGGTAGCCATTGTTGTTGAGAATGAACAGCTTGATGGGGAGCTTGTGGTGCGCGATGGTTTGGAGATCTTGAATGTTCATCTGAAATGAACCATCTCCAGTGACTCCGTACGTAGGCCCCCCCTTTGCAAAGCTTGCGCCAATACATGCAGGCAGTGTGAACCCCATTTCAGCTTGTCCGCCAGAGGTAAGGAAGCGTTGCGCTCCTTTCAGGTTGATTGCCTGTGCCGTCACGTAGAATGCGGAGCCTGCATCTGAGATAACAACCGCATCATCTTCCATGATAGTACTCAGCGTGTCGATAAAGTGATACATACTGACCACGTCATCATAAACACGATACTCAGGCAAACATACTGGATATTTCTCCTTCCATGCCTGACAGGTTGCCAACCACGACTTCGTGGCTGGTTTTTGCGACAAAATGCATTTGGTTAAAAACTCCTTTGCGTCTGCGTGGACAAAATGATCGACGTGGATGGTACGCTTCTTGTGCTCAACCGGATCGATATCAACCACAGTAATCAATGCTTCACGTGCGAAGAGTGAGTATTCATACCCAATCGCCGTCACGCTGAGACGACTTCCGATTGAAAGGACTAGGTCCGCATTTTGTACCGCAAGGTTCCCTGCACGACTACCCTTGATACCAATCACACCGACATACATCGGATGATCAGTATCGAGCATGCCGACACCGAGATATGGCGCAACGACCGGAATCTTGTACCGTTCAACGAACGCCTTGAGCTGTGGAATCGCGTCTGCAATCCGCACACCTTGCCCTGCAATAATCACAGGACGCTTCGCACGCGAGAGCCTGCCTGCCACGGCATGACACTCCCCTTTCGACGGAACACGTCGAGCACCTGCCACCTGCACAGTGCATGCAGGTGGCACTGCGGGCATCTGCGCCCCCTGCACATCCATCGGCACATCGATCCATACTGGACCGGGACGTCCGGATGTTGCAAGCTGCAGTGCTTGTTCGAGATGCTCTGCAACATGCGCAGGATCAGTCACCATCACCGCATACTTCGTGATTGATTGCACGATAGCGATAACATCAGCTTCTTGCGTGCCAAGTTGACGAAGCGGGACGCCGGTACCACGTGTTGTTTCGGACTGTTTGACTTGTCCAGAAATAAACACAACCGGCACATTATCCTGCCACGCCGTCAGAAGGCCCGTGATTGCATTCGTCGCACCACAACCGGTGCTTGTAAACGCAGCACTTATGCCTCCCGTGTATTTTGCATACCCGACCGCAGCCATTGCCGATGCTTGTTCGTGGTGATTGCACACCACGTCCATGTCCGGGTGGACATGGAGCGCATCAGACAGAAACATCATGCCGCCGCCCGACACCATAAAGGTGTGATGGACGCCGGCACGATACAGCCGATCAACAATATAGTCAGCGACTCGCATAGTAATTACTCCTTCAGAAGTGACTGTTTCAATCGATGAACGCCTTCCACGATATTTTCTCGTGAATTCACGACACACATGCGAATGTACCCCTCCCCATACTCACCGAAGTTTGTACCGGGAAGAAGTGCAACGCCCGCTTTGTCGAGTGCGAAGTTCGCAAACTCCTCACTCGTCATCCCCGTTCCCGTAATATTCGGGAACACATACAACGCCCCGCCAGGCTCAAGACACCGGATACCCGGAATGTCGTTGAGTCCATCAACGAGAAGCTGCATGCGCTCCTGATACTCGTGCGTCATGTGCTGCACCTCAGACTGGTCGCCGGTAATCGCCTCAAGTGCGCCGTACTGTACGAACGGCGGCACGCATGACGATGTGGTTTGCAGCATGAGATCCATTTTTGCGATCACATCATGTGGTCCAACAACCGCGCCGACACGCCACCCTGTCATTGCAAACGCTTTACTCCAGCCGTTCACAACGATTGTGCGTTCCTTGCACTGGTCGAGATACGACGGACTCGAGAACGTGATACCGTCCGCGAAATACATCCGCGCATAAATCTCATCACTAAACAGGTACAAATCATGTGCTTTCGCAATTTCGGCAATACGCCGAATCTCACCCCCTGTCATTACCGACCCTGTCGGATTATTCGGGGAGTTCAGCATGATCATGCGTGTTTTGCTCGTGATGCGCGACTGCACATCATCCGGATGCATGCGAAACTGGTTTGCTTCGCGAAGCGGCACCCGAACAGGCACCGCACCGCACGCTTTGATGACCGAGTAGTAGGTGGGAAACCCAGGATCCGGCACGATGATTTCATCGCCAGGCTCTACGAGGCATTGCACCGCGTAGAAAATGGCAATATTTGCACCAGGAGTAATGAGTACCTGCTCCAAATCGGGTAAGAACCCACGCGAGCGCTGCGTCGCAAGACGCACCGCTTCACGCAATTCCGTAATCCCAATCGAAGGAGCATAGTGTGTCTTCCCTGTTTGGAGTGCCAGACATGCAGCATCCACCACATTCTGCGGCGTCCCAAAATCAGGATCGCCGATTTCAAAGTGAATGATGTCTTTGCCTTGCCGTTGCATTTCCTGTACTTTCGCAAGCACTTTGAACATCGGCTGTCCATCAAGACTTTGCGCAAAACGCGTGAGTCGATATTTCATGATTTACTCCTTCCAAAGTTTCCAAGGTGCTCCCTTTTCCCACTGGGCCTCGAGCTTTTGTTTATCGCTGAGGGTGTCCATGGGATGCCAGAAGCCGTTGTGTGCGAAAGACGCGAGTTGACCTTCCGTTGCGAGCGTCCGAAGGGGTGCTTGTTCGAAGATGGTTGCGTCGCCTTCCGTGAGGTAGTCGAGCACCTTCCCTTCAAGCACAAAGAACCCACCGTTGACCCGCTTTTGGTTGTCGGTCTTCTCGGAGAATCCCGACACGATGTTGTCGTTGTTAATATCCACGACACCAAAGCGTCCTTCCGGCACAATGGTCGTGAGTGTTGCAAGACGTCCATGCGACTCATGGAAACGGACGAGTTCAGCGATATTGATATCGCCGACGCCGTCGCCATAGGTCATCATGAAGCGTTCGTCCGGCGCAATATGCTCGCGCAGGCGCGCAAGGCGCCCGCCGGTCATTGTTGTTGCGCCAGTATCGATAAGTGACACACGCCACGGCTCCAGGTTCGGATCATGGTACCGCACACCACCAGTTGCAAAGTCAATCGTGAGATCGCTTTTGCAGGCACGGTAGTCGAGGAACCAATCCTTGATCACTTCCCCTTTATAGCCGAGGCAAATGATGAAATCATTGAATCCATAGTGCGAATAAATTTTCATGATATGCCACAAAATCGGCATACCGCCAATTTCCACCATCGGTTTCGGGCGCACATGCGTCTCTTCCGAGAGCCGTGTGCCGAGACCGCCTGCGAGGATAACTACTTTCATGGTCGTTCTCCTTCTGAGAAGTTGTTGAAATATGAATTGATTTGCTGCAAGGTCACCTCTCGTGCAGTGCACAAATCTTCTGCAACCTGTGCATACCACATCACGGTTTGCGTGAGTGTGGTATCGATATCCCATTGCGAACGCCACCCAAGGCGACGATTCGCCTTGGTGACATCGAGCGTCAAAAGTCCTGCCTCATGCTTCGCTCCATCATGATGCTCATCACACTGCATTGTTCCTCGCCATGCGGTCTTCTGTTCGAAGAGTGTCAGCACACGCTGTACCATCTCTCCCACAGGAAGCCATAAATCATGGTCGGGGCCAAAATTCCACGCACCAGAGAACTCGGTCTCGCCCTTTACAAGGCGAGCGCCGAGCGCAAGGTACCCAGAAACAGGTTCAAGCACATGCTCCCACGGACGCACCGCGAACGGACTTCGGATCAAGACATCGCTGCCGCTATCCAAAACCGAACGCATAATGTCAGGAATGATACGGTCGGGCGACCAATCGCCACCACCAATAACATTCCCCGCACGAGCAATCGCCACAAGCGTAGTGTGACGCTCGCCGTACTGCGTAGGATTGAAGAATGAGCGAATATATGACTGCGCCACAATATCCGCCGCCGCCTTACTGCCACTATACGGGTCATACCCGCCAAGCGGATCATGTTCCCGATAGCCGTAATCGATCTCCTTGTTTTCGTAGACCTTGTCGGTCGTGATAATGACCGCAGCTTTCACTGTTGCCGTTTGCCGAATTGCTTCGAGCACATTCGTGGTCCCGATAACATTCGTCGTAATGGTCGCAAGCGGCTCGTCATAACTGTGTCGCACCAAGGGCTGCGCCGCAAGATGAAACACAATGTCTGGCGAGACCTGCTGCATAAGTGCGCGCACACGGTCACTGTCACGAATATCAAATTCATGATGTTCAACCATGTCCTGCAACCCCGTAACCACAAAAATATCGCGATACGTGCGCGGCGGTAGGCTTACACCCACCACCCGCGCACCAAGAGCAAGAAGCGTATGACACAGCCACGAACCCTTAAAGCCCGTATGCCCCGTTACTAAAACCGTCTTGCCTTGATACGTGTCACGCAAAAACTGATAGGATTGCATAGCAATCTCCTTTCTTTAGTGTCAAAGACCAAACCCAAATACAGAATGACAATTTATTCCAGTTTCGTCAATATTGACAACTTCACCAATGTTGCATAACTTTACCTCAGCTCGAACCCCTGTTCGTTCTTTTCACAACCTGGAGAAATATCATGCGCGTTCCCTATGCTCAGTCTGTTCATGGCGAGGAAGAAGTCCAAGCCGTCGTCAATGTTCTGCGTGGCAATACCGCACTCGGCCCGAAAACCAAAGAGTTCGAGGAAAAAACCGCTGCACATTTCGGCAAAAAGTACGGCATCATGGTGAACTCTGGTTCATCCGCCAACCTGCTCGCGCTCGAATTGTTGAATGCGGAGCCTGGCGATGAAATCATCACCCCGCTCCTGACCTTCGGCACGGTCGTTGCACCCATCCTGCAAAAAGGCCTCGTCCCCGTCTTTCTCGACGTCGACGAAGGCACCTACGTCATCGATGCAGACAAAGTCGAAGCGGCAATCACCCCGAAAACCAAAGCGTTGCTCATCCCGTCACTCCTCGGCAACCTGCCGAATCTGGAAAAGCTCGCCGCCATCGCAGCAAAGCACAACATCGTCTTCATCGAAGACTCGTGCGACACCTTCGGCGGCAGCTTTAAGGGTCAACCAACCGGCACCTACTCGCATATCACCACAACCAGCTTCTACGGCTCGCACATTATCAACGGTGCAGGCGGTGGCGGCATGGTCATGGTGAACAGCGAGGCTCTCGCGGAACGACTTGTCGTCCTGCGCGGCTGGGGCCGTCGTTCGTCGCTCTTTGGCGAAGGGGCGGAATCCGAAAAGGCCGAGAATCGCTTCAATGTCGAGCTCGGCGGCGTGCAATACGACGCAAAGTTTGTCTTCTCGGAAATCGGCTACAACTTCCTGCCGCTCGAACTCTCGGCCGCATTCGCGCTCGAGCAACTCAAGCGACTCGATGGTTTCGCTGCAACACGCCGCAGTCACTACGCCTCGCTCCTGCAGTTCTTCAAGCAGTATGAAAAATACTTCATTCTACCGAAGCAAACTGAAGGTGCCGACGCCGTCTGGCTGGCATTCCCTGTTGTCATTCGTGACAGCGCGCCGTTCGTCCGCAAGGACATTGCGCTCTTCCTCGAAGCCGCCGACATTCAGACCCGCCCCGTCTTCACGGGCAACGTCCTGAAACAGCCAGCCTTCGAGAAGATCCCGCATCGCCTCGCCGAAGCAAGCTACGAGAACACCGAGCAAGTCATGCGCGGCGGACTCGTCTTCGCCTGTCATCAAGGCCTCACCGAGGAACAGCTCGACTACGTCAAGGAGCAAATCACCACCTTCATCGCAACCCGCACGACAACCGCATAGCACCACTTCTCCGACCAACCCCACAGAGCCCTCCCGAGGGCTCTTTTTCTTTATTGCATTGCAAAATAATTGATGTTAGTCTCTAGGTATCTGATCTTTTAGAGGAGCAATCCCATGCACATTACAACGCTAGATATCCCCGGACTTTTTCTGATTACTCCAACTCCTCGTGCCGATGTGCGTGGCGTGTTTCAGAAAACGTTTGACGCGGCACTGTTTGCAACACACGGCATGAACACCGACCTTCACGAGGTGTTTGAGACAGAATCGCACAAGGAAGTAATACGTGGTATGCACTTCCAAATGCCCCCGCATGCTTGCGCAAAATACGTATCCGTCAAGCACGGCAGTATTCTTGATGTTGTGCTTGATATACGAATGAATTCTCCAACATTTGGGAAACATCTGTCGATACAGCTTTCTGCAGAGAATCAATCAACACTGTACATTCCCGAAGGGTTTGCGCATGGATTCAAAGCACTCACCGAACTCGCACATACGTCATATCTGCAAACAGCAGGTTTCAATGCAGCATGTGATGCGGGCATACATTTTGATTCATTCGGCATGGATTGGGGTGTTGATAATCCCATCATGTCCGAACGCGACAAAGCACTCCCCGCATTCACCTCGTTTATCTCACCTTTTTCCCATCAGGAGTAAGTCATGAAAATACTCGTAACTGGCGCAAGTGGTTTCGTGGGAGGCAATCTCGCAGAGCGACGCCTCACTCATGGAGATGATGTGGTGGTTATCACACGATCTGGAACGGACGAAGCTCTTCTTCCGCAAGGAGTGCGCATCTTCCAACATGATGGCAATCATGAACAACTTTCAGAGTTTATTCTGAAAGAATGCTTCGACGGCATCGTGCATTGTGCAACGCACTTTTGCGGGACACACACTGCGAACGACATCGACAAACTTGTCGACAGCAACATTCGTTTCGGCATGCATCTCTTTGAAGCTGCAACTAAACACGATGTACCATGGATGATCAACACAAGCACCTATACGCAACACTACGAGAACCGTGACTATTCACCCGCAAACCTGTACTCGGCAACCAAGCAAGCATTCGAGGATATTGTGCAATACTATGCCGAGACAACCGCAACCACAATTGCAACCGTAACCTTATTTGACACAATCGGCGAGGGCGACAGAAGAAATAAGATTTTTCGCGCACTACTTAATGCTGCAAAGACGGGGACCTGTCTTGAGTTGTCGCCGGGCGAACAATTGCTTGATATCAGCCCGATACAAAATGTGCTCGATGGGTACGATCGCATGGTGACGCTGCTCACTCAAAGCAATCACACTATGTTCAACGGAAAGGTATTCACACTTCCTTCGAACGAACGTATGACGCTCCGTTCTTTTGTTGCACTTTTTGAAAGTGTACTCGGCAGAAAACTCCCCGTAACCTTTGGTACTCGTCCCTATCGTGAGCGAGAAATGATGTTGCCATGGTCGCACGGAGAACCAGTACCCGGCTGGAAACCACACATCAGTCTTGCCGAGAGCATCCAAGACATCATGAAACATGAACTCGGGTAAAATATTTCCTTCGCCGTAGACTCGTCTGCGGCATTTTTTTGCACTCATGATATGGACAAACGTTCACATGTTTGTACAATAGCCTTATTCCATGAATATCTTCGCTCGACTTGCTGCAAAGAGGCACGACACAGGACTTCGTCGCTACACCAAAAATCTTGGCTGGATGTTTTTTGCGCGTATTGGCACCATGGCAATAGGACTCCTTGCCACTGCATATATTGCACGTAATCTCGGACCTACAAGTTATGGCGAACTAAGTTACGCAATCAGCTTTGTGATGCTTGTCGGGATGTTTGCATCACTCGGTATTGACCAGACCATCTCACGTGAACTGATTCTCTTTCCTGAGAAACGAAACGCCGTAATGGGCACAGCACTTTCCATGCGACTTGGCGCGGGGATTTTTGCAATGGTTCTCTGTATTCTTCTCGCCTATTTTATTTCTCCACACGACGTATCGCTTCTTCTTATTTTCATTATTAGCAGTACACTTGTTCTCAGCAGTTTCAGTCTTCTTGGGCAAGAATTTCAAGCACAGGTAGAATCAAAGTGGCCGTCAATAGCGTCAATTATAATTGTTACTATTTTAAACCTTTTCAAAATAGTAATTATCATGTTTGGTGGTGGCGTTCTCTATCTCGCAGCTATTCTTGTACTTGAGCCAATATTGTATGCAGGAAGCTATATTTACCTGCGCACAAAACGCTTTGGCGCACTACAAACACTCTCATTCGACCCCGTACTTGCTCGCCTCATTATTGCAGATGCTACTCCTCTCATTTTAGTTTCCGCATTCTCCACAATATACGCACGCATCGACCAGATATTTATAAAACACATGATAGACGCCACTTCTGTTGGTCTCTATGATGCCGCAGTACGACTCTCTGAAGTTTGGTATTTTGTGCCAGGCATTATTATTGCGGGACTCTTACCTGCAATAGGCAACGCAAAGAAAACAAACGATATCCTGTATAGAAAGCGTATACAGAAACTATTTTTCTTTCTCTTTGCTGCCACACTTACCCTTGCGCTACTGACCAGTATTATTGCAAAACCTCTCGTAGCGATTGTATTTGGTGCTGCATTTGCAGGAGCAGCCCCCGTACTTATGCTCTATATCTGGAGCAATATTGGCGCCGCCCTTACCCACATTACACACCAAATCCTACTCCTTGAGCGACTCCCGAAATACATCCTCTTCTCCTCATTTTTTGGCATGGCTGCCAACCTCATACTCTGCATCATGCTGATTCCAAAATACGGAATGCTCGGCGCAGCCTTTGGAAGCCTTGTTGCATATATACTACCTTTCCTTTCGCTGTTCCTACTCCCCAAAACTCGCACACTTCTTACTAACATTTTATTCGCACATAAACGCTGACTCGCTAACAAGTTTTACGGTCGTTACTTGCCATCCCCCACCGTGTGCGTTTTTCTTATATTCAGATATACTGTAGTATATGAACATCACACCGACCATCACTATCGCTATCCCTTCCTACAATAAGGAGCCATATATTCGCCGATGTCTCGAGAGCGCTTTGAACAATCAAAATGATGATGTCGAAATTATTCTCGTTGACAACGCATCACAAGACGCAACATACAAAATTGCACAGTCATACACTCCTACAGTCACCTGCCATCAAAACAGTACCAACCTTGGTATGGCATCAAATTGGAACAAGTGTATTGAACACGCATCGGGCGACTGGATACTTATTCTTCACGCTGATGATGAACTTGCTCCAAACGTAATCCCCCTCTATCGTACTCTGATAATGAAAAATCCAAATCTTGGCATTATTCATGCGAACTCATTTGCTGTTGTAAATGGTGACCCCGCAACAAAAACGACGACACCGACTGCACATAAAGAGCATTGGCGGGCGGGCGAAGAAGCACTTCGTGCGCCTATCGGGCTCTGTTCAACCATTATGGTGAAAAAAGAGGCATATGAAAGACTTGGAGGCTTTATCGAAACCTCACTGTCTGCAGATGCTGAAATGTGGCCGCGTGTTGCAGCTGAATATGACCTAGCCTTCATCAACGAGCCAACTGCAACGTATCATTACAACAAAGATTCAACAGGGGCACAATCACTTATTGAACGTCGTTTTGAAGACATTGTTGCTGATTGGGATAATCTCACGGAGAAAATCGCGCAGTCACAACCAACGGAAGAACTTCGTCTCAGATATCTCGCAAAAGCTAAGTATGACGCATTGGGAAACTACTGGGCAATCGTTGCAGCAAATCTCAAAACACGAAAATATAAAAATGCTACTCGTGCAATCTGGATTATCAGTGTACACTATCATAAGTTTTTTCCGCTTCTACAACTCATTATTAAAAAACTTTGGAGTAAACGTTAATTCTATAACTTATCATGTCAGCACCAATTCTCTCGATATGCATACCAACCTATAATCGCGCATCATATCTACACGATGCGCTCGAGAGCATTGCTCGGGAGCTTACTGATAAACATCTTGCTGAGCAAGTGGAAGTTATTGTGTCTGACAACGCATCGACTGACGATACCGAAACAATCACACGCTCATTCGCAAGCAAAATCCGTCATCTTGCATACTATAAAAATGAGGCAAATGTTGGCTTTGATTACAATGTCGATAATGCCGTACGTCGTGCCAACGGAACCTATTGTTGGTACCTTGGAGATGACGACCTCATTAGAAACGGTGCACTCGCGTATATGTTGGCACAGTGTGCCAAGAATACCTACGCAATCATTTCTACAACCTCTCAGGAAATAACAGACCGTGACCCTAAGGTGTTTCTACAGAAAGTTACCTATACTGATGCTGATATGTCTATATCAAACGATCCTAACGAGAGCTATGCACTAAATTACTACCCGTCAGCACTAAGCCTACTCGCATTTCGCCGCGACGCATGGCTGAATGCTGCAGACATTCAGAACCATACTCCTGGTTGGTATTATTTCGAGACAATTCTTCGCCTCGCCATTGCAACAACAGACCCCACTCTCCACATCAAAAAGCCAATGGTGCTTACCGGACAAGACTGTCGTTGGGCAGACAATGGGCAAGGGCTACAGATATTCATAGACTGTAATGTATTCTTGCGAAAAATGATTGGTTGGGGATACAATCAAACCCGCACCAAGCAAGAGCTCGCTGGCAACACTCGTAAATTCCCTCGCGTCCTCTTACAAGCAAAAGCACGCGACCTTCCTCTCACAAAGAAGAACTTCGCCCTCATGCGGAGCTACACCAAGCATATTCCTTGGCATCTGCGCATGATTGGGAATATACTATTCTATATCCCCAATACATTTATAGCGCTCGCTCGAGATATAAAAAAGTCAATCATATGAAGCCTATAACTTTTATCCTCTTTGCCTACAATGAAGAAAAACGTATTGCATATGCGGTGCGGAGTTTTATGAAGTACGGACCAGTACTTATTATGGATGGCGGCAGTACTGACAAGACTAAAGAGATTGCTGAGAAACTCGGTGCAACCTTTCTTTCACGCCCCACATCAAATGTTCCGCACGTCGAAACACAGCAAAACTACGATTTTATAAAGAAAAACACGAACACCCCCTGGATTTATTGGGGCTACGTCGACAATATTGCGCCAAAAACATTGGTTGAAAAGATGCTTGCGGTAGCAACCGAAAATTCTTGTAAACAAATCATTGCCCCGATGCACACCTATATGTGGGGTGCTACAAATCATATTGCGCAAAAGTCACATATACCCGTTGCGTTCCATCGCGACTATATGGATTTTACACACACACCAATCCACAGCATGGGTCTTTTTACAGGGACTCCTGAGGAGGTCTGTGTACTCCCCTCGCTCGAGCGGTTTGCCATTCGTCATTTTAGCACATATGTTACCAGTAAATATGTTGTTGGCTACTTGCGCTATGCCGAAGAAGAAGCACTTCAAAAATTCAAAAACGGCGAAAGATTTTCAATCCTTAAGCTTTTTGCAGCAATGTTGCGCTATATGTGGATTTACCGTAGAAGCATGTATAATGGCAGGGTTGGCATTATTGTTATGCTCAATGCAGCTTTTGGTAGGCTCATGACTTACGCACGTCTTTACGAGATTGAGCACAACATAACACTTCAGACCGCTGAAGAAAAATACGCTCTAGAAAAAGAAAAACTCCTCAATGCAAAATCTTCTTAATCATGTACGCACCATAACACCTCTTGCAATCCGGAAAAAAGTCGGGCCCATTTTAGGGTATCTCGCATATTGGTACCGGACACGTATTCGTGGTCCTGTATGGGAGCCCCGGGTGCTATCGATATCTGAGACAATACAGAAAATACGTGAGCAGAACCTCTCTGTGATTCGTTTTGGAGATGGCGAGCTCTCACTTATTGAACATTCGAATCTTGGTTTTCAGAAATATGATACCGTCCTTGCCAACCGTCTCTCTGAAATTCTTCGTGTCGAGGAAGAGAATCTCATGATATGCGTACCAAGTATTTTTGATCGGATAGAACACCTTACACCAATCGCTTTCTGGTTTGAAATTCACCACCTCTTCCGACACGGACATACATGGCGGAAATTTCTCATACCTGGTCGCACCTACGGTGATGCCTTTATGACTCGTCCATATCTCACTTTTAAGAATAAACGAGATACCGGCACACTCTATACTGCATTGAAAGCGCTCTGGGAAAATACTGATGTAGTACTCATAGAAGGAACACAGAGCAGACTAGGGGTTGGCAATGACTTGTTTGCAGACTGTACCTCTGTTAAAAGAATACTTTGTCCACCCGAAAATGCTCATGCGTCACATGAAGCAATCCTTCACGAGGCAAACAAAGTTGGCAAAGAAAAGCTTATACTGCTTTCACTTGGACCAGCAGCAAAGCTTCTTGCATACGATTTATTCAAGCAAGGATATCGTGTTATCGATATCGGTCACGTCGATATGGAGTATGAAATGTTTTTACGAAACACCGACCGCATTGTACCCGTTCGTTATAAGTATTTTAATGAAATTAATGAACGAAATCCTGAGGAATGTGCCGATCCTGTGTACACCTCTCAAATCATCGCAACCATTCTATGAGAACTATCAACATCAAAATCTGTGGCTATGACCTAGATGACGAGTCTGTGCGTGATATATTTCTAGTGCGCGAACTTTCTAAACTTTACCATGTCACATTCTCTAATAAACCAGACTACGTTTTCTTCCATGAGGGCACGACGGAGTATTTAAACTACCCCGATGCAATTCGTATTTTCTACACTGGTGAGAATATCCATCCTAACTTCAATCTTTGTGATTATGCAATAAGTTTTGACCATCTTACTTTTGAAGACCGGCACTTTAGGCTACCCGTATTCCAAACAGCGGTCTTCTATAGAAAATGTGATGTTGAAAACGCAGGTGATCTTGATTTCAAAACTCCGCGACCATTCACGAAAGAAGACCTTGCCAAAAAAGAAGGTTTTTGCAGTTTTGTGTATAATAATTATCTGGCAGATAACGCTCGTGGCGAATTTTTTGCAAAATTGTCTGCGTACAAGCAGGTTGACTCTGGTGGTAATTATCTCAATACCACAGGAACTGAACTCGTCAGCAAATTAGATTTCGACAGAAAACGAAAATTCGCCATTGCCTTTGAAAACTCTTCACGTAGTGGTTACACCACTGAAAAAATCCTCACCGCGTTCGCAGCAAATGCCCTCCCTATCTATTACGGTGACCCTCGAATTACTGAAGTATTCAATCCTGAACGCTACATTAACTGCGCTGACTATCCCGATTTCGATGCTGTGGTTGCACGTGTTAAAGAAATAGATGAAAACGACGAACTCTATCTCGAAATTATGAACAAGCCAGTCCTTATGCCAGGCGTTGACCTCGCAAAGGACCGTGAAGATTTCGCTGTATTTCTAAAACAAATTATCGACCAGCCTCTCACAACTGCCCGACGTAGAAAAATAAATCCCGTTCGTGCAATTACCTACGAACAAAACGAACGGCTCATTGCACGATACCGGAATACAACACTACGCACAAAACAGACAATCGCGTATCTTTACGCACCACTTAAAAAAATTTCCTTCTTTGAAAAAGTAAAAATATTTCTTTTTAAAAAACTTTACGCAAAAAGTTAACTAGCGGCATATGATTACTATCTACACTCGCAGTCGAAGCTTCCTTACTAAGGAATTTTGGAAGTGGGTGGCACGGCGGTTGCTCAGAAAGTATTCGGGGCCGAATGCGGTGGAGGATAGTTTGTTGCGGGGGCTAAAAAAACTTAATGTCCCGTTCAAGCGCAATACGGAGCCCGCGCAAGGTGATGTAGCGTTGATTCTTTCTGGTGTCGAGGCACTCAGTGAAGCCATTGCTCTGAAGCAGATCGGGCGCATAAAAAAGATTATTGCCGGGCCAAATATTGTTGCTCACCCACGTGATGCTGACGGCGCAATGCTGAGCACAGATATCGACATCATACTTGTTCCTTCACAATGGGTTGCTGACTTATGGATACACGAAGCGCCTGAACTTGCTGAAAAAATCCGCGTGTGGCCTGCGGGTGTTCAACTATCGGCACCAAGCACTCGTGATGGCATCCCGATTATTTATGATAAGTTACGAAGCCCTGAGCTTGTTGCGCAGATACAGGATAGGATTAGCGCATGCCATATATTCACGTATGGTACATTCAAACAACAAGACTATCTAAGTGCCCTTGCAGATGCGCCCTATCTCGTATATCTCGCACAGTCTGAGAGCCAAGGACTTGCGCTCCAAGAAGCATGGGCGCATAATGTGCCGACGTTTGTGAATAAGAGTACTCGATGGGAATCAGCCGACACGTCGTGGGAAGCGCCACAGATTAATGCACCGTATCTCACTCCTGAACTTGGCGCGGTTTTTAACTCCATAGATGAACTTACTGAACTTTTCTCACACACAACAAACCTCAATCCAAAAGAATATTGCGACGTACACCTTTCCGACGAAGCGAGCACCCGCATTCTTCTTAATCTCCTATGAAAAAAATAATTAAAAAAATACTTCGCTTGGTGCAGTTTCCATTTATACTGCCTGACTATCTTCGGTTTCGTAGGAGCATGCGGAACGATCGTTTTGAGATGCGTCTTCCTGATGTATATCCGTGCGTAAAGGACAAGACGATTCAGACCGGATTTGACCGGCATTATGTGTATCACACATCATGGGCGGCACGGGTTCTTGCGGAGATGAAGCCTGAGAGACATGTCGATATTTCATCGTCGCTGTTCTTTGCGGGTATTGTATCTGCGTTTGTTCCTGTGGACTTTTATGATTACCGTCCTGCTGATATTGCGCTTTCAGGACTTACGAGCAAGGCTGGCGATCTTATGAGCCTTCCTTTTGACGATGCGAGCGTTGTATCACTTTCATGTATGCATGTTGTCGAACACATCGGACTCGGCCGCTATGGCGACCCTATTGACCCTGATGGCGACATTAAGGCAGCGGAGGAACTCTCACGTATTCTCGCAAAAGATGGTTCGCTCCTCTTCGTTGTTCCGCTCGGCAAAGAGGCACTCATCGAATACAACGCACATCGTATTTATTCCTACGAACGAGTTCTTGAACTCTTCCCTACCCTCACCCTTAAAGAATTCACCCTCATACCCGAACATAGCGGTGACATGATTCGCGATGCAGACCCAAGCCTCGCACAGCATGAACACTATGCATGTGGCTGCTTCCATTTTGTAAAGAAATAATATGAACGCTAACACCCCTCTCGTTTCAATCATGATGACTTCGTACAATCGTGCGGGGTATATTGGTGAGGCTATTGAGAGTGTTTTAATGCAGACATATCAGAATTGGGAGCTGCTTGTGCTGGATGATGCTTCGACGGATGATACGGTTTCTATTGCGCAGGGTTTCGCGGAACAGGATGCGCGTGTTCGTGTCCTCCCTGCACCACAGAATCTTGGGATTACTGGTAATCGCAATCGTGGGTTTGCGCTGGCGCGAGGTGAGTATATTGCGGTGCTTGATAGTGATGATATGTGGAGTAGTTCTGAGAAACTTGCGAAGCAGGTTGCGTTTTTAGAGTCGAATCCTGAACATATACTTGTTGGTACGCAGGTGGATGTTATTGATGGTTTCTCAAATACTATCGGATCTTTCGCATACGAGACTGAGGATGCCGCGATTCGTGCAAAGCTCTTGCTCAGAAATCAATTCACCCATTCCGCGATTCTTATGCGAAAAACTGCAGAAATCTACAATCCAGCGGTTCCTATTTGGGAAGATTACGACCTTATTCTCCGCCTCGGAACACTCGGCAAGCTTGCAAACTTGCCTGAGCAGATGACACAGTATCGCAAGCATGCGAGTAATATCAGCAAAGAAAAACGCGCGCAGCACGCTCGCGTTCACCTAGATATTATTTGGGCACACAAAGACGCCTATCCACACTATTCCCTTGCCTGGATGAAGGCACAGCTTCGCATTTTGCGCGCGTATGTATAATAAAGACAGATACTCAGAGCTTGAATAGAATCGAGAACACCCAGAGCACATACTGTGCTCTGGGTGTTTTCGATAATTCGCACGCTAGTTTGAAAGCATGCCGGCCTCGCGCATGATGGCGCGCTGATCTTCGATGGCGAGACGAGCGGCTTTTGTAATGACTTTCTTCTGTTCGCGCGCTGAAGCATTGCGCATAAACTCTGAAAATGCACCGTTATGCACGGACTCTTTTCTTGCTCTAAAAAGTTTCTTGAGTTTTGTATACATACGAGTTTATCTGATAGCTCCTTCTAATGACTCTTTACTATACTTGACCTTCAAATGACTGTCAATGCTTCTAATATTTTTCTCAAACATAATGATTTCATGGTCGCTATTCTTAACCACAAGATGCACGACGATACGGTCGCCAAATTCGGTTTTAAGTGCGTTGACGGTATCTTTGGCGGAGAAATACTGTGTAATGAATGTCTCTTTCATGATTCTTCGACCTTCCTGCTTTTCTCGTGCTTGTGTGAACTTCCATGCCTGGAGCGGATCTTGGTAGACATAATATACATAGACAGATCTGCCCCGTTTGAGTGAACGTTCTACATTTTGCTTTGCGGTAGCGTAATTAGAAAGTGTACCGTCAAGAAGAAAAGATTGTTTGTTCTTGAGGAGGCTCGCATGAAGCTCGTGTACCAATTTTGTGACAGGTAACTGAAACACATGTGCGTTACCGCCTCCATATCCGGGCATTCCTTTACGAAGTTCATCAGGATCAATACGAACTACGTTTATATCGCTTGTTTTAATCTGCTGAAGCAGACGCAAAGAGAATTCCGTCTTCCCTGCACCTGGGGAGCCCGCCATAAATACCGACACAGGGTTCGTGTCTGGCTTCACAACATCGAGCGATGCATATCGCTCGACAAGCTGCGATTTCTGCGTTTTGACGTATTCAATTGCAGCATCACATATTTTTTGTTCGTCAGGTGTGAGCATGGGGCATCTAAGTTAAAATATTTAATGAGGGTCTATTTCGAGAAAACAATAAGTGTATCTTGCACCATGTCGTCGAGGGTTTTTGTGGGGTACCAGTTGAGTTCACTATTAGCTTTTGCGGGGCTAGCAATGACTGATGCAAGGTCGCCAGGGCGGCGTGGGCTTTCTTTGACAGTGAGCTTTTTGCCGGAGATACGCTCGAAGGCGTCTACAAGTTCTCGTACTGAATACCCAGTGCCGGTACCAAGGTTGTAGGTGCCACTTTTTTCTGTTTCGAGAGCTTTGAGGTGTCCGTCGACAAGGTCAGTCAGATGGATATAATCACGCATCGCTGTTCCGTCTTTTGTTAGGTAATCAGTACCGAAAATATGAAATGGCTCCCCTGTGGTTAAAGCCCCTGCCAGGAGCGGGAAGACATTTTGTGCATTATGCTCAGCGAAAGAAAGTCCTGCGTCGCCAGCGACATTGAAATAGCGCAGAATACTGTATTTTTGGATCTTCCCTGTTCGTGCAAAGTCTTTGATTATCATTTCTGCGATAAGTTTGGTGCTACCGTAAACACTGACAGGTGCTGTTTTTGAGTCTTCGACGTAAAGATCATTAATGTCTTCTTGTGGCTCATATACTGCTGCGGTTGAGGAAAAAATGATTTCGGGAATGCTATGCTTTTCCATTGCTCCGAGTATATTGAGCGTGCCGACGACATTGTTCTGATAATACAATGTGGGGTTCTGCATACTTTCACTCAATACTTTCTTTGCGGCGAAGTGAAAGACTGCATCAAATTGATGCGCGCCACACACAGCATCTAGCTCTGCAGGATTCATAATATCACCCTGCGCGAATCCGACACTTTCTCCTATTTTTTCAGGCTGCCCTGTTGAGAGGTTGTCGAAAACAACAACAGCATGCCCTTGCTGCACAAGCTGATTCACACATGCAGAGCCAATATATCCTGCTCCACCAATAACGAGAATGTTTTTCTTCATGATTGTGAGTATAGCACGACACAAAGCATGTTGAAATCTGTGCGTTTTTACTTTAGCTTCTAGGTTCAGTGGTGTGTGCAAGATTTGCACACACCACCTCATCTTTTAATATATTTCTAATATGTTTTATATAACAATTCTTTCCGCACAAAAGAAGGCCTTCCCTACCAAATACTCATCATTTCGGTGTTGCATAAATTTGTAAGCTCGTAATATGTATACTAAAAACGCCCAAAGCAAAAGTTTGCTCTGGGTGTTTTTAGTAGCAAGTGATGTTAGTTATTCCTTTACACAGCTCGCAATTGCGGTATTGACGAAGGGGTCGGGGGTGGGTTCGTTGAGTTCATATTTAACAGGGATTTCTGGGGTGTAGCCGTTGTGAGAGAGTGAGGTGCCTTTTGGGGTGTACCAGTGGGCGATGGTTACCTTAAGGGAGCCGATGTCGGCGATGTCGATGAGGCGTTGGACGGAGCCTTTACCGTAGGTTTTCTGTCCGACAATGTTTGCGGCCTTATGTTCGCCGAGGGCTGCGGCGAGGATTTCTGAGGCGGAAGCACTGCGTTCGTTGACGAGGATGGCGAAACAGGCAGTCTCACGCTTTGCGCCGAAATTCTCTATGCCAAAGCTTTCATAGCGTTCATTTAAATTATTAGCACCTTGTGCGTAGGTGATGAGTTTTCCTTTTGGAAGATAGTAGCTTGCAAGAATGCCGGCAACACGCATGTCGCCACCGGGGTTGTCGCGAAGGTCGAGAATGAAAACTTCTTCGTCGCTTGCAACGAATGATTCGACTTCTTTATTAAATGCAGATACGGAACTTTCGGCGAAGGTTGAGAGGCGAACGATGCGGTAGTTTTCTTTCTTTGCTTCGTATTCGAAGGTCGGCTCTTCTCTTGCGGGAGTGACAGCATCAATAACAGAGTTCTTGAGCTCATCTGCTTTTTCAACGACCTTTTTCGCGACCTGACGAACTTGTGTGACCGCTTGTGAGGCAATGGTGGGAATTGCAACGGTGCCGCGAATTATCGGGACCGTTGCCGGCGAGCCGTCCTGGCGGACAAGGTCAAGTGTGACCACGGTACCTGCTTTACCACGAATATGCGCAACAATATCCTCGAGCGTTGTCGCCTGAATACGTGTACCGTCAATTGCCATGATACGGTCACCTGCTACAAGCCCTGCGTCTTCTGCAGGCGAGCCCGGTAGAATACCCGTTACAAACACGGTGTTTTCATCAAACATGTTGAGTACTGCGCCAATACCTTGGAAATCGCCACGCACTTGCTCTTTGAGTGCATTTGATTGTTTGGTTGGAAGGAACACCGTGTACGGGTCGTCGTAGGCATTTACCAGGCCGATGATGGCGGACTGGACGCGTTCGGTTTCTTCTACTGGTGTGGAACTTGCACCACCATAGAAGTTTGTTTCGAGCTGTGCCCAGGTTTGCCAGAAGGTTGCAAAATCGACGAGTTTTGCAGGGTCCTCGGCACCCGAAAACGCGCCACTACTGGTGGCGTTTTTGATTGAGAATATTGGTACGGTTTGTGGCTCGGGTTCTGTGAGAACTCGTGAGAAATAGCCGACAGTGAAGACCATTACGGCAACGGCTACGCCGAGAAGATAGTTGCGATACATGTTTGGGAGTATACCTTGGAACTGGTACGGATGGAAATTTTAGCCACCCAGACAACATTGTTGTACGCGCATAATCAATCGACAAACCCTACGAACTGTCATCCTCGGGATTTAGGAAACAAATGAGGAAGCCTTTCCGAATATTGTTTTCAAATACCCGGGGATCCATGGATTACGAGCAGTGCTTTTTATCCATGGATCCCCGGGTATTTTAAAAATATACTCCGCTTTGCTACGTTATTTTTATGAATCCCGAGGATGACAGTTCTGGCTGGTTACAGATATAACGCAAATGTTTTCTGGAGCATTTTTTCTTTGGTAAATATTCCGCTACGCATACGTGCATTGTGGGCATAGTGGGTACGAAGCTTTTCGTTGGTATGAAGGAGCAGACACGCATCAGCAAGTGCGGAGGCATCACCGGATGAGACGAGAAGTCCCTCTTCGCGATGACGGATGATTTCAGGAACACCACCGACTGATGATGCAATAACCGGCACACCTGCCGCACATGCTTCAAGAAGCACGTACGGGAATGCCTCTGTCCTTGATGGCAATACTACGAAAGAGAATGCTGTCAAATATTTTGACGCGTTCGGCACATTGCCAAGCAGAAAGACATTTTTTTCTAGTCCATACTTGTGTATGAGGTGCTCGAGATTTTTTCGCGCCTCTCCTTCGCCCATAATAATATGTCGCACATGAGGCTGTGCTTCTACGATGTCACGCATGGCGCGAATCATAACGTCATGCTGTTTCGTAGGATGGAGTTCTCCGATACTTACCGACCATAGGTCATGCAGGTACGGCGAGAGCTCATGATATTGTATTGCGAGCTGTGTGCGCGCATCGTTCTTCGAAAGGTGTCCCGCCTCTTCGAGACCGTTATATACGAGCGTCATTTTGCGGGCGGTAAACGGCCAGTTAAGCTGGCGCTTAGTTACATCAGCAACAGCAATGGTTGTATGGGCAAGCATCACGGTGAGCCAATGGAAAAACTTGAGAATACCTTTCTGCCAAAATGGACGTTTCTCATTAAATGCCCAGCCGTGTGCGGTAAATATAATGCGTGGCACGTTGCACAGCCTGCCCGCGAGTGCGCCCATAATGCCTGCTTTTGAAGAATTGATATGCAGCACATCGGGCTTTTCCTTTTTTAGGATTCTAAGAATCTCTTGAAATGCGCGAATTTCCTGGAGAAATCCGACATCGCGTGTAAGTGAACGAAGTGTCCGCACGGTAACTCCTGCATCACTGAGTCGCTCCACAAGTTCTCCTTCCCCACCAAGTGCAACCGCCACCGAAAAGCCTGCGTGCTGTGCGCCTGTTGCAAGATCATATACATAACGCTGTGCACCGCCCCAGTTTGACTTGGTAATAAGGTAGAGAATTTTTGTTGACGTCGTACCGTGTATCATACCTAAGATAGTACCGTGCAATAGGGAAACTGTCTAATGTCACACCCCACTCTTGCAATATTATGCCATTTTGCTACTATTCTTAGTATTATGCGCGAACGAACACGAGAACTTGGACTTCTTATTATCGGTGATGTGTTCTGCTTTATTGCAGCACTCTACCTCACCCTCTCAGTACGATACATTGAGCTCCCGAGCCAAGAGCTTTTGCGAGTCCATCTCGTGCCCTTTCTTATTTTCACCGGCTTGTGGATTCTTACCTTCTTTATTGCAGGACTCTACGACAAACAAACTCGTATTGCACGCATGCGCATGATGGGACGCATTGTGTATGCACAATTCGTTAACATCCTCATTGCGCTCACGCTTTTCTTTGCGCTTCCCTTTGGTATTAGCCCAAAGACAAACCTCCTCATCTATCTCTTCGCTTCAATTGGTCTCATCTCCCTCTGGCGCGTCTACCTCTATCCTTGGCTTGATGGTACACGACGCAAACGCATGCATGCCCTCCTTATCGCAAGTGGCACCGAGGCGCACGAACTCCTCCACGAAATAAATGCGAACAATCGCTTCGGCTATAAAATCGTTCACCACATCGACCCTGAAAATAGCATGCGCGATGTTCCTGGTGCGCCAGCACTCCAAAAAATGATTTCTCAGAAGAACATCGATCTCATTATTGTCAACACATCGCTGCTTTACGCACAGCATACGCTCACCCGCCTCTACAGTGACCTCGCCGCACAAGGTCTTCCGCCTATGCGCGACTTCAAGGCAATCTACGAAGAAACGTTCGACCGTGTGCCGCTTGCAACTGTTGAGCGCGACTGGATTACCTACCACAGTGTCGACCGCGATTCATTCTCGTACATCATCGGCAAGCGCCTCATTGATATCATCGGTTCGAGCGTCTTACTTCTCGGTTTCGTTATCTTCCTTCCCTTCATTGCACTTGCTATCAAGCTCGATTCAAACGGTCCTGTCTTCATTACCCAAGAACGAATCGGCAAGAATGGCCGTCGTCTGAAGATTTGGAAGCTTCGCACCATGACCGCAAATGACAGTGCATCCGGAACCTTTGTTGATGACAAAGACATACAGGAAAAGCCAAAGAACGTCGTCACGCGCGTTGGCCGATACCTCCGCGCAACATCGCTTGACGAGGTCCCACAATGTTGGAATATTATTCTCGGTGAGCTTTCTCTCATTGGCCCACGTAGCCACATCCTCGGCATCGCCGAACGTATGGCAAAGGAAATCCCCCATTACAAACTCCGCACCGCCATCACCCCAGGCATCACGGGATGGGCACAAACCCACCAATTCTACGCCCCCGGGAACATCAGCCCCCAGTCGAACGAAGAAACAAGGCTCTGCTTCGCGTACGACCTCTACTACATCACCCACCGTTCGCTGTGGCTTGATATTGAGATAGCTCTGAGAACGATAAAGACCGTTATTGCGAGAATATAATATCTAATGAACTACCCCGCGGCGCATGCCCGGGGTAGTTCATTAGATATAACATCTCCAGCATTCACTACTTATCCCTACAAGGCTATCCTCTTTACTTTTGTCATCCTGGAAGGATCCAGAGCGTATTACCCATCACTTGATTTCTCATAAACTTTACTTCCAAGCACTACGTTGCCCAATATCCAAATCTCAAGTACCTAGTTTCGACTCTGGATCCTTCCAGGATGACAAAAGTGGGGTGTATGGCTTTAAAATATTTCCTGGTTAAAATGGATTCGACAAGCTCACCATAAATCGATTTTTACGATGGTTTTTATGCTATACTCTACACATTATGCAGAGCACCAAAACACGCATTGCACAGCTTCGCGACGCTATCAATCACTACCGGACGGAATTTCATGTGCACGACCGCGAACCTATTTCGGCGGAAGCGCTGGACTCACTCAAACGAGAACTGAGTGAGCTTGAAGCAAAGCATCCTGAACTTGTAACAGCGGATTCTCCGACGCAGCGGGTAGCAGGCGAAGCGCTTGCGAAGTTTCAGAAGGTGCCACACAAGGTGCCGCAATGGTCGCTCAATGACGCTTTTTCTGAAGAAGATATGCGCGAGTTTGACGCTCGTGTAAAGCGTTTTTTGAAGGAGCATGCAATTAAGGAAGAACCAGAATATGTCTGCGAACTTAAAATCGACGGACTGAAAATTGTACTCACCTACGAGAATGGTTCGCTCGCAACTGCCGCAACACGTGGTGATGGCAAAGTTGGAGAAGATGTCACTATGAACGTCCGCACCATTGAGTCAATTCCACTCACGGTCTCTGAAAAAGGAACGTTCGTTGTTGAAGGTGAAGTCTGGCTCGGTGAGAAAGAACTTGAACGTATCAACAAGGAGCGCCTCGCGAATGACGAACAGCCGTTTGCAAATCCGCGCAATGCTGCCGCAGGCTCAATTCGTCAGCTCGACCCACGCATTGCGGCTGCACGCAAGCTTGACGTATTTTTGTATGACCTCGCCACATTCGAAGGTGCTTTTCCTGCAACACAAGATGAAGAACTCGCCAAAGTACGCGACCTTGGTTTCAAAATAAATTCTCATTTCAAGGTGTGTAAAACTATTGATGAAGTGATTGCCTACTGGCGACAGTGGCAGCACAAGCACGCGAAGCAGGATTACTGGATTGACGGCGTTGTGGTGAAAGTGCGTGCAAAATACATGCAAGATGCCATTGGCTACACCGGCAAAGGTCCACGCTGGGGCATTGCATTTAAATTCCCAACCGAGCAAGCAACGACTGTTGTGGAAGACATTACCCTCCAGGTTGGGCGCACGGGTGTTATTACGCCCGTTGCGGAGCTTCGCCCTGTCTCGATTCTTGGCACCACCGTCTCACGCGCAACACTGCATAATGAAGACGAAATTAAACGCCTCGATGTCCGCATTGGCGACACCGTGATTCTCGAAAAAGCAGGTGATGTTATTCCTGATATTAAGAGCGTACTCACTGAGCTGCGCCCGAAAAATACAAAACCATACATCTTCCCTACTTCTCTCGAAGGTATCGGTGAAATTTATCGTCCCGAAGGGGATGTTGCGTGGCGTGCGCGCGACCCAAAAAATGCAGTCCAACAAATGCGTCGTATTGCCTACTTTGCATCAAAGGGGAATTTCGACATTGTTGGCTGCGGACCAAAGACAGTACAAGCACTTATGGACGCAGGCCTTGTCGCACACCCGTCTGACCTCTTCACGCTCACGGCGGGCGATATTGCGGTGCTTGAAGGCTTTGGTGAAAAATCGGCGAATGAGCTCGTTGCAGCCATTGCTGCACGAAACACCGTCTCGCTTCCTCGTTTTATTTCCGCACTTGCCATTCCAAGTATTGGCGAGGAAACCGCCTACACACTTGCAAAAACATTCGGCACCTTTGATGCATTTCTCGCAAGCACTGAAGATGAGCTCATTGCTGTCCATGACATTGGCCCCGAAACGGTCGCTGCAATTCTTGCATGGAAGCACGATGTTACAGCCCAGCATGAACTTGCAAGACTCCGCCAGCATGTTACTCCCGAAGCCTTCTCAGTGCCTCACGCAGGCGTATTTGATGGCATGCACATTGTCGTCACCGGCACTCTCCCTACCCTTTCGCGAGACGATGCTGAAGCACTTGTACGTAAAAACGGCGGTACACCCGCAGGCTCCGTCTCAAAGAAGACCAGCTTTGTCCTCGCCGGCGAAAGTGCAGGAAGCAAGCTTACAAAGGCGCAGGAGATTGGCATTGAAGTTATTGATGAAAGGGAGTTTTTTGCAAGAATTAAGTCGTAATCCCTCACTCCTGGATCCCGTCAGGATGACAAATGTTGGGTGCAGTGTTTAAATGAATTAGAAGTTAAAATCGATTTTAACCATCTACTAATTTTGAGCATCGCCCCTCATTTTGTCATCCTGACGGGATCCATGTGTTAGAGCGTATACCTCGAACTTTGCATTTGTGCATCTATCTGTTATACATACATTATGAAAAAAGATACTTCATGGGAAGTTGCCGCAAGCTGGTACGACGAACACCTAAAAAATGACGACACATACCATGCGAAGGTAGTGCTGCCGAATTTACTGCGTGTGCTTGATTTGAAGCCGACCGATCACGTGCTTGACCTCGCGTGTGGCCAGGGATATTTTACTCACCATTTTCTTGGAATTACCAAGCATGTCACCGCCGTCGACCTTTCACCTTCACTTGCGGAGATTGCTGCAAAGGTGAATCCTGAGGCTGACGTCCATGTTGCGCCAGCGCAGTCACTCGATTTTGCAAAGAGCGCTTCGTTTGATGTGGCTATCTGTGTACTCGCACTCCAAAACATGGAGCAGCTTGAAAAGGTATTTGCAGAAGTTGCGCGCGTTTTGAAACCTGACGGACGTTTTGTCTTTGTACTCAACCACCCCACCTTCCGTATTCCAAAAGTTTCGTCATGGGGATTCGAAGGTGCACACAAACAGTATCGCCGTATTGATAAATATCTTTCTGCATTCAAAGCAAAGATTGATATGCGACCGGGAACAGACGATTCACATACGTGGTCATTCCATTATTCCCTACAAGACATCATGAAGTCGCTCCGTAAGAGTAACTTTGCGATTACACGACTTGAGGAATGGATTTCGCACCGTGAGAGCGGCAAAGGTCCACGAGCTGAGGCTGAGAACGTTGCGCGAAAGGAGATACCACTCTTTATGATGATGGAGGTGATGAAGGTCTAGTCCTTCATTAAAAAAATGTGCCTGATGGCACATTTTTTTACATTTCTCTCAATCTACGAATGCGATCGTGTGCAGGTGGATGAGTTTGGAAAAGTCCACTAACTTTTTGTCCAATGGAGCGTTTATTCCCTTCAGCAAACGGGTCACTGATGAAGAGGTGTGCGGTTGCATGGGACGCTCGCTCCATCGGGCGGGCGTGCCCGCTTATTTTTTCAAGCGCCGACGCAAGTCCCTCAGGATAGCGCGTCAAAAGTACGCCTGATGCGTCGGCAAGATATTCACGCTTACGCGAAATCGCAAGATGAATGAGCTGTGCAGCAATTGGTGCGAGAATAATGCCAACAATACCAATAATAAGCACGACAGGATTCCTGTTGTCGTTGTTGCCTCCACCAAAGAGCGCGGCACGCATAAGCATATCAGCAACAATAGCGACAAAGCCAGCGAGCACCACTGCGACAGTCGCAACTAACATGTCACGATTCCCCACGTGCGAAAATTCATGTGCGAGCACACCTTCGAGCTCATTGCGGTCGAGGAGGTCGAGAATGCCTGAGGTCACGGCAACGGCTGCATGCTGTGGGTCGCGCCCTGTTGCAAAGGCATTGGGCGAGGGGTCATGTACGACGTACATTTTCGGCATGGGGATGCCGGCAGTGATTGCAAGATTTTCTGCGATGCGCTGAACCTCCCGATACTGCGGGTTGTGCATGTCGAGTGGCTTCGCGCCGGTCATTTTAATCACAAGGGTATCAGAGAACCAGTAGCTCCCAACATTCATAAGGAGCGCAAACGCAATCGCCACATAGAGAATGATTGGGTTACCCAGATACCACGCCACACCGTATCCAACCGCAATTACCATCACCAAAAACCCGGCCATTAAGAACCAGGTCTTGCGAATGTTTTCACCTTGATGTGTATAAATAGTTGCCATGTTTTAGAAAGAAACCTTGACCGTTTCGCGTTCAACGCTGCTCTCAGGAAGTTCAAAGAATGGTTCTTCCTTAAAGCTAAATAGTGAGCCGATCATGTTTGCAGGGAATGACTGGAGAGCAATTTTAAAGTCGCGCGCGTTGCCGTTGTAGAAGCGGCGTGCTGCCTGAAGCTTGTTTTCGGTGTCGGCGAGTTCACGCTGGAGTTCGACGAAGTTTTGGTTTGCTTTGAGGTCAGGATATGCTTCGGCGAGTGCGAAGATTTTACCGAGAGAGCTTGAAAGTGCACCTTCGGCTGCTGCCATCGCCATTACGCCATCTGCGGTGATATTGCTTGCATCAACATGTACCTTTGATGCTTCGGCGCGTGCGGCAATCACGGCTTCGAGGGTGCTACGCTCGTGCTGTACGTAGCCTTTGACGCTTTCGATAAGGTTCGGGATGAGGTCATAGCGACGCTTGAGCTGCACGTCGATGTCTGCCCATGCCTCTTTGGTGCGATGAGTAAACGAAACAAATCGGTTGTAGGCAACGATTGCCCACACGACGATAAGCGCGAGAATGATAAGGGTGATGTTAACTGGTGTCATAGTATATAATTACGAAGTAATACAAACATACTACCATGAGTTTGCGAGAAAACAAGAAAAAAGGTAGGCTCTTCTCATGAAGATTCCGAAGTATGTCGCACTCCAAAAAGCCGTTGGCGAGACGCCACTTTCGTGTGCAGAAGCGTACCGAGCGCGGCATCCTGAGCTCATTGGCGTGCCGCTCTCATATGCTGGAAGGCTTGACCCTCTTGCTTCGGGAGCGTTACTCGTGCTTATTGGCGACGAATGTAAGCAACAGAAAAAATATCACGGACTTGATAAAGAGTACGTGATTGAAGTAGTAATCGGTATCGGCTCTGACACAGGTGATGTTATGGGACGACTTTCTGCGGACGCTTCCCTATCAAGGACTCCGAAGGAGACTGATCTTACAACCATCGCAAGGGAGCTTTCAGGGAAAATGCTCTCGCTCCCCTACCCTGCATTTTCATCGAAAACTGTCCATGGCAAGCCGCTACATACTTGGGCATGTGAGGGGCGACTCAATGAAATTGAGATCCCGACACAGACCGCACCATTGTATGAGATGAAGTTTCTCAGCATGAGAACAATGCCTGCTGCAGAGCTCGCAGAAACAGCAATCGAAAAGATGAACACTATTCCGCCCGTCGAAGATGCCCGAAAGGCTCTCGGGAACGATTTTCGCCGCGGTGACATTCGCGAAGACTGGAAGCAGTTCGCTCTTGCCAAAAAAGACATCCCGTACACCATTGCAACATTCCGCGTTTGTGCCGGCAGCGGCATGTACATGCGTACCCTTGCGAACGAAATCGCAAAAAAGTTTGCAACGAACGGACTCTGTCTCTCTATCCATCGTTCAAAAATTGGCACACTTCATCACTTCTTAGGTATCTCATTTTTTAGAAAAAAATAGACCGCACGATGTCGGGCGGTCTATGCAACAGGATGCTGCAGTGCGTACTATCCTGCGATATGCAGATATCAGCCTTGGTGTAAGAGCAAGGGGCTAGCCTCGGTAGAGTCTTGTGCGTGCGTGCATTGCAAGAAGCTGGTAGATAAACGCAACAAGGCTCACATAGAGCGCTGCAAGGAAAAAGTCATGCGAGTACGGACCTAGGGACACGGTACCGAAACAACCCAGAAGTGGCAGCAGGATAATGACTGCGGCCGTCCTCGTTGTGAAGGCGTTGTATCCGCTTGCATTTTTGAAGTTTCCCCAGTACCCCGTGGCAACACCGAAGAGTGCTCCTATGCTGGTGAGTCGTTCGATTTCTGCGATACTAATCAGATCTTCAAGCGAGTCAAAAAGGAGAACCATTCCTAGCAGACAGAGTGTCGAGAAAAAGATTAGCATTATTTGTATCACTGCTGCAGAGAGCATAGATATCACTATTTGCTTCATAGAAACCTCCGTTTGTAAAAAGGACCAACGTTTGCAATGTACAACAAAAACAAAGGCTAAACAACCCCTCTTGCGTGCATAAAAATAGCCACGAGCATGCTCGTGGCCTTTGAAGAACTTTTTCTAGCACTTCCAATGTTTCTTTGCATACTCAGTTGCTTCTGAGAGGAGACGCCTGCTCGGCGAGCCTTTTGCTGAAACATATATTGGATCATCAAACTGATCTCGTCCAAAGTACACCACATCTCCGCCTCGTTCGGTCACTTGGTAGCGAATGTGCCCACCGACAACCTGTACCTCCTTGCCCCGAAAGACAAAGAGTATATTGGTTGACGGCTTTGATACTGTCGACTTCTTATGGCTGCTGATTTCTCGCGCAACTGCCTTGAGTAACAATCGATATACCTCATCTTCAGGATGGATCCTAAACTGCCATGCGATAATTGCGAAAGCAGTCGGCACGCGAATCTGTGGGGTGAGGAAGCTCCTAACACACTGCACAATACCATTACGACCATATCCGCCTCCGTATTTTTCAATTAGTTCCTTGTCTGAGAGATCTTTCATTCCCATGGTTTATCTCCCTACCGTTTTCCACTGGAAAACGGAAAGATATCTTCAAGAACAACGATACATACTGTACAATAAAAAAACAGTGTATGCAAGGAGCATACACTGTGGTTTGTGCGATTAGTGTGACGAGGGGTTACTGCGCCCGATATCCTTGTCTTTCTTGACTACAATAAGCTCAAGAAAGAACGGGGCGAACATCAGGACACTTGCGCACGTGCCGATCGTCAGTGCGATGTTTGGCCACCAGATATTTGCAATCATCCCCGCAAGCAGCGGGCCGAGCACAAGTACTGCAGCAAAACGAACCTGGAATACACACGCAGTCCTCTTCTTGTAGGAGTGTACGGCATGAAGCACATAGATGCCTATGACCATCGCAAAGAGAAACAAAATGTGCGACATATCAAGGAGTGCCGCATCCTTAAGGATGAACGCCCTTCCCCACAGGAGGAATTCCACGAGCGCTGCAGCCAAAAAGACGAGTGCAAATCCGATTAGAACGTAGAGACGCATGGCGTATACCTCTTCTGATTAAGAACAATGAATGCACAAGCAAATACCATACCGCACGTTCTTATTTTTTGCAATAGCTCCGGGCTCTCTACTAAGGCATGGACTTTTTTGCTCAGTGTGTTATATTTCTCGCACCAAACCCGTCCATAGCTCAGCTGGAAAGGCCCAACCGCTTTGCGGATCAGGGTTGGGCCAGCTGCTAAGGATGCCAGCTCCGCTGACGCTGTATGTTGTGTTTGTTAACACAAACACGGCAGATAGAGCAGTATGTAGCAGGATTGTTTGGTCTACAATATATTTCCGTCCATAGCTCAGCTGGTAGAGCAGCGGCCTTTTAAGCCGACGGTCCTAGGTTCGATTCCTAGTGGACGGACAAAATGTCAAAAAGAAGGCGATGAGCCTTCTTTTTGTTACATTTTGCCCGTCCACTAGGAATCGAACGCCGGAGCCGGTACACAAGATTGTTACTGATACGAAGCTTTAGCGTAGTACAGTAACAATACTTGTCGGCGAGGCGGGGTCGGCAACGCTTAGTATTTTTGGAGCGACAGCGAACAACAAATACTTAGCGATTGTGACCGATTCCTGCTGGACGGACGTCAGGATAGCTACACCGAAAGCACCCACCCCTCCAAAGCATCCTTCATATCCCGCTTCCCACCATGTCCATCATGATATACTGTAATAAGCGACCGAGTTAACTCCTCAATCTCCCCTTCCTTAAAATTCCGAAGTGCCTGCTTCGCTTTTTGATACGGAAAATCCTTCATATCAGCCTCCGCAGCACTCTTCGTACGAGCAGCAAGCGCAAGTGCTTTGAGCTGCCAGTTCAGAATACCAATAATCGCTTCACTACTCTCCCCTGCCTGCCACGCCTGATGCAGCTTTGTCCAGAGTCCGCGCTTGTCACGCGATGCTAATGCCTCCGCAAGTGAAAAGGTGTTAAACGTCTGCGCCTTTGCGGCTTTTTTATACTCGAAAATATCTTGTGCATATTTCTGGAGTGCCTTTACTTTTGCTGCAAGGAGCCCTTCTTCAACAAGCACAAACGTGTGTGGTGACTGTGCGAACGCATCAAGCGATGCAAACACCTCCGCCTCATATTCGTCATTATTCGACGGTACATCGAGCACGAAAAGGTTCGTATCACCGAAAAGAGGCATCGTATTCGCTACCTCCAAGCATCGTCCTTTGTACCACTCCGTTGCAATAATCCATTCCGGTTGACGCCCGTCCTTCTCAAAATATTCACGGGCCTTTGCGCGCGCAGCCTCAGCATCCGTACCATAATATGCAACTAACATGCCGAGAGTATACCACAAAACAAAAGCGACAGGTGTCGCTTTTGTTTATTTTGCTACTGCAATCGCCTCTTCGAGCTTAATTGAAAGGGTGCGCGAGATGCCGTCGTGACCCATAGTGATACCGTAGAGTACGCCGGCACGCGACATGGTTTCGCGGTTATGAGTGATAAGGATGAGCTGGGAACGCTCAGCAAGTACCGAGAGTGCGTCGCCATAACGGCGGGAGTTTGCCTCGTCGAGCGCAGCGTCGGTTTCGTCGAGGATGATAAACGGTGGCGGATTGATTTGCGACATCGCGAAAATGAGGGCGATTGAGGTAAGTGCACGTTCACCACCTGAGAGCATATCGAGTCCACGAACACGCTTGTTGGGGAGACGGACATCAATTTCGACGCCGATTTCTGGCTCTGCTTCGTCTTCATCTTCAGCTGGTGGCGGAATTTCGTCATCTTCGGTGACGGCCTGTAGTGCGGCAGCCTTCACCTTCGGGAATGAACGTACCACATGCGCAACACCACCAACAAACATACGGGCAAAAAACTTGTTGAATGCTTCGTCAATTTTCTCAAGTCCTTCGGTAAAACGATTCGTAAGCTCTTGATTGAGCTCTGCGATAATACGCACAAGTGTTTCTGATGAGGTCGCGAGGTCTGCTAATTCCTTGGCGAGAAACGCATCACGCTCATGTGCATTCTTGTACTCACGGATAACTTCTTCGTTCACACCACCGAGTTCCTCAAGACGAATCTTAAGACGTTCAAGCATGCGCTTACGTTCAAGTTGCTCGGCGCGCGGCAGTGCGGCAAGTGCCGCATCATGCAGCTCATTACCATTCATGGTAATTGGATGTTTCAAGTATTGCAGCGCCTTCGACTTCACGAGTACAACCGCTTCACGAAGCTCAGCATTAAACGCTTCCTCATCACGCTCGCGTATCTCTTCCCTGCTTGCAAGTGTTGCGATTTCTCGCTCGAGCTCGCGTATCTCATGGTCATACAGTTCAACTTTGTGGCGCAGCTCGCGCGATTCTTCAGTGTCTGCCTCTATCTTTGCACGGAGCACGGAACACTGGTGTTCGAGCACCTGAACACGTTCATGGACAATGCGCAATGTTTTTTGTGCAGCTTCAGCATGTGCACGAAGCTCATGAAGCTCCTGTTCCTCACCTGAGAGATCAAGCGGTTGTGGTGCGGTTTGTGCGTTTCTGTTTGCGAGTGCACCAAGTGCGGTGTGAATATTTTTGAGTGTTGTTTTCACTTCGTCAATTGAGACACTTGCAAGAGCTTGTTCAACCGCGCGCGAAATGTGCGCATAGGTCGTCGTGAAGACATCATGCGGAATAGGCGTACACACGGAACGTGACGAGCTCGTTTCGTGTGTAGTACGCACATGCGCAATACGTCGCTCCAAAAAGCCAATCTGCCCGTCGAGCGATGCCTCGGCACGCGCGGCATTGTCACGTTCCTTCCGTGCTGCAGCAAGCTCTCCTTCACGTGCTGCAAGTATTTCAGTATCATGATGCTCACCATGCGCAGCAATACGTTCGAGTGCTTGGGTGCGCGTTGTGGTAAGTTCGGCAAGCTTTGCTCGTGGTGCAACGATGGCTGCCTGAAGCGATTTTTTCGCTTCAGTAAGATACGCGGATTCGTGACGCAGATACTCCGCATACGCTCCTGCAAGCTCATCACGAAGTTCGATTGCGCGTTCATACTTCTTCACTTGTCTTTCAAGAAACTGGAGGTGTGGACGCGTCTCACGACGAAGCGACTCGACACGCTCACTGTTCTCACGTGTCTTTATGAGCTTCTTTTCACTTTCAGCGATTTTATATTGATAGACTCGTAAGCCGAGCGCATCTTCAATCATTTCGCGACGGAGCTTTGGCGACGCAGTAAGAATACGGTCCGCCTCACCTTGTGAAATGATATGGTGACCCGTCGTGCCGATGTTCGCTGACGCAAGCATTTCAAGCACATCTTTCAGACGCACCCGTGCCCCGTTAAGCGTGTACTCATTCGACCCATCACGCGAAACAGTTCGCTCAATCACGAGCTCGTCAAAATCCATCGGGAACACTCGGGCGCTGTTATCAAAGACTGCTGTCACCGTTGCACGTCCGAGCCGTGACACTTTTTCAGAGCCACCAAAAATAAGGTCTTCACCCTTTTTGCCGCGCATGCGCGAGGTTGCCTGCTCACCAAGTACAAACCGAAACGACTCCGCGACATTTGACTTTCCAGAACCATTTGGCCCCACAATCGCCGTAATCGGCGATGAAAAAAGCAGGTCGCTCTTTTTCGCGAAAGATTTAAAACCGTTGATAGTGAGTTCTTTTAAGAGCATGAATTAAAACGCGGATCCTCCTGCGCTGTAGACCGCGCATGTCATTTGTGTTCCGCTACGAGTAGGGTCCCAGTATTCTTTTTTATCGTTGTCACATTTTGCTTTCTTCTCAATAGTTTGGTAGACCAGGAATTTGTAATCAGTACCATTTGACCGATATAGATATCCTTTGTTTGTCCCGCTACATCCTGTCGCACTCACCGGATCAAGTGGTAATTTGGTCATGTATGTTGGTGCAAGATTTGGAACATAGCCATTTACACCAGTAACATCCTTGCTTCCAAAGCCAGAACACACACTCCACCAGGTATTGCTTGTCGACGGATATGACCCATTCACCTGCCGATATGTCTCAAGCGCAAGCTGCATTTGCGCGAGCACCGCATACCGTTGTGCATCACGTGCATTTGCGCGCGCATTACCAAACGCAACTGCCGCACCGGCAGTAAGAATGCCGATGATAGTGATTGAGACCATGAGCTCAATCAAGGTAAATCCTCGTACTGTATTTGTTTTCATGCAGACAGTATACCGCACATTTCAGAAAACAAGCAGAATCTTATAGTGAAAAAAGCGAGCAACCTCATTTGTGAGAAATTTTAAATCCCACACGAGGTGTTCTTTAAAAAAGATATATCAATTCTATCTATTCGCTGCGCCCGGCGTGTAGATTGCACAGGTGTTTTGTCTTTTCGGAGTTATTCGTGGATCCCAATACTCATCTTTTGCATCGTCGCACTTCACGTTTTTCTCCATGGTCGTATAGACAAGGAACTTGTAATCGATGCCGTCTGACCAATAGAGATACCCACCGTCACCACTCGCTGGATAGCCATTTGCGTTGACGGGGTCAATCGGCAGTTTTGTCATGTAGGTCGGTGCAAGATTTGGAACATAGCCAGTTGCTCCTGTTACCCCTTTCGCTGGCCCATAATGAGTACACACACAGTCCCAAGATGCCTCTTTTGATTTTGGATACTCGCCGTTCACCTGCCGATATGTCTCGAGTGCAAGCTGCATTTGAGCAAGGACGGCGTACCGCTGCGCATCGCGTGCATTCGCGCGAGCATTACCAAACGCAACTGCCGCGCCTGCGCTTAGAATGCCGATGATGGTAATTGAGACCATGAGCTCAATGAGAGTAAACCCTCGTGCCGCGTTTCTTATCATACAAACAGTATACCGCATATTTCGGAAAACACGCAAAAAGTGAATAAGGTCCGACCTTCCTCATGGCATTGCCATGAGGAAGGTCGGACCTTATTCACTCATCTTACCAATTCTGTTTCGCAAGGGCGCGCTCTGCTGCAACCTGCTCTGCTTCTTGCTTTGAAAACCCTTCACCTTCAGCAATGAGGTTACTCCCGAGGAATGCACCAATCACAAACTGTCGTGCGTGATCGGGGCCTGTCTGACGAATTGTCTCGTAGGTCGGTGTAATGCTTACTTTGTCTTGTGCTCGCTCTTGAAAACGACTCTTCGCATCTTTCCAGAGTTCCTTTTCGACGATTTCTTTTGTCTTCTCAAAAAGATTACGTGCAATGTAGTCGCGCGCAGCATCGTAGCCCTGATCGAGGAAAATAGCACCAGCAATTGCCTCAAACACATCCGCAAGTAAATATTGTCGGGCACGCCCTGTGTCCTTGGTCTCACCTTTTGACATCAATAAATAGTCGCCAAGACCAAGCCTGGTCGATGCGTCTGCAAGTGAGACGGTATTCACGAGTGCTGAACGAATAGCCGTGAGCTCCCCCTCAGGCTTGTGTGGATATTCACGGAAAAGATAGTCGGTTACAATAAGCTCGAGTACGGCGTCGCCGAGGAATTCATAGCGCTCGTTATGCTCTTGTTTCGCCTCACGATGCTCGTTCAAATACGAACGATGCGTCAGCGCCGTCAAAAGCTTTGTTTTATCGAGAAAAGTAACCCCCAGGAGTTCTTCAATAACAGAATATTTCATAGCAAGACTGTACCATAAATAGTACATGATGTCATCCCCTCCTGCTGAAAACCTATCTTTTCAGCACACAACATAAAAGACTCCGTACATGAAGTCTTTTACAAAAACTACACTGATTTTGAGGCGATAATGGTGACTGCTTTCGTTACTACAGGAAGTATATCTTCATAGAAATTAAGCGACAGAATATCCGCAATCTTAAACCAACGTGCATCGTCGAGTCCGCCGCCTGTTTGGAGCTCGAGTTCCTTATAGGGAGCTTGTGCGAGGAAGTAGGTAACCTGTTTGCGCACACGACCTTTTTCTGGCGATGACGCAACGTATTCATTTGCGCCTACCTGCTCTTCAATAGTGATATCGAGCCCTGTTTCTTCTTTGAGTGCACGGATAGTTCCCTCTTCGAGAGTTTCTTCGTCTTTTAAGCCTCCCTTTGAGAGTGTCCAGTGTCCAAAAATATCATGAACCAGCGCAAGACGAAGCACGCCGTGTGGGTCGCGCGTATACACAATCGCACCGCCGTGGCGTTCGACAGGCATATCCTCGAAGCGCATTGCGCGACGTGGTGGACGTTTACCCTGCTCTTCCTTGCCAGGTTCACCAAGCTCTTTGTAAATTGCGCCAAGCACGCCGTTAATAAAGCGTCCCGAGCTGTCGCCAGAATACTGTTTGGCGAGTTCGATTGCTTCATTAATAGCAACTTTTGCAGGAACCTGTGCGCGGTCAGCAAAAAGGAGTTCATAGAGGCCAAGACGAAGTACACTTCTGTCGAGTACCGCGATGCGGTCAATAGGCCATTCGGGGGCGGCTTTTTCAATGACAAGATCGAGTTCGTGTTGCTTTCCGAGTACACCATCAAGGAGTGTCGTCATGAATGCATCGTCGTCGTTGCGAGACGCGAATTCATCACGGTTACGCGCAAGGATTTGATGCGCAGCCGCGCGGTCACTCCCCGAAGCATCTGCTTCAAAGAGGGTCTGGAGTACTACAGAACGTGAAAGGTGTCGATTTGCCATATGAAAAAACTAACTGCATGGAGTATAGCATAGTTTTTGGAAATACAAGTGTGGATGGGAAAATCTAAACCCCGCTTGCGCGGGGTTTAGATTTTTTTTCTTAGGGCGGCTACCGGGAATCGAACCCGAATTACAGGTACCACAAACCTGTGTGTTAACCGTTACACCATAGTCGCCATGTGCGGCGCATACTACCTCATTTCTTGAAAAAAGTCCAATTCCAGAATGGAAGTTACCCACAATTATAGCTCATAGAAAATGGATATCTGTAGAGCACAGATATTCGCAACATCAAGCAAAGCGCCCTAACTCCTGGATCCCGTCAGGATGACAAAATGAGGGGGAATTATTTTATATTACGGAATGGTTAAAATCGATTTTAACCATACATTCATTTTGAGTACTTCACCCAAATTTTGTCATCCTGACGGGATCCAGGAGTTAGTGCTCGTATCGTAAAATTACGATACATTTAATTATGAGCCATTCAAGAGAGTTTAGAGGGGGGGGGCAGTTTTATGGAGCTATAACGCCACATTGCATGAATACCCCACCTAGGGTATAGTGTGCCTATGGAAAAAGAAAAATTAATTCGTCGCTTGAAGATTATTGAAGGGCAAGTGCGAGGGCTCCAAGAAATGATTAAGAATGACAAGTATTGTGTGGACATTATTACACAGTCCTCTGCGGTAAAACAGGGTCTTTCAAATGTTGAGGATATTTTATTAGAACATCACCTCGGACATTGCGTCGTGAAGCAGATGAAGGGCGACGAATCTCCGAAGGCGGTCGCTGAGATTTTAAAAGTCTATCAACTAAAGCGCAAGTAACTCTACCACCTGGATCCTTCCAGGAAATATATCTATGAAAACAACCTACCAACTTCATGGCATGACTTGCGCATCGTGTGCCGCACTCGTGACCAAAACATTAAAAAGCATCGACGGGATCAATGACGCATCGGTCAATTTTGCGACGGAAACAGCGACGGTCGAGCATGATGAGCCGATTGCACTCGATACACTCAACACTTCGCTTGCGCCGCTGGGGAAGTATTCTCTTTCGGAGCGACATATGCACAGCGAATCCTCCGCGTCTTCCATGGGCATGACGGAAGACGAACATCGCGCGCATACGGGCATCGGGCAGACAAAAGCTGCGAAAATTGCAGCAGCGAACGCTTTGCGTTCTCAAATTCGTATTGGGATACCACTTGCCGTCATCGCATCCCTCATTATGGTACTCGACTTATTCGTTGCCATGCCACTTTTACTTGAAGAATTCTTTCATCATCTTTTGCCGATTATGGCAACGTATGTGTTGTTTGTTATTGGCGTGCCGTACCTAAAAGGTCTCTGGCGATTTATTCGTACCGGGCACGCCGACATGGACACGCTCGTTGGCCTCGGCACCCTCACAGCATTCCTTGCGAGTTTTGAGATTTCCGTGACGGAGCTCGTGCCAGACACGCTCCCTGCGGTGCTTGAAGGCGTCACGTATTATGAAGCAACGATTATCATCATTGTCTTCATTACTCTCGGTAAGTATCTTGAAGCGAAGTCAAAAATCACCGCGAGTGATGCGATTGAGAAGCTTCTTGAACTTTCTGCAAAAACTGCGCTCGTAATCCGTGATGGTGTTGCGGTTGAAATTGCTATTTCCGAGGTAGTCGTGGGTGACATTATCCGCGTACTTCCCGGCACGAAGATTCCACTTGATGGTGTCATTGTCGAGGGGGACTCATACCTCGACGAAGCGCTCGTGACAGGGGAACCTGACCCTACACACAAAGGTGCTGGCGACACCGTTATTGGCGGCACACTCAACACGACCGGCTCATTCACCTTCCGTACGACCGCTGTCGGCAGCGATACAATGCTCGCACGTATCGTACAAATGGTTGAGGACGCACAAGGTAGCAAAGCGCCGATTGAAGCGCTGGTTGATAAAATTTCTGCAGTCTTCACTCCGACCGTTCTCGCTATCGCGGTGCTTGCACTCATTATATGGAGTGTCCTTGGAAGTCCAGTGCTTGGGCTTACAGCGTTTGTCACCGTGCTGGTAATTGCATGCCCATGCGCACTCGGGCTTGCAACACCAATGTCGATTGTAACAGCAGTCGGCACTGCAGCGCGTCGAGGTATTCTTATTAAAGACGCGGCGTCACTTGAGCTTCTTGCGCTTGCGGATACTATTGTTGTTGATAAAACAGGAACAATTACAAAAGGTGCGCCGGAGGTTATTGATTTTGACGGCACAGACGAGACACTCGCGATACTTGCTGGGATTGAGTCACATTCAGAGCATCCTCTTGCGCGTGGCGTGCTCACCTATGCAAAATCAAGAAACATTACGCCAGCAACAGCTACGAACATTGAAGCTGTGAAAGGAAAAGGTATTATTGGTGTAGTAGCTGGTGTGGCGTATAAGGTCGGCAGTACGGCGTTTGTCGGCGCACGCGAAGATACGACACCGTATACCACAATTTGCATTGCGCGCGAGGGCGGCCAAGTTCTTGCAACCCTCCACATCGCCGACGCAGTGAAAGACAATGCAAAAGACGCGATCACTGCACTCCACAAGCTTGGCAAAAAAGTTATTATGCTTTCAGGAGACGACCAAGCAACAGCCGACCGCATCGCGCGGGAAGTCGGTATCGACACCGCTATTGGCGGCGTCCTCCCTGCTGATAAATATGAGCATATTATTCGCTTGCAATCCGAAGGCAGAAAAGTTGCCATGGTCGGCGACGGTGTCAACGACGCACCAGCCCTCGCACAGGCCGATATTGGCGTCGCGATGGCAACCGGTACCGATGTCGCCATAGAGTCGGCTGGTATTACCCTCCTGCATGGTGATCTCGACCGTCTTGTACAAGCAATCAAGCTCTCAAAACGAACCCGTGCCAACATCCGCCAAAATCTTTTCTTCGCATTCATGTATAATACACTCGGCATTCCGCTTGCGGCACTTACCATTCTACCACCCGTCTTCGCCGGCTTCGCAATGGCAGCGTCATCAGTCTCCGTTGTGGGTAACGCGCTACGTCTTAAGAAATAACCTATGAAATCATACACCTTTCACATTCACGAAATGCACTGTGCATCATGTACCGTTCTTACCGACATGGAGCTCCGTAGCCACAGCGACGTTGAATCCGTGCGTGTTCATCTCGACACCAAAACAGTTGACGTTGTTGGCAATTTTGAAACACAGGAAGAAGCACGTTTGGAGCTTGCACCGCTCCTCGCGCCACACGGCTATACCCTTGCGCATGAGGCGGCTATTGCTCCGCGAGACTCTATCATTCGCGCACTCCCTTTCGCCGCAGGCATTATCGCGCTCTTTCTTGTACTGCAAACATTCGGACTCGCAGGCACACTCGGCAATGACGCAATCACTCCTGCGACCGCACTCATTATCGGCTTCATAGCATCACTCTCTTCGTGCGGCGCTGTCGTTGGGAGCCTCCTTCTTTCACTCACCGCGCATTACGCAAACAAGGGTGAACGTATTGTGCCGCAATTGACTTTCCACGGGGGTCGCCTTATTGCTTTCTTTGTACTTGGTGGACTGCTTGGTACATTCGGCAGTATTCTCACCCTCGGTTTCTATACAACACTCATACTTAATATCGTTGTGACGCTTATGCTCCTTGCGCTTGGTATGAGCCTCCTTAATATTGCTCGCGTGAAGTTACTTACCCTGCCAGCATTTGTTACCAAGCCAATCACAAAACTCGTAAGCGCAAAAAAGCCATGGACACCCTTTGCTCTCGGTGCGCTTACTTTCTTCCTACCGTGTGGCTTCACCCAGTCAGCGCAGCTCTATTCGCTTTCGCTTGGCACGTTTGCAGACGGCGCGATGTTTATGAGCATGTTCGCACTCGGCACGCTTCCTGTCCTCCTTATTATTTCATTCCTACCACTTGCCTTCCGTAATCCACAAAAGAAACAGCTCTTCAATACCGTCGCGGGTATCCTTGTGCTATTCTTTGCGCTCTATACACTGTATACTACCCTCAACATTTTGATCTAATATGAACAATACCATTGCACTTATTGCCACCGCAATCATTATCGGCGGCGCCGTAGCGTTTACTGTCCTCTTGCCCACAGAAACGGCGCCGCTGAGTTCACTCGGACCCGCAACACCTGTTGAAATTCGCGCTGATGGCACACAAGCTATTACTATCAACGTAAAAAGCGGCTACCACCCGCGCGCCGTTGTCGCCAAAGCTGGCATCCCGACAGAAGTTACCTTTATCACCAACAACAACTTCGACTGCTCAAACGATATTCTTATCCCCGCACTCGGCAACAAAACCCAACTCGCGCCAACCGACACAAAAACAGTAGCACTCGGCACCCGTACCGCAGGCGAAACAATCTCCGGCGGCTGCTCGATGAGTATGTATAATTTTAATATTACGTTTCAGTAAACATAAATTGTAACAGTATCCCTAGTCAAAACAATAGCCTCTCCATATGTGAAGAGGCTATTGTTTTGAATCACATAATCCATGGCTTCGACAACTCATTCGTCAATCCGATTTTATCAGTAAGGACATTGTGTGGATAGTCGAAGATATCGCGAGTGTGCTTATCATACATACCAAGACGATACTGGAGGTCATCCGTTTCGAGGAGCATGAAGCGGATTGACGTACCGATGTCCGCTTCGATAGAACGAACGGCAACCTCAACCTTTGCAAGCTCAGGACTTTTTGCGGTAAGCAACAAGTCGACGGTTTGTTCTGGTTCGCGAACAAAGATACCCGATGTCACCACCACATCAAACTTCCCTGCTTTCTTCAAGTGATTGAGGACGGTCTCGCCACCAATCGGTGCTGTTTCGGTAAGGAAGCGATGCATCGGCAGCAAGAATGGAAAATCCTTGTCGCAAAAAAATACCTGTTCCTTAATCTTTGCTTTTTTGCCTTCTTGTGCAACAGAAATAGTTTTCTTTTTTATAACACCCGCGCGTTCAAGCACGCTGAGCTCCGTGCGCGCAGTGCGACGAACAAGGCGGGCACGACGAGCGATTTCATCGACGGTAAATTCTTCCTCTGGATTAAAACAGAAAAAGCGAAGCAGCTTCATGCGCGCCGTGCCATCAAAAAGTAGTGCAAGTGCATCGTACATAAGTTCTTACACTATAGCACAATGAAAATCAGCCACTTCTTGACAAAGTCAGCATATATACCGCACTATCGCATGAACCATTCAACAATCGAACCGACCGCCGAGGCAAAAAGTACCGCTGCCGCAATAAGTCCAAGATTGAGAGCAACGCGTTTACGAATTGAAATACCCGTAAGAAACGCGAGTACCACGGAAATAATCGTCACTCCGACCGCTGCCGTAACGACCGATAATACAAAGCTAGGACTTCCGAAAAACACGGGCATAAGTGGCAAAAATCCACCAACAATAAACGCGCACCCGACAATAAGGGCATTCGTGACTGCTCCTGTCGCACCGTTTAAGTCAACCGTGGGGTGCCCGGTCGTAAGGAAACGATCCTTTGCTTCTTTAATGGTATCAAGCTCACGCTCAGCACGATCGGCAGCGTACGCTCCAGCCGCCATAGAGAATGAACCTGCTGAAATAACCGAAAGTCCTGCAAGCATCATCACACTCGGGTTCGAAATGGTCGCATAAAACCCGACAACCGCTCCAAGCATTTCAACCAGCCCATCGTTAAAGCCGAGAATAAAGCTCCGCACGCGTTCGCCGGTGATTTTCGAAGAATAGGCATCACCGACAATCTGCGCCTCATGCTCAAGTTCATCGCGCAAAATCGCATTGAGAGGTTCTTCAAGTGCCGTACCGGCAACAGAATGCGCAAGCAGTAAATACTCGCGAATCCCATGAACTTCAATTGCTTCGACAATGAGTCGAATACCCGTGTCGCCAAAAATATACACGCATGCAGTGAGGATAGCAGTCTTCACACGCGCCGTAATCCCCTGCGCAGGAATCTTCACATGTGGAATATACTTCTTCCAAATCGCTATATGACGCTCTTCTTCCGCAATCATCGTCGACAAAATCGCCTTCAAGTCTTCACTTTTTGCTCGACGCAAAAAACGCTTATACAGCTGCAAATCAAACTGCTCATGCAGCACAAGCTGCAACGCACGGGTATCATGTAACATGTTGCCATTCTAGCACAGTCTCAGAAAAATTTTTTAGAAGTCGTGGTACACTGCAGGCATGACGTACGACATTCTTGCCATTGGCGACATTACTATTGATGACTTCATTGCGCTCAATCCTGATGAGGCGCGGATTGATCGTGATGAACGCACGGGGCGCGAACGACTCTCTATGGAATTCGGCGGGAAGATTCCGTATCTTTCTTCAACAGTCGTGCCTGCGGTCGGAAACTCGCCCAATGCAGCGGTTTCTGCGGCACGACTCGGGCTCAAGTCCGCGCTTGCAACAAATATTGGTGCAGACCGTCACGGAAAAGAGTGTCTTGAAGTGCTCCGCCGTGAGGGAGTACATACTTCCTGCGTCGTCCAGCACGAGCGCAAAGCAACCAACTACCATTACGTGCTCCGCTATGGTGCCGAACGTACTATTCTCATTAAGCACGAGGCGTATCCATACACCATGCCCGCACTCCCGAATCCGCCGCGTGCGATATACTTTTCTTCCATCGGCGAAGACGGCATACAGTTCCATCATGATATCGCTGCCTATTGTGCACAACATCCTGAGATACAACTTACCTTCCAGCCCGGAACCTTCCAGTTGCGACTCGGCTTCGATACACTCCGCGACCTATATGCGGTAACGCATCTTTTTGTCTGCAATGTCGAAGAAGCACAACAAATTTTAGATACCGACGAAAAAGACATACCGACACTCATGCGTGCTATCCGCGACTGCGGCCCGCGCACCGTGTCGATTACCGATGGTACCCGCGGCGCGTTTGCACTTGACGAAGACGATGTCGCCTGGTTTATGCCCGCCTATCCTGACCCAAAAGAGCCCATCGACAGAACAGGTGCCGGTGACTCTTTCGCCTCAACGGTAACCGCTATGCGTTTGCATGGACTACCTCTTCATGAAGCACTTCGCTATGGACCGATTAATTCAATGAATGTTGTCCAACACATCGGAGCACAAGAAGGACTCCTGACTCGGGAGAAACTTGATGAACACCTAGCAAACGCCCCCGAGAACTACACTGTTCGGCGCCTTACATAAAAACACTCTCCATTCGTGGAGAGTGTTTTTATGTAAGTCCGAACTATTCTCGAATCCGCCAACCTTTCTGAAAGAGAGTCACGACAAGTATTGCAAGTGCCGTCGCGGTACCAAGAAGTATCAAACCGCCAATGCGAGGGTCGACCTGTGCAGTGCCGAGTGTCACGTACCGCATGAGGTCAATAATATGGAAAAGCGGGTTCGCAAGAGTAATCTGTCGCACCGTACCACTCAGAAGATCAAGTGAGTAGAACATGCCTCCGAGATAGGTTAGTGGGGTAAGAACAAATGTCGAGAAGACACCAAGTTGTTCAAACCCTTGCGCCCACAAGCCAACGATAAGCCCAGCAAGCGAGAAGACAACCGCGATGCCAATACCGGTCAGTAAAAATAGGAACGGATGCGTAATCGTTACTGCACCGAATGCCGTCCCGATAGCTAGTGCACCAACGCCGATTAGGAGTGAGCGAAGTGTTGCTGCAGTCACATAACTGCCGACCATTTCCACATACGAAAATGGTGCTACAAGCAATTCATGAATCGCTCGCGTCCATCGCGCAAAGTAGAGCGAGTTTGACGAGCTTTCAAATGCTGCCGAAATCATGTACATCGTGAGGATGCCGGGAAAAACGAATGCTAAATACGAAACGCCCGCAACCATGTCGATTGAGCGCCCGAGCACGTAGCCGAAAATAAAGATAAAGAGTGTCGCGGCAATAAGCGGCGCGGCAAACGTCTGTACTTTGACGCGCCAAATCCGCTTCATTTCGCGTCGTAAAAATGTGAGAATTCCAATAGTGTTCATATTACGCGTGCATATTACCAGTAATCTTTAAATACGCATTTTCGAGCGTATCCCCATTCTTCACAAATTCTTCCTTCATAGCATCAGCGACAATGGTGCCGCCGTTTATGATAGCAATACGGTCACAGAGACGTTCTACTTCTTCAAGATAATGTGACGTAAGCACAATCGTGACACCTTGCGCATTGAGCGCTTCAAGATGCTTCCAGAGTTCATGACGCTGCTCAACATCAACTCCTGCGGTTGGCTCATCGAGTATGAGCACCTCTGGCTCATGGACCATTGCGCGCGCAAGCATCACTCGACGCTTCATACCGCCAGAGAGGTGTTGGAACTGCTTGTCTTTATGAGCTTGTAAATCAAACTGAGTCAAGAGCGCATCAACACGCCTCGTGCGCGTCGCCTTATCAAGCCCATAATACCCACCCATAAAATCAATAATTTGCTGCACCGTTGAGAAAATATCAACATTGAATTCCTGCGGTGAAAGCCCAACTTTCGTACGTGCGGTACGATAGTCCTGCACAACATCATATCCCGCAATTCTTAAGGTCCCACTCGACGGCATTGCGATACCCGTAAGGCAATGAATCGTCGTTGATTTGCCTGCACCATTGGGCCCTAGTAGTCCAAAAAATTGTCCTCGTGGCACGACAAGGTCAATTCCCTTCACCGCCTCCACTCCCGTGCGATAGCGCTTTGTAAAGTTTTTTATTTCTATAATGTTATCCATAGGTTTACATAGTACACTATCGATCAACATCGAGCAACTGTCCTTTTCCCGAAGGCGTACGCATCAAAAAAGCCTCAGATATACTGAGGCCTTCTCTGGGGGAGAGGTGAGAAGAACAAAAATTACGATGACATATCGAGACCGAGCTTGTAAGGCTCACAACCAGTGAGTTGTACAAACTTTTCCCGTTCGGGGAGTGGCAACGCTTGTGCGGCGATACGTTTTCGCTGCTTTTCAAACGGACACACCATGAATGCCTTCACTTGCCCTGGCGGACGCCCGAGCTCGTCGATTTCGAATTCATAGCCAATTTCGAAGTCGCCGCCGGTAAGCGGAATGACCGTGTTTTGCATGAGATATCTCCTTATTATGTGCAAAAGGAACAACAAACGCCACGAAACGTGTGGCTCATATATATAACCACAAACCCCTCCAGGATGCAATTTTTTACAAATTATGTTACAGTGCCAGCACACCAAATACGGGTCCATAGTTTAGTGGCAGAACATCGGTCTCCAAAACCGAGAGTGAGGGTTCGATTCCTTCTGGGCCCGCCGTAGCCAAAAAAACTGCGAATGCAGTTTTTTTGTTGCTACCGGCGAGGCCCAGAAGGAATCGAACGGCGTAAGGCGGTACACAAGATTTCTGTTGATGTGTAGCGAAGCGAAACACAACAAAAATACTTGTCGCCGCGCCGGGGCCGGTAACACTTAGCAGAATTGGAGCGATAGCGAACAATTATGCTTAGTGATTGTGGCCGATTCCTTCTGGGCCCGCAGTAGTACCCGATTCCTTCTTGACCCCTCCACCCCAACCCTAGACAATCGAAACTTCACATGCTACAGTTTTTCTGTTCATTGCTCTTTCCCTTTCTCGTCAGGAGTTTCCCCATGAATCTGTTCAAACAGCATCGCGAAATGCATCGTCTTTTCGAAGAACTCGCCCACGAACCTTTCTGGTCCGAATACTACGAACTTGCCATCCGTCACTTGGATCTCGATGTCCTTCTCTTCGAAGTCGGTAGGTCTGCACAAAAAGTTATTTTATGCAACGTCGTATCCAGCTCTGATATTAATGACCCTTCCCTACAGTTCTTCCGTGGTGAATCGCGCCTCCCCTTCGCCGATGCCGTAAATCTCCTACTTGATCCGTCGACGGAGATTCATATCCACGGAGAACGCGGTAGCGGCAACCTGTACAACTTGCTGGTACAGATTGTCATGGATCTTCAGCGAAATGTCGTCATTATGCGCAAAGAAGCACAGGAGTCGAACAGCTACACTGCATTCGAGCAGATCATGATGTTCGAGCGAAAGTTCTTTCCGTCAATGAAGACGCTCCTGCGCAAGTATCAACGCACGTCGTGGCAGTCCTACGGCAAATTCGCCTGGCTCTTTCTCTCCTTGCGCAATGCACTCACGAGATAATCCACCTTATAGTAAGGCGAAGCACTGCTTCGCCTTTTTCTTGTCACGACACCACCTCTCGACAGCAAAATTTTTCCATGCTATAAAAGTATTCGTCTGTTATTTCTATTGTACATCGTGGGGAGTTCACATGAACATCTTTCAACAGCACCGTACCTTCCGCAAATACTTCATCAAGCTTGCGCATGAGCAGTTATGGTCCGATTACACCATACTTTGCAGTCAGGAACACGCCCGTTGTGGCGGATGTTCACTCTATCGAGTATTTGATATCGGAAGAGCTGCAGATGGCAACATCCTGTCCTGCTGTGGCATTCTGGCCGAGAATGGACATCCGAGAATCCTGTTCATGAAAGCTGGGCGATACATACAATTTGAGGAGGGGCTCAATCTACTCCTCAACCCAAACACGAATCTCCACGGATACAACGCACATAGCAGTGGCACACCGCAACATATTGTGGTACTGCTCCTCGAAGAAATGCAACAAAATGTGCTCCGCATGCGCACACAGGCCCAAAAAGACAACAATTACCTTGCCTTCGAACGCGTACTGACTTTCGATCGTCAGCACCGCCCCACGATACATGCCTTCAGGCGTGACTTCCAATGTCTCCCTTGGAAACCGTACAACACTCTCAGCTGGCTCTTTCTAAGTCTCCACGACACGCTTGTGTCATAAACTCCTGCTGCACGCGCTATCGCGTGCAGTTTTTTCTATTTTCATGCTACAATAAAGCGCGTTATGGATAAAAAAGAAATCCGCTTCAAGCGCGCGCAGAATAAGACTAGAAATTATATTTTTGTTGTCGGTGGCGTCATGAGTGGTGTCGGCAAAGGCATCACAGCATCATCAATCGCCCAGATTCTACAAGCACGCGGTCTTTCAGTCACCGCGATGAAAATTGACCCCTATATCAACGTCGACGCTGGCACCATGAACCCTACGGAACATGGTGAAGTTTTTGTTTTGGGCGACGGGTTAGAGACCGACCAAGACATGGGTAACTATGAACGCTTCCTCAATATAGACATTCCTGGCATCAATTACATGACAACCGGCAGCGTCTACCGCGATGTTATCGAAAAAGAGCGCAGTGGCGGCTACAAAGGGCGCAATGTGGAAGTGGTTCCTGACATTCCACTTGAAGTCATCAGCCGATTTGAAAAAGCAGCAGAAGCTGCTGATGCGGACGTGGTAATTGTCGAAATCGGAGGCACCGTCGGCGAGTATCAAGGGGTACTCTTCCTTGAAGCAATCCGCATGATGAAGGCGAGAGCACCCGAGCACGTTGCAGTCGTTATGGTGAGCTATCTCCCTGTGCCGGGCTCAGTCGGCGAGATGAAAACAAAACCAACACAAACCGCCGTTCGTGCACTCAACAGCGCTGGTGTCTTTGCCGACTTCATCGTTGCTCGCGGACCGCTCCCTCTTGATGAGAAGCGCAAAGACAAAATCGCGCAGTTCTGCAACGTGAAGCGCGAACATATTATTTCTGCGCCCGACGTTGCTAGTGTCTACGACGTGCCGCTCAATTTTGAGAAAGACAATTTTTCAAAGCATCTCTGTGAGGTACTACACCTTCCCTGCACCAAAGAGAGCGACATCAGCGCATGGGGCCGCTTTGTACAGAAAACAAAAAAGCCGAAACATGCCGTCACCATCGCTGTCGTCGGCAAATACTTTTCATCAGGTGACTTCATTCTCTCCGATGTCTATCTCTCCGTGCTCGAAGCCATCAAATACTCTGCCTACTCACTTAATGCAAAACCAATCATTCGCTACTTCTCTTCCCTTGATTTTGAGAAGGATCCAAAGAAACTAAATGTACTCAGCGAAGTCGACGGCATTCTCGTGCCGGGCGGCTTCGGTACAACTGGGATTGATGGCATCCTCGCCACCATTACCTACGCCCGCACGAAAAAGATTCCGTACTTCGGCATCTGTTACGGCATGCAACTTGCCGTCATCGAATACGCCCGCAATGTCCTCAAAATGAAGGATGCACACACAGTAGAGATAAATCCTAAGACGCCATTCCCCCTCATTGACGTGATGGAAACTCAGCGCGACAATGTAAAGACCCAAAATCTCGGCGGCACCATGCGTCTCGGCGAATACCCTGCCCACCTCAAAAAAGGCACTATTGCCGCAGCTGCCTACAAGAAAACAGAAATCTCAGAGCGTCACCGTCACCGCTATGAAGTCAATAACACCTACGTCGAGAGGATTACAGAAGGGGGCGTCATATTCTCCGGGGCCTCCCCTACAGGCGACCTTATGGAAATTCTAGAGCTCCCCAAAACCACCCACCCTTATTTCGTCGCAACTCAATTCCACCCCGAATTCCACGCCCGCCCTCTTGCACCACACCCACTCTTCACAGCATTTCTCGCAGCAGCGCTCACGCAGCAATCATAAGCTATTGTCTATCAGTAAACACCACAAGTCTTTGGGGACGACTTCTTTCTGCTACATTCCAATCTCCTGAGCACGTAATGAGATTAAGGTGCGCTTTGCCATCGTTTGATACAAACACATCGAATGATGATTCATCTTTGTCATACATACGAATCTCACGCACAACAAACGTGATAACAGTGTCGTCTTCATCTACAACAAATATCTCATCACCTTCGCGTAGTTTATGTAGATTATCAAATACCGCAGGAATATTATTCTTCCATCCGAAGTGCCCTGCAAGAACAGCACTCCCTATCTCACCAGGGCGCGGACCATAATGAAACCACGCCACTTCGTCAGGTCTTTCCGGCACTTCCATCTCTCCCTCAAGGGTAGTTCCGACAGGAATAACACCTGTGCGAATACCAATCTTTGGAATGAGGAGTTGTACGGGAACCCCAATCATCTCACCTTCTTGCGTTAGTAAATCTGGGACATATTTTTCGACTTGCACCGATGGTGCGTTCAGCACGTTGACTTCCTGCGGCAAATTTCTCTGGCTCAGATATGCAGCCGGGGCCATACCAAGAAGCATGAATCCTGGAAGACTCACGAGCAATACTACTTGTTTAGGTGTTATTTTTTGTTGCATACCATGAGGTATATTTACAAATACCAGACAACCTTGTGTCTGGCACTTGTTTGTTACAAATGTATAGCACGCAGTCTATGCTGTTTGCCTCATTCGTACAATATAGATAAGAGTTAAGAGAGCAACGAAACCACCAGGTATAACAACATACCAAGGAATGCTACGTCCATTGAACGGAAGCCCTGTATTCGGCAGGCTTGGAACACTCGCGCCTACAATAACGGTGGCAATCGCATAATCTTTTGCAGTTAATCCGTTCGCCTCGCCGCTCGCAGAGATAGTGTTCACGGTTGTTTGAGTGAGGTATGCGTGACAGACATATACCCATGTTTCATTGGGATCAAGCTTTCCATCCCCATTTGTATCGCCAGAAATATATGTTACGGGGCTGCACTTATCATCGCTAAGCTTGACATTAGAGAGTGCGACCGTTCCTGGGTTAGTGACCTTATTTGCGTACACAACATTACCTCCGCCAACGGGAAGCACTATAGGGCTAGGAACCTTTGTTACCTTGATTAAAGGTGGCACGGAAGAAAGTCCAACAACAACAGTTGCCTGTGCAATATCAGTCGCACTAATACCGTTTGCCCATCCTGTTGCCGTAATAATGTTTGTGTGTGTTTTTGAGAGTGTCGTTGTACACGTATATTCCCACACCTCATCAACCTCGAGTCTTTGGTTGAGATTAAGGTCACCAGAAATCAATGTAATAGGGCTACAGGTATCGCCAACCATGGTTATATCATTCACGGGAACGGTTCCGATGTTACTGAGTGTATAGGTATAGGTTACTGGTCCAGGACCATTCGGTAATGTGAGTGGACTTGGCACCTTCACCACCTCAATGAGCGGCGGTACAACAGAAGAATACGAGCCACTGCTTCCTCCACTACTCGGTACTGGAGCAACGACGGCCGCAATATCATTGTTGGTGACCGTACATGTCTTCACATCTCCGGCAGCCAGTGTTATTGTGCCGTCTGAAGCACAATCACCACCAAAGGTTGTCGCATAGCCAGAATCAGAAGTCTCTGTAACGGTATGCGTTCCTGCGGTAGTCGTTGTTGCCACACCGGATGTTACACTTGCACCGTTAAGAAAGAGGGGGAAGTCAGCAATTACTTTCGTGCCGCCGTTGTCATTAACAACCACTTTGTTTACGACAAGTTGTGGCGGATCTTCACATGTTGGTTCAGAAATAGTAGTATTGAGCAATGTTACATCGCCACCGAGCGCTAACGCCCTACCATTCAAGGTAACGCCGGAACCAAAGTGGACACCGGTTCCTGCAATGATTGTTCCCACAAACGAAGAGCCGTTGATGGTTGCGAGTGAAGCAACTTGCCAATACACGTCACAAGCTCGAGCACCATTGATGAGATTTACAGAACCAGACGATATAAAATCGCTTGATGCTCTAAATATATAGATACCCGGGCCATCGAGCGTGAGTACTCCGCCGTTTAATCGTCCTGCGCCGATGTCATAGACACCCGTCGTACGAGTTTCTCCATCAAGAGCAGGGCCAATGCTTGCTGTTGAAGCCTGACCTGTCATGTTATCGTTCGCGGTTGAAAGATTTGCTTGTACCGATGCCGATAAAATAGCGGTACTTGGCGCAACACCATCAGTAGAGTATATGGTGCCACCAACCATTGCGTCCGTTAAGTCGGTAATCCCAGCGCCAGTGCTGTTTATACCAACATCACCAGAAATGGTACCCGTTCCCGTAATTGCTGTTTGTGCAATGATAGAAAAAGGTTCTGCAGCGCCCAAACCTGGGTCTGTTGCCGCATGAGTAGTAGTAGGCACTACCATACCAAACAGCAGCGCAATACCAAGTAATGCCGCTGAAAGCTTATTAATTTTCTGCATAGATATTTATGTTGTTAAATATATTCATCAAGTAGCGTTTACTCACGATACAAAACAATATATGCCTCAGAGGGGTTGGTGATTCTAGATCCTTACTTACCATTCTACGCATCATTAGTATCTTTGCAATGTGGATAACTCCCCAGACCCACAACCAGACATATTAATTTTGTGTGTGTTTTAAAAACATATCACTCTGTATTATCTCTGTGGTCACGATCGCTAAGGTATTTTGTGAGCTGCGCTCATAAAATACTAGGCGTCCCGACCCGGGCGTATGCGATTTTTCTGCCCTAGGAAAGGGGCAGAAAAATATCGCTCCGCCTGGCACAGAGGCCGAAGGCGAAGCAGTTCGCCTTCTAAAAAGAATACACATCAGACATTCGTCTGATGTGTATTCTTTTTACCTCTGTGCCCCCAGCCGGAATCGAACCAGCATTTTTCCCTTAGGACGGGATTGTTCTATCCATTGAACTATGGAGGCGTGAGCGCTTGCGCGCTGTTTTTCTGAGTTTGTTTGTGTTGCTACGCAACAATGGCGCCGCCGAGGCACTCATTATCTTTTGTGTAGAAGACTACGGATTGACCACGGGCAGGGCGTTCGGTTTGTGTTGGGGTGGTGAGGGTGTTGCCGTGGAGCGTAACTTCGAATGGCTCTTGGCGGTAGCGGAATTGGGCAAGCATTTTCTCTTGAGGGGTATTGACCCAGGAGATGTTGGTGAGGAGTATTCCCTCGCCTTCTTCTATTCTTGGTGCAGCAGTGCCGACGGTGATGGTATTTGCTTCAATATCTTTTGCGATGACGTAGTGAGGCTGTTCGTGTGTTGTTGCTGCATCAATGGTGAAGCCGTGACGCTGGCCGTAGGTGTAGATGAGTGCGCCATTGTGGGTACCGATTTTTTCGCCCGACTCATTCAGCACTGCACCTGGCACAAGTGTTGTGTAGTGTGACAAAAATTCTTCAATATCAACGTGTCCGAGGAAGCAGATGCCTTGGCTGTCTTTCTTTTCCGCGACAGGCACATTGTGTGCGAGCGCATATTCGCGAACCTGTGGTTTTGGAAGATGTCCAACCGGAAACATGGTGTGCGCCAAGTCATCACTCGTAAGCTGCCAAAGGAAGTATGACTGGTCTTTGTTAGCATCGTTACCGCGCGCAAGCTGCGGCACGCCATTGTCATCTTTCAAAACCTGCGCATAATGCCCTGTTGCGATAAAGTCCGCACCGCGCGCTTTGGCAAATTCCCAAAACACGCCAAACTTCACATGACGGTTACACATCACATCAGGGTTCGGCGTATTGCCTTTGAGGTACTCCGCAATCATGTATTCGCCAACAGCAGTTTTGTACGCTTCTTCGGCGTCGCAGGTAAGGAACGGGATTTCGAGCGATGCCGCAACACGCATTGCGTCGAGTCGTTCTTGCTCCCAATTACACACGAGAAAGTCCGGTTGCCATGTCTTAATAAACACGCCAACAACCTCATGCCCCTGTGCCTTGAGCATGTGCGCCGATACCGACGAATCAACACCTCCCGAAAGTCCTACAAATACTTTTGCCATATTATCTATTGATACCCACACCATACACCAAAACATCTCGTTCTGCCATCACCTAGAAATCAACACTTGCAAATGTGTGGATTATGGTATACTTGTACGAATGAGTGTCTTGAACGCCATCATACACTATGGACACAACACCAATTCTCGCAACCATCAACACTGCCGCGACCGCTATCGGCGCGCTCTATTGTTTGGTGCTCGCCACCATCATTGCATTGCGCGGCATGAAAGGACTATTTGAGCGTATTGTATTTGCAATATGTCTCGTGTTTGCGCTTCGTTCAGTACTGATATGGCTTGGCACCACATTTTCATGGGTTGGCTATTATCATATCCCGGCTTCTCTCAGCATTATCGGCGCAACGCTTCTCGCGATTCTGCCATTCATACTTTTCTCACGCAAACTACAACTCTTTCCAAGCATCCTTATACTTATCGGTATCGCAACGACCTTACTTATGGTGACCCCCGATATGATCTACGGTCAAACATACTTCGCGGCGACAGGTTTTCCTGTTCTGACATTCGGACCATTCATTAATGTGTATCGTATTGTACTCTCCACTCTTCTGATTGTTCCTCTTATTGTCTACTTGATTCATAATCGTCACCGCCACACACATGACATGCGCACGGTTGCGAATACGCTTTTCGTCGGCCAGAGTATCTATAGTGCTTTTGTCATTGCAAGCACGGTTGTACTTCCTATTTTCAGTATTACCTCACTCACCTACTATAATACTCTTGTTGGCATTGCGATTATCGCTTCATGCTTCACGGTTGTTATCACACATCCGCACGCGTACCGCTCATAGCTTCAGCCTATTCATCATCACTCTCCATGCGTGTTGGTTTTTCTATGAGAAGCGCCTCCGAATCCATTGCGGTACCGGTTATTTTCATGACGTCTTTGTCGATTTTACCAAACTCTTTTTGTGCCGAGTTATAGTGGTTCACCGTCGTCTCAAGCGATTTACCGAGCTTTGACGTATAGTCCTCATATGCCTTCAGGTGGCGTGAGAGTGCTTCGACATGCTTACCAATCTGCTTTGCAGACTCTTCTATTTTGAAGGCACGGAAACCATAGAGGACAGATTGGAGATATGCGGAGAAAGTGGTTGGCGAAACAATGATGACGTTCTTATCTTTGTAGGCATATTCAAGGAGTGAGCGCGTATTCACTTTCACCGCACCAACTTCGTTGACCATAAGGTCATAGTAGATGCCTTCGGCGGGAATGTACATAAACGCAAACGGGAGGGTTCCCTCTTTTGGGCGAATATACTTCGCGGTTTCGTCGATGCGGACGCGGAGGTCTTTGATGAAATCGCGCTCATACTGTTCACGCTCAGCGTCGGTCTGCGCCGCGATAAGTCGCTCGTAGTTGTCGAGTGAAAACTTCGAGTCAATCGGCACAAGTCCTTCGGGAGTATGAATGACGGCATCAACCACGGCGTTGTCTTTAAATGGATACTGCATCGTATAGGATCCGGGAGGGAGAATATTTTCGAGCGCTAGTTTGAGCGATGCTTCACCGAGATTACCGCGCTGCTTTTGATGCTTGAGCACTTTTTCGAGATTGTTGAGCTGGTCGGCAATCGTAAATACCTGTTTCGAGGATTCCGAAACTTCGGCGACACCTTTGACGACATGCATGAGTCGCTCGTTCATTTCCTTGTTTATCCTTGTGATAAAATCCTGACTCTCACGAAACTGCGACTGTACTGAGCGGTGCATTTTGTCGGAACTATCACTTAGACGCACATCCATAGTTTTCGTAAGTTGCTGAAGCTGCTGTTGCAGCATAAGCATCCCCTGCACATCATTCTCCTTTTCCTCTTTCCGGAAGAAAAATACATAGACAAGTATTCCTAAAATTGCCACAAGAAGGGCGATAATCACAGTTGTATTCATATGCTGGTTAGTATATCATGAAAGGTATCCAGACACCTCACGTCGTGATAAAACTTTCAGATTTTGAGGCAAAAGTCCGAGCTGGAGACTGAGCCGAACTCTGTTCGGCTCAGTCGAAGTGAAGGCTTTTGACCGAAATATGGAAGTTTTAGCCGACGAGACTATAATCACGCAAGAACTCACTTATTAGTATTACCTACCTGCGGTGAGGGGTTTGGACACCTTTTTATGTTACACGAAGAAATTAAGGGTGCCCTCAAGGACGCCATGAAAGCGCGCGACGAGGTTCGTTTGCGTACGGTTCGCTCAATGCTGACCGCATTTATGAATGAGCTCGTTGCCACCGGCAAGAAGCCACAAGAAATGCTCGACGACTCAGGCGTACTTGCAGTGATTAAGCGCCTTGCCAAGCAGCGCAAGGACTCTATCGAGCAATTCACCGCGGCCGGCCGCGACGAACTCGCGCAGGTTGAAAAAGACGAGCTTGCCGTGCTTGAAACCTACCTTCCAACACTCATGTCACGCGACGCAATTCGTCCAATTGCTGCCGCAAAAATCGCCGAACTCGGTGTTGTCGACAAATCAAAAATGGGTCTTATTGTCGGCTCCCTCATGAAAGACCTCGCCGGTCAAGCAGACGGCGGTGACGTAAAATCAGTTATCGAGGAACTCCTTGCATAACCATAAAATCACCCCTCCAGTACTGGAGGGGTGATTTTATCGTCGAGCCTTTGCGGCGAGAACGAGTGCGATGACAAGAATCGGAATGTCGCGGAAAAGGATGTCAAACTGAGAGAGATTGAACAGAATGATGCCACCAAGCATTACTGCTGCGGCACTAGTAGGAATAAATATTTTCTTGCCCGAGAGTATCCAGAGAGCGAGGACAAACTCAACAAAACCAAATGTATGCAAAAGTGTGAGTGATGAAATTCCAAAAGATACCGCCCCGCTGAGTATAAATGGAGGGAAATACCCAATCCATGCGTAGGGGTTCTGCAACGCGCTCAGTGCCGGATACATGAGACTAAACGCGAGCGCAATACGAAGCGCGAGAATCATAGGCTATTCGGTTACTATAATCGTCCCCGTATTACTGACCTTGAGGTGGTCGTGGTATCGCCAGGTGCCAACTTCGGTAAAGGTAAATGCGTAGGCATCGCCACTTGCGAAAGGACGACATGCGTCGAATATCATAGACGTATCGGCTTCGGTACACTTTTTGATGTCAGACCCAGGGTATACGGTATGGGTTGGATGCATGCCAGTTGCTGGCCACATGTCAGCAGTCGTGTTGTTAATCCAGACGACACGATCACCCACCTTAATGGTGAGCTCTTGGGGTGAGAACCCATCCACGGTATAGGTGACGGTATGTACCTCTTGGTTTGTTGCTTCCTGTGACGGTGTCACGACTGTTTCTGCTGGCTCTGTTGCAACATCCGCTACAGGCGCCTCTACGACTGGTTCTTGAACAACCTCTGCTTCCGAACGAGTCAGGACGTACATTCCCCAGCCGAGAATAACAACACCAATGATAATTACTAGTTTCTTATACATACGTACTCTTTGTTAATTGATATAGTCTGAGTATACCACCACTTTCGGTGAGTCAAAATTTTTATGTAATTCGGCATATAAAAATATTGACATACATGCATCATTCTATATAGTTTGCCCAGAGTCGCTCATGCTGCTTGTTCTTTTGAAACTTCGAGGGTTACTCACATGAAAACTAATAACGTAGCAGGTATTCTTGCTGCAGCAGCACTGATAACTGTAGCCGCGCTCGCCTCTGTAGCCGTATTTGCTTTCTGCAGCGACACTGAGAGCGACTGGATTGCACAGAAACACTCTGGCGGTACAACCTACGTGTACACCGCATACGATCATGCGTATTGCTACGTATACGTAGGGGACACGGGTGATGTAACCATTGTCGCCCAAGAGTGGCGTGATGGTTTCGAATTTACCCACAAGTCATCTTGGGGAGAGAATGTCGCAAACATGAGGGAGCTCATGATGCGGCGCCCAACCGTTCCTGCTAATGTAGGCGTCGATACCACGTCAGATTATCGAACGTTCGACGCACAATGTGTCGAACCAGTCAAAAAACTTCCAAAAGAGGTGCAGGCAAAATTCGGCGGACTTTTCGGTATTGGCGATAAGTAACTCCGCAAACCCTGTTTGCAAAAAGCGCTCCGTGTGGGCGCTTTTTCTACTGTCTCTTGAAACTATGTTGTCTTCGGCCAAATATTTGCAGCTGCGGGATAGAGTTTTGTGAGTGGATGTTCGGTGCAATCATGTGGATGTGCTTTGCAGATATAGCGGCCGTAGAGGACGAGTCCGTTATTGACGTATTTCCAATCTTTTTTCGGTATGAGTTCTTCGAGATCGTGGGATATTTTCTTGAGATCCTTATTTTTTGTGAGATTGAGTTTTAGTGCAAAGCGCTTTACGTGCGTATCAGTTGGGATTCCTTCCCAAATCTGAAAGAGATCGCCGAGAATAACATGTGCTGTTTTGTAGCCGACGCCGGGGAGTTGTACCAGTTCCTTTTCCGTCTTTGGCACACGTCCACCAAACTTCTCGGCAACAATTTTTGCCGCACCAATAATTGCCTTTGTTTTGTTGTTGAAGAAAGGGATACTCCCAATCTCCTTCGCAAATACCGCCGGGTCTGTCTCTGCGAAATCCTTCGCGGTGCGATATTTCTTGAAAATCTCCTTCGTGACAATATTCACCCGCTTATCCGTACACTGCGCCGAAAGCACCACTGCCACCAAAAACTGAAACTCCGTTTCGTAATCGAGCTCGCTTTTGACAACAGGATACAGTTTCTTCAACACTCGCACCATCTTCCCCGCTCGCGTTTTCCGTTCTTCAAGTAAATCCATTGCCCTATCGTACACTACTTTGCCACTATTCCTCAAGCCCTAAAGCGTAACCTGTCTCGGGAATACTTGACACCTATAAATAAAGTGCTATAGTTTTATCGTTCGTTCATTATTTTATCTGTCCACAGCAACCACAAGAAGGGGCTACGCATGGATACTCACAACAATCACTCCACCGAGACCGACAGCGGGTACCAGTGGGATTACATGGATGACCTCGATTATTATTATCCTGAGGAACCGCCTAAAATTTCTCATGTCTCCCTGAACGGAGACATCCTTCACAACGACTACAACCCGTTCGAAGACGAAGAAAAAGAGTTTTGGCTCTGGTACGACAACTGGCATGAGCGTGACGAATACCTCGACGCGCACATGCCGGCACATGTTGGCTCCTCCCTCACACGAGCAGAGCGCGTTGTCGCCGCCGCAAAGCGAGCGCATAACCACGACGCAGCTCGCGCCAATGCTGAGTTTATGCATGACGTTTCCCTCATCTCCCATATCGAGCATGTCTCGAGTGGCGAAGAGCGGTACGAGCGCATCAATACGCATTATCAGCATTGGGGTGCCCGGGACGAAAAGTATTATGCAAAACCCAAGCAGGTGGAGCAGAAACGCGCTCATCGGAAGCTTCCTCGCAACAAGCGTGAGAGCATCCGCTATATGACGGCAGATCAGCCTGATTAGTACGTCTGCCGCTAGGCGCAGTACATAAACCCGAACCCCTCACCTGAGGGGTTCTTTTTATGCCCGCAAAGTCTTGACAAAATACTTTTTTAGTGCATAATATTGCCATTATGACACCAATTATGACACATAAGGGTGAATTCCTTCTTTGGGTATTTATCTTGATGGCGGCAATGTATGGCGTGCTCTCAGCGACTAACTTTATTCCGAATGAACGTCCTCTTTCGTATGTGGTGGAAGAAAGCAATGAGTCAGTCATTGATGAATCGACCGTCAATGAAGTTATTCCGCGCGTAGCAACGAACGTAGCACTCGCAGGTGACGCAACGCCGAACCAGATCATTATCGACAAGTTCAAGAAAACGCTCACTGTCAATAATCCGACAACGAGCGACATTGCAACTCTTGATAATTCCCTCCTCACAGGCGTCGCTCGCTATCCATCGTCCGCGACTATGAACGATGATGGCACTATGCTTATCTTCGGACACTCAAGCCATCTCGCGGTCGTGAAGAACATGAACTTCCGCGCGTTCAATGACATTGAAGACCTTCTCTGGGGCGACACCATTCGCGTTCGTTCAGATGATTACGAGTATGTCTACCGTGTCGACCGTGTCTATCAGCTTAAGGCAACCGCCGATTCTATTCCAATGGAACAAGGTATAAAGAAACTCGTCCTCGTGACCTGTAACACCTTCGGCGCAAAGGAAGACCGCTATATTGTTGAAGCATCATTTGTTGATGCAATAAAGCTCAACTAAAAAAATATACCTCCATGAACGGAGGTGTATTTTTTTTTAGTTAATCAACACGGACTGATACGGTTTGTATCTGGATTGGTTTTCCTGTTTCTTGATAGGTCAAGGTTACGTTGTGGATCCCTCGTGAGAGACCTTCGGTTGTACAGACAGCAAACGCTCGCTCTCCTGCACCAAGTGGCGCTTGGTGGGTCGTTGTTATGCTGCCCTCCCAGTTACATGAGAATGTCCATGCGTTTGTTGCAACCGTTCCGCTATTGTAAACCATAGCGCGAATTGCGGGAATCTCATCGCGACTAATTGTTGAACGAGGTACAAAACTTCCGCGCCAGATAGTCCCGAATGCATGATAGCTCATGATTGCATGTGCATATTGCGGGATGGTTGCTGCCTGTGTTTTTGGTGCAACGTAGGCACTCTTTGTGAGTGTGCTTTTGGGCGGAACAGGTGCTGCATACGTATTCGGTACTTCAGAGGTATTTGCAATACCGAGAAGCACTTCACCACGTGCACTTGCTTCGTCATCGGTAACAACAACTGGCTGTGCTCGTTCCGGAATCGCATCAAACGCCGTCGCTGCATAGCCAATACCACGCACTCCCGCATCAACCACAAACACTGCTGCAGCAAGCGCGAGAATGACCGCAACGCAAAATCCAAGAATCTGTAATCCAGAATATTTCATAGCCGAAACATACCGCTTTCACTCATATTTGTCAACAAATCCCCATCTTTCAAACGAGTGAGCAAATGAAAGTCGTAGCGTTAGCGGAGATTTTCATTTGAGAACGAGCGCAGAAAGAAGCGAAGCGTCACACCTGTTGTGCTGTTGTTTTGCGGAGAACCCACAAAAAAGCGCAATTCAAAACATACATCTCCATGTGCCGCGCACAGAAAGCAAAAACAAGAGACGGAGCGACAGCATAACAGGTGTAGGGACAAAAAACCGCCAATGTAGGCGGAATGTTGCGGATGTAGTTATCCTATCTTCAACTTACCAAAGTATGGCTGAAGCGCTTCAGGGATTTTAATAGTACCATCTGCTTGCTGGAAGTTCTCAATAAGCGACACGAGAATGCGGGGAGTTGGGACAGCAGTACAGTTAAGTGAGTGCGCATAGCGAAGCGTTCCCTGCACGTCGCGATAACGGATGTTGAAGCGGCGGGTTTGGAAGTCGTGGAAGTATGATGCGGATGAAATCTCGCGGTACTTTTGTTCACCAGGCACCCAGAGTTCAATGTCATACTTTTTGACCTGACCTTGACCGAGGTCGCCGCCACAGTTGAGCACAGTACGGTACGGAATGCCAAGGGATTCAATGAATTCTTCGGTATTACGATTAATCCAGTCGTGCCACTTCACACTCTCGGCATGTGATGCTTCACAAAGCATAACCTGCTCAAGCTTGTAGAATTCATGCACACGGATAAGGCCTTTGACGTCCTTGCTGTATGAACCTGCTTCACGACGGAAACATGGTGAGAAACCAAGCATCTTAATCGGGAACTGCGTTTGGTCGATGATGTCGTCGGCGTAGTAACCCATAAGGGAAACCTCTGAGGTACCAGCGAGGTAGTCGTCGTCCTGGGTTTTGTAGATGTCGTCAACATCGTTCGGGAGATGCCCGGTGCCAAAAAGATTTGGCGCACGAACAATGCTTGGCGGAAGGAACGGCATGAAGCCACGCTTTGTGAAGAATGCATTGGCGTAGTTCCAGATTGCCCATGAGAGCATTGCGCCATCGCCCTTGAGGTAGTAGCCACGGAAGCCATGCACTTTTGAGCCACGGTCGAAGTCAACCATGTCGTGCTTTTTCATCAGCTCGACGTGGTCTTTTGCATCGAAGGTAAATGTCTGCGCTTCGCCCCAATTGTGGATTTCTTGGTTGTCTTCGTCAGACATCCCTTCCGGTACGGACATATCAGGAATCTGTGGCACTTGGAGCATGAGCTTCTGCCATTCCTTCATGATATCACGAAGCTTTTCTTCGAGTACCTTAATGTCCTCCTTAACGGACGACATTGATGCAATGAGTGCTTGACGCTTTGCCGAGTCCTGCTCTGCCGCAATAGCAGTCGAGGCCTGGTTCTGCTGTGCGCGCTTGCCTTCGAGCTCGCTCAAAAGAGCGCGACGCGCGTCGTCTTTTGTGATGAGGTCATCAAGGTCGACAGTGACGTGCTTTTTTACCGCACCTGCCTTAACGAGATCAAGATTGTCTCGAATGAATGAAATGTCTAGCATAGGAATTACTATATATTAGATGCGTAAATAACGCGAGATTGCCACAGCGCTTGAGACGATGCCGAGCGAGGCACCACTTCCCATAACAATAGCGAAGATGCGACCGAAGTCAGCGAGGTAGTAACGGAAGATGTTGAGCCCAAAGAACGCATCAGTTGATGGGCCGAGGTAGTAGGCGATAGGATAGAGCAGAATGAGCGTGATGACACCTGCAATAACGCCATAGAGCGCACCTTGTACCACGAACGGACCACGAATGAAGGTGTTTGATGCGCCAACAAGGCGCATAACCGAAACTTCGTCACGTGCTGTGTAAATGGCAAGACGAATGGTGTTGAATGTGATGAGTACGGTCACAAAGACAAGAGTCATCACGATGATTTTGGTAATCTTATCGATGATAGTAACGATGTTGGTGAGGCGGTCGATAGCTGATTTGTTTTGATTGAAGTTGATGCGGTCAATAATGGTCGCTTCTGCAGACTCGGAAGTCTCATTGATGAACTGCACAATGCCTTCATACTGTGCGGGGTCGTGTGCGGTAATGGAAATAGAGGCACCGAGCGGATTTTCGCCAAGTTCTTCGAGTGCACGTATGGTGAGCTCATCACCTGCATGGCGTTCCTTGAACTGTGCAAGCGCTTCGTCACGCGAGAGATATGTTACCACTTTGACATCGCTGAGCGATTCGACTTGTTTGCGGAAGGCGAGAATTGCCTCATCCTCTGCATCCACGGTGAAGTAGATATTAACATCGACTTTGCTTTTCAACGTGACAAGGGTGTGGTCAAGAAGTGCGCCGAAGATAAGCGAGCCACCAATAACAAGTAACGTAATAACCATTACGTAAATTGCGGAAAATGAGACGTACGCACTGCGGACAAAGCCGACCGAGCCAGTGCGAATGATGCGTTTGAGTGAAGTTAACATAGTTTTTAGTTACTAGTAATTAGATCTGAGAAGATAAGCGATATCTACTGCGAGATACGTGAGATTCTTTCAAAATTGAGTTCAGGTGCGCCGGTTGGAGCAAATTTTCTCGGGAGCCGTACCCGACGTACGGTGAGTGAGAAAATTTGCTCCAATCGGTGCAGATGGACCAATTTGGGAAGAAGATCCCGTTTTAGAGGAGATACTTGCCGTTCTTGTCGTCACGGATGATTCTACCCCCATCCATCGTTATGACACGCTTTTCAAGAATGTCGATAACACCTTTATTGTGTGTGGTGAGAATCACCGTCGTGCCGAGGTCGTTAATCTTTTTGAGAATCTGGACAACTTCGTAGGTTGCTATCGGGTCGAGGTTGCCGGTTGGTTCATCGGCAATGATAATGTCAGGCTGGTTGACTAGCGCGCGAGCAATGGCAACACGTTGCTTTTCACCACCGGAGAGTTCGCTCGGGAAGTGATGCATTTTTTCAGCGAGGTCAACGAGTTCGAGCGCTTGTGGTACCGACATAGCGATTTCATCGTCCGTGCGGCTATTTGCCTCCATGGCAAACGCTACGTTTTCAAAGGCTGTTTTGCCTGAAAGGAGTTTGAAGTCCTGGAAGATAGTACCAATTTTGCGGCGGAACGACGGGAGTTGCGAGCGCGATATTTTATGAATATCTTGTGATTCGTAGAAAATCGAACCTTCCGAAGGCTTATCTTCTGCAATAAGCATCTTCAAAAGGGTCGTCTTTCCTGCGCCAGAGTGCCCCACAATCGAGACAAACTCCTTCGGTGCAATCTGGAACGACACGCTATCAAGCGCGATTGTTTCGTTCTTTCCATAATATTTGGAAACGTTCTCAAAGTAAATCATATGCCTCAGCATGGTACCACGGCTCCGCGCTACGTGCAAAAAAATCGTACCCATTTAGGATACGATGACAACGAATTCGCCACGGACGGTGGTTGGGTTGTTTTTATAGTGGTCACGGACTTCTTCGGGAGTTCCCTGCACCACTTCTTCGTGCATTTTCGTGAGCTCTCGAGCAACGGTGACCGTACGAGTTTCATCCAAATGCTCTGCGAGTGATTCAAGTGTTTTTTCAATGCGGTGAACCGACTCGTAAAACATGTGTGGGATTTCGACGTCTTCGGTAATTGCCTTAAAGAAGGTTTCGCGACCCTTCTTGTGCGGAATAAAACCACGGAAGATAAACTGATTGCCTTCGATGCCAGCAATTGAGAAAGCAGTCGTAATTGCGCTGACGCCAGGAATAGCTTCAATAGAAAGGCCTGCTTCGCGCACCTTTTTCACGAGGAGTACGCCGGGGTCGGAGATGCAGGGTGTACCTGCATCGGAAACAAGCGCAATCTTCTTCCCTGCAGCAAGGTCTTCAAGTACCATGTCATGCGTTTTCTCTGAAGCGTGAGCGTCATAGCGTTTTTGAGGAGTTTGTATCTCATATCTTGCAAGAAGAACTCCCGTCACCCGAGTATCTTCCGCCAAAATATAATCAACCTCACTCAAAATCCGCACCGCCCGGTACGTAATATCTTCGAGGTTACCAATCGGCGTGGCAACAATGTAAAGTTTTCCGTTCATAATTTTGTATTCCTGAATCTCGATTTTAACCTCAAAATAATTTTAAGTATCACACCCAACTTTTGTCATCCAGGAGGGATCCAGCGTTAGAGCACTACTCTCTAAAGAATCATCGCCGTCAATTTAGGAATATCCCCCGCACCCATAATGAGTACGACCGAGTCTCCACTCGCGGAGACTTTTAACGCTCCAGCAATCTCTTCAAGCGAATCATACGCAACAACCTTCTTATGTCCACGTTCCTGCGCTCTCGCTGCCAACTTCTCACTCGACGTCCCATACACATTTTCCTCACGCGCAGCATACGCTGGCGCAAGATACACCTCATCAGCCTCATCAAGTGCTTCCGCAAAATCCTCAAAAAGCTCATGAAGTCGCGAATACGTATGTGGCTGAAACGCAAGAGTCACTTTCTTCCCCGGATACTTATCCCGAGCACCACGGACTGTCGCCCTGATTTCTGTGGGATGATGGCCATAGTCGTCGTATACCGGCGCACCGTTGAGCTCTCCTTTGTATTCAAAACGGCGCCAGGTGCCTTTGAAATTTGTAAGGGCTTCGCGCGCGACCACGCTCTCTACACCCACAAAATCCGCCGCTGCGCGCGCCGCCGCTGCATTCAAAACATTATGCATCCCCGGCACTTGAAGCTCAAGCAAAGGATCAGCAAAAGAATGATAATCCACAACCTTAGCCGAAACCCCCTCAAGCACCGGCGCAAGATTCACATCCCGCGTCGCACAAATAATCGCCCCATCCTCAGGCACACGAAGCGCAAGCGTCCGAAACGCATCCTGCACATCCGCAAGACTCTTATAATAATCAACATGCTCAAGCTCAAGATTCGTAATCACCAGCACATCAGGCGTAAGCGTCAAGAAGTCCCGCTTATACTCACACGCTTCAACAATAAAATACTTACTCTTCCCTGCACGATAATTACTCTTGGTTGATGCACGAAGCGAACCAACAATCGCCGTCGGGTCAAAACCAGCTGCTTCAGCAATATCGATAAGCATCGCCGTCGTCGTTGTCTTTCCATGAGAACCAGCAACGGCAATCAAGTAGTATTGATTCGCCACAAGCCCCAGCCCTTCAAAATAATTGATGCAGGTAATCCCACGCTCTCGTGCGTGAGCAAGCTCTGGATGGTCATGCGCCATCGCCTCCGTATACACCACAAGGTCAACATCATCCGCAATATTTTCCGGCACCTGCGCTGCATAAAATGTCACCCCCTCTGCCTCAAGTGCAGACGTCAAGGCACTCGGCGCCCGGTCCGAACCACTCACGGACTTCCCCTCATGCAAAAAAAGCCGCGCCAACCCCGACATACCAATCCCCCCCACACCAATAAAGTGCACATGCGAAACCTCAGAAATAGCAACAGAATTCATACCACCGTTATACCACACACACCAAAAGATGTCACACTACGATGCTAAAATTTGTTCTCTTAGCTTTTTTGTGTAGTTTACTATGGTGTAGAGGTTGTGGATGGAGGCTAGGTGGGCGCCTAGCATTTCTTGGGCTCGGAAGAGGTGGGCTAGGTAGGCTTTGGTGTAGTTTTTGCAGACGTAGCAGTCGCAGTGTTCGTCGACTGGGGAGAAGTCGCGGGTGTATTTGGCGTTTTTGAGGTGAATGCGTTTGATGGTGCCGTCGGCATTGTGATTATAGACGGAGCCGGTGCGGGCGATGCGGGTTGGAGCGACGCAGTCGAAGGTGTCACAGCCGTGCATGACACCGCGCGCGATGTCTTCGGGTTCGCCGATGCCGAGAAGGTGACGAGGTTTGTCTTTCGGGAGAATGTCGGTGACGACTTTGAGGGCGTCGCCGAGGTCTTCTTTGGAGAATGAGCCACCGATGGCGTAGCCGTCGAAGCCCATGTCGCTCAGTACGCGAGCACTTTCGGCGCGGAGGTCGAGGTGACGTCCGCCTTGCACAACGCCGTACAAGCCTTGCTTCTTGAGGGCTTCGTAGTTTTGTTTGTGCGCCATGATTGAGCGCTTTGCCCAGCGGTGGGTTCTGTCCATTGCTTCTTTCTGATACTCATACTCGGCGGTTGGTGCGGTGCATTCGTCGAACGCAATAATAATATCCGCGCCAAGAGCGTGTTGGATTTCGATGGAGCGTTCAGCGGTGAAGCGGTGGAGTGAGCCGTCGTGGTGTGAGGTGAAGGTGACACCTTCTTCGTCGATTTGGCAGAGTTGCCCGTGTTGACTAGCCACTTCTTTCGAATAGACGTTTAGTCCCTGCTGCGCTTCGTCGTGTTCGCCTTTTGCGAACTTTGTTACCCCTTTGCCGAATGCAGCGCCGAGGGAGAATACCTGGAAGCCGCCTGAGTCGGTGATGGTGGGCATGTTCCAGTTGGCGAATTTGTGGAGTCCGCCGGCTTCTTTGACAATCTCGTGGCCTGGCTGAAGGTAGAGGTGGTAGGTGTTGGCGAGTGCGACTTGTGCGCCGACGAGGTCTTTGAAGTCTTCGGGTTTGAGGGACTTTACGGTTGCTTTGGTGCCGACCGTTACAAAAGCGGGCGTCTCAATGTCGCCATGTGGGGTGTGGATTATGCCGGCGCGTGCGCCGTTTGGTGCTTGTTTTTCAAGCTCAAACCATACTGGAGGCTTCATATTATTTCACAGAAATGAGTGAGACCGTAAATACCATTGCTTCGCCTTTCGGGATGCCGGTGGTGACTTTGTCGCCGTAGGCGTACTGTGGTGGAATAACGAGTGTACGGACACCGCCCTCGCGCATTCCGAGCATGCCAATAGACATGCCTGGGATGGTGTTCCCCGCACCGATAGTGAAGGCATATGGCTCGTCCCCTGCGGCACGAGTATCACGAATCATGGTGCCGCTTATTGTTTCAAGTGTGTAATGCATGGCGACTTCTGAACGACTCATTGCTTCCTTTCCCTTTCCATAGCGTACATCACGAATATGAAAACCTTCTGCCTTGAGCGCATCTCGCTCATAGGTTGCCACATCAAATTCTGGACCAAATGCTCCAGAGACGGATGCCGCAATACCTGCTGGTGAAAAGACACTGAGGATTGCCGTATTTGTTGCCCCAAACTGCGCCTGCACGTACAGTATCGACGCAGAAAAGAGTCCAAGAAACGCCCAGAGATAGAGTTTTGATTGATGGTTCATAGAGGTACTATACATGAAAATCATGAATTGGTGAACTCTGGTTTTGCCTCATTGTCTGCTACTCGCACTCTCCTGCAAGAATTGGCTTCCATTCATTCAGAATGGTGTCGAGGGTTTCTTTTGCGGTCATTTCGGTTTTGCCGGTCACGTATTCGTGAAAGTATTTCTGTGAGATAAGCAGGAGCTCTGCGTAGCGTGGCGAATTCCAGTAATCCTTCACATGCTCGATTGAAACTGCATATGCTTCGTTATAAGGTGTGCGCTCCTGAAACTTTCTTGAGCTCGTGACGCGACGGAATGATGAGAGCCCTCCACCTTCAGCAAATGCATCTTGTGTTTCGTATTGCACCCACCAGTCCAAGAATTTGAGCGCCCCCTCTCGATTGCGTGCACCTTTCACGAGCGAAACCCCTTGCCCTGCAAGTTGCACATCGCGAGACTTCGGACCAAACAGTCCGGCAACATACCCTGTATCTGCCGCATAAGGATTCACTGCAGTATGCGAAATAAAGTTCATAGCGATTGCGGTGTCGCCCTCGAAAAACCGCGTCCACGCATGTGCATACGCATAGGTACCGATTTCTGGAGGCGCATAGGTTGCAAGCTCGCGGTATAATTCAAGCGCGGTGACCGCATCTTCGCCGTTAATATGCCCATCAGCCTTACATGTCGCTCGATCGCCCCATGAGCCGCCATACCCAAAAAGCATCGACCCGTAGAGCATCGTCACGACATCATAGAATTCTGAAGCTGGATATACAATGCCATACCTATTCTCATCGGGGCGGTAGAAGAACTTTGCGATGTCGCGCAATTCTGCATACGTGCGTGGCGCCGCAAGCGCTCGCCCATACTGCTCTCGAAACGCCGCTTGTTCAACGGGGTCTTCAAACCAATCATTACGATATGCGTACACAATAGTATTGGTACCAAACGGTACTGCATAAAATCTGCCTGATCCTTCTGGATATTCCCCATATCCTCGCGCTACCGATTCACTAAAGGTGCCGAGGATTTTATGTTCCTGCACAAAATCGGTGAGATCTTCATAGTAGCCATGCTCTGCGCCATACCCAATCCACTGCGAGTCGCCAACCGCTAAGTCAAAGCGGGGATACCCCGATTGCAGTTCTTGGTAGGTGATATCTTGCCATTTTGCTAGGGATACCTGGTCAACAATCACAGGAATGCCTGTTTCCTCCGTGAATTTCTTTGAGATTTCAGCAACCACATCTGCGGAATATTGTTCAAACCACATAATACGCACGGGCAAAGGGAGCTGTTCTTCCATTGCCTGTTTTTCTGCCTGAATCTTCTCCGTATACCGCCACACACCGAACCCGGAAGCCAGGAACACGAGGGCTAGGGCACTAATTACCATAAACGCCACGGTTGTCTTTTTTGTTTTTTGTATCATATTTATATATTTCTTATATGCGCTCTACTGCTGATTACATTCATGTGCGAGAATCGGTCGCCATTCGGAGAGAATCATCTCGAGCGTCTCGCGGGCGCTTGCGGCATTCGCACTGGTAAGATAATTATAGAAGTGACGCTGCGAGATATCGAGAAGCTCAGCATATCGTGGTGTATTCCAAAAGTCTCGTACATGTTCTATCGATACGGCATACGCTTCGTTGTACGGGTTAAGGTCTCTGAAGCTTTGTGATGTCGTGACGCGACGGAAGGTTGTGAGTCCGTTTCCTTCAGCAAATGCCTGTTGTGTTTCGTACCGTATCCACCACTCAAGGAATTTGAGTGCACCATCTCTATTGCGTGCTCCCTGTACTAACGAAACACCCTGTCCGACGAGTTGCGCATCACGCGATGCTGGGCCAAAAAGTCCACTGAAATACCCTGTGCTCGTCGCGATTGGGTTGTTATCTAAGTTGGTGATGAAGTTCATACCGAGAGCGACATCGCCTTCGAAGAAACGATTCCACGCTTGTGCGTATAAGGAGTTAGACATACCCGGCGGTGTGTACTGATAGAGCTCACGATACAATTCGAGAGCAATCACTGCGCCGTTATTATTGATATGTCCATCTGCAACGCACGTCACTCGATTACCCCACGAGCCACCATAGCCAAAAAGCATTGAGCCAAAGACCATCGTCACCACATCGTAGGATGACGATACGGGGAATACAATGCCGTATCTGTTTTCCTCGGGGCGGTAGAAGAATTTTGCAATGTCACGCAACTCTTCATACGTACGCGGCACAGAAAGTTCTCGTCCATACTGCTCCTTGAATGCTGCTTGTTCGACAGGGTCTGCGAACCAGTCGGTGCGGTATGCATATACATTCGTATTCGCATTGAGAGGCACTGAGTAATATTTCTCTGAGTCTTCAGGATACTCACCATATCCTCTTGTCGACGACTCGCTGAAGGTGCCGAGGATTTTATGTTCATCAAAAAATGATGTTAAGTCCTCGTAGTAGCCATTTTCTACGGCATAGCCATTCCATTGCGAATCACCAACAAGGAGATCAAAGCGAGGAAATCCTGAGGCAAGCTCCTGATATGAAATTTCCTGCCATCTCGGTATCGAGACTTGTTCAACGATAACAGGTATGCCTGTCTCTTTCGTAAAATCCTCTGAGAGCTTCGCAATCACATCTGATTCGAATCGCTCTTGCCACAAAATGCGTACGGGCATAGTTTTTCCTCCGACTGTTTTCAAATCTTCTGTGCTCGATAGGAAATATCGCTGCACAGAAAACGCAGCATATACAATCGCCGTGACCGCCACTATGCCCGCAAGCACAACCAGTATCCTCCTTATTGTTTTATTGTTCTTCATATCCTATAAACCACACGTAATGCTGCGGTGAGACATTTTGTGTATTAATTTTTTTAACTTCTCCATCGACAATGACTTCAAAGGCGACATGTATCGGCCGAACTTGTATGAACCTGTTGCCGTCTCGCACACGCCGCTCGCCTCTGCCGCCGAGAATGTCGGGGTATGCTTCAGGGTAATCGGTGAAGAATGAGGAATCACGCCCTTCCGCATACTCGTTTCGCTTTGCCGGATCAGCATGCCAAAGATAACGCCCTTCGTTACCAACCACAAAGAGATTTTTCAGTGTCGTGTCTTCAAAACCTTTAAAAAATTCTTCGAGCTCGACGTGCATGGTTACCGATCCAGCAAGCGCGCCGCTATCAGTACGAAATGCCATAGTGTACGGAACGATTACCGTACTCTGATGAGAATCGTGGCTATGTATCTCTATACGCTCCATACTTACCTCATCGCCCCGTAAAAGTGAGGCGATTAATTCACGCGTGCGAAATTCTTGTGTCTTTGTCGTGTGTATGTCAGATTGATATACTCCTTCTGCGTCAAGATAATCATCGAACGTGCGTCCACTCTGTGCATAGGTAAAGATAATCTCATGTATGAAGGGATAAGCTCGTAGCATTTCCTCTATACGCCTCTGATATTGTCGTCGAACCTCTTCGGTTTGCTCAGTACCGGTGGTTCGAATAGCTTGATATACCGTGCTGTGTCCCTCATCACGAAATTTTGATGTAACAAACCATGCTGTTTTTGAAATCTGTGCAATGTACGGCGCTAAATCTTTTGTGCCCTGCGTAAATGCATTTTCCACCGCAAGCCGTTCTTGATATATCGAATACCACAGTGCCGCAACAATGAGCATTGCCGTCACAAGTACGCCAAATACCACATAAAGAACGCGTATGATTTTCATCAGCGTTTGATGGGGGAATGTATGCAATCCGTATCTTTGTGATTTCTTTCTAACGTTCATTGAAATAGGTACTTCGCAAAAAGACTCACGTACACGATGTGTACATGAGTCTCGGGGACCTGCGAATAGGTACAGTATATACTGGTTCTCTGAAAAACAAAAACAGCAACCCCGACTCTTGGGGGCTGCTGTTGTGTATTTCTATTATTTTTAAAGTTATTCAGGAGAGATTTCCGAGAGGTGTTCCTCAGGCATGCTTGTCGAAATGTCTTTATACATGAGGTAGATATATCCCATACCAATTGGTGTCACCACCATCGTCAAGAGCGTCATAAGAAATTCAAGCGCAATATCATTCAGAAAAAAAGTGAACGGGCTCGTAACAGCAATCAAAGCTACTGCTGCCATAAGCGACAGCGCAACCAGCCTACCAAACACCGCCCACCACTTCCCTTGTACGTATGCGCGACTTGCCTTGAGGGCTTCTATAGGGCGCTTGTCTTCAAGGAGTAAGACATAGATTGCAAAAGAGAACCATACGGCAACAATGATGCCAGGTATAACAAGGAGAATGAGACCCACCAGCGTAATCAACGCGAGCAGTATCGAGAGTACAAGATATTTCCAAAAGACACCCGTCGAAGCCTGATATGCATCACTAACAGTATGCTGGCGCCCACTGAGCGCATACACGAGCGCGATTCCTGCGAAGATGCCAAGAATGGTACCTATGATTCCCATCGAAGCGGGTAGCAACTGATCGGGACGCACGCCGAGCACAACAATTGCAAAGAAGGAAATTGCATACGGAATAAGCGAGACCGCAACAATGCCGAGCAAGAGTGCAGCCTTCTCGCGAAACAAAGCGATTGCATCTCGTAATAATGTGATTGGACCTTTCATGATATTTTTATTATGTAACAATATGCCAAGAATATATCACCCTTACCTTTAACGCAAGGCGTAGAAAACCCCGCGCTTGGCGGGGTTAGCGTACGATACGTACGAGGTTATGTGTTCTTTTTGTTTTTACTCTTCAGGCGCACGAGTTCTTCTTGCACCTGTGTGAGCGCAGCGTTCTTGCGGCGCTTGAACACAAAATCAGCTTTTTGCAATGTGGCACCTGCAGAGCTCTGCGTGTAGAACTGCGCCTTAAAATGTGGAAACGCCCGGAGGGCATCTTTAATTTTTTGCACCATGTTCCCCGGAATGTTCCAACCGTACTCAGTGGTACCATTCGGCAGCCGCAGGTTATGCTGTAGTGATTCTGCAGCAATCCCCTGCTCTGTCAAAAGTAGCGCCACCTGCTCATTAAGCTCGGGGTTACAGACTACATACCATTTTGTCGCCATCATGGATACTCTCTTAGAAAAAACAAGACATCATCTTTGTACCACACACATACGGTCCTGGCAAGATTTTTGACACACTTCCCATATCCACAGAAATATTCCGCCATACTTGTGTATACTAGTGGCATCACTGTATCCAAGAAGTTCTCGAAACTCGCCGCATCCGCGGTGATTTTATATACTAATACGAGAACTCCTTATGCAATTACAAAACAAAACCCGCAGTATCGGCGCGCTTATACTCTTTATCCTCATACTCGCAGGATCATCATTCCTGTATGTCAAAAAAACAACAGCACGCCTACTGGACAAACACCTCTCCGAGCAATTGCATCTTGTCGCAGCCATGAAAGCTGACCATGTTGCGCTCCTTCTCCAAGGCGCACGAGACAGAGTTATCGACTTTAGCTCCGACGGAAAAATAAAAGACACACTCCATGCACTGCACGAACATCGTGACGAAGCCGTTACCACGCATACACTTATCGACCATCTCCGTAAAAATAAGCTTCCCATTGATACAAGTTTTTACGAAGTATATGCGCTCGACATCGCTGGCACCGTCGTCGCTTCAACAAATATGAACAACGTTGGCATAAGTCTTGCGCACGACACGATATACAGCATAGGAAAAGAAAAGCCGTATGTAAAAAATATTGCATACGACAGCAGCGCACAGGTCACGTACTTCAATGTGTCTGCACCCGTCATACACGAGGAGGCAGGTTTTGTAGGGGTCATTGCCATCAAAATGCTCCCCGACCGCGTGAATGCGCTTATGCTCCAGCAGCAGTCAGACGACGTAACCGAGTCCTATATTATCAACAATGAACGCTATTTGGTAACTCCTTCAGCATACCTTGGCGGCGAGAATAAAGGAGTACTCACACAAATCGTCGAAACTAAAAATGCATTCAACTGCATACAAGATATTGCAAAAGCGAAGCAGAATCGAACACCTATCGAAAGCGTCTACACCAACTACGCCGGAAAAAAGACCCTCGGCCTCTACGCTATTATAGAAGAGCTCCAGTGGTGCATCATTGTTGAAAAAGAGTTATAACGCTTCGTTCGACAAGCTACGACACTCACTCATTTGAAAGATAAAAAAACGAGGTCATAGTGACCTCGTGTAATACATATCATGAACTACGTACTGATAAGTTTCTTTTCAGCACGAGTGATATCTTCTGGATAGCCAATAGGAATCCAGCCATGCTCTTCAACAACGGCAATCGGGAATTCCTGTGCATAACGCTCGATGACTTCGGTGAGATAGTACTCCCCTTTAATCGGACGCTCTGGCTCAAAGAGAAAAATGCGGTCATCGAGCACCATCACTCCCGACGAGACGAGGTTCGACGGCGGATGCGATGGTTTCTCAACAATTTCTGCAAGCGTGCCATCGGGGTTCCGTACCACGACACCAAAACGTTCTGGTGTGTTGGAGCTCGCCGTAAGGATTGCTCGACGATACGACACTGCGCGCGAAATATCTTCGCTCGCATGCAGGTCGTCTGCAAACAGAAAGAGGAAGCGACCACGCAGTAGCGAACGACATAGCCACAATGCTTTTGCGGTGCCGTTTTGTTCCTCTTGCTGCACATAGGTGACGGGGCGCCCGTGAAAAACTTCGCCACAGTACGCCTCGATTTGTTCACCCATGTGCCCATGTACGATGATAAGTTCATCCACCGCACTCGGCAGCGCTTCCACGATATGGTCGAGAAGGGCCTTCCCTGCAAGCTGCACCAGCGGCTTCGGCACATGTTCCGTAAGGGGCATGAGCCGCGTGCCTTTTCCTGCCGCAAGAATAACACATTTCATAGCAGTCTCCTCAAGAAATACATCAAAAATAACAACCCGTGCCACTATGCCATATTAGCAAGAAACGTCAAGGAATACGTATTGGCACGTGCCTGACTATTGACAATAGTGATATAATGTGTAACAATATATGCGTCATCAATTGGTGATATTTGATCCTTTCAGCATTCATTTTACGAGGTTCGCCTCATTTCAAGGAGTGTTCCCATGAGCAAGAAGCAACAGACTGGTTCGAAGGGCAAACAAGGTGGCGGCAAACAACACGCCGTCACTATGGGCTCGGTGACGGAAAACATCGCCAACAGCGAAGCAGGCCGTGCGCGCAAGCGTGCGGAAAACAAAGCTCGCCAAGCAGCCAACGCCAAACGGCGCGAAGACGCTATCGAGAAAATGCGGACACAGGCCTTGGAGGAGGAAGCTCGTCTGCGCGCCAAGCAAATCACCGACCGGGTGAACATCGCCCTCGACTGCGAAAAAATCTTCGCTGGCGTTGAGGGACACTACAACCTCTTCGGTCTCTCGGTGAACATTCACCCGCACCCCACCGCTCCGAGCTCCATCATGGTCCTTGAGCTGGTGAACGCCCTGCCCGAAACAGGGATTCTGGACGTTGCCCGTCCGGGCACGTACATCCCCATCCATGCACTGCGGATGAACCCGCATCGTGTGGAGTGGCGCCATCAGGACGTGCAGGCGATTGCGAAACATTTCCATGCAAACGCGTTCGGCTCCATTGCCATCGAGCTCCGCCGCCAACATTTCGTGGAGCAATCCGCGGAGCGCAAGGCGCAAGAGCGTAAGCAAACGCCTACTCAGACTGCTGTGAAGCAGACTGTTGAGAAAGAGGTAACGCATTCGTTCAACGAACGCCTCCTCACCGCACGCGGACTCTGGATGATGTCCGACGGCGTTATCATCGCCACCTGGGACAACCCGCGTGGCGCACACTGCGCTGGCGTACGGTCTGCCCCAAAAGGGCATGCACTCGCAGGCTACACCCTGTTCATCAAAACAGCCCATCTCGGGCTTGAGGAGAACGGCATGCAAGGCCACGAGCTGCGTGAATACCTGCGTGAACACCTCGCTGAAATTTCTGAAACCGCGGTTGCGTAACAACGCATCGTGGAAGTAAGAACAGAGCGGAACTTCGGTTTCGCTCTTTTTTTTGTCTACAATTCTATGTTACACTTGACAGAGACATGCAAGACATGCATAACCTCATGCATTATGGCAACACATATTGAAATAGAAGTTCTCAAAAAGAAACTTGATAGCGGCGAAAAAATATTTCTCATCGACACTCTTGCCGCAGAAAGTTATGAAATGTATCACATCAAGGGCGCTGTCAGCGTTCCGTATGGAGAAGACTTCATCGCACAGTTCGAAGCAAAAGTAGGCGCACCAAAAGATGCGGAAATAATCACCTACTGCGCATCGCACTCATGCCAGCTCTCCTCGCTCGCCGCAAACGCGCTCGAAGCCGCTGGCTACACAAACGTCGGCCACTACGCCGACGGTCTCGCCGAATGGCGCGCCACTGGCTACCCTACCGAAGGCGAACGTGCCTAACAAAAAACTCTCACCTGTTTCGTGAGAGTTTTTCTAAGCGACAGTAAATGCACTGAGTGCCTCGCGTTGCACATCCTCTACATGTATCGTTGGACGACCAGCTTTGATGATCTCGAGCGCTTCGTCAACGCTTTTGCCGTGCGCTCGCATGAGGTACGCCGCAACCAACGTCGGTGCGCGGCCGTGTCCGTTTTTGCAATGCACATACACCTTTTTGCCGAGCGCAACCAGTTTTGCAAGTACTGTTACACCAAAATCAAGCTGTTCTTGCGTCGGTGCGGTGTGGTTCACAATCGGTATCCATGTGTAGAAGTCTACACCAAACGGCATGTCAATATGATTCTCCTCAAGTGAGATATCCGCCCGTATCCCCTCCTCTTGCAACATCGCATCAAAATGCGTCACACAACACTGATTCGTTCCAATATAAATCCCGTCAGTAATATAATTATACTCAAGCACAGGAACCCCTGCATGCATATCGTCAGCCATAGAAAAATAATTACAAAATAATCCCCTCGACACACTCGGCGTTCTAAAAAAGTATACCATCACTCTCAAAAACCCCTGCGTCTAAGCAACAAGGTGCAAATGTCACGTGCAAAGCCACCGCAGATATTCCCTTGTTAATTTCTGCTGTTGTGCTAGCATCCCTAGTGAACATTGTACTTTGCACAAAGGAGACCTATCGTGAACGATATCGAAAAAGCACGGCAGGCACGCCGCCTGCGCGACATCGAAGATTCCCTGGCGAGTCTTCCCAATACCAACTTTTCCGCACTGCAGCTGCCCCAATGCACCATGGTGCAAGAATGGCTCACCTGGTGCGGACTTCCGTGGTATGGAATCAACCTCATGCTCCATGAACTCTCGCCAACCCGAGAGCAAATGGAAGCATTGAAGCCTCAGCTCGAAAATCTCCATGCACTCACCCTTGGCTACGTTGCACACCATTGCAAACTGTACGGTATCGAGAAAATCGACGACCTCCCCACAAACGAACGCATCTTCTTCACCAAAGAACTCTGCGCTTTCATCGGACGGCACGACCATTTCCGTACCCCCGAAGAGCTCGAGCAAGCATTCGCAAGCCTCGGCACCTAGCCGCACAACCAAAACGTCACATCCAAGAGATGTGACGTTTTTCTATGTTTCAAAATTCATGCGTGATATCCACATATATATTCTTCCGCCTTATCTTTCGGTACGACAAGCACGAAGCCATCCACATAATTTGTTTTTCCCATAGGTATAGTATTTATTTATTTTGCTCTCTTGTTAATTTCTGCACCGCCCTGCTGAACCTGATGCGAGCTACGGCACGTAGATATTTTTAAATTGCCAGGGGTCATCGAGGTCGCGGTCGCCGCGAGGAACAATGCTCGTGTCGAGATGTGCGAGCGGCGTCCAATCCGTGTAGACTTTTTTAATCGTACCGAGATACGGAGCAGCGATTGCAAGCGCACGAACATGGTCAACATCATCTGCCTCAATAATCCCCTCATGCGGATGCTCAATAATCCACACCATGCCCGCAAGAATGCCTGCCGCGACCTGTAGCGAGGTTGCGTTTACCTGCATGCCTACTTTGCGCGCTTCTTCAATGGTGAGCGATGTTCCTATCCAATACGCATTCTTTGCATGGCCCGCAATAAGTACACCGAGCTCGTCGGTGCCTCCGTCGGACACAATGTCATCAATAAGGAGTTCTGTTTCCCTTGGTCGCTCAAAGTTCGAAGCAACAACCTCACGCAAAGACGCCAGCGCATCATCCGCAGGATAGTACACATAATGACACGTCGGCCGATACACAACTTCGCCCGCATCATTACGCACCGTATAGTAATCCGCAAAGGCAAGCGTCTCGTTATGTGAAATCACCATGCCAAGCAAAGGGCCGGTAAGAGGCACCCATGAGCGCGCTTGTACCGTGCAACCCGGTCGCAGAATACCTATCGCAGAACCCGTTCCCGTGTCGTGGAGTTTCGCATCCTTCGGTAATTCTTTTTCATGAGTACCCCAGCCGACTTCTGCAGGTAGTACCGCCTCCCCATAAAGACCCTCAGGCGACCACGTGTTACGGAATACTCCTTTTGTACGAGATGTTACGCTCCGCTGTGTGTCTCGCTCAGAAACATGCACAACTTTCACCTGTAGCATCTCTGCAAGCGCCGCCCATTCTTCTCGGGTATGAGGATTCGCGGGAACCCCCGTGTCGCGCGCAATATCAAGAAGCCCCGCTTTCAGAAAGTAGGAAACAAGCCCGGGGTTTGCACCATTTGCAATAAATGCTGTGGAGCGCCGCGATGCATCGTTCGAATCAAGCGAACGAACACGCATACGATTATAGTAATCACACCGTGCGCGATAATCACCCTTCTCGCCATGCACAACACCCGGCCATTCCTCAAGGCTGGCGTCCATGTAGCATATGCCGTGGCTCAAACAATACGCGATAAGATCATACGAAGAAATCCCCGCCGTCAGATGCAGCAAAATATCACCTTCACCAAGCTGATCGTCGAGTATCTGCTGGTAATTTTCCGGTGTCACCGTCGCTGTAATAGTCTGCACACCAAGCTCTTTCTGTAGTGCCGCATCAATCGGATTTCTCGTGAGCACCGTAACACGCCCAGGCGACACCGCAATATGACGCAAAATAAGTAGCAGCGCCGCCCGCGCCACCGACCCATACCCAATAATAAGCACCCTTCCCTCAAACGACGCATACATAGAATACCGCTCATCCATACAAGATAAGAGAAAAACAAAAAATCCAGTAAGGCGCTCCCAAACGGCACACTCCCCACCATTGTATGGTACTTTTCTGAAAATACAAAAAGAAACATAATCAAATATGTTCTCTTTTTCTCGCCAAACTTCACACAACATAACAGGGGCTTTCTAGGAAATGAATGTGCCAGCCCCCTATTCTTCGTCAGATGTTCTAGTTAATACCATACGGACACTCCTCCGTGGTGAGAACATGTGCCTCTACGGTTTTGACTAAAACTATATGTGCCGTCGCGGCATTTTGCTGATGCTCCGCTTGGGATTGAATCTGAATACGCGGGAGAGTGAACTCGGTTCCCGTCTACATTTATATAATAGTTGTCATTAGAAAGACTCGAGGATTCGTACGTCTCCTTGGGTGTTACGGGAGCCGTCGGCGCAGTGACCGTACTTGGTGACTCAAGCGTCTTGACTGGCGTTGGTAGAGCGCTCGGTGCAGTTCTTGGTGATGCTGTGGACGGTGCTTGTGTGCCTGAATCACTCAGCACATTAAAAACAATCGTTGCCGCAATAACTATCCAAAAGATTGTCCACCCCCTTTTATACCAAGGTTCGTTTTCCACAGAAAAACGCTAGCACAATACCAATCTAAAGTAAATGTCGCATTACCAGTACACCGTAGTCATAGAATAGAAAATAAATGTGACTGCCCCTTTATTCTCAACATAATACAGCCTTCATTAAAGACGACTGCGACGTACAAGATCAACACCTTCTAGTGCAGAGCCTGAACCTTCCGGCGGAGAAGGAATTTCTTTTTCTTCCCCCTTCCCAAATTCATACTTGTAGAAAAATTTGCCATCATGATAATCCATGAAAATAGGCAGTAATGCTTCCTTCATTTTCTTCTTGTTTACCATTTCAGTATCCATATCTAAGAGAGGTTTCATATCGATATAAAGTAATCTGCGCACACGCTCAATCTCGATACCCAACCAATTTTGAGGACTGTCCGTTTTGGGTAAATAAAAGCCTATCAATGCCAAATATGGTCTTATTGCAGCTGGATAATGCCTATTAATAACATTATTGCCAATTTGCTGCCATAAACGTCTTAGGAATGGTTCTCGGTATCCCTGTTTATAGGAATCCTCATAAATCATTCCATGAGTAATTTGATGAAGAGTCAGCCAGTACATGTGATCTTTTTCGTCCACATATGAAAGACTTTCAATTCCTTTATAGAGCAAAGCAGCAACTCCAGCATTGATAGTTGAATCAGAATCGAAGCTAGCCTCTGTGGTTGTTTTTTCTTTTTCAATAATACCCGTATTAAGATTTTTTTGATAATCCAAAAACGGGTAGTCATGTCCGAGAAATTGGGAAATACCATCAAGGATCCACCATTCTTCTTCCATAGCATATTCTGTATCTACACCTCTGCTTTTTTCTATTGAGAGCTTTCTAGCTATACCCTCAAAAGCTTTGCTAAGGTATTTAAAGCCATCGTTTATATGATTCACTGACCCCCGCCCTGTTTTAAGGTAAGTTGATATTGCTTTAGATAAAGCCTCTATCAGGACCCCGGTACTGGTCTGGCTATTCCCCCCTGCAGAATAACCAAGGGTAGGGTACCCAAACAATCTGAAATTAGTTAACAACTTAGGTGATTCAAAAACACTTCTATAAATATTTGAAGAGAGTGCTAAACCATCACGATTTCGATGCTTGTAAAAAAATGAACCCTCATCAAGAAATAGATTTCTTACTAGAGCTGGAACTCCTACGTTACATTGTCGTTGATTAACATCATACTCCTCAACCATAAAAAGAATGTGTTGTAGTGCGTCTAGTCTTTTAGTCGTGAGAATCTTTACAACAGATTCTTCACTCAAAACCACGTCTACTATCGCTCGGGCATTTTGACTTATCTCGCTACTTGGATCCTTCTCTTTTATTGATTTACAAATATCTTCAAAATTGTGTAAGAGCACCTCAAGTGCTGCGTTAGTCGATTTATCATCTGACCGAGACACTTCTTGAATCATCACTTCGTAAAACTTTCCAGAAGTCTTTTCAGTGAATAATCCTTTCGTTCGCTTTGCAAAAAACAAAAGTGAGAGTGGTGATAATACAAATAAAATATAAGCAACTACTTCATATGCAAGTGGAGTATCGAAAGGATAACCTAGATAATTTATTGGTATTTGAGTTATCAACACTCTAGCTAAGACAACAACCAATCCAGCTACTCCTAGGAGCCAAAATAAGTTACGTTGCCAAGTCGGACGGATCCTTAGAACAGTGTCCCAATAAGGATTACGAAGTTGGTAAACAGTGAATATCAAACCAAACGCCGCGAGTGCCCCACCGAGGTCGAGATAACTGGGAACATTAAATAAATAACTATCACAGTATCCTTTATTTAAAAATCTAAATAAACAATGACCCTGATCTAAATAGTTTGGCTGGTCTTGGCTTATGACTGGAGCTATCCATGAGGAAAGTTGAGAGTGGTTGAATTGGTTCATAAATTTAAGAGGAATTTAGAGGAATAAAAGGACCGGTACACTTATTTATTGGAGTGTGTGGTGCAATTTTTCACCACACACATCTGCTTATTGTCCTCCACCTTGTTCAAAACTCAATACTGCCATGGTATCAAAATATTGATTGTGTCGCAATGCTTTTTGTTTTGTTTTTTTGAAACTCTCAAAGACAAACCCCGAGGTTGCTCGGGGTTTGTTGCTGCCTTTGTGTCTACATGCACACACTCGTGTTACTTTACTGACCAAGAGTTATGAATGACTCCTCGTCTGACTTGGTTTCGTTGTTGTCGGTATCTGTTGAACTTACCATGTAGTAGTAGGTGGTGCTTGCGGTAAGTCCACTGAGACTCACGCTGTGACTCGTCGTTAGGAGCGTGCTTTCTGCGCGGAGTACGCCGTCGTCGTCAGTATTGAAACCTGATGTCGTTGCGTACCACACCACACTGTTTGCCGCTTCGTCGGTTTCCCAGACGATGGTTGCGGTTGTGGTCGCGGTATTCTCAGCATCAACACCTGAAATCTCAGGTGCTTCGGTATCAGCGAGCGTCGTAAAGGAGAATTCATTCGACACCGTATCATTGCCCGAGGTATCTTCGGAACCAACCTTAACGTAATACGTGGTGCCCGCCTCGAGGTCGGAAAGACGAATCTGATGTTCCTCAACTTCGGAACTGCTCATTCTCATCTGTACACCAGCTGTGCCGATTACAAATCCTGAGCTCGTTGCGAACCAAACGGTGCTGTCGGCGTCTTCATTGGTTTCCCAGGTGATAGTCGCGCCACTTTCCGTGATACGACGAGCCGACACGTCGCTAATCGTCAGATCGGTAACATCCTCGTCGTCGTCTTCGTCTTCATCCTCATCGTCGTCGTCGCCTTTCACCTCGTCGTCACATCTCCCTAATGTGTCGCCGTGTGCAAGGTGTGCCTGCACTGCAGGACCGCCAACAGAGATCGTGTGCTGACCAGTGCCTGTTCTGTGACATACTTTCACACCCGTAACGCCGGGTGCGAGTGCGGTACGATCGACGTCGCCTTCGTCTTTGTTGTCTCTGATTCGCTCGAAGACATTTCTCTGCCCGCGTGCGAATCGATTCAACAGCTGGTTGATGGTCTGCCGGGTAAGCGGACCAACCTCACCAACCCGTTCAATACCAAAGCGTTCCTGCAAACGCTCGATTGCGCGAGCAGTGAGCGGGCCAAAATAGCCGGTAATGATACCTTCTGGATAAAGTTCGGGGTCGGAGGCGAGAAGCTCTTGAAGCTCTCGCACATCGTCACCCGTTGCGCCAATAGCAAGTTGACGCGTGATTTGAACGGCCTCTCTAATCTCTCCGCGGAGAGATTGTTGCTGAGCCTCAAGGTCAAGTAGTTGTTCTTGCAAGGTATTAATTTGTTGCAAGAGTTCTGCGAGCCGTTCTGCTATTGTTTGTGTTGTATCGGTGGTTTGTGCAAAGACCGGAGAGGTCGTTACACTCAGTGCAAAAACAATAACACTTACGCTCAATAAAAACTTATTGATCATAGTGAATAATGTTTAATAATGTGAGTACAAGCAAATGGGAGGCTTATACCTTTGCCTATCATACGTCTACATGCAGAAAACTCAAAATGATGTGAGGCATGTGTGTCGTGTCTCCGTAGGCCCGACAAAGTACAACAAAATAAATGCTGGACGCATTTATTTTGACATTTGGTGACCCTACGGAGAATCGAACTCCGATTTCAAGGATGAGAACCTTGCGTCCTAACCATTAGACGATAGGGCCGTGTTTATGCGCATAGATATACCACGTTTTTTTAGAAAATGGAAGTGATTTTGGTGTTACATGTGCGCATTTTGCACGTTTTGCATTGCTTTTTCTCTTTGGTAAACAATATATCCACCATTCTGGATTTTACAGAACCGCTACCACGGTCACTTGACTTCCCGAGCGTCACGAGTATAATGAGCATATTCCGACGAAAGGGGTTCCGAACGGTTAATTGCCTAAGGACCCCCTTTCTTTTTGCCTATTTTTTCCATAGTATTGTGGTCGTCCAGAGCCACACAATACTTTGCGGTTAATTTTTTATAAAGTGACGAAGCGCTCGCTCGTGCAGGGAACAAAATCTTTTCGAACTTTTCCACCTCAATGAGAAAATCCACAAGTTTCTTGTAGTCGCCGTCACCAGAAATAAGAATTACTTTCCCTGGTATATCTCCTTTGTAGAGGCTTTGCATGATATCGAAGACAACATCAGTATCCACATTCCCCTTCTTTGTAGTACGCATGAGCGAGTTATGCTCACGGAACTTTAGAATGAATCCTGCCTCTTGTATCTGATCATAAAACTTTTCATTCTCGTTATCGACGTAACCAAGATGATAGTATGCTTTGATAACGCCATAACGTTCTTTGAGGAAAACACGAAACCGAGCAAGATCTATAACCCATTTGCCGTTGTTATTTTTCTTTGTTGTGTAGTAGAGGTTTTGTCCGTCTATATATGCGATGTTGTTCATAATGTTTTGAGGGGTGATTGCCTTGGCCAACATCATTATACCCGTATTCTGAAAAAAGACACACGGATTGCCTCGTGTGTTTTTTGTGCTTGTTCTATTATATGTGACCCTACGGAGAATCGAACTCCGATTTCAAGGATGAAAACCTTGCGTCCTAACCATTAGACGATAGGGCCGTGTTTGTGCGCATAGATATACCATACTTTGGGGAAAAATGGAAGCGTTTTTGCGGGGGCTGCCTATCCACAATACTCTCCAAAGGCATAAAAAGAAGGCTGCTGGGCAGCCTTCGTAGGTATCGTAGTTTCGATACCTTAATCAATAAGTGACGCAAGGGTCACTCCCCTCTTCTCGAGTGCTTTCTTGAGATTTTCTTCGGCACGAGACCGCATCATGCCAATAGCCCGACTTGTGTAGCCATAGGCAGGGGCGATTTCCTTCAGGCTCTCCTCATGCCCGTCACGAAGGCCGTAAAAGCGTTCAAGAAGCTCACGCTCCGGCTCAGAAAGGCCACGCAGACAGTCTTTGACAATGGTTTGTAGCGAACCTGCGAGTGCAGACTCGTCTGTTGCCTTGCCTTCGTCAACGAGAGTTTGGTACGCGGCACCTCCGTTATCCTGTACCTCATCGGATGGGTGTACGGTAATTGTTTGTGCGTTTGCGTATTCTTCAAGCCTTGCGGCATACTCGAGCTCGATATGCATGCGTTCCGCGAGAATCGACAGTGTCACATGCGCGCCGCTTGCGAGCATTTCGTCACGCATACGCTTGTAGGTAGACAGTTTCCGCAGAACGTCTTTTTCGATTCTTACCAGCCTTTCATGCTGCAGGTACTCCTTCTTGATGGCGTCATGAATCCACCAGGTTGCATAGTTCGGAAACGTGCCTTTCGACGCATCGTATTTCCGTGCGGCGTGTTCGAGTCCGAAATAGCCCGTACTCAAGAGAACCGCGAGCGTCACGACATGACTCGGGCGTTTCCTTGCATATGATCTCGCGATGCTTGCCATGTGCTGTACTGCACTCATGGCGAGCTCATGTACCGCAGCTTGATCGTCGGAGAGAATTCGTGCTTGCAGCACCTGCAACTCTTCCTTAGTGAAGCGTTTGTTGCATGCCTCTGAAGCATACATTTCGTGTTCAAAAAGTTGCACGATTACCTTTTCAGTACTGATGCCGGAGGAAAAGAGGCTGAGCTCTTTTTTTAGATCCATGCTGATTGAATCACTCATATCGATGTACCTTTTTTTTGAATGAACTGTCTTAGAAAACGTAGCATATTTGGGTGGAAAGGCAAGGATGTTGTGGTTTTTGCTTGAGTTTTCGCTTTTGATGTGTATAATGCACGAACCGAAAGGTACCGCACATCAATACGCGTCGATGGCAGAGCGGTCAAATGCATCAGACTGTAAATCTGACGGACTTCGTCCTACGTTGGTTCAAATCCAACTCGGCGCACCAGATAAAATGCGAGCAATCAGCTCGCATTTTTCTATGTCCGTCAGATTTAATCTGACGGCTGAGTCCTATCTGTCTATGTTTGCGCCAGCAAACATTTTAAACTAGTGCCGGCGGAGGCCGGCATCCTTAGACAGCTGGGCCACCTGGTCCGCGCTAGCGGTGGCCCTTTCAGTTGGTTCAAGGAACGCCCTACGCAAGCAAGTACACAAAAAGGAACACAGGTTGTCCTCCCTAACGCCTGGATCCTTCCAGGATGACAAAATGAGGGGATAGTACTTTTTATGAAGTGATAGTTAAAATCGATTCTAACATTTCATCTATTAGGCGCACAGGGTTGCAAAAGTCTACAAAAACATCTATGCTCGGGGTAACACTGTTCATTTATTGGTTCTTACCAAAGGAGCTCTCTCATGCTACCATGTATTGTTACCCTTAGCGGTGGGTCTGGCGGTTATACGCTTATCCGCGGGCTTGTTGAGTATCCGCTCGACATTACCTCAATTGCTACGGTCTTTGATGACGGTGGCTCGACGGGCGTTATCCGCGATGCATACGGCGCGCTGCCGCAAGGCGATTTGCGTCGCTGCATCTTGGCACAGCTTCGTGGCGACCCGCACTGGCGCGAGCTTTTCACGCATCGGTTCCAGGAAAAGTTTTTGGACGACCATTCGCTCGGCAACATCATGTTGCTCGCCGCGGAAGAACTCTGGGGGCGCGAACGTGCCGCCGCAACGCTTGCAAAAATGCTCGGTGCACAGGGGCGTGTCTTGCCTATTTCAACCGACGACTCACGCCTCATCGCCACCATGGACGACGGCAGCACCATTACGGGTGAGTCGAACATCGACAAACGCAACATACGTCACGATGCACGAGCTATTTCGCGCATGCGTCTCTCCAAGCGTGCAACCATTCACAAGGAGGCACACACGGCGCTCATGGAGGCGGAGTACATCATCATTGGTCCTGGTGACCTGTACACCTCGCTCGTTCCCATTCTCCTCGTGCGTGGTGCTGCAGAGACAATCAATGCATCGCCGGCAAAACTCATCTATGTTGCAAACTTGATGACGAAGCCGGCCGAAACAGCGAACTATTCGACGGATGATTTTTTGCAGGCGTTTCGCACGCATGGCCTGGAGCGCGACATCACCGTCGTCGTGAGTGCACATGACGACATTCCGAAAAACCTCATCACAACCTACTGGGAAAAGGAGCTCGCAACACCTGTTCGCATGCATGACGCTGCAGCATTTGCACACTATGCACTACGCAATCACACCGCGCCGCTTATTAGCAGCCGGGCTGCAGCAGAAGGCATCATCCGTCACAGCAGTCACAAGCTGGGGCGGGCAATCATGGACATCATTGAGGAGAACACGTACGGAAGACACCTGGTCATCGACCTCGATGACACGCTTGCGGAAACGCATTTACGGCTACAAGGCGACGTCAGCAGGATTTCTGAGCTCACCCTTGCACCGCACGCGCTCGAGTTCCTGCTCTCCTATCAAGGGCGACGGGTGCTTCTGAGTACGGGCGATGAAGAGCTACAGCGCAAAAAAATAGCACACCTTGGCATCGAGAAATTCTTCGATGCTATCCACATTGTGCCAACGCCGGAAGCGAAATCGCTCATGCTTGCAAGCTACGTCAAGATTGTTGGCGATGCAAAGCGTGTTGATGTCGTCGGCGATCGTGTCGATGTGGAAATATGTTATGGCATGCGGCTCAGATGTCGGACGGTGCGAGTTGCGCTTCCCGGAGCTCACTATGCACATGTTGTTCCGACGGAAGAACAAACTCCTGACGCAACCGTCACGAACTTTGTCGCACTTATGAATCTTCTTGTTCCTTCGTAGACATTACGATATGACACACCCCGCTTTTAGCGGGGTGTTTTTTGTTTCGAGGTTAGAGATGGCTTGCGGTGAGGGCTTTGGCGATGTCGCGGGCGAGCTCGGTGTCGGTGAGCTCTTCCATGTTTTTGTGAGGAAGATAGCCGAGGACTACGCAAGCGCGATGCATGAGTTCTTGTTCTGCACGGGCGAGGTTTTCTGTTTCTGTTGTGCGGATGAGGGCTTCGGTGATGAGGTCGAAAAGTGGGGCGGCAGATTCTTCTCCGCGCACCATACGTTTGAGGAAGCGTACGCAGTTGCGCACGAACGCGCGCTGTTCGCGTGTTGTCAGTGGGGTGAACACATTAAGAAAGGGCTCGACGCCTGTGATGCGCCACCCTGATTTGCCGCGAATCATTGAGACGGTGAGGATTGAGAATTCCGTGAGGCTGTAGCGCTGTTTTGAACGCTCTTCGCGAACACTTTTTGAGGCGGCGTAGAGCATGCCAGCGTCGCGCGTAAAAAGCTGCACCGTTTTATCGGCAGTCATATTGTCAAACGCGCCACAGACGAGCGCTTTGGTGGTATACACGCGGTACATGGTATTTCGTACGGGAAAGCAAAAAATAAACAGGATTGTCATCCTCGGGCTTCATAAAAATAACGGAGCAGAGCGGAGTATATTTTTAAAAGACCCGGGGATGACAGCTCTGTGTGTTGGTTGCTTATAATTCCCAAGATTTTATGATTGTGTACTTCCCTGCTTCGTTTTTCCAGAGCGCGAGGGTATCGAAACGAATGTTCGTGAGCTGTGCGGGGAGGTCGACGGGTGGTACGAGGGATTCTGCGTACGTGCCACGCGGGAGGCGGGCAAGGGTAAGGTGCGGGATACTTGCGCGCGGGCTGCGGTGACGCGGGTCGTGTTCGGTGAGTTTCGCAAGGCGTCGCTCACAGTCACTCACCAACGTATCAAACCACGGCGAGCTCGCGTACTTCGCCCAGAGCATGTATGGTTTCGCGGGGCGCATAACGATAGTACGTCCATGTTCGATACTCAACGGTACCGTGTCGTCTGCGATACATTCGGCAAGCGTAATAAGCTGTGGGAGATCTTCTTCGGCGACATGACCAAGGTAATGCGTGGTGAGGTGAAAGTCATCCACTGGTGTAGGAGTCCATGGTGCAGGGATGTTTGCAACCACGTTTGCGAGTGCGGTGCGCGTTTCTTCAGACGGCGCAAGTCCGATAAAATACGTTTCCATAGAGAAACTATACCATAGTCTGCATGAGGTCTTGCCACTTATTCAATACATCAATACATTCGTCAACGTCATCACGCGTTGTGGTTTCGCTGAGGGTCATACGGAGAGTTGCTGTTGCGCGGGCTTCATCACGTGTCATGGCGCGAATAACATGCGAACCTGTTTTACCAAGCGCGCCACAAGCACTGCGCGTAGAGACCGCGACGCCATGGGTATCGAGATACATCACTGCATACTCTGTATCCATGCCGGGAAGTGAAATATTCACATTATTTACAAGACGCTCTTCGCGTGAGCCGTTGAGGACTGCATTCGGAAATGTTTGTATGAGGCGTTCAAGGAAATAGTCACGAACGACGCGAACCTGCTCAGCACGGACTTCTCGCCCCGCTACTGCGCGTGCGAATGCCGCAACACCACCAACAATAAGTGGTGTGTTTTCGGTGCCTGCACGGAGTCCTGCTTCTTGTGTGCCGCCGTAGGTTTGTGCTTTAAGGGTGACATTGTGCTTATGTGCGAGTACACCGAGCCCTTTGGGTCCGTAGCACTTCCCTGCGTCGAGCGACATCATGTCGACGCCAAGCGCGTCCATGCCGAGCGGCAGCCAGAGCGGCGCTTGTGCGGCGTCGATATGGGTGAGAATCTCTACTTCGTGCGCACGAGCGAATTCCTGCACAACGCGCACCAGCGCACGCACATCCTGCACCACACCTGTTTCGCTGTTTGCGTAAGCAAAGGTCACGAGTACAGTATTTTTTGTGAGGGCATCCGCAAGTACCTTCTTTGCAGTGAGTCCTGATTCTTGCACGGGGAGATACGTGACTTTTACGCCACGCTGCTCGAGTTCTTTCATTGCTTCGAGCACCGACGGGTGCTCAACCTCGGTCGTGATTACCTCGGGTGCAGCAACACCGCTTGCGGCGATAGTGCCAAAAATCGCAAGGTTATTCGCTTCCGTGCCACCGCTTACAAACGTGATGCCTTCTGGACGAATCGTTAAAAGCCGCGCGAGCTGTGCACGCGCATCATCAATTGCTTTTTTTGCGGCACGCCCTTCTGCATGCACCGCGCCTGCATTGCCAAACACCTCAGAAAAGTATGGAAGCATGACTTCCACAACTTCTGGCGCGCACGGCGTCCCTGCCGCCATATCCAAATACACTCGCTTTTTCATAGTGGCACTATACCATAGTACCGATTTCTCGCACGTATTTTCTACATAAAAAAACCCACGAGAAACATATGTTCCATGGGTTTTGTCCAGCTGTAATCACAGTTGGAGATTGTTGATTGCGGACTGGATCTGCATGGCGAGTGGACCAGGGGTGTTTTCGTTTACCCACTGATGCTGTGCCCCGGTGCGCGCATACTGCTGTGCCTTTTGAAATGCGAGCTTGCGCAGGATACCAGAAGTTGCATCATGTACTGATTTCGAAACATCAAAATCAGTCAGATACTGTTCGGCCTTGTGTGCGGCGATGAAACTAAGTTCGCCCGAGCAGTGCTCGTACACCCACAGACAGTGCCGCAGACCGTGAAGCGCGCCACGGATGGCTTCTTCGCGACCACCAGCATCGGCGATTTGTTCGAGCGCAACATATTCTCCTGCAAGAAACAGTTCAGGTATAGAAGCAGTGTTCATGTCGAATCCCTCACTCTAAGGTACTCTACTAAGGAACAACGTCTCGAAAATAGTACTGTATAGATAATATTTTGTCAATAGTCAGATTGACGGAGAGAGTCTTACTGCACCAACATATCCGTTGGTGTATGTTCCTGCGCGGCATCACCAAGACCCAGGCGACCGTTGGCGTTGGTGCCAGTCGAGTACATGGTGCCGTCTTGCTTAATAGCAAAAGAGAAACTATTACCATGACCAATACTCACCCAATTATTTGCAGTACCGACCTGTGTAGGAGTAGTACGAAGAGCCGTGTCACCAAGTCCTAGTGCGCCAGTTGTGTTATTTCCCCATGCATAGAGCGTATTATTTGTTTTAAGCGCTAACATGTAAACATCAGTGACCGCGACCGTTCTCCAATTTGTTGCCGTGCCAACCTGTGTGGGAATAGTACGAGCGGTGGTATCGCCATGACCAAGTTTTGAAAACTCATTATCACCCCAGGTATAGAGTGTGCCGTTTGTTTTTACCGCTGCCGTTGCAATACTACCAGCCGCAACACTCTCCCAATTCGTATCGATGCCAACCTGTGTTGGCGTCGTTCGACTCGTGGTGTCACCAAGCCCGAGCTGACTTGAGGTATTGAGCCCCCAGCACCACAGGGTGCCATTTGTTTTGATTGCGCATGCGTACGCGTTGCCAACCGCGAGTGACTGCCAGTCAGTAGCGGTACCTATTTGTGTGGGGGTAAGCGTGGTTCCCGATGTAATGCCAAGGCCAGTGCGTCCCGCATTGTTACTTCCCCATCCATACAGTGTGCCGTCCGTGCGTAGCCCGACAGCAAACGAAGCGCCTCCTCGAACGTCCTTCCAGTTCGTGTCAGTTCCTACCTGTACGGGATTGAGCCGCTCGTTTGTGTCACCAAGACCAAGCTGCCCCGCTACGTTTCCTCCCCAGCTCCAGAGTGTGCCATTTGTTTTGATTGCGTATCCTGACAAATTTCCTGCATTCGTGTAGTTCCAATCAGTATCGGTGCCAACCTGTGTTGGTGAAAAGTACTGATTTTCATCGCCAAGACCAAGCCGTCCATCTTCACCAAGCCCCCAGCTCCAGAGGGTGCCATCGTTTTTAACAGCAGACGCATGCGCCACATTTGATTTTGCTGAAACTTGTTTCCAGTTATTAACTGTAAACTTAGTGAATGCATTACGGGATTGATTCGTACCGATACCAAGCTGACCTACATCATTTGATCCCCATGCATAATAGGTGCCGTCTGTCGTTCTTCCATACGCAGAACCATTCCCGGGGGCAATATGACTCCATGTTTTTGTGCCAACTTGTGTAAATGTCAATCTATCAGCACCATAGTCGCCGAGGCCAAGTTGTCCAAAGGCGTTGCGTCCCGTAGCATACAGAAAGCCACTTGTATCAAGTGCGTGCATATGCACACTACTTGCCTCAACGGTACTCCATTGACCAGATACAAGTGTGGGTGTTGCGCGCTGCGTGGTATCACCGAGTGCAAGCTCACCAAAAGTATTGTTTCCCCACGTGTACAATGTTGTGCTTGCGAGCGCTACAGAGAAACCGGTACCTACCCTAATGTGTGTCCAGTTATTTGCAGAACCTACCTGTGTTGGTGAAAGTGTATTGCCACTCGTGAGGCCGATGCCCGTACGTCCGTTTACGTTACTTCCCCACGCATAGAGCGTACCGTCGGTTTTGATGGCGAGTGTATGCACCGATGATGACCGAACAGTGCTCCAGTCATTTGCACTGCCAACACGAGTGAAGGTAGTGCGTTGTGTCGTGTCACCAAAGCCAAGTTGTCCTGAGGAATTAAGCCCTGTTGCCCAGAGCGAGCCGTCGGTTTTGATGGCGAGTGTATGTGTTCCTCCTGCACCGACATATTCCCAATCAGTATCAGTGCCGACACGCGTTGGGACAAGACGGTCGTTCGTGTCGCCAAGGCCGAGCTGACCATTAAAGTTGTATCCCCAGGCGTAGAGTTCACCGTTTGTTTTTATCGCAAGTGCGTGATTTCCATTTGCCGAAACTTGTTTCCAATCGGTAGCAGTGCCGATTTGAGTAGGGATTGAGCGATGCACTTGATCACCGAGGCCGAGCTGTCCAAATGCGTTGTTACCCCACATCCAGAGTGTCCCCTCCGCAATAGCAGCACCAGAAAGTGTTCTGCTCTCACTATTAAACACCACATTCTCCCCCGACCACACGCTGGCGCCGAGAGCGATGACACGAATGGTATTGGTGCCCGCACAAATACCCTTCACGCCCGTGTCGGGAATGCCGATGTTCCAGTAGAGGGTTTTGTAGAGTTCAGCGGCGTCGTTGTCGCGGTAGAAGATATCGAAGCCGACACGAGTATCAGTCGTGCTTAGTGGCGTGTTCGCGATGGATCCGTAGTCAACGTCGGCGTTTGCCCAGCGCTGGTTTTGTACAGGAATGAAGCCGGTGACAGAACAGCTCATGTCATTGCCAGACACTTCGATATCGGCACGAGAATTGCCGCGTTGCTGTATGGGTGTCTCGACGTTGTTCTCGATGGTTGACTTTTCACCGAGGTCACGCGTGCCGTAGTTGATATCGTCGGGAATATTGACGGCAAGGAGAGAGTTCATGGTGATGGTGGCGTCGAGGTTGTGACTCTCGGCTGCTTGATCACTCGTAGCTACTTTTGCAACCCAGTGTTGCAGGGGAAAACGCCCGCCGGTGTCGGTTGCGTCTACCCAAAAGGCAATGTCGAGCGGGCAGTTGTATTGTATTTCCGTGTCTGAGATGGTTGAGGTGGCGAGATCGCAGGAGAGGAGGTGGTAGCAGTTGTTTTTGTCGGCAGTACAGGTATTGTCAAGGGCTGAGCGATAGAAGGCAACGCTGGTGGTAGCGATGTCCTGTGCGCCGTTGGCGTCGGCAACTATGCCAGTGATGTGAAGCTTGCTGTCTGTGCCGAGCAGTGGGGTAAAGCCAATGGGGTTATAGACGCCAGTGCCAAATGCTTCGCTCGCGAAGTTGATGGTGTCGACCGTTGGGGGTTCGTTGACAATTTCTGCAGTGGTCGTCACGTCTGCGGCGCCGGTGTAGCGGAGAACGATACCGACAATGAGCAGGAATGCGACAGCAATGAGTGTGCCGATGATTTTTATTTGTTGTGTCATAGGGGTAGTATACCGCTCTTTGCAAAAAAATATAAATAAAAAAACTCCATGTGGAGTTTTTTGTTCGCTATTAAATTAATTTTACGATGTCACTTATCGTAACGACTGCCATGAGTCCGAGAAGGAAGAGGAATCCTGCTGCATTGGCGTACATAACGAGTTTTACGGGAAGTGCCTTGCGACGAATTGCTTCAAGAGCAACGAACAGGAGTCGTCCACCGTCGAGTGCTGGGAATGGCAAGAGGTTGATAACAACGAGGTTAAGGGAGATGAATGCGGTGAGCTGCATTAATGCTACAAAGCCGTTTTGTGCGGCACTGCCCACCATCGAGACAAGACCAATCGGTCCTGAGACCTCATCAAGATTCGCCTTTCCGACGAACACTCGCCCAAAGAAGCCGAAGAGGCCTTCCGTTACTGCAACAAGCTGCGTGCCTGTTGTCGTGAATCCATGCCAGATTGCTTCATGGACGGGATACGAAACTGTTTCAACTAGTGCAACCGAAAGCCCTACAACAGGACGGTCAGGCTCATCGGCAATAATACCTGTTTGCGGTACGACAGTGACTGATGTTTCTTCGTCACCGTTTTTATAGGTGACCGTGATAGCGTCTGTCGAAGCGCCCGTAAACTCACGGAATGCACTTGGCACGAGTTCAGGAGCCGCACCATCTGCGCGTGTAACTGCGACGATTTCCGCGCCCATTGGAATCTTTGCGTCACTGGCTGCAGAGCCCGGCGCAACGGACATCACTGTGAGTCGCGAAGCTGCTGATGCTTCTCCTTCAAGCACGACGGTATTCGCGCCAACCATAAAGATAATTGAGAACAATATCCACGCGACAAGCGCGTTCATGGTTACACCGGCCACAAGCACGAGTGCCTGCGCCCAGCGTGGCTGTGCAATGAATGAATGTTTAAAATCAGGGTCTTTTGCACGTTCTTCGTCACTTTTGAGGAGTGAGTCTTCGCCGTAGATTTTCACAAAGCCGCCGAGCGGAAGTGCGTTGAACGTGTATTCGGTTTCGCCGAACTTTTTCCCCCAAAGTTTTGGTGGAAATCCAAAGCCGAATTCATCGACGCGCATGCCGGTCTTTTTTGCAATGATGAAGTGCCCCCATTCGTGTGCGATGACAAGTACGAGGAGTACTGCAAAGAAAATAAGAATAGCCATAAATTAAATGCTCATTTCTTTTTCCTTGAGCTCAAAGAGGCTGGCAAGTTTTGCATTGCTATCGTCGACTTTCTTCTGAAGCACTTCTTTGGCACGACGTTGATCATCTTCGCCTGGAAGTTCGGGGATGATTTTCTTGTTCTCATCGTCGCGAAGTCCGCGGATTGAGATACGCGCTTCTTCAAGCTTGCTCTTGGCGAGCTTCAAAAGCTGCTCGCGACGCTCCGACGAAAGTTCAGGGAAACTCACACGCATACCGTTGCCGTCTACCACCACAGAAACACCGAGGTCTGCTTCAATGAGTGCTTTCTCGACTGCCTTCACGAGCGACGCATCCCACACGGAAACGCGCAGTGTGCGTGCTTCTTCAGCCGTCACAGACGCGACCTGATTCATAGCCGACTGCGCACCATACGCACTCACCCGTACACCATCAAGAAGCTGCGGCGTTGCGCGCCCAGCACGGATACTTGTGTATTCTGTTTGGAGCCATTCAAAAATATCTTTTGCCTTGGCGTCAAAGGCTGAAAAATCATATTGCATATGCACACACTATACGCCATCACCTCGAAAAACGCAAAAGAAAAGCCGCCAATATCTGGCGGCTGCTTGTGCTTTTAGAGTTTTGCTCAGAACTTAGTGTGTTGCGTACTGCAAGGTTTCCTTCTGCGTTGCCCGGTCTGCGACAGCCTTGAGGGTTACGTCAAGTGTCTGCACAAATGCCGGCAGGTCTTCATAGACACAGCCTTGTTTGGTGTGAAGATGAGTTTCGAAGCTATGCCCGAGACGATTCACTGCGTCATCAGCAACTGCAACAGGCGTCATACCATAGTTGAGTGCTGCAATGCGATACAACTTATGCGGACTGACATACAACATGTACCGAGCGATTGCATCATGCTTCTTTTGGAGGTGATACCACAGCGCACTGGTCGCATGCTTGACACGATGTACGTCGCACACACGCTCCGCGATATCCGCGGGGATGCGCATGCATTCGAGCCCCGTACCCGTAAGGTACAGCGGGATTGCTGCTTTGACACACATATCTATGAGTGCCAGAAAGCATGGCTCGACGACATCGTGACTGTCAGTCGCAAACATAAGGCCAGCATCAACAAAGATTACTTGGGGTAATTTCATGCAAACTCCTTGCAAATAAGAACGGAAAGAACAAAAATATGCGCTAAAGAACGCACGTTTTTATACCATACTTTTTGAATATATGCAACTATTCCAAGGGATTTTTATGCGTCTCGTAGTAATCGACGAGTGCCTTTTCTGGGTTGATACTCAGGAGTTCTTGAATATTCTTGGTGCCAGGATTGCGATTAATTTCGATAAAGTACAACTCTCCGTTTTGTGATGACTGCACAATATCCACACCCGCAATGTCGTAATGAAGGAGTGTTGCTGCTTTTTCAGCAAAGGCATAGAGTCGCTTCAAAAGTTCTGGGTCATGTATCGCTTCCATACTGCCGCCTTGCGCAAGATTGGCACGAAAATCATCTGCCCGAGGAACACGTCTGTTTGCATAGATTGCCGTACCACCAATAACATGTACGCGGAAATCACCATCGTATGCTATAAATTCTTGATATATCATCGCATCGCAGTGTCGAAGCTCCTGCTGCAGGGCCTGCAATTCCGCAGACGAATGAACAAGGAAGACCCCCTCCCCATGCGCACCTGATGATTTTTTGAGCACGAATGTTTCGCCCAATATACTGGAAATTGTTTCGTAGGTATCATCGTGCGATGCGGTCAGTGTTTGTGGTGTGCGGAGTTTGCCTTTGAGGAACACTGCTTGCATTGCCTTGTCGTTTGCAGTTCGCAAGCATAGCTCATCCATGTTCACGAGGGCTGTTTTACCCTGTAGCTTTTCTTTGAGGAGCCAGGAAATTGCGGGGTTCGCAGATGCATAGTAATGCACCACATCATATGATGCGAGCTTCTTCATATCAACCGAATCCTCAAGCGACGTCATATCAAGCGCCCTCAAGGCAATCATATCAATCTGTATGCCATGCGTCGCGGCAAGCGTAATCTGTTCCTCTATTTGCGGTGTACGATTATACTTCAAGAGTGCAACCCGCATTACGCGCGTGTTACTTCTACTTGCAAATATTCTTCAACACGACGAATATCAGCGAGGAGTTGCGACCGGTCACCGTGTGCAAGGAAAATATGGAAAATTGCCTTTCCGCCATTTTTTGCAAAGATTGCCTTGTCGCCACGCTTTTTGATTTGCGTAAGGTGATTAAATGATTCCAGTGCTTCTATTTTTTTGACGCCCTTTATGCTTGCAATAGTCCCTTCTGTTGCTGCGTACCACTTCATTGCTGCGGCAAATTTGCCACACTTTTTAGGGATGATAGGTTTCTTTCCCATGCGAATAAGCGCATCGTTCATGCTGTGATTGATACCACAGGTGGTCATGTGGAGATCATGGCGGAAACCGCCGATACGTGCACCGATTTCAATAATCTTCCAATCATTGTCCACACGCATGAGTTCAACATGCGCGGTCGTACTACGAAGTCCGAGTGCATGAATACCCTTCGTTGAAACAGTTTCCGCCATAGCAATCGACTCTTTCGAGAGAATAGTTGGGGTCATTTGGAGGTAGCCGTAGAAATCATCACGACCAATGTCCTTCCCTGTTTTAATACGAACAATCGGGCAGAAATCTACCTTGCCGCGCGCAGAAACATAGGCATCAACGGAATACATAATGCCGTCCATGTATTCTTCGGCAATGACCCGAGGAGCTTCGGTTCGCCCGTTTTCTTTGTATGTTTTTTCAATAAGTGAAAACGTGTCCTTGAGGACCTTCTTCATTTCCGCTTCGTGATGCACCACACTCACAAGCAAGCTTTGCGCGAGATTTGTTGGCTTTACAATCATTGGATAGCCAATCATTTTTGCCACACGGTCGATTTCCTCGGGAGTTTGATTTTTAATCTGGGTAAACTTCGGAGTGATTTTTGGATCCCACATTTTGAAGTGACGACGCATGGTGAGTTTATCGCTCGCCCATGCAATTGATTCGTCCGTCGGGGTGCTTACATACGGAATATGAGGGATGAGTTTTGCAAAATCCGCAATATACGACTCAGCACGACATGACACCGCACACAATTCGTCTGCGTAGGGCATAAGCGCCTCATGCAGCGCAAAAGGTTTGGTAAAGTCTACACGAAGTACAATATCAAGATCTTCAACACCTGCCCCTGACTGCTTTGCGGTCAGATTGCGATCAGTGTTTTCAATCAACATAACACGGTATTCTTCTCCTGTTTCGCGCGTGTGCTGCCGCACTGTCTCAATGACTCCCTCAGGAAGTTTTGAAACATACGCAATGATGTTTTTTGTCGCCATAGGTGTACACAATACCCGCATACAGCACATTCTGTCAAGACATTGACGGCACGTCCATGACCTGATAGAGTTCGCGGATATAATATAATTTTCAATACTATGGGAATGCTTGCATGTAATCAGGTGGTGCCGAAGAAGGTGATTGTCTTCGAAGATGAGCCGTACGTAGTGCTTGGCTCACACGCGTTTAGTAAACAACAGCGCAAGGCGGTAAACGTCGTCAAAATGCGCAACCTGAAAACCGGGCGTTTTGCTGAGGTTACCTTCCACCAGCAGGACACTATCGAGGAAGCGGAAATTGAGAATACAAGCGTACTCTATTTATATGAAAACCGTGGCGTGTATGTATTCTGCGATCCGAAGAATCGCGCTGAACGATTTGAGCTCTCGCCCGACGTTGTTGGCGACGCGATTAAATTTGTCCCCGTCAATACCGAGCTCCAAGCAATGGTCTATGAGGAAGAAATCATCGGCATCACGATTCCTATTAAAATGACCCTCAAGGTAAAGGAGTCAGCCCCTGCGGTAAAGGGTAATACCTCGTCTGGCGCTACCAAAGAAGCAATCCTCGAAACGGGCGCAAAGGTGCAAGTTCCCCTCTTCATTAATGAGGGCGACCTCGTTGCCATCAATACCGAAGAAGGCAACTACTCGGAACGCGTAGAAAAGGCGTAATATAAGGCGTTTTTAACGCTTTTTTTGTATAACATATTTCGGAGCTCCGCAAGTTTATGCATACGAAAGGCATGGTACACTTGGCGCCACATGCAACCAACAATGAATCTTTCTGTCGATGGTGGCGCAAAGCTGCGCGGAACCGTCGTGACGAACACGTCAAAAAATGGTGCGGTTGGGCTTCTTGCCGCTGCACTCCTGAACAAAAACACCACCACCTTGCGCGGTATGCCTCGCATTGAGGAAGTAAACCGTCACCTTGAAGCACTTGTCTCTATCGGCATGGGTATAGAGTGGCATGGAGACGACCTCACCCTTACCCCGCCAAAGAAATACGATCTCAAAGCAATCGATTCAGAAGCAGCAATGAAGACCCGTAGTATTATTATGTACATCGGGTCACTCATGCATCACTTCAAGTCGTTTTCAATCCCCCAGTCGGGAGGTTGCAAGCTTGGCAGTCGCACCGTACGTCCGCACTTTTACGCACTCGAACACTTTGGCGTCCACATTGACACCAAAGACACAGCTTTCAAAGTAACGGTCGACAAAAAGGCGTCGGATGAGGTGATTCTCTACGAATCAGGTGACACCGTTACCGAAAACGCTCTCCTAGCCGCTGCACTTACCGAAGGTATCACCACTATCAAATACGCAAGCGCAAACTACATGGTGCAGGAGCTCTGCTTCTTCCTCGAAGCGTGCGGTATCACTATCGAAGGCATCGGCACCTCAACGCTTCGTGTACATGGTATTCGCGAGATTAGCACACCCATTGTGTACGACCTTGCCGAAGACCCAACCGACGCAATGTTCTTCCTCACCGCAGCAATCGTGACGAACTCGGCACTGAGCATCACCCGTGTTCCAATTCACTTCCTCGAACTCGAACTCCTGAAACTTGAAAAAATGAATTTCAAGTACACACGCTCGAAGCCATATTTCTCAAACAATGGACGCACGGTGCTTGTTGATATTAAGACTAAGCCGTCACAACTCGTAGCTCTCGAAGAAAAAATTCACCCGAACGTCTACCCTGGACTCAACGCTGACAACCTCCCCTTCTTTGCGGTTATCGCCACACAGGCCGAAGGCACCACCCTCATCCACGACTGGATGTACGAAAAGCGTGCAATCTACTTCACCGAGCTCGACAAGCTCGGCGCCCACACTGACCTCGCCGACCCACACCGCATCTTCATCCACGGCAAAACACCACTCCACGCAAACGAGCTCGTCTGCCCACCGGCACTACGCCCGGCAACGATTCTCCTCATCGCAATGCTCGGCGCAAAAGGCCACTCAATCCTCCGCAACATCTACTCCATCAACCGCGGCTACGAAGGCCTCGTAGAACGCCTCTCCGCCCTCGGCGCAAAAATTTCATATCTGAAATAATGCAAAACACCTAGCGCAATTATTTGCGCTAGGTGTTTCTCGTATCACATTACTTGGTGTGATATTTGAGCATTGCGGTTTCGCGGCCTTCTTTGATAATTGTTGTGAGGGCGTCGATGAATGTCTTTGTGCTGCTTTCTATTTTTTGTCGTTCTTCGGGAGTGAAGGGCTTAAGGACGAAAGTAGCTCTAGCGTCGCCGGTGACGGGGTGATTCGGTTCGATGCCGATGCGTAGGCGGGTGTAGGCGGCAGTGCCGAAGGCACTGGTTACGCTAGCGACACCATTGTGTCCGCCGGCTCCGGCGTCGTAGGATATTTTAAGGTCGCCGACGGGGACATTGAGTTCGTCATGAATAACAATGGTGTTTTCGGGGAAGAGTCTTGCAGCGAGGACTACTTGTCCGCTTTCGTTCATGTAGGTGTCGGAAAGGAGGAGCTGTACGTCGTGATCGCCTATGGTGCCGATACTCTTTTCTGCCTTCAAAAATTTATCGTGTTTAAATGCTGGAAAATTATTAGCTTCAGAAAACGCACGCAAAATATCCGCACCAATATTGTGGCGCGTTCCAGCGTATTCTGGTTCGGGGTTTCGGAGTGCTAGTACGGTGATCATATATAATTTCTGTTTAATGAGGGGACAAAGTGATGGATTTTGTGGTGGTTAAAATCGATTTTAACCATCGCCTTCTTCAAAGCACCATACCCTCATTTTGTCATCCTGGCGAGATCCAGGCTGCTGGGCACTATTCGCCAAGTCCTTGTGTGACTACATTTGGCAGTAGTGCCCCACGAGTATACCTATTCGACGGTGACCAAATCATCCAATCTTGTACGCCGGCATCGTAGCTCGCCTGAAACTGTGCGCGGATTTCTTTCGGGCCGTAGGTACCGCCATAGTTGAAGTCTTGAATCCAGGTACGGAGCACTGCGGGTGGATAGCTTTGCTTTGCGTAGATTGCGGGTGTTGAGGTACCGATGCGTTCATGAGTGAATGCATTAATACTCGTCGTTGTTGCAACCGCACGCTTCATACCCTCACTCATCGCGTGATGCACGATTGCATACGGCTGTGTGTTTGGATTCGGAATGCCGATGAAGTTCTTCGGGTAATGTGAAGGGTACACCATCGGTGCGATAGCGTCAAAATATGGCAATGCACGTTCAAGCACCTGTCCAATATTCATGCCGTCTTGCGCAGTTGTGGTCATTCCAAAAAGGTCTGCTGTGATAACAGGCACCTGCCGCTCACCCTCATGAATAGCCGCCGCATACCGAGACTCGTCTCGGAGTGCGGTGCTCAAATACTTGAAAAATGCCTCGAGGTTTTCTTCTTGACTTGTACCGTACTGTGTCGCTTCTGCCTGTGGATGAGAAATATCGCTCATATTGCCGTCGGATGGATAACGAACATAGTCAAAGTTTAGTTCATCAAAGCCGAGATTATATGCAGTAACAGAAAGATCAATGATGTGATCCCAATACCTCTTTGCGCCCACATCAACAAACGCGAGACCTTTACTATCTTTCCACGTCGTTACTTTATCTGCCCGCTTCACCGCATCCTCAGGGTGCGCAGCAGCATAGAATGGATCCTGAAAGACGGTGATGCGCCCAATAACAAAGACGCCCTTTGCATGAAGCTGTGCAATAAATTCCTTCATGTCACGGGCACCACAGCGAGCATTTTCCCATGCCGGATACCAGAACGAATCTGTACCAGGATTAAACGAAAGTGTTCCTGAGAAGTCTTTGATATCAATAACGAGCGCATTCACTTCCGTATCATCAATCACGGATACAACGTCCGCGCGAAAATCTTTTGTGCCGACGACGCATGAGGTCATATAAATAGCTTTGAGTGGTGACGGAAGCGCGACATGTTTGATGCGCTCGCGAGTATCAATGGGCAGAGATGGAGCTGCCGATGTTTCCTCGCCAACCGCTACCGCGGCTGTTGCGGTTTCTCCAGTAACACGCGTAACACTTCCCTCCTGCGGAATATTCGCAGAGAGCGCGTAGACAAGTACCCATACGGATGTGGTCAGACCCGCAGCAAGGAAAAACCGCATCATACGCGAAGAGTTGATGAGGTTGATACGGCGGCACGGATTTTGGCAGCGTGTGTAGCTGGTGTTGCGCGCTGCGCGAGCGGCATTGCGGGAGCAACAGGCATAGGCTTGCGGGTTGATTCTGAAAATGAGGAACCATGGAGTTCACTAGAGTGGTGCGTGATGGAGCGACGATAGCGTGCGTGACGCAAACCAATCCCCAGGAGCACAAGAAGCACTCCACAAAGCACCAACAGCGTCTCACGTAGCGACTGCGGCACGCCAAGATACGGCACAAGTGCGACAAAAATGCCAAGGAACACAACGATAATCTCACGGGTCATGTGAGCATTATACCCGCATCATTCCACAAATGCAAAAAACAAGAAAAAGCCGCACTCGAGGAGTGCGGCACAATGGGGTGTGGAATACTAAGGAGCAACATGGCTCGCGTCGCCAACCCATACGCGCCAACCTTTCTTGCCGACACGGAGGGGATTACGGAAGGCGCCGTATTCAACTTTTACGATTACCGTGTTTTCAAATTCCTCGCCAGACTGCAGAAACATTTCGGGGGAGAAACTTGCACCGTATCGCATCACACAAAGGAGATACCTCAGAAACACACCATGCGTTACGACAACCGCACACATTTCGGGTGCATCACGCAGGAACTGTTCCGCTCGGAATGCACGCTCTCGTGCCATACCGAAGGTTTCCTCATCATAGATTTGCTTACTTTGCGCAAACAGGTCAACAAACCAGGTCATGTACTTGATAAAATCAGGTTCATTGATTGACTTTCCCTGAAAATGAGTGGGGTTCATGCATTCGATGAGATCTGCATTCTCTGTCACCAGGCAGCTCAGTGGCTTATTTGCAAGGTAAGCGGTTTGCTTTGCACGAATCATTGGGCTGCAATATATGTGCTGAAAAGGCATTCCACTGCTCTCCGCGATACGCGCAAGGCGATAGCCGAGCCGTGCAGCCTGCTGAATGCCACAACCACTGAGCGGGTTATGCCACCCTTGCACAATGCCATTTTCATTCGCCTCAGTTTTGCCATGACGACACAGGTACAGTGTCTTTTCGACGTTCATGAGAAACTCCTTTGTATGGAAGAACAAGAATCAATACCATACCATACTTATTTATGTTAAACAAGGAGAGACTCTGGCGTGTACTCTGGGCGAACACGTTCTATTGTAAGGAGTTTGTGCTGGAGCTCCTCTACATCTTCCGCGTTTTTTTCTGCTGCGCGGACTTGTGCGCGAATAAGGCTTGCGTGGTAGGCGATGATGGTTTTGTGGAATTGCGTGAGGGATTGCGCGATGCGGAAGGATTGGGTCTTAATGTGTTCGTTACGCTCCGTTTCTTCAAAGTCGCGTTTTATCTCTTTGGTACGGCGAGCAATGTAGTCGTTGACGTCGTGCTCGGTTGGTGTCTGCGGCATAGTGGAGAAGGCAACGAGTTCCTGCAGGATGTTGTCGAAAAAATCTTTAACGCGTTCATACATGACTTTCTTTTTGGGTTCGGTTGCGAGAATGGAGAGAAGGGTGTGGAAAAAGAGAAGATGCTCATGGATCCGCACGTCGTGATGTGGTTCTGCTTTTGGTGCTTCGAGTGGTGCGAGAGGTCGCTTCACGGCATCAGCTTTTGTTGGTTCGTCTGACTTTTTCCTTGCCGCGATAAGAGAGTCAATTTTCCCGAGAATTGCTTCTTTTGAAATCCCTGTCGCCCTCGCGACTTCATTTGCAAAAAATTCCACCTCAATACGACTCGGCATGACGGCGATGAGCGGAAGGATTTCTTCTTCGGCAGCACGAATAAACGCACGGTCGTCTTTTGCGTCTTCTTTGAGAATAGTAAGGAGCCAGTCGACAATGGTGCTGGCCGCGCCAATTATTTTCTTGAGTTCTTCGGGGTGGTCTTTGGCGATATCGGCAGGGTCTTTGCCGCCGATAATACGCGCAACCTTCACATCCATACCACGCGAGAGCATTGGTTCTGCGGCACGTTTTGTCGCGGCGATACCGGCCTTGTCGGAGTCGAAGCAGAGCACGGAACGCCCTGAGAGGCGCGAGAGTAGGTCTATGTGCTGCATCGTAAAGCCGGTGCCCGACACCGCGACAGCGTTTTGATAGCCGGCTTGATGCGACATCACCACGTCGAATTGCCCCTCCACTACAAGCGAAAAGTCGTAGTGACGGATTCCTGTTTTTGCGAGGTGGTAGCCGTACATCATTTCTCCCTTTTTGAAGAGTTCGGTCTCAGGAGAGTTGACGTACTTTGGGTTCTTCGGGTCGTCGGAGAGCGTGCGTCCACTAAAGCCAATCACATGCCCTGATGGGTCGCTAATCGGGAACATAACGCGGTTACGGAAGACGTCGTACGGATCCTTGCCATCAGCGCTTTTCACAAGTCCTGCGGCGAGCATCTCTGCGTCTTTGTAGCCTTTACTTTTGAGGTAATCGCGGAGATTACGCCAGCCATCGGGAGCGAGTCCGATACGCCATCCATGTGAAGTTTCTGTCGTGACGCCGCGGTTCTTGAGATACTCCTGCACTTGCGCAGACTTCTGCCCTTCCGCAAAGTAGTAGATTGTTGCATCCTCGAGAATAGCAAATGCCCTATCGCGCGCTGAGCGCTTTTCTGGATTTTCTGCAACGAGTTCAACACCCGCTTTGTCAGCAAGAATTTTAAGCGCTCCCTTAAAATCCACACCTTCCATGGTTTGGATAAAGCTAAACATGTCACCTCCCTGGGAGGTCGAGAAGCAGTAATACATGCCCCGGTCGGGCGACACATGAAAAGACGGCGTTTTCTCATTGGTAAACGGCGACTTTCCTTTCCAGCTCTTGCCGGCACGATGAAGCTCGACGTAGCCACCGACCACATCGAGAATAGAAAGTTTTTCTTTTATTTGTTCAACAGCTGATTTCATGATCCTGAGCGTGGCTTCGGTGTAACTTGTATTGGACTCTTAATGTCTGGCGTCCACGGATCAGACTTAATCTCACCGTGTGCTCCTTCAAATTCCGCAACACGGAACGTCAGATATTGTAAAAACCGCTTCGCATGCGCTGGAGTGAACGCATATACGCTCGCGCTCTCTCCACTAGCAAACCCCATCACAAAAGAATCGTTCCCAAACGCAATCGTCGCATTATCGCAAAACAACTTCTCGGCCTTTTCAATATTCATGTTCATGCAAGGAGTATAGCATTTTGCGTGGGGTTATACAAAACGCGAGTTCCATGCTCTATCTCCTGGATCCCGTCAGGATGACAAATGTTGGGTGTAATGTTCTAGATAGGTTAGAAGTTAAAATCGATTTTAACCATCAAGCATTTTGAACAACATACTCTAAGTTTGTCATCCTGACGGGATCCAGGCATTAGAGTAGCAAACCGTTAATATTGCTATGTTTTATAATTAGCACGAGGGGATTGCCTCTAGTGTATCTAGCTCGTCTTGCAATTTTATTATTCGAGCACGGAGAAAATTATCGTTCTTGTCGAATTGTTTTTGTAAGAGACCTCCCAAAATTGCTTATCTTGCTCGTAATTTTCTGTAAAACATTTAAGAATTGCTTTTGTTGTGCTCGCAATGCTGATATTTCTACTTGAGTAAAAATCGTACGTGATGTGAATATAACAATATTTCCAAAAACAAAAAAATACACCTCCATTTGTGGAGATGCATTTAAAAACGTGGAGAAACTCACGGAATCTTTTACGATATCCGGACCATATTTTTGTGAGCAATCTTGTTACTTGCAAAAATATGGTACGAATATCGATAGTTCCGGACCATATTTCTTGCGGTGAATTTGGATGTTCACTGCGAGAAATATGAGCCGAAACGTATCCGGACCATATTTCCAAAAGTAACCGCAGGAGGTTACTTCGAGAAATATGCGCCGCATATCGATTACTCGACAATTAAATAACTAGTACAGTAATTTTGAGAAATGGCAGAATGCTTCAAAATTGAGGAAAGTTGTGGTGGCTTTCAGAATTTTTCGCGGGAGCCGTACCTAACGTACGGTGAGTGCGAAAAATTTTGAAAGACGCCGCAAATTTTCCAATTTTGAAGTATTATGCACTCTATTTTGCTTTATCTAACGATGAGTCTTTCCTCATTTGTATAGGTATACTAAAGATCTACCAGAGCTTTTATTATGTACTCAATTGAGGTACATAATCGACCAATTGAGATATAAAGCATCATGCTTTATATCGTTTATCCAATTGGAATTAATCCACGACCAGCTTCCGCTAGCCGTGCCTTGTTACGACTTACTCCTTGTTATCGAATTTACCGTAGAGGCACACTAG
>MFLE01000026.1 GCA_001781205.1 Candidatus Kaiserbacteria bacterium RIFCSPHIGHO2_02_FULL_49_34
TATTATTGTTATCATTATCAACCCTGTCGAAATCCTCAAGCGCGCACGCGACGTACAGCGTCTCTCCGACCTTGCATCAACCCGTACGGCGATAGCGCTCTATCTCACAACTGTAGCTGACCCTATCCTCGACGGGAATGATGGAAGTAATAGCGGTGATAAAAACACTTTCTGTAAGAACGATAGCGGTAACTGGACGTCAAACGGACGAATCTTCTATAGTTATATTGGTACTATAAGTGACGGTGAGCTCGACGGTAACAGTAATCTTTCTCCAGAAACATCAAGTAACCCCTCTCGTATCGATGGTACAGGATGGATTCCGATAGATCTCGGCTCAAGCCTTTCGGGGAGTTCACCACTCTCAAACTTGCCACTTGATCCTGTTAACACGGTTGAAAGTCTAAGTGATGTAAAAACTACAGACTATGTCTATCGTTATGCGTGCCGCCGGGGACCTCTTTCATTCGAACTTAATGCAAGACTTGAAAGTGAAATGTATACTGATATTGATAACAAGCATGAAACTGATGGTGGTGATAACCAAAACCTTTACGAAATTGGTACACGTCTCGACATTCTCCAAGGAGGGGACCTCTAGAATCAAAACACCGCACATGCGGTGTTTTGCATGTCTTATGGTACTCTATGACTATGTCACGAGCACTTGCATTTGTTTTTCTCTCGACGTTTATCATCGGATTTGCGGCGGGCTTTAATATCTATCTCAATAACCGAGATACCTTGCCATCATTGCCTGCAAGCGATGTTTCCGCAGGATACACCGTAACGCTCGACACGTATGGTGCATGCCGTAGCACGGGCTGCGTTTCTTTCCACGTGACCCATGAAGGAGATGTAACGCGTCTTGTTATGCAGAACGGAGTGCAGGTATCTCGCGCTGCCAACACACTAAGTGACGATGCGAAACAAGAGCTACGCCGCACACTTCAATCAACAACATTCACTGCAACGCGCGCGGAGACCTGCACCCCAAGAGCAGAAGAGACCGCCGCACGCGTCACCGTTCGCATTGGTGACACCGTGTACCGATATGACACCTGCCTCGCACCACTTCCCGAGCCACTCGGTTCATTCTTAATAAAGTACCCGCAATGGCTTGGTATTTAAAAATAGTGCCACTGACGCTTGCTGGTACAGGTCTCGCTGCACTTACGTTCTTTGGGGGTAAGGGAGATACCTGCACAACAATTCGTATTGCAGACACGTCTCTTTGTGTCGAAGTCGTTGCAACAGAAGAAAAAATCATACAAGGTTTAAGCGGCCGTACCGAAATCGGTGCAGACGGCATGCTCTTTTCTATGCCAACAACAGAACGGCACGGTTTTTGGATGAAAGACATGCATTTCTCCATAGATATAGTCTGGATTAACGGGTCAAACACCATCACCGAAATTACCTACAACCTCACCCCTAAAACCTATCCAAAAAGTTTTCATCCACAGCAACCAGCGCGCTTCGTCCTCGAACTCCCGGCAGGCACAGCAAAGGAAGGGTGGATTGGTGCCGCAGTTCAATAGTTTTTTGCGTTCTGGGCGAGACGTGGTATCCTTCAGGCATGGAGCGCATACCACAAGTCACCCACGAGGTACCTACCATGTCCCTGGAACATTCTGCCATTGAGGAGATTGACCGTTTAATGGGGTCGCATGCAGCACTTACAACTGAGATGGCGATAAAGATGCATATGCAAATCGCACTTGCAAAAGCACACGGTGAGGACATCGAGCGTTTTATCGCCGAACATCATAACGATTCCTTTCGAGACTTTTTTGAAGCGCATCCAGAGTTTGTCGAACGCTATAAATATGAACCAGAACTCGTCTTGCACGAGATTGGTGAATACGTATATCGTGCAGCATAATCTCCCGCGCGCTTCGGCGCGCTTTTTTGTCTTAATTCTTTTCCACAGAGGTTTTCTAGAATGTCTGGTATACTGTGCGTATGGGATATCTCTCTGACCACGAAGAAAAAACATTGATGCGCACAGCGAATGAAATTCGTCAGAGTATTATTGAATCACTGATTGCCGCAGGTTCAGGACATACCGCAGGGCCGCTCGGTATGACGGACGTCTTCACGCTTCTTTTTTTCAAAGTCGCAAAGCTTGACCCAAAGGATCCTTCATGGAGTGAGCGTGACCGTATTGTGCTTTCGAATGGACATATCTGCCCACTCCTTTATGCGACAATGGCGCATCGTGGCTTCTTTCCAAAGGAAGAACTTCTGACACTACGTAAATTTGGTTCGCGCCTGCAAGGACATCCACACCGCGCGGCACTGCCAGGGCTCGAGACCACGTCTGGACCTCTTGGTTCTGGACTCTCTCAGGCAGTCGGTATGGCAATTGCTGACCGTATGGATAACCCTTTCACACCGAAGTATGTGTACGCCCTTATGTCCGACGGCGAACTCCAAGAAGGCAACACCTGGGAGGCCCTCATGCTTGCCGGAAAAGAAAAACTTCACAACCTTATCGCGATCGTAGACCGTAACGGCATCCAAATAGACGGCTTCACCAAAGACATCATGCCGCTCGAACCACTTGCCGAAAAATTTGCCGCATTCAACTGGGATGTTCAAGAAGTCGATGGACACAACTTCCATGCACTCTACGACGCCATTGGAAAAGCCCAATCTGTATTCGGACAGCCATCAATTATTATTGCTCATACGATACCTTCGCGCGGCGTCGACGTCTTCGAACGAGACTTCCGCTGGCACGGCAACCCACCCGGGAAAGGCCCCGAAACTTCCGTGCCGAAAGATAAGCAGGGGGAAATAGCGCTCAGGAAGCTTCGTACGCTGAATGATATGATCCCTGTTGAATAAGTGAATACACATCATATGACACCATCACCCCACCTCCACGAAGCTTTGCTTACCGAAAAGCCACTCATGCGCGCTACGCGTGATGGTTTTGGTGAGGGTCTTCATGACCTCGGCGAATTAAATCCGCAGGTTGTTGCACTCTGTGCTGACCTTACCGAATCAACCCGTATGCAAGCATTCGCCGAAGCCTATCCACACCGCTTCGTGCAAGTTGGTGTCGCCGAACAAAACCTCGCAACCGTCGCAAGTGGTATGGCAGCGATGGGTAAGATACCGTTCATTGCCTCATACGCTATGTTTTCTCCTGGTCGTAACTGGGAACAAATCCGTACCACGATTGCCTACAATGACCGCCCCGTAAAAATTATCGGTGCACACGCGGGTATTTCTGTCGGCCCTGATGGCGCAACCCATCAAGCCATCGAAGACATCGCTCTCATGCGCGTTATGCCGAACATGGTTGTTGTCGCGCCTTGTGATGCTATCGAAGCACGCAAAGCAACCATTGCTCTCGCAGCATACGATAGCCCTATCTACATGCGTCTCGGCCGCGAAAAAACTCCCGTAGTAACAAACGATACAACCCCCTTTTCCATCGGGAAGGGAATTGAACTTGTCACTCGGGATCCGGCGCATACTAAGAAAGTTGGCATCATCGCAACAGGCACCGCAACCCCCGAAGCAGTTCGCGCTGCACATGCACTCAATGAGCAAGGAATCGGCGCGTCTGTCCTCCATCTTGCAACCATTAAGCCCCTCGATAGAGATGCGGTACTTGCATTTGCACAAAGTCACGGAGTGCTCATCACCGTCGAAGAGCACCAAGTATACGGCGGTCTCGGCTCTGCAGTCGCGGAGTATCTCGCGACAACGCACCCCACCCCCATCAGTTTCCTCGGTGTCCAAGACCGGTTCGGTCAGTCTGGTGAACCAACAGAACTCCTCGAACATTATGGCATCAACGAAAAAGCAATTATCTCGTCTGCCGCGCAGCTTTTCTCCACACCTGTTGTGTTGTAGTTACGTCTCCTACTTACTCACTCGTTTGAAAGATGGAGATTTTTGCATATTTTTTTGAATCAGCGTATACTGAGCACATGAAAGTAGTATTGTTACAGGATGTCGCGCGCATTGGACGGCGACATGATATTAAAGAAGTCCCGGACGGACTCGCACGTAATCTTTTGATTCCGCGCAAACAGGCACTTCCGGCAATACCCGACAACATTGCGAAGGCAAAACAGATTATCGGACGCCGTTTTGCTCGTAAAGAGGAAGCCTATGACGCATTCCGCAAAACGGCCGAATCGCTCCAAGGTGCACACCTCACGCTTCACGCACCAGCAAACCAAACAGGAACACTTTTCCGTGGCGTGCATGCAGAAGATATTGCAAAGCTCGTGTCAAAAGAAATTGGGCAACTTGAAGCATCACAAGTATCGCTCGAAACTCCAATCCGTCAAGCAGGGCAGTACACTATTCCACTTGAAGCCGATGGTTATTCAGGCTCTGTCACCCTAACAATCATGCCTGCATAATATATGAATACAAAAATAATTCTTACAGCACTCATCATACTAGCAGCGGGAGTTGGAATTTATTTCAATCTTCAGCCGAAGGATCTCCAGGGAATCACCTACGGAAATGACGCCGAGGTAGACTCACCCCTTACGCCAACGGAAGAAATAACCGCACCAGAATCAGAACAACAAGAACAACAAAAAACCATGCAAAATCGTATCGCAACATTCACCACAAACAAGGGTGTTATCAAAATCGAGCTCTTCGAAGACACTATGCCAATCACAACGGGCAACTTTATCAAGCTTGCTGAGGAAAAGTACTTCGATGGCATTAAATTCCATCGCGTCATTGATGGCTTCATGATTCAGTCAGGTGATCCCCTCACCAAGGATGACAGCAAGTCCGCATACTGGGGGACGGGTGGTCCTGGATACGCAATTCCTGACGAACACGTTGCTGGGCCACTCCTTACCAACACTCGTGGCACTATTTCAATGGCAAACTCAGGCCCGAACTCGGGAGGAAGTCAGTTCTTTATCAATGTAAACGACAACGTCTTTCTTGACTTCAACAAGGAGCCCTTCCAGTCAAAGCATCCTGTATTCGGACGTGTTACCCTTGGCATGGATGTTGTTGATGCTATCTCAATGGCACCACGTAATGGTCGCGACGTACCCAACGAACCAATTGTAATCACTTCAATTACTATTGGTACCAATTAGTTATATATGATTCCACGTTCAAGAAATATCGCGATAACTGTTGCTGTCGCTATTGCACTCCTTGCAGGACTACTCTTTGCACGTTCAGCAACAGGACGTACCGATAACATCGCTGCAGGAACGATCTTCGTCTCCGAGGTTATCGCTCCCACCAGTACGCCTTCGGCGGCTCCAGCCAGCGAAAGTGCAACCACTGTCCGTGAATCAATGCGTGCTACGCTTATCGAAGAAATACGCACCGCACAATAAAAGTGATGTTGTCAATAGATTGACACATTTGTAAAATCGCATCATACTGCTGTAGTTATGATGCGATTTTTTACACTCATGTACGTCGTTGTGCTTTGTGCACCTCTTGCAGCACATGCAAGTCCAATCATCCGTGTTGCGGACACTATCACGCTCGGTGCTACCGAGCTTGTACAGGGCGATTGGTACAGCGCCGGCGGTGTTGTGACACTTTCTGGTTCCGTGAACGGCGACGCTTATGTTGCGGCGGGGACAGTCACCATCAATGCGCCCGTAAAAGAGGACGCGGTGATTCTCGGCGGTGCGGTGCGTATTAATGCAGACGTCGGCGACGATGTGCGTGTTGTCGGCGGCGATGTGGTTATTACCGGCACCGTCGGTGGCGACGTTATCATTATTGGCGGCACACTTCATATTGCTGACACCGCAAAAATTTCCGGCGACGTCATCGTTATGGCAGAATCAGTTACTGTCGAAGGTGCGGTCGCTGGTGATATATTTGCCCGCGTCAGCAACCTTACACTTAATGCTGTCGTGCATGGCAATGTCCGAGCTCCAATGGTACATACACTCACCCTGGAAAAAACGACAGATATCCGTGGCACGCTCACCTACAGCTCACCATCAGAGCTCGTAAAGGCAGACACGGCGGCGGTCACTGGCGAAATTACGTATACAAAAACAGTGATTCCCGGCATAGATCTCGCCGACGTTGTATGGACATTCTTCACCATCCTTCTTCTTGCGGCGGCTGTGCAGGGTGTACTCCTTAAAAAGCTTCAGCAGCTTGCAGTGACTACCCATTCGCGTAAAGGTACTGCAGCACTCGTTGGTATTGGCGCATTTCTCGCAACACCGCTGCTCGCACTACTTCTCTTTGTGCTTGGTATCACCGCACCAATTGGAGGAATCACGGTGGCCCTGTTTGTAGTATATGTAACCGCCGCATTCGGATTTGCCACGGTACTTCTTGGGCTCTATGCGTACCGTTTCCACAATAAAATACTACTCCCAACGTGGCGAACAACCCTTATAGGAGCCATACTTGCAACCGTACTCGTCCTCATCGTGCCTTTCCTTGCTTTCCTTGCCGTCATTACCATCCCGCTCGGTGTGCTTGTCCTCGAAACATACCGAACCCTCATCGGAAAAGGGAGGTAGGATACATTCGAACCTCTTTAGAGAAAAAAGCGAATACTTGTTCGCTTTTTTGTATGCTGTGCTATACTGACATTATTATCATGAAATGTATGCAATACATTCGCGTAACCCCATTACTCCTCGGCCTCATGCTTGGTGCGACCGCGACTTTTGGTGCTGCGTCATCAACAAACTTCAAAATTGATTCTGACCAAATCGACGCAGGTGGTGATGTCGCAACTTCAACAAACTTTAAGCTTGAGGGCACTATCGGACAATTTGTAACTGGCTCACTCGAGAGTGCGAGCTTCACCACAAGCAGTGGTGGTGCTGCAGGTTCGTCTGGTGGTTCATCAGGGGAAAATCAAGTGACCCCGGTAGTTTCTACTCTCTATTTTGCCTACGAAGACTACGGCACTGCACTTGGATTTTCAGAGGGTATCACTCCAAGCCTCACCACAACAACAATCTATGTATACGGCACTGTTGTTGATCAAAACGGCGCGGGCACCATTACAAATGTTACAAGCACACTTTATCGCTCCAGTCTCGGAGAGACCTGTACTCCCGATATCTTCAGCTGCTACCAACCTGCTACAGCATGTAGTATAACGCCCATCACCGCGACCGCCTCGCACTATGCGTGTCAGTATGATATTTCTGCATATGCTGACGCCACCGACACTGTTGGCACCTATCCTAGTGAATACTGGACTGCCCGTGTTGCCGTCTTTGATACCTCAAATTTCACCTCATACACTACAAACGACATCGAAATGAACTCGGTTGCGGCATTCACGCTCGCAACTTCAACTATCGCCTTTGACCAAATGACTCTCGGCGCAACAACGACCGCTTCAACAAGCAAATCCATAGAGCTCCTACAAGCAGGGAATATCGCTGCGGATATTATGCTTTCCTCTTTCCAGAATCTCACCTGTTCACAAGCTGGCTTTATCCCGAAGGAAAACCTCAAGTGGTCAATCTATAATGTTGACTACACCCACGCTAGTTCAACTTCCTTTTCGTCGACTCCTGTTCGTGCGTTTTTGAATGTTCCGCGCAAAATAGACAGTATAACCCCAACCGGCACTACCTTCTTTAACCTCGGCATCCCCGAACAAGGACTCGGTGGCACCTGTACGGGCGCCATCATCCTCAATATGATTCCCGCACAATAGTATGTCTCGCTTTTCAATCAAAACTGAGCGCTTCGAAGGGCCGCTTGACCTTCTCATTGAGCTCATCGAGAAGCGAAAGATGCTCGTGAACGATGTCTCACTTGCACAAGTGACCGATGACTACCTCGCACATGTCGCGCAGCTCGAGACACACTCACTCAAGGAGTCATCACAATTTGTTGCCCTTGCAGCAACACTCCTCCTCATTAAGTCGCGTTCGCTCCTGCCGGTTTTTGAAGTAACTAAAGACGAAGAGGATGCTATCGATGACCTCGAAGAACGTCTTCGTATCTATCAAATCTACCGAAACGGCGCCAAGGTGCTCACCAAGCGTTTTGGCGCTGCAATGCTTGCCTTTCGTTCGTTTGTCCCCGATGAGACACCTCTCTTTCTTCCTGATTCGCTCTGCACGCCGCAAACACTTCGCGAGGCAATCGGTCGCGTGCTTACTGACCTGCCTCGCGGTTTTGTACTTCCCAAGGTACATATTAAAAAGACCGTCTCACTTGAAGAAATTATAGAGCAAATCCGCAGTCGTCTTGACAGACAGACACGACTTCGTTTTCGTGACTTCATCGGGGAGTCAGGAGAGCGCTCGACAACCATTGTTGGTTTTCTTGCTGTGCTTGAAATGGTGCGACACGGCAATGTACATGCAGAGCAGGATATTAGGTTCGGCGACATAGAAATTAGCCGCGAGGCATCGTCAGGCACTATACCGCGGTACGGTTGACGCTTGGTTCAATAAGGCTCACCACATGTCGCTTTTCTATAACTTGGGGTATACTACAAATATGAAAGTAATTACACTCACTATTGCTGCGATTGTCGCGCTTTCGGGGCTTGCGTATTTTTTGACGCGTGGCGATACTCCCGATGCTCCGTATGCCGTAGGCGATACGCCCACCATCGAACAAGTGTCCGACATGCTCCGCGGCGTAACCATGCAGGTACCCGTTGGTGATACAAAAACAGATATTATCATCGATTCATACGCCTCACACGACACCGTTGTGTTTGGCGGTGTTTCTGAAGAAGGCGAAGATACCGTCACTGTTTTTATCCCTGAATTTACTGACGCACTGCAGAAAGGTGCATGGGGGATCGTGAATGACAACTATGTACTTATCCCGACATACATCAATTACGGCGGTACTGGACAGTTTTTTATGATTGCGCTTTTTAGCTATAATGCAGAGACAGGAACACTCACTCATCGCGACCTTCACTTTGTAAACGACCGCATCGCATACGATGGCATGATACAGAGTAGCGACGCACATGTTACTCTATACTACCGTACCCATGCCGAGGGCGAAGCAATGACCGATGAACCAACCCTCGAAGCAACCCGCACCTTAGAGATTACCGGCAACACGTTCAGTATTATCGATTAATATGACCTTCTCAAGAATCATCCTCCTTGCACTTGTTGCAACACCGCTTGTTGCATTTGCGCAAGCTACAGGGCTCGTGCCCTGTAGTGGCCCTGATTGTCAGGCGTGTGATATTCTGAAACTTATTCAGAATATCATTAATAATTTCTTTATCCCCTTTGCGGTGATGCTTGCGGTAATTGGTCTTGCCTGGGATGGATTTAAGATGGTGACCTCGGGTTCTGATAATCCACTACTGCACAGTGTCTTTCGTCAGAGACTGAAAAATATTGTCATTGGTTTTATTCTCATGCTCGGTGCGTGGGTGATTGTCGACACCGTAATGAAGCTGTTCCTGAATGATCAACAATTCGGAAGCTGGAATAAAATTCAATGTATTGCACAACCCGTGCCGACACAAGGAGCGTTTGCTAATGTTGGTACAACAGGAACATCGACAACACCAACGGTAATTACGAACGCTTCATCAACTGCTATCTCAGGCACTGTTGGTGGCAAACCATATCTCTGCACCGACTGTGTTGATCTCAGAAGTCTCGGCTTCAACTGTAAAGAGTCACAATGTTTCCTTGATAAAGGAACGGCCGCAAAGCTCGCACAACTTTCAAGTACGTATCCGCTTCGAATAACCGAGGCAATGCCACCTACAGTCAGACATAGTGCCGAGTGCCATTCCACTGGTCACTGCGTTGACGCAACAATAAGTAATGTAACGAACGCCAGTGAAGCCGTTATTTTTGCGAATACCGCCTCTGCCGCAGGTATTCGCGCTGTTTGGGAAGGAGCTGACTGCGCAACACGCGACAAGATTCGCGCAGCGACCGGGAATCCAAGATCCGCATACTGCAAGTCCGATAGTGGTTTTGGACACATTACCGGCACACACTATTCTCTCTATAGTAACTAGCAAAAAGGCATGCTATCGCATGCCTTTTGCATACCATGCATATTTCTGGTACACTCCGCACATGTCACTATCCGTAGGTATTGTTGGACTTCCCAACGTAGGGAAATCAACCCTTTTTAACGCACTCACTAACAAAGGTGTGCTTATCGCGAACTATCCGTTTGCGACCATCGACCCCTCAGTCGGTGTTGTTGAAGTGCCTGACTCGCGCCTGCAGGTACTCGCACAAATCTCGAACACACAGAAAATTATCCCAGCAATTATTGAATTCGTCGACATTGCAGGCCTCGTGCGAGGCGCAGCAAGCGGGGAAGGGCTCGGCAATGCATTCCTTGCAAACATTCGCGAAACCGACATGATTGCTGAAGTTGTGCGTATTTTTGAAGACGAAGATACACACCATGTCCATGGACGCATTGACCCAATGGACGATATCGAAGTCATCAACCTCGAACTTATTCTCGCCGATCAAGAAGTGGTGGGGAAGCGCCTTGGCAATGTAGAACGTGACATGAAGCGCGGCATGAAAGAAGCGCAACTTGAACACGGCGCACTGCTTAAAATCTCGCAAGCACTTCAAGCAGGGAAATTCGCAAATACTGCCGACCTTTCGAAGGAAGAAACACCATTTGTTCGTCAACTTAATCTTTTGACGATGAAGCCGGTACTTTACGTCTGCAACAAGCGTGCGGGGGCATTCAACCTCGATGAACAAAACGATGAACGCTGGCAAACATTTGAAGCATTTGTAGATGCACAAGGCGCACAGTACGTCGTTATCGACGCAGGCATTGAGCACGACCTCAAGGATTTACATGAAGACGACAAGCTCGAATTCCGCCGCGAATACGGCGCACAAGACAGCGGCATCGACAGTATGATCCGCGCCTGCTACAATCTCCTTGGCCTCGAGTCCTACCTTACCACCGGCGAGAAGGAAACCCGAGCATGGACGTTTAAGCGCGGCTCAACAGCGCCAGTAGCGGCAGCCGCAATCCACTCCGACTTCGAAAAGAAGTTCATCCGCGCCCAAGTTGTCGCATACCTCGACCTCGTACAAGCAGGCTCCCTCGCAGCAGCACGCGATACCGGCAAACTCCGCACCGAAGGCAAAGACTATATCGTCAAAGATGGCGATGTCATAGAATTTTTAATCGGGCAATAAAATAGGCCTGAAAACACCACCTTGCCAGTGGTGTTTTTGCTTTGACATACGACGCATATCTGTTATAGTGCTTGGCCGATGTAGCGTAGCGGAATGGCTGTTGCGAAGTACATTGGCTCACACAAGGTGATTGTTCATGCTTTCGAAGTATTCGTACCCAGTAAAAACCCATATCGTCCCCACACACGTCGCGCCGCGGCAGGGGAATGGTGAGGTGGTCCAAAAGGATCAGACAGACAGCAATACGCCGTATTACGGCAAGCTACCTCGACTCAAAGTCGAAGGACTCAAACACCCCCATAGTGAGCTTGTTATTTTTTAAGTCTCACCGAAGACTGTTACACACCTCGTTACGCATTGCGTGACGAGGTTTTTTATATTTACTTCGCCCCCCGTATGTGTGGCTTCTCTGCGTCCGTCACACATAAAAAACCGCGAGGGATGGAGAGAGGTGCACATAGTGCTGTCTCTCCACTGCTCGCGGGGCGGACTGTGTTACATCGAAGAAAGGGCGCCCGTCCCTCGATGAAGTAAGTGCTTTGCCAATGTGCACCTACCCAGTACTTCTATAGTATGCCGCATAATAAAAATGTCAATGTTGAAATCAGCGTAGTTCGACTTTTTAAATGGAGCGATGTAGACTACGGGAATGAAAGATAACGCACCGCACGGAAAGAAAACATTCTCAGAGCGTGTTGTTGCGCTTGCTCGCTCGGTGCCGGAAGGACGTGTGACCACCTACGGTGACCTCGCGAAAGCGGCCGGCGGTACGCTTATGGCATCACGCAGTATCAGCAGCATTTTAGGAAAAGCATACGAGCAGGGAATTACAGATATCCACTGGCATCGCATCGTCTACAGTAATGGCAAAGTCTGGATCGATGAAAAACATGCGCCCGAACGTACTCGTCTCTATAAAAATGAGGGAATAGAGCTTGACATGAAAGGTCGCATTATAAATTTTAATGATTTACGTTATTAATTGACTGTAAAGTTTTTTGGTTTCTAGTGTATACTTTTTGAAGTGCCCCGAGCATTCAATTTATCATATAATATATACTATTATGTCGAATATATATCAATCGGGATGGAGTGACATGCCCATGATGTGGGGAGGTAGCGAATGGCCACTGTTATGGGGAGGCTATGATGGTGTCACAGGCATGCCGACTTTCGTCTCATTCTTTATTCTTGCCATAGTATGGTCACTCCTTTGGAAAGGGCTGGGACTCTGGCATGCCAGCAGAGCAGGGAAGCCGTGGTGGTTCATTGCTATTCTCCTTATTAACACGTTTGGACTCCTAGAAATCTTCTACCTCCTTATTGTAGAAAGGAAAAAGTTTCGTGAACTCTTTTCAACAAAACAATCGCATAAAACTCACGAATAATATGAAACATATGTATATCATAAATGCTGCGGTATTTAGTGTAGTTGCACTTATCCATGGCTGGCGAGCTGTGGCGAATACACCAGTTGTTATTGACTCATTTGCGATGCCTCTCTGGTTGTCGGCTGTCGCGTTTTTTGTTGCGGGATTGCTCGCATTTTTTAATGGACGAGTACATGGTCCATTTACCAAGAAAGATACTGCGCTCTTTGTTCTCACACTTTTTGTGATTGATATGTGCGCCGTACTCTTTTACTGGTCGTACGGACTCTCATTCTGGGGAGTATCAGGCATGGGATATGCACTTGTCGCGGTGTTTGATGCAGTTGTTATTGCACTTCTTATACGTTATCGTATGCATGACTAACATAATTTTATAAACAATGTATAAATAAAAACCAATCTCATATGGTGTGATTGGTTTTTATTTAAGGATATTGACCGCAAGGGTTATAAGGGCAACAAGAATTGTGGTGAGTGAAATGAGAATCATGAGCTTGGTGAGCTCAGTCTTTTCATGTTCTTCTTCGAGGAGCTTTGTCTCGATACGAAGGAGCTTGCTTTGCATTTCAAGAACTTCTTCATGACGCTCTTGCTCTTGTTCCTCGTACTCATCCGTAACAAGTACTGGCTCTCTATCGGTACGGATAGGCAAGGGAAGGGGAACTGAGAGCATGCGGGCAAGACGTGCAAATAAGCCATGTGCACGAGACTTCGGCGCGGCATGTTTTTTATGCATTTTATTTTTATTTACTGCCGTCATATTTTTTGTATTGTATAACATTATGAGAAAACCTCCAACAAAGACACTGCTTGTCTCGTGGTGACAACGCTCGTGAGATTACATCACAGCATGTCCGGACAGCACTATAAATTTCTATTTGGTGAAATTGTCACAAAGGTATATACTTTGACTATGAAAAGGATTTTATATGGTACCCTTAGCATACTTGCACTTGCTGTACTCTGGTTTGGGTACTATGCTTTGTCACCACTCTTACGTATTGTTGCCCTCGATGAACCTGTACCCGACCAAGCGCAGATAGCAACACACACGGAAACTGATACTGCCGTGGAAACAGAGGGGAAAAGGGAAATGTTCGCCTACGTTGTTGGCACAGCAGGACATAGCGCAACAGGCACGGTACGTGTACTCGAAGCAGAGGGTAAGAAGTATGTGCGATATGAGGATTTCAAAACAATCAATGGACCAGACCTCTACGTGTACCTTGCGAAAGATTTAGAAGCAAAGGAGTATCTCGATCTCGGGGTGATCCGTGCGACAGAAGGGAATGTAAACTACGAAATCCCCGAGGGCATTGACCTCACACAGTATCAATATGTCCTCACATGGTGCAAGCAATTCGGTGTTCTCTTCAACTATGCTGACATCTCAGAAATAAGATGATACTATTGACGTATGATAAGAAAACAACTTACGCTCTGTCTCATTCATACTCACCCCAGAGTGCTCCTTGGTATGAAGAAGCGCGGTTTTGGTGAGGGGCGCTTCAATGGTTTCGGCGGGAAGGTTGACGAGGGAGAAACTATCGAGGATGCTGCACGAAGGGAAGTTCTCGAAGAATGCGGACTATCTGTGCATAACCTCGAGAAGAGAGGGATACTTGAGTTCTCTTTTGAGAAAAACCCCGAAGAGATACTCGAGGTTCATATTTTTCATACGGCTCATTTTGAAGGCGAACCACAAGAGACGGAGGAGATGCTCCCCGAATGGTTTACCGTTGAATCTATCCCGTATACAGAAATGTGGCCCGATGATATTTACTGGATGCCCATGTTCTTTGCGGGGAAGCATTTCAAGGGGAGCTTTCACTTTGGGGAAGGCGATGTGATTCTGAAGAGCAGTCTGGAGGAAATAGAACAGTAAATATATGACCACTCATTACAATAAATTAGTCCGAGACAAAATCCCCGCATATATCAAAGGGAAGGGGAGTGACTGTGTCTATCACATTGCAGACGCTGATGAGTATTGGGCAAAGCTAAAAGAAAAACTCCTCGAGGAATTTGAAGAATTTAAAGCAGATGAAAGTATTGAGGAATTTGCTGACCTACTTGAAGTAGTGGAGGCGATACGTTTGTATAAGAGATTTGATCCTGTAGAAATTGCCAGAGTTAGAGAGTCCAAAGTTGCAGAACGCGGAGCATTTAATGACCGTGTCATTTTAGATGAAGCATGAAGCCAGTCAGTGTATGGAAAGGGGCAAGAGCCTATCGAGCAACAATATATAGGACCCTTATATCTTGATTGATACAATGTCGCACAATGTATCTTTTACGACATGTAAGGGTGCTTTACTTAGGGAAGTGACAGTCCTTATTAAGGTAACTCCTTAAATAGCTTACCCCTTCTATGTTGTAAAGGATCAAGTCCTGCGATGTGTTCGCTGGAGCGACATGTCGCAAGACGCACTTTTACGACGTCCCCAAAATAACAAATCACCGCAACTCTCTATAAAAGAAGCCAAAGGCTTCCCCTAAACAACAAAATCCACCCTCCTACACAACAACCTACCAGTACTTCCCTCCGTAGAGGTACCAGTACTCACCTCCCTTTCATGTCGCACAATATATAGCGCATTTTTACGTTGTAAAATAAGCATTTATTGTACCAGGGTAAACCTCCCCAGGAAATTTTCTATAGTACGAGCGTATCCATCAGAACCTGCGAGATGACTTGACCTATATAACGGCACATACAAAACCATACAAACATCACGCTCTGCATCAAAAATAACCCCAGTAACTTTATAGGTAAAATTTAGGGGATCAGAATCGGCCGGATCATATTTCCGATGTCGCCATGTGCTGTTTTTTAAAACTTTTATATCTTCATGCATACATTTAAAATAAATAGAAAAAGGGAAGTGCCACTCCCCTTCTCTCTTTGAGCTAGACAACTTCTATCTTAATATTTAATTGTGCCTGCATTTGAGAATTCATGCAATTACCACTGCCTCTTCCCTACCCCCCCAACAAGATTCTTTCTTGCTGTTGTGTATGAAAGTATACATCAGGCTTATAAAAAAACCACAGCATTACTGCTGTAGTTTTTCTTGCTTCGCCTTTTGGGGCTTTGCTTGGTTGTTGACGAATTAACGCTTTGACCATGCTGGGCGCTTGCGGGCTTTGCGGAGGCCTGGCTTCTTGCGCTCGACCGCACGTGGGTCTCGCTTGAGGTAGCCTTTTGCCTTGAGGATTGTACGTCGTGAGAGGTCTTCCTTAAGGAGAGCGCGGGCGATGCCGAGGCGGATTGCTTCAGCTTGTGATGAGATACCGCCGCCAGTTACCTTAGCGGTAATGGTGTAGTTCTCAATGCCTGCGTCTTCTGATTTAAGGATGCTCGTTACCATGTTCTGGAGCGTTACGTACGGAAAGTACGTAGTAAGCTCTTTGTCGTTCACGGTAACTGTGGTGTTGTTCGCGCGAGTCAAACGGACTCGAGCGGATGCGGTCTTGCGACGTCCAACCGCTTCTATGTAAGTAGAGTTTGCCATAGTTTTAATTTTTCTAGTGAAAAGGACTAGTCCCTAATCACGAGGTTCTTGATACGTGGAGTGCGAAGCTTGTTCTTTGGGAGCATGCCAGTGACGATACGAGTGAGTACCTCAGAGATACCACGTCGTGCCGCGAGGTGTGCCCACGTCTCACGCTTCTGACCACCCTGGTAACCAGAGTATGTCTGGAACTCTTCAGTTCCGCGCTTTTCAGTAATGTCGAGTTTCGATGCGTTCTCGACAACTACCTGCACATTCGCAACGAGGTTGCGAGTTGTGTCGGGAGTGTTCTTACCAAGAAGGATGTGTGCAATCTGAGTTGCGAGACGACCTGGCTTTACGCCAGTTGCATCGAGGGTGTAGATTTTTGTTTCCATAAATTATACAAGTTCGATGACTGCCTCGTCGCGACCAGCTTGGCTGCGACCCATCTTGATAATACGTGTGTAGCCACCAGGACGATCCTTGTGTGCTACAGAAATTTCATCGACGAGCTTCTGTACGATTTCCGGCTTTGGTTCACCAAGTGCAGAAGAGATGAGGCGACGTGTTGCCACGGTACCTGACTTCCCTGCCGTGATGAGCTTTTCCGCAAATGGACGGAGCTCGCGTGCTTTTGCTTCAGTCGTAACGATTTTACCGTGCGTGAAGAGTGCGATTGCAAGTCCACGAAGGAGTGCAGCGCGTCCACGACGGGTTCGACTGAGCTTGCGCATGTTCGAGTGATGTCGCATAAGTTTATGCCTTTAGGCTAACGTTAAGACTATTGAGAACGTCCTCGATTTCATCAAGCCCCTTGTCGCCGATACCTTCGAGTGCGAGGATATCCTCACGTGTCTTGCGGACGAGTCCGCCGACAGTACGAATGCTTGCTGCCTCGAGTGAACGCATAGTGCGCGCGGTGAGGTCAAGTGTTTCAATACGGGTCTTGAGGGTATCTGCATCAGGTTCTTCGGCGACAACTGCTTCCTCTTCTGCTGCTTCAGGAGCTTCTTCGACTTCGTCTTGGAAGCCAATGATTGCCTTGAGCTGATGGATCATGGTTGCGATTGAGGCTTCGAGAGCTTCACGCGGAGTCATGGTGCCGTCAGTTTCAAGAGAAATACGGAGGCGGTTGTAGTCGGTTCGGTCACCGACACGCATCTGTTCAACATCGTAGTTGACGCGACGAATTGGTGTAAACACCGCATCGAGCGCAATCATGCCGACCGTCATACGCTCTTTCTCGTGTACGTCGCGAGCGACATAGCCGAGTCCGTGCGAGACGGTCATTTCGATAGTGAGTTCAGTTTTGCCGGTGATTTCCGCGATGTACTGATCAGGGTTGAGTACTTCGATAGTCGCTGGACAGTCGATATGCTCTGCTGATACTACTCCAGGCCCCTTCACGCTAAGCGTGACGGTGACTGGCTCGGTAGTATCGTGCATCTTGAAGCGAATACGCTTCACGTTGAGAAGAATCGTGAGAACGTCCTCACGAACACCATCGAGCACCGAGAACTCGTGCTCTGCCCCCTGCACTTTCACGTGCGTAATAGCAGCACCCGGAAGCGACGACAAAATAATGCGTCGCAACGAGTTGCCAAGCGTGTGTCCGTAACCCGGATACAAGCCGTCAATTTCATAGGTGCCAGCATTTCCCTCTTCGAGGATAGCGCGTGGCTGCGATGGGAGCGCGACGTTGGTGTCTAGCATAGTACGTTAGTCTAATTGTGTTAATAAGTTTTATCGGCTGTAGTATTCGAGAACAAGTTCTGCGTTGAAGAGCTGTTCCTTCATATCTACTGTCGGTGCCTGCTTTACGGTACCAGCCATCTTCTTTGCATCGAAGGTGAGCCATGATGGTACTGCGTGTGCAGCGTGCTTTTCAGCGAAGCCTGCGAGGAGTCCGATTGAACGGCTTCCTTCGCGGACAGCGACTTCATCACCAATCTTAACGACTGCTGATGGCACATTGAGCTTGCGACCGTTGAGCGTCACGTGACCATGAGTCACCATCTGACGCGCTTGGGTGCGAGTTTTTGCAATACCGAGGCGGTATACAACATTGTCGAGTCGAGACTCGAGCATTGCCATAAGTGCAGGAATTGGCTGGTGTCCAGCCGCAACTGACTTTGCGACGTACGTACTGAACTGACGTTCAGAAAGTCCGTAGGTGTAGCGCATCTTCTGCTTTTCGAGAAGCTGCTTCTTGTAATCAGAGACATTGCCACGGCGGTTCTTGAGAACACGACCAGGGCGTGCAAGTGAGTTCTGGAACTTCACTGACTGGGTCTTTGAAAAGATCGGAGCACCGAGGCGCTTTGCGAGCTTAAACTTTGGTCCTAGTTTCATAGTGTGTTCAGATTAGATTCGGCGAGGCTTCTTCGGACGTGGACCGTTGTGCGGTACTGGTGTCACATCAGTGATTGATGTGATAACGATACCCTTGGTAATGAATCCGCGGAGTGCTGATTCACGACCTGGGCCAACGCCCTTGATGACGACCTTCGCTTCCTTCATACCCATCTGTGCGGCCTTCTCTGCAAGGAGTTCACCAACCTTTGTTGCGGCGAACGGCGTTGACTTACGTGAACCGGAGAATCCGATTGCACCAGCTGATGCCTGGAGGACAAGGTTGCCCTTCTGATCGCAGAGAGCGACGATGGTGTTGTTGAACGTCGCATTTACGTTAAACGTACCTGCTGCAACCTTCACTTTCGGCACTCGTGCGAGTGCGCGCTGTGCGTTTGCTGACGGACCACCTGATTTTTTAATAATTCGTTTCTTTCCCATATGATGAGTGAGTAAGATATCTTGTATCGTGCATAAATACACAACACAGAGATTTCTAGGTCTTTTCTAGTTTTCTTCGTCCAGATCCCATGGTCTTTTTGACACCCTTGAGAGTTCTGGAGTTAGTCTTCGTGCGCTGACCACGCGCTGGAAGTCGTTTTGCATGACGAGAACCGCGGTACGTACCGACGTCCTTAAGACGGCGGATGTTCGCGGAAATCTCACGCTTCAAGTCACCTTCAATCGTGAAAGATTCAACTTTCTCACGGATTGCGTTTTCTTGTTCGGTTGTAAGCTCTGGGGCTTTGGTGTATTCATCGATACCGAGCTCCTTAAGGATGCTCTGTGCTCGTGAGAGACCAATGCCGTACACAGCGGTAAGACCGTACGAGAGGTGCTTGTTGTCTGGAATATTGATACCTACAATTCGCATATAGATACTTGATTAACCCTGGCGCTGCTTATGGCGAGGCTTCTTCTTGTTGATGACGAAGACTACACCACGGCGCTTTACGATTTGATCGTCGGGACTAATTTTTTTGACTGATGATCGTACTTTCATACTATTGTATGACTAATAATGATTGTCCCCGAAGAGACGATTTGATGAGTTGATGTGATTGTAACTGGCCACGGCTACCTCATCTACAACTAGTAGATGAGGTGACGTCACTCTAATATATGTCGTTCACTGCCAGAGCGCCGACATATATTAAGAATGGGTGGGTACAAAATAACCAACTATTGCGTACTCCTTATTTGCGGCGACGAGCTGGTCGCGGACCGCTTCCTGAGGATTCGGTCTTGCGACGTGTAATGCGTGCACGTCCCCCATAAGGGTCGGTGATAAGCTCTACTTTGTCGCCAATAAGCACACGGATACGAAACTTGCGCATCTTACCCGCGAGGTATGCAATAATTGGTTCTGTTGCACCATCTAAAACAACACGAAATAGGGTGTTTGGTAACACCTCCATTACTGTCCCGTATACGACCGGTTCCTTTTCGTTCATCTTTTCTGGCATCAAACGTTGGTAATATAACAGAACCACGGAAAAAGTCAATGTGGATAACTATGACGCTCCGCTTCTTTCTGCTCTCGTTCGGTCATATCCAAGCCTTCGCTTACGCTACGGTTTGGCTACGACACTCACTCGTTTGAAAGAAAAAAACACGGCGGAAACCGTGTTTTTAGAAGACTAAATCTTAAGTCCGTCAATAGCTGCGTCGATGTCAGCGTCAGAAACCTGACCTGAGCCGTTGCTTGCAACTTCTGCAGGCATTTCGTTTGCTTCTGCAAGGTCTGCTGCGGGAACTGATTCGCGGCGGCCACCTTCTGGTTCATCAACCTTGAGGTTTACACGTGCGTCAATCTTCATGCCTACTACGCGAAGGAGTGTGCGGATTGCCTTTGCGGTGTTTCCTGAACGGCCGATAATCTTACCCATGTCGTCTGCATGAACCTTGAGTGAAAGGAGAACACCCATTTCATCGACAGTGCGGTTAATAACAACTGATTCCGGATGATCTACAAGTGCCTTGACTACCATCTCTAGAAATTTCTGATCTTCGTGCATAAAATATGTATTATTGTTTTTTTTCGTAATGTACTGACTTGACACTCTTTTTCGATTAGGTATCCAGTGTCAGCGACTGTTTCCTATTTTACGCATATTCATTATTGTGTCAACGTCGCTACAACGGTGGTTACAAAGGCAAAGAACGGCTTTGAGAAAAAGGTGATGAACACAAAGATAAAGAGAAGCGACGCAAACATGCCGTATGACTCAACACGGCGAAGGAAGCGGTCGTATGCGTACGCCTGCGTACGCGGGAGAAGTGTCGAAAGCATTTTGCTCCCATCAAGCGGCGGGAATGGAATGAGGTTAAAGAACGCGAGGAGGATATTGATGTACACGGGGATGACAAAGAGCGCAGCAAGTTCGGGCGACGGCGCAACCTGTGTGAGCCCTGCGAATATGAGCGCAAGGATAATATTCATTCCTGGCCCGGCAGCCGCAACCAAGAACTCCGCCCACTTATGATGCCACCCGAACGGCGAACGGATTTGGTGTGGATTATACGGCACCGGCTTCGCCCAGCCGAAGAGGAACCCCGCGCCAGAGAAGTACAAAAACCCCGGAATAAGCACCGAGCCAATTGGGTCAATATGGGACACCGGGTTTGCCGTGAGTCTTCCCTGCAGCTTTGCGGTCGGGTCACCAAGCGCATTCGCCATCCATCCGTGTGCTACCTCATGCAGCACAATCGACATAATCAAGATGCCTACAATTGCAATTCCTTCAAACATGACGCTAGCATAGCACATCTACGCCACATACCATGTTTGATTTTTACGAAACCTGTTGTATAGTTACCCCTGTTGCGTTACGCCATGTCGGCACTACCAACATACACAAGGAGAGCATCATGAACGACTTATTGTACGCACGCGAAGCACGAGTAGTCATGTTTTGCGCAAACGAGGCTGAAGACGTTACGGTAAAGGTGAACGCCTGGCTCAAGAAGCAGCCTCAAAGCGTCACGATTGAGCGCATGACGCAATCCTCAACCCCGCACGGACACTGCATCACCCTTCTCTATAAGGAGAACGACTAAATGCAGCAATGTGCACCCAAGCCGAGCAAGACCCCAGTCCCCTGCTCGGCTTTTTTGTGTCTACAGAAATCACCCCCATACTCACAAAAAAATTTGTATTTCTCTAAAAATATGCTAGTATGTCCCCACAACGAGCACAAGATTTGCAAACTTCATGGAGGAGTGGCAGAGTGGTCGATTGCACCTGTCTTGAAAACAGGCGTGCTGAAAGGTACCGTGAGTTCGAATCTCACCTCCTCCGCCAATAGAAAACCAGCAGGTATAAGCCTGCTGGTTTTATTCTCAAAACCATACACTCTTTTTAGTCTTTATTTATTAATTTAACACCCTTCAACTCTTTCCATCTAAGAAATAGAGCTGCAGCAATTGCTCCCACCAAATTAAAGACGAGGTCGAGAGCGGTATTTTCGTATCCTCCAACATTCGTCCGTGGCATGGTTATTGTCATACCAAACTCAATGATTTCATTGAGGGCCCCCAGTCCAAGACCTGCCATTGCAAGGACAATCCCGACCGCCGTCCAGCTAAAACGCACTACGAGATATCGATGCAACACAGAAAACATCACAAGTGTTGCCACGAAGAAGCCGTAGGCATGCACGACTTGATCATATTTCAGTATAGAGTACGGTTCAGATATAATCGGACAGATAACAAACGTATATATAACCTCACCTGGCGCAAACTCAACACCGCCAAGCATGTGAAGAATAGCCCACACCAAAAGACACCAGAGCACATACAACGGATACTGCACATATTTGTGCGAATACAGAAGCAATCCAAAGAGCGCAAGAGTGACTACAACATATCCCATAAACTCATAGTTATTCTGAACGATGAAGGCGATGATAAAAAGCGGAAGTGTTGCCGTAAAAAGGCCGAGAACAGACCATTCTTTTTTTGAGAGTATCATATATGTACAGTATAGCAGATGACTACAAAAAGTATCTGATTATTCGACAAAAACAGCTGGGTAATTATCTCGCTGTTTTCTGTATGCGGCGCAGAGAATAATTTTCTCAAAATCTACCGCGCACGGCGGCGTAGTGTGATAATCGCAAGGAGCGCAAGAATAAGTGCAGCGCCTGCGATACTAAAGAAGCGTATTCTTTCATGTGCGAGTATTGCATCACTTGCGTATGTTGCAATAATTGCGTACGGAAATTCCGCAATAACGGTAATCATCACAAATGACCCAAAAGGATACCGTACCATGCCAAAGAAATATCCAAGCTCCGCTGGTGTTACGAGACGAATCGTAAGGGCGCGCCAGAACGTCGTCCTTTCTGCGATGCGGTCTTGAAATTGTAAGAAGCGTTCCTTGGTCACCAAGAATACGACAACGCGGCGCGCAAGCGTTCGCCCGATGCCGTAGGTTGCACATCCGCCAAGCACCCAACCCACGAGCAACATAAGTGCCGTTGCCGGAGCACCCCACAAGGCGACCGCGAACGGTACGAGCGGCAGGTTTGAGAATGGGCTCAAGAATGCACCAACTACTGATGTCCCCATAAATACAAAAATCGCACTATAGGGATACTCTTCCGCGAGCTCTATGAAGTATGTTGCAATCTTCAAAAATTCATCTTGTACCGATGATGAAGCCCAAAACAAAATCGCAATAAGTGTCACTACTGCCAGTGCCAATATTGTGCGTAATAACACATGCATATGTTTGGTTGTACGCATAATTATTATCCTTTTTTTATCTTAGGATCTGTTTCCATGCTTCATTGAGTCTATCAAGAACTGCTTGCGACTCTGCAACAGTACCTTCGGAATCGTCGACAGCGTAGGTACTTACCATAGCATTGAAGGTCTCAAGGAGTGCGGGAAATTCTGGTTCGTTCCAGAAGTCTTCAAGGATTTCTAGTGTGTCTTTGAGTGCTTTTGCCTTCTTATGTTGCTGTTCGTAGATGGGGTCAAGGAGCAGGCGACGGTCGAGTGCGTAGCCGCCGAGTTCTGTCCATCTACGCTGGACGCGTTCTTGTGTCCACCAACGGAGAAAATCCTCCGCAGCCGCAACTTTTTCAGGCTCTATGCCCGAAACAATTGAAAATGGTTGTCCTCCAAGTGATGACGCGCGACGAGATGGACCAAAAGGCAAAGCGCTGTAGCCAATAGCATTATAGTGCGAAGTCCCCGGCTTAACGTACCCATCGAGTACCGAGGGGTAATTCACGACAAGCACACTTTTGCCCTCTGCAAAAAACTGTGCACTTTCAAACCAATCATACCCATTCCCTGTTGTGTCAATCTTTTCGGTAAATGCATAGAGCGACTTCATGAAGCTCAGCGCTTCTGCTGCTCGTGGGTCATTGATGATTCCGTCTGCGGTGCGATTCTCGAAATCTCCCCATGCTGCGCCGTATGCGTAAAGTAATCCACCATAGAGCATAGTAATTGCATCGTAGAAATTTTCATCGGTCGGTATTGCAAGTCCGTACATACCTTCTTCAGGGCGTGTGAAAAATTCAGCGATATCACGAAGTTCATTCCAAGTATGCGGCACCGCGAGTGGATAGCCATACGCTGCAGCGAATGCTGCTTTTTCGTTTTCATCTTCAAGGATATCGCTTCGATATGCCAGAAGTACACCTTCTGAGAGTGCTGGCACTGCGTAGTATGTTTCACTGCCACGTGGATACTCTGCATAATGCTTCACGATGCGTGGATCCATGGTGCCAATAATCCTAGATTCAACGACAAAGTCTGTGATATCTCGATAGTAGCCCTTTTGTACCATTTCCCCAATCCACTGTGAATCACCTATGGCGATGTCATAGGGTGGCACCTCCGCTTGCAAACCAGTGAGGAGTTCATTGTAGTAGCTTCCCCACGGTATTTGCGTAAGAGTAATGCGTGCGCCAGTTTCATCTTCGTACTCTTTGAGCATCATTTCAAGTATGTCTGATGGTGCCCACTCACCCCACACCATACTGAGTGCTATGGGCTCTTTTGTGGTATTTCTTGAAAAGAGGAAATATGCTGATATCACGAGTGCTCCTATAAGTACGAGGGTGCCGCCTACTATGGCGATCATTTTTTTGTTTTCCATAATGTGTATATTTGTTATTTATTCATGTGTGCCGATAATCCATTTCTTTTGTGGTGTTGGAATCCTCTGTATGGGGAGACGATACTCTTTGCCTTCGAGTGTGACCTCGAATGCTGGATACATATTGTCGAAGAAGACATTCCTTCCATCACGTTTTTGTACCATGCGTCGCCCGCCTGGCTCAAGAATATCAGGAAACGTATCAGGAAAATCGTTAAAGAAAGCGATATCTGCCTCACCAAGAATGTCATGGTGATACAAGTACCTACCTTCCGCATCGACAACAAATACATGCTCCTCATCAGCATTCTCCCATACGGGAGCGCTGAAAAAGCTCTGTAATGGGACCCGAAACGCCACTACAATTCCTGCGTACTCATGCTCTCTCGTATAAAGAGCTGTCGCATAGAATACATGACCCTCTTCAGTTTTATCTTTCTCGTCAACGAGTCGACTCATGTATATTTCGCCCTCCTGCAGTGTATGCACCTCTTCATAACGTGCGCGCGTGGGGGTAGTTGACGTACCGACAGTTGTTACCACTGTTCCATCTGTCTGCTTTGTTATTCTCATTACCTCACGTCCATCATGGGTATACCATTCAATGGCAGTAATCGTATCAGAGAGTAGTTCATGATAGCGAATATCGTGCGGCTCAATACCTGCACGAAAAAACTCCGGCACGCGCAAGAGCGTCTCCGTTATAGCAAGAATGGTGCGAGATATACTTTCTTCATACGGCTGCAAGCGTGCCTGTGCGGTGACAAGTTTGTGCTCACGCAGACGATGCTCGCGCTTATTCGCATAAAGTTGATATCCTGCCCCCATGACAGAGACGAGGAGTAGTAGTAAAAGAATACCAAGTATGCGGAGTAATCGTCTAAATATTTTTAGATGTGTCATCGCTGTATGTGGGATGACACTCGGAGGTGTTCTTGTGAAGAAGTATACCCCAACTCACCTGAGACGCATAATGTCTCCAAAAAGTAGACGCAAAAAAATGCGCGACCGAGTTTCGGTCGCGCAATGGTTTGAAGAACTTTTTTCTGTAGGCTACTTTTTCGGTGCGCCTATGAGCGGCTCCAGCACTCCAGTTTCGTACGCCTGTTTCGTAGTGCTATCGAGGATGATGCGCTCCATCATAGCAAGTGCTGCTGCACCCTGGTGCACCACGTCCCCGTTACGGGCTTCGAGGTTTCTTGTCGGAATAAAATTCGAGAGAATCATACTCCGTACAAAGCCTTCGCGATACCACAGCTTATAGGCATTCACCTGATCAATGAGCAGGGACTGGCGATTTTTGAACTTCACCCTTCCCTCCTGGATATACGGAAGCATCTGATCGAAGATGGTGAGCCCCGAAAGATCAGGATATGCTTCTTTGATCATCGAGATGAGCGCATCACCATCGAGTCCGCCGCCGTTGTCATAGCGACCACGTACGGAATCGAGAAGGATTTTGTTCATCGCTTCAGATTTGCGATCCGCGATACCTATCTGCTCATAGAAGCCAGAGACATACGAGGACAGCTCATTCTGATTTTCGAGATAGAGTGCAGAAAGCGGTATCTCGCGGCGAATGGTTTCGTTGTACACACTGTTAATGTGTGCATAGAGTGCAATCCCGCTCAGCACGATTGCGATGAGGATAATCCAACCCTTATAGCGTCCAAGGGTGTTTTTCGATGCTTCTTTCATGGGTATCTCCTAAAGATGTTTTTGAAAAAACGACCAATCTGCATTTCGAAGTAGCGATCATCATAGACGACAAGCGCCACCCAGAGCATGAACGACAGCACAAACATGATAGCAAAGGTCCCCCAGAGCTGCCTATCGGTAGGTTTGAGACTGTTTTCCAAGTATTGGAATCCTGCATTACCATCAACGCCATTCATGCGCGTACGCACAAACGCCTTCCCTGGTACAACGCGACCAAAAAGTAGATCCTCGATGTACCCCGACCGCTCCTGCTTTTGCCCTTGCACCGAAACGGTTGTCGAAGAGCGAAAAACTTTCGCAGTAGAGGTTGGACCACCTAATAATCGTACCGGATCAAGCTCCATACCGGCCATCCGATCACGGACCGCGATCGGCAGCCATTCATTGCCAACAGGCATCCCGGTGAACGCACGCGCCCATGCAATCGTTTTGTTATCCTCCGTTGCGAGTATGAAGACGACGGCATTTTTTGCGAGTGCATCACGTTCAAACGAGAGCGTGTCGAACCAATGTGCGCGGAATGCTTCCGCATATTCGTCTGGTGCACGATGAATCCGTGCATCATTAACGAGTACAACATATACATCCGCGGTACGCTGTGCCATTACGGCATTAGCGTAGCGAAGTGCCTGTGTCCATTCGGCGAGATTCTGCACCTCACCGACACCAAACACATGCGGCGTCGCTACGTGAAGCCCGGTGCCGGCACTAACGAGGTTCGGGAGCAGTCCTAGCTTGCGGTACGTATCGATGTCTGCACTGTGTGCTTGAAAGATATGCGTATCGCTTGCCAGAAGATAGTTCGTATAGCTCTTACGCGCAGTGACTGGCTCGGGTTTGCCTACGAGGAGACGATCACGCACTCGTGCCCACGAAGCAGGCTCGCCAACTCCCGCCCGCTGAGCAACACTGTCGGGTACGGATTTATACTCGCGATACCGATGTTGATCGGGGTTATTCGGAAATCGATGTGTATCGATGGTTTGATTGCCAACGGTAGTGTATACAAAGTACGAATACTCGTGTGTCACATAGGGGCACGAATGGTATTTTGTAACCATATGTGTACACGTTTGCGGTTTCTCCATGGTGCCGCATTCATATTCCTCAGGTACGAGATAGGGGTCACAGTCATACTCATGCCAACAAGGGCCGTCGCGGCTACAGGTGATTTTCTCCACATGCGCCGCAGACTCCCAACCATTCAAGCTTTCATGAAAGGTGAGAAGGTCGTTCTTGATAAAGAGCCATGCAACACCTCCGGTAGCCGGTGCAATAATGCACACAATCACAACGGCGCCAACCACGAGCTCTCGCAGCGAGATTTTTTTTGAGGCATCGTCTGTGCGCTTCTCAAAGATGAGATGCACAATCGCGCCTGCAATAAGCGCAGCGATAATGCCATAGACTATTGCCGTCCACATAGGATTCTCCTATCTTTAAGTTAATTTGTACAAGCTGCGAGGAAAATACCACACATAGTCTATATTGTAAATAGTATGCACTTTGTCGTCGCCCTCTACTATTGCGCAAAAAAAAGCGCGCAGGGCGCCTTGAAAAAATCGGGACTTGGAGTCCAAAATGAAGAACGGGGTTGGGTTATTCGAGGTGGCTTGTGTCGCCGGGCCAGAGGCGCCAGCCCGTTGCGGGGCCAGTGAAGGTGGTGTGCTGTCCGTAGACGGCTTTGACAACGCCAGTGTTTTCAAACATTTGTGATGCACGAACAATGATTTCGGGTGTGAGATTATGTCCGTGCTGTAACGTATTAATGAGATATGTCAGGAATACGCCGTGAGAAATCACGAGCACGCAGCGATGAGACATATTACGCAGAAACTCCGCAACATAGAGCGCGCGTCCGTGCAACATACAAAAGGTCTCTTCGTCGTAGATTCGCACATTCCCTGCCGAGAAGGCTTCCTCACGTTTCTTTTTGAACGCAAGGACCTTTTCGTCAGTTACGGAAATCCCCACGAGGTGCGACGGCTGTCGCGCCTCGTGGAGCTCATGAAGACCGAACACGGAAGCACCCACGAAGCCTGATGCCTGTATTGCGGTCGCATGAGCGCGTTCATCGAAGCTTGTGAGAATACGTTCGATTCCTTTCCGGGCAAAGCGTCTCCCTAAATAATATGCTTGCTCGCGGCCCAATATCGTAAGACCTCCTTCACTATCCTGTACGACTCCTTTCGTGTTGCACACAGACTCGCCATGACGAGCAAGGTACACAATCTTTTCATCAGTACTCATGGTACACCTCTCGGATTAAAACTAGGAAGAACAATGCAAAAGAACACTAGCACAGCGTGCTGCCACATTCAAGATTTCTATGGAATATGCGAGAGGTCTCTCTATCACCCAGTACGTTGACAATTATGTTTCGTGTGGTACGTTTATGAGCGAAACATGTTCCTCACCTTCCTGCATTGCGCGCTCTGTCGCACAACACGCGGGGTTCTTTGTCAGAAAAAAGGAAGTTCACATGACTCCAAAAATAGATGTTCTCGACACCAACGTCCTCATCCATGATCCGGATGCCCTGCTCTCCTTCAAAGAGAACAAGGTTATAATCCCGATGATTGTACTTGCGGAACTTGATGCGCTCAAGGACCGCACCGACCGCGAGGTGAGCCACGAGGCCCGCCTCGCCATCAAGAATATCGACAAGATTCTTGGCAGCGCGGAAACTGAGGATATCATTGCCGGCGTGCCAATCCCGCGTATCAACGGAACGGAAGGCCTCTTGGCCATCTATCCCGATAAGCCCCTCGTGCCTGGCGAAGTTGAATATCTCGCTACCGCAACGCATGTCAATCAGGAGAACGACAACATCATCATCAATGCAACCTTACGGCTCCAGAAGGAGAACCCCGAGGTTGAAGTGGTGCTGGTGACCAAAGACATCAACATGCGTCTACGGGCAAAAGCTGCCGGTGTTCGCCGTGTCGAGGATTACAAGAAAGACCAACTCCTCGATGACATCAATCTGTTGCCGAAAGGTCGCACGCACTACGAGGGCGCCTTCTGGGACATCGTTGATGGCGACGACATTCACAGCCGCTACGAGAGTGGGCGGAACATCCACGAAATTCCACGGTCACTCGTTCCTGATGCATACGCATGTATGTTCCTGACCGACGACAGCGGACGCGTCTTGTACGTGGAGAGTGTTGATGAAACTTCCGTCATCGCGGCGGAATACACGGAGGAATACCTCATGAGTCAAGAGGTATGGGGTATTCATCCGAAAAACATCGAGCAAGCAATGGCACTCCATCTGCTTATGCATGATGATGTTACCAGCGTTACACTTAATGGTCCGGCGGGTTCGGGGAAAACGATTCTCGCACTCGCCTGCGCTATTGAGCTTACAATGGTCAGCAAGCGCTTCAAGCGGATTGTGGCAACACGGAACCTGGTCGATCTCGATAAAGAAATCGGGTTCCTGCCCGGGACGGAAACGGAAAAAATGTTGCCGTGGCTTGCGGCAATCACCGATAACTTGGAGGCACTCCATCGCGACGATGAAAGCAAGACGGGGTCGATTGACTACATTCTGCAAAAAGTTCCTCTCGAGTTCAAATCGCTGAACTTCATGCGAGGGCGTTCATTTATTGACACGCTCGTGATTCTCGACGAGGCGCAAGGCCTCACCCCGCACCAGATCAAAGCAATCGCAACACGCATCGGTGTCGGCTCGAAGATTATTGTCCTCGGCAATCTTGGGCAAATCGACAGCAAGTACATCACCCCGCTCACCTCAGGCCTCACGCACTACACCCAGAAGCTCAAAGGCTTTAAAGGTGCTGGTACCATGCAAATCCCTGGTGGCGCCCGCAGTGAACTCGCTGAGTTTGTTGAACAGAACATGTAACTCCTTTTTTCAAGCACACCCCTGCATCACACCCATGATGCAGGGGATTTTTTTATTTCGCAAAACTTGACATTACGCGTGTCATGTATCATTATGCTTCCTCGCTTTGAAAGTACTCTTTCGAAGCTATGTTCTTTTTTGTTCTTACTACTGTACGATGTCGTACCGCAAGGATTTGGAAATGCATACGCCGAAACACGGGTATACGCTTCACCTCAAAAAGCCGCTCGAACAGGGAGATGCACGTATTGCAGACATGCGTATTGACGCACTGCAATTGAAGGAGCCTGCCGAGATTGCCGAGGCATGTTACAAAATACTCCACGGCGTGACGGGAAACTATTATCTTTTTGATATCGCACTCTCGGTGTATATACACCGAGACGACCAGGGCAGAACCATGCGCGTTCGTCTCACACATGCACTTCCCCGTTCGCTTGTTCCAAGTATTGGCATACAGCTTTCGATACGCACCCTCTGCGAAAACCCCGCTACGGTGTCCTGGAGAAACAATCATGCAAGAATGCTTTCAGAATACCTACACGCACACGCCTTCGGCGAAGTTGCTGCATTCTTCAAAAAGGGAGAGCAGCCTGCACCGCTTGTGAGCAGGGGTCGGATTGCAGTCACCCGTGATTTTAATCCGCAGGAGTTTTTCTACATTCGGGCACTCTGGAAGATGGATGATGGTGTCATCATAAAAACCTGGAACAGTGCACAGGGCATACATTTTGCGAAAGTGCACTATATTCCGCATCAAAACCATCCACTCAAACACTGTATCTGGCGTATAAAAGTGAATCAATTGATTCTTGAAGAAAACGGTGTTGGTGGCAAGGAGCTACGTATGTATTTGCGTGAAAAGCTCAATTTGCACAATACACCTTCCGAAAATCCATAACGGTACTCATGAAGCACAAGATATTGATCTTGTGCTTTTTTTATATCAACAGATTGGTTCGTTGACTTTCGTGGCGTAGTATACTACTCTGCCCTTGGGTAGAACATTCTATGTTCTTTGTAGTATCAATGAGAAGAAGGGCCTTGCTATGAATTACGAAATACGAGACGGATTAACGCTTCCTGTTTGGGAGTCGTTTGATGCGGCGCATGCGCTCGCGGAGCTTTCGAAACTGTATGACAATGGTCGCGCTTTTGCTGAGCGCATTGCAGCAATGGAATCACCGACGTTTGCGGATATTATTGCCGACGAGGACAACGATAACGACATCGCGCGTGTTGCCGGGCCGCTCCAACATCTTTTTTCGACAATGAAAGAAAAGTATCCGGACCTCAAAGGGGCCATGGATGCAGCGAATGAACTCGGCGTGCAGTATGGCGCGGACATTTCTTTTGACAAAGGGCTTTACGAGGCGTACAAAAAAGTACGTGCACGTGAAGATTTCATGTCGCTCACTGCCGAACAGCAATGTATCGTACAGCGAGCGATTGAAGGGTTTGAACGTGCTGGCATTGCGCTTCCGAAAGAAGCACAGGACGAGCTTCGCAAGATAAACCAAGAACTCACACGCCTTTCAACAACCTTCAGCGACAACGTCACCAAAGCAACGGATGCATGGTCACTACTGATTCCTGAATGCGATGCACATCGCCTGCGCGGCATTCCTGAAGCGGCACAAGAAGCCATGCGTCGCGCAGCACAGAAGAAAGGCCAAGTTGGTGCGCTTGTCGCACTCGGCATGAGCGACACGCTCGCTGTGCTCGAGTATGCGCACGATCGCGATTTACGCCAGGAGGTGTGGACCGCACGTAATGCACGAGCCTCATCGCTCTCTTTTGCTCTCCCTGAAGTGGACAACGGCCCCCTGATGCCACGCATGCTACAACTTCGGCAGCGCAAAGCTGAAATCCTCGGATTTAGTTCGTTCAATGAACTGTCTCTCTCGAAAAAAGCAGCGCGTAGCGTTGGGGTCGCTGGTGTGGATGATTTTCTTTGCACTATCGCGCTTGCGGCGCAATCCTCCGCCAAGGAAGATTTCGCCCGCTGGCAAGAAAGGAGCAAAGACCACCGCATTACCAGAATGCAACCATGGGATATCCCGTATCTTTCACGAATCATCAAAGAGGAGAAATTCGATATTGATGACGAGAAGGTACGTGAGTACTTTCCGTTACAGAACGTACTCGCCACGCTCTCGGACATTCTCGAGAACTGGTGGGGCGTCACGCTCGCGCCGATTATGGATGCAAGCGTGTGGCACGACAGTGTCACTCTGTATGCCGTCAAAAACAAGGACGGCGCAACGGTTGCTGCACTGTACATGGACCTCTTCGAACGGAATGGCAAAAACGGCGGTGCGTGGATGGATGATGCTGTCGCGCGTCGCGAGACGTCTGACGGTGTACAACTCCCTGTGGCGCACCTCATCGGCAACTTCCGTAAACCCGCTGATAGCGACGCGTACTTGTCTCATGATGAGATGGTGACGCTTTTCCATGAAGCTGGCCACTGTTTCCACCTTTTGATGACGGAGGCAAAGTATCTGAGTACCAACATGACCAGTGTCGAATGGGACACTATCGAGCTGCCAAGCCAGTTCTTCGAGAACTGGTGCTGGGAGAAAGATACGCTGCAGTATATGTCTGCACACCGCATCACCGGCGAACCGATTCCTGATGACCTCCTCGATGCACTTATCGGGCAACGTTACTTCGAATCTGGCTCGATGGCGGTGCGGCAGGTGCTGCAAGCACTTTTCGACTGGGATGCACACAAGTATGTCCCCGCTTCGGAACAGGATTTACTTGCAATGTATGCGGCGCTTTCGGAAGAAATCGTCTTGCGTCCCGTGCGTCCTGAAGTTCGCTTTCCGCATGCCTTCTCGCATATCTTTGCTGGGGGCTATGCAGCTGGCTACTTCAGCTACTTATGGGCCGAGGGGCTCGTAGCAGATGTCTACGCTGCGTTTGCGGAAGAGGGCGGCATGATGAATGCCGAAGTTGCTGAGCGCTACCGCAAGGAAATTCTCGCACCAGGCGCCTCTCGTCCGATGATGGAATCCTTCCGTGCGTTCCGTGGCCGTGACCTTGATGCCACAAAACTCATTCCCTACTTAGGGCTTGCAACATAACACACAGAACTTCTTGCAATTATTGCAAAACGCGCCATGATGGCGCGTTTTTTATTCGAGTATGCTTCCAGTGTGCATGATGGTGTAAACAGTGTCACGCATGGTTGCGACCGCTTCGTAGTAAGGGAATGCAGCATACGAGGTGAATTTGTTCTTAGTGTCACTGCGTGGATAGATGATTTCATTTTCGAGAATTTCTGTATCAACAAATTCTCGAGCAGCTTGATTTACGGAAGCGTACCAAAGATAGTTTACATTTTGTGCAGCGACTTTTGGTTCGTTAAGATACTGAATAAAGCGTGAGGCTTGATGGACATTACGTGCTCCTGTAGGAATGCCCATATAATCATACCAGATTCTGGCGCCGTCGGGTGGAAGAATGTAGCGTAGATGTTCATGCTCTTCGAGGGCAGGGATTGCGCTGCCGTTCCATTGCTGCGCAATCCAGACACGCTCGCTTACAAGTTCGTCGATAAGTGACACATCTCCACAGTAGGTGCCATATTCGGTGTAGTTTTTCACCAGGCCGGTTACCGCATGCATTGCCGCATCGCTTGTTGGTATTGCATCGAACCCTTGTGCAAGTGCGGCGGCAGCAATAACTTCGGACTCGTCATTGAGGAGACAGGTCTTGCCTGCATACTGTGGATCAAAAAGTGTTTGCCATGTCACGACAGATGGGTCAATGAACTTTGTGTTTACTACAATGCCCGTAGTACCATACATGTAGGGTACTGCATGAAGCGCTTCAGCATTGGTACGTATATCAAAAAGAGACGCACTGATGTTGCGGATGTTGGTGATGCTCTTTTTTTGAATCGGTGCAAGAACATTTTTGCGACGAAGTTCCTCGGCAATGGTATCGCTGAAAAATATTAAGTCATAGGTATCAAGTTTTGGAGTTTCTCGATACATGCGCAGGAGATCAAACTCACTGTCAAATTCGGTTACCGTTACTACTACATTATACTTCGTTTCAAATTGTGCAATAACCTCCGGCGCAATGTAGTCTTCCCAGGTGTAGATGTGGAGTTCGGTAGGTTTTGCAAACGCAAATGCACTCAGAAAAACCGCAAGCACCGTGAGAAGTGTAACGGTGATATAGCTTGCGAGATGAATTCGAAAACGGGTAAGTTTCTTCATGTGACAATTCATGCTGTCAGCGGAGTTCAAGACTCTCGATGAACATGTGAAGAGTATAGCATGACTGTGCAAAAATAATGTGTGTGCTATAGTATGCGAATGCAGAAATTTATCTTCTTAGGAACACCGCATGTTGCGGAGGAGACATTACGCGCGCTCCTTGCAGCAGGATTTTTACCATCGCTTGTAGTAACAAATCCTGACCGCCCCGCTGGACGCGGACGAGTAATGACTCCATCGCCTGTACGTGTACTTGCCGAAGCGAATGGTATTCCTGTGTATATGCCGGAGATGCTTGACGATGAAGCTTTTGCGCATCTTGCATCAGTTGAGGCTGAGTATGCGATATGTGTCGCGTACGGAAAGATAATCCCCGAACGAGTCATCAAACTTTATCCAAAAGGTATTTTAAATATTCACTATTCCCTGCTCCCAAAATACCGAGGCGCAACACCGACAGAGGCTGCACTCCTTGCGGGAGATGCCGAAACAGGTGTGACGATTCAAAAAATGGTCTACGAGCTTGATGCAGGTGACGTTATTGCACAGGAAAAAATAGCCATCGAACCAACATGGACCGTTCGTGAACTTCGTCCAAAGCTCATTGAACTTGGCGCACGAATGCTTGTTACCGTATTGCCGAAATATCTTGCAGGAGAGATTACGCCACAACCGCAAGACCGCACTCTCGCCTCACGTTGCGGTAAATTTGCAAAAACTGATGGTGAACTTATTCTGAGCACAGAAAATGCTACAGATAATTGGCGAAAATATCGC